>CAZOUA010000038.1:25398-26481 GCA_964582865.1 uncultured Nitrospira sp. | reverse complement strand
TCGTCGTAGAAGTCCACCATGATGTCGGCTGATTCTCTGAGCCCGCCTTGATAATGCGTGCCGAGCCAGTCCAAGCGTTTTAAGGCCTGGTATTGAATCGCGATGGTGCCTCCGCCTTCCTCTTTGACGCTGAGCAGCCTGAGCACACGGTTTTGGTCCAGCCCTTCGGCGGGTGAGGGGCCGCTGGTCAGCTGGGTGCGGATCACGCGCGCGCTGTCTTCTGTCTGGAGAAATCCTTTGACGCGGCAGGACACCGTGCGTCCGTGTTCGGTTTGCTCGAGAATCTGTGGGTCCTGAATGTGGTTGGCGGCCAGTTGGTAGGCCAGATCCCGCAGCAGCGGGGAGTCAATGACGGATGCTGTTCCTTCTCGATACACCGGCGAGTTGACGACGGCGAGGCGAAACGCTTCTCGGCAGGCGAGGGTTTTGGCTTCGGCGACCGGTTCAAATTCCAGGGCGGCATAGCGGTAGTCGCCGGTGATTTCAATGCGGCCGTTCGGGTGGCCTGCGGCCTGCGCCGTGAGCGGAACGAGCAACAGGGCTGAGAAGAAAATATTGATACCAGTTATGCGCCAGCGTGGCATGAACGCCTCCTTCTGCCAAGATGGACGAGAAGGGTTGTGATGGTGCGACCCGCGGCCCAGGATCATGCTACCACGCGCATCGAGCTGTCATAAAGGAGCAGGGGGCGCGCCGTCGAGGGCCTCCGCCAGGGCCTGCACGGTGAGGGGGCTGCAGCCTTCGGAGCGGTTGTTCGCGAGGACATAAGCCGATATGCCTTCTGCGGCGGCCTGCTTTACGAGATCGATTGTCTCCTGTCTCATGCGCGGCTGTGGCTGCACGATGCGATCGTAGGGTTTGTAGCGCTCCACGGCCTGTTCATATTTGAGACCGAGCGGGGTAAGGAGCCTGATGACGGTATGGGACGCGGTGAATGTCTGCTCCAGCGATCGATGCTGGTCGGCCAGCGGCGGCATGTAGGACCAATGATTGTAGACGTGGGCCACGCCATGCGCCTTCAGCATGTCTCGATAGCGCGCTGTAAGCAGTGCGGGGTTGCGAACTTCTGTCGCGTACTGCGGG
>CAZOUA010000038.1:0-25298 GCA_964582865.1 uncultured Nitrospira sp. | reverse complement strand
CGAGTTTCTGCCCCAGACCTTCTTGGGCCGGCTCCAGGACGAGGTCGCAAAAGGCGCCCGCATCGAGAAAGCGGGGATTCGACTTCCCGGCTTTGGCGCCGTAGCGGGGAAGATTGGCATAGACGGGGATGGTGATCTCTTCCCAGACCTTGGAGCAGAATCGAAAAGCATCCGGCACCTGTTCGGCATAGTGGGCCAACTGCGTGCTGCCGGCAGGCCGATAGAAGGAGTGATCGATGCCGACGGTGCGGAAGAGGGGCACTCCATCGACGGCGTACGAGGCGTATTCCGCGAGCGTGTCTTGAGTGAACCGGCTTTTCGGGTAGGTGCGGTGATAGACCAACCCTTGCCAGCCTTCGTAGGCCCAGGAGCTCGTTCCGAATCTGACGGTGGAATACCGGTTCATCACCATCTACGTATTCTACAGAAATCATCTGCAAGAACAATAGGATAGCTTGACTTGTCCGGGGTCTTCCAGCAGACTCTCGATCATGTCGGACCAGACTGAGCAAGCACTCCTCTCCGCCCTGGCTGAACGGGTCGGCATCGCGGCGGACTATCACGATATCAGCGGAACTCACCACCTCACTTCCGATCACACGAAGTGCGCCCTGCTGAGGGCCATGGGGTTTCACGTCGATTCACCGGATGCGCTGACCGTGGCCATTCGAGACTGGGACGAGGCAGCTTGGCGGAGGCCCTGCGATCCTGTGCGCGTCGTGCACGAGGAGGATGTCGGGGCTCCGGTCCTGTGCTGTTTCGCATTGGAAGATGGAAAAGAACGAACGATTGTCGTGGAGTGGCAGCTGCAGGATGAAGCGGGCGACATCGTACAGGAAGAACGTGTGGGGCCTGGGCTCACTGCGGCAGAGGTGCGCTTCCTCGAGGGGCATCGGCATGTTCGTGTCGAGATGCCCGCTCCCAAACGCCTTCCGCTGGGGTATTACCAGCTCACCCTGCGGGCTGAAGGTCTCGTGGGAGGATCCACGGCGACGATGCGGATCATCGTGGCGCCGCGGCAATGCTACGTGCCGCCGGCGCTGGAGTCGGGCCGCCGCTTCTGGGGGTTGGCGCTGCAACTCTATTCGCTTTCGTCCGGCCGCAACTGGGGTTGCGGCGATTTTACGGATTTGAACCAGTTCGTCGAGTGGGCGGGCAAGAGTCTGGGCGCGGGGTTGGTCGGTCTGAACCCGCTTCATGCGATTCCCAACAGCGTCCCCCATCATGCGAGTCCGTATTCGCCGTTGAACCGCTTGGCCCTCAACGAACTCTACATCGATCTCGAACGGCTGCCGGAATTTTACGCGTCGGAAGATGCGCAGAAGCAGTATCGGGCGCCGGAGTTTCAAGCCAAGATTCAGGCGATGCGCGAGAAACGGCGCGTCGACTACGAAGGCATCGCCTCTGCGAAGCGCGCCATGCTGGATTTGGCCTATCGTCAATTTCTGAAAGATGCCTATGCCGGCACCGAGCCGAATCTCGAACCGCAAACCGCCCGCGCGAAGCTGCTCGAGCGATTTATTCAGACGGAAGGGGACGCGCTCGAGCTCTATGCGATCTTCCTGACGCTGGAAGAGGAACGGCGGTTGATCCAGGCGAAGAATGCCACCTGGCATGATTGGCCGAAGCAATTTCTGTCGCCCGGTTCGGCGGTCCGCGAGTACGGGAAGCGCCACCGCAAACGCGTTCGGTTCTTTCAGTACATTCAGTGGATCGCAACCGAACAGTTGATGGAAGTGCGGCGTAACGCAGAGCAGGTTGGGATGCCGGTGGGGCTCTACAATGACCTGGCGCTTGGTGCCGAGCGTAACGGCGCCGAGGCCTGGATGTATCAGTCGGTGCTGGCGCTCGATGCCGATTGCGGGGCGCCGCCGGATGCCTTCGCTCCGGAAGGGCAGAATTGGGGTCTGCCGCCGGTCAATCCGATTGCGTTGCGGGCCAGCGGATACGAGCTGTTCATTCAGCTCCTGCGCAAGAACATGCGGCTCGGCGGTGCCATTCGGCTGGATCATGTGATGGCGCTCTGCCGGCTGTTCTGGATTCCCAAAGGGAAGCTGGCGTCCGAGGGAACGTATGTGCACTATCCGTTCGAGGAACTATTGGCGATTGTGGCTCTCGAAAGCGTCCGGTCCAAGACGCTGGTCATCGGCGAGGATCTCGGGACAGTGCCGGATTGGGTGAGGGCGCAGCTGGAAAAGGCGCGGGTGCTGTCGTACCGCGTGTTCTATTTCGAGCGACGGGGAGACGGCAGTTGGAAGGCGCCGGGCGACTATCCTCAGCAGGCGTTGGCCGTTGTCACGACGCATGATTTGCCCACGCTGACCGGCTTCTGGTCGGGGGAGGACTTGCAGGTCAGAGCCGGCTTGGGGTCTTTCCGGGACGATGCGGCACGCCGGCACGCATGGGATGAGCGGCAGCGGGATAAAGGGCGCATGCTGGCAGCGCTCAAGCAGGAGGGGTTGTTGCCGAATGGGATAGAGGAAGATCCTGCGGCAGTCCCCGCGATGACGCCGGCGCTCTGCCGGGCCATCCATACCTATCTGGCGAGGACGCCGTCCTGGGTCGTGCTGGCGAATTTGGAAGATGGGCTGGAAGAGATTTCTCAAACCAATATGCCCGGGACCGTCGAGCAGCATCCCAACTGGACCCGGAAGTATGCCCGCCGTATCGAGGATCTTATCAGCGATGAACGGTTACGTGAACTGGGTGCCACCTTGCGTTCGACCCGCCCGATCAGTTAAGACCTCACCAGGCGGATGCTGAAAAATCCCGCCGGCTTCGTTCTCGCTTGTGTAGAGGGCCACGTACCGAACGACGTACGCGTCGCCTCCTGACTCGCTGCGGCCTGGCTGGACGGGGTTTTTGAACATCCGTGAAGTGCCCGGAGCGCTTCCTCATCTCATAATTCCTCTATGCAGAAACAAAATCGTATCGTGCTGGCGATTGCAGGGGCTGTCTTTCTCGTCATCGTCATTTTGGAAACTGTGGCGCCCGCGAATGTCGTCGGCGCGTATGGTTTCGTCTTGCCGATCCTGCTCGTGGCCACATTGCGAAGCCGCCCTCTCATGATTGCGACAGTCGTGGCTTGTGTCGCCGCGACATACATGGGACTCCTTCAACCGACCAAGCCCGGGCGTTTTCAGTCTGCCGTGATCAACCGTTCAGTCGTGGCCGGCGTGCTTCTCGTCGTCGCCTATATCGGCATGACGCGAGAAGAGCGCAAGGCACGGGAGGAAGCGGCACGGGCGGCCTTGGCGCAGCAAACGGAGAGCCTGTTGCGCGCGAATACGCTGCTGGTCGATGCCAAGGATCAGCTCAATCGATCTGAACGGCTGGCGGCCGTCGGGCAGTTGGTTGCGTCGGTGGCGCATGAAGTCGGCACGCCGTTGCATTCCATTGCCTGGCATGTGCAGGCGTTGGCGGAAGAGCCGGGCATTACTCCGGAAATGAGAAAACGGATTACGATCATCGATGAACAGCTCAATCGTGTGGTTCGGATCATTCAAGATCTGCTTTCTTCCACCAGACAACGAAAGCCTGAGCCGGCCTGGATGTCGGTGGAGCGGATCATCGCGCCTGCGACGGCGCTGATGGAGCCGGCATTCCATGCGAAAGGCGTGTCGCTTACCACCGAGCTGGCCGTCGGACTTCCGTTGGTCTGGGCCGATGCGGAGAAGTTGCATCAAGTGCTGGTCAATCTGCTGACGAATGCCTTAGCGGCCACACCTCAGCACGGCGCGGTGGTGGTGCGGGCTGGGGGGCGGGCGGCCTTGCCGGAAGAACTCGAAATCGGGCGGCGCGTGGCGCCCGACATGTCGCCGATTCTGGCCACGATGGCTGTGCAGGATACGGGTGTGGGGATGCCGCAAGCGGATGCGCAGAAAGCCTTTCAACCGTTCTTCACCACCAAGGAGGTTGGCAAGGGGACCGGCTTAGGACTATTCTTGAGCCGGGAAACGGTGTTGGCCCACGGCGGGACATTGTCGCTCGAGAGCGAGCAGGGGCATGGCACTACCGTGACGGTGACGTTGCCCGGCAAGTTTGCCGAGCCGGAAGCACAGGCATAGAGGACAGGATGCAAGCAGCGAAAATTCTCGTGGTCGATGACGATGCCGTCGCGCGCGACTTGTTAGCGGAGGCATTGAAAAAAGAAGGTTATAGCGTGGAAGCCTTTGCCAGCGGCGAGGAGGCCATTGCACGGGGTCGCGAGGGTCATGTGGATCTGGTGCTGACGGACATCCGCATGGGCGCCGTCGATGGTTTGACCGTACTCCGCGAGTTCAAGCGCATGAGGGCCGAGACGGCTATCGTCGTGCTGACGGCTTTCGGATCGCTCGAAGGGGCGATCGAAGCGATCAAGCAAGGCGCGTACGATTATCTGGCGAAGCCGTTCAAGAAGGAAGAAATCAAGCTCGTCGTGCAGCGAAGCCTCGACCATTGCCGGCTCTTGCGGGAGAATTCGAAGTTCCGTGAAGAACTCAAGCACAAGGACGATTGGTCGCCGCTGGTGGGAAGCAGCCCGGCGATGCTGGAGGTCTACAAGCTGGTGGCGCGCGTGTCGGAAGGCAGGAGTACGGTGCTGCTGCAAGGGGAAAGCGGCACCGGCAAAGAACTGATCGCCCGTGCCATTCATGCGAACAGCCCGCGGCGCGACAGGCCGTTCGTGCCCGTCAATTGCGGCGCCTTACCGGACACGTTGTTGGAATCCGAGATGTTCGGCTATGAGAAGGGCGCGTTCACGGGAGCGGTCGGGACCAAAACCGGCCTGTTCGAGTCCGCCAACGGAGGCACGTTATTTTTAGACGAGATCGGTGAACTGGGGCAGGCGCTGCAAGTCAAGCTGTTGCGCGTGATGCAGGATCAGGAAGTGCGGCGCGTCGGCGGTACCGGTTCGATCAAGGTGGATGTGCGGATCATCGCTGCCACGAATCGAGATCTCGAACAATTTGTGAAAGAGGGAAAGTTTCGGGACGACCTCTTCTACCGGCTCAACGTCGTGCGGATTACGCTGCCGTCCCTCAAAGAGCGGCAGGAAGATATTCCGATGCTGGCCCACCATTTCTTGCAGAAGTGCGGAGCGGGAGCGACGCGGGCCGTGCGGGGTTTCCACCCCGACACGCTGGCCTTGCTGAAACAATATCGATGGCCGGGCAACGTCCGCGAGTTGGAGAATGCGATCGAGCGGGCCGTATCGCTCAGCCATGGCCCCTTGCTGACCCCTGAGGACTTGCCGGCGGCGATTCGCCAAGCCGGCGGCGATTCAACGCAGAAGGCGGAGGCGCCTGAACTCGGCGACGAGGCGTGTCTGACTCTGGAAGAAGTGGAGAAGCGCCATCTGGTCCGGGTGCTCAAGGAGACCAAGGGCAATAAGGTCAAGGCAGCAAAGATTCTTGGGATCGATCGGCGGACCCTCTATCGTATGGCCGAACGTTTTGGACTGGATCTTGGCGATGATGCGGAGGGAGGAGAGAAAGAGGCTGGCTGATTAGAGAATGTGCAGCGCGTTCTTGATGAGCCGCAGTTGATTTTCCGCGCTTTGGGGCAAGGCCGTCGGTGAGTCTTCCCAGCTGGTAAAGATCCCATCTTTTCCTTCATACATCACGTTAAGCTGGAGCCTGGCGGTCTCCTCCGAGGCTGCGGTCACGCGGGCTTCCACACGGCTTCTGCCAGTGCCGAAGCGCCAGCGCAAGAGCCAGTCCCACGGTCCGCTCATTTCCTTCCGATAACCGGTCGTCAGGTTCTCCTCATCCTTCCGGTCCACGTCGTATCCTCCGTCGGTGAGTACCTGGACCACCGCATTCCGTACCTTGTCGGCCGACACTGGCAGTGTCACGTCCAGAACGTCTGGTTCATGGGGGATTGTGGGACCGGCACAGGCAGCGGCGGCGATTACGAGGGGGAGCAGCAGGCGGAGGGGGCGACCCATCACTTCGTCTTGCTTTCCTTTAATCGATAGACCAGATGCGTGTCGGTTTGAGCGACGCCTTCGATGGCATGGATCCGGCTGAGCACCAATTGAGTCAAGGCATCCTGATCGGGCACTTCAACCACGGTGATGATATCAGGCTTGCCCCAGCAGGGGTCAATGGTCTTAATCTGTTTGATCTCGCCGAGCGCCCGCACCACCTGGCTGGTTTGTCCCGGTGCTACGTGAATCAAGACATATGCACGGTCGGCCATGACCACTCCACCGTCTACCGGTGCATGAATCGTACAGGGCACCGCCGGAATGGCAGGCTCCTTGTCAACGTAGCGGATAGGCGGCGTGCCTGTCAATGTGGCGGCCGCAGCGCCGATGGATTTCGCTTTTTTCATAGAGAGCCTCATTTAGGGGCGATAAAAACCTCAATGGTAAATTGGTCGCTGAGGCCGGCAAGATCGCGTTCCAGCCCGCGCGGGTTGCCGATTCGGCCTTCAGGGTCATAGATGAAACAGAGAAGGGCTGCGCAGCGTTCGCGAGTGCGATGCCGTTCGGCGTCGACCCGCACTTGCTCCGCCAGATCTTTGGCGCTCAGACCCGGCCGCGTTTTCTTGACGATGATGGCCAGCCGATCGTGGTTCAGCAGGAAGGTGGTGCGCGGCGCTCCGTTCGTATAGCTGGGTGTCCATTCGTCGGTTCCGATATCGTCGAACTGGACGCGCAAGAGCGCGTGCAGCAGGTCCTGGACATCGACTTCGTCTTCAATCGCCACCGTCGCACGATATTCGCCACGAAGCCGCAACTGGCGCGCGATGGCATGAAACCGCTGGCACAGTTTTTTACAGAGTTCGAGATGATCGATTGCTTGAAGCGGCAACGCGCCTGTGGCTGCCGCTTCAGGCGCTGTCGCGGGCCGCTCTGTTGCCGGTTGAGATGGTAATGGAATTTCTTGGGTGGCGGAGAATTGTGCAGGGCTGGCTGTGTTCTGGGGAGCAGAAGGATGTGTCGCTGGCGTCGACGGCTCCGGTTCCGGAAGAGGACTCGGACTGGGAGCCGCTGGTGTAGCACTGACGACTTGTTGAGTTCGGGGTGCTGAAGGTGCAACGGATCCCGTCTCATGCGGTCGAAACAACGTCGAAACCTGCTCAGGTGCGATGGGCGGCGGTTTCGGCGTCGAAGGCTGCGGCTGCGCCGGGCTATCGGCCGATAACGGTGGGGTGGCCGACGCAGGCGGAGGCGTGGTCGAGGAGATCGGGTGAGCAATGTTCATTTCGATGTTCGTCGCCAGCGGAACCGACATGGTGACAGGCGGAGGCGTCACCGGGACCGCGGATGTAATCGTTACCTGCGCGGCTGCCGTCGTGGGAGGAACCAGCGTCATCTGCGGACGTACGGAAGGGGCGGGGGCCGCTGTGGACGGAGATTCTTCCGGTGTAGAAGGCTTGAGCCCCTGCAGTTCGAGTTTCTTGTCCTCAAGCCCCGCAATCATCAGCTTAATGAGAGTGACCGTTTCTTTGGTTTCCGCTGCGGATGCGAGGGAGAGCTTGTGGTGGCGATGGGCTTGATATTCCGGCGATTTATCCCCGAAGGCGCGCTTGATGCACTCACGAAGCTGGAGTTCGGTCCTGGCTCTGGCCCCTTCAATGTACGGGAATCCTTCCCGTCCGAGGTCTTCAACCTTCGGCAGAAAAGCCTGCAATTGCTCGATACTCTGGGTCAGGTCTTCGAGGGCGGAGGTTTTTGACCGCGACCGCTCTGATCGTGTGCGTGCCATAGGTGTGGGCAAAGTGTAGCCCACGCGCTATGAGCTGACAAGAAAACAGCAGAAAATGAACAGCGTCTGCCGCTGCGGATCAGCTGATCCGGTCTAGCCGATCAGCCGGCCTTTCCTAGGCCGCAATATCGAGTGGCAGCTCTTCCTCGCTTAGCACGGTCATCGGCCGCGCCTGCTGGGCGTTGTTCATCAACGAGCCAATCGCCACCGCATGCATCCGGCGGTTCTGCTCCGTCACGGGGTCGAACACGTTCCCGCAGTTGATGCAACGCCAGCCTTCCATCCACCATTCTCCTCCGCTTTCTTGCAGGTCGAGAAAGTGATCTCGCGCCATACAGCCCTGACAACGTCTACAGGTCATGGTGCCCTCCCTTTGTGTAACGCCTGGTTCAAGCGTAGCGGGGAGCCTCTCCCTTGGTTAGACCCAAAGGGAGTACTTCAAAAGGAGGGGGAAGCTATCGGAGTATTTACAGGGAGTTCGGGGTTGGAACCGGAGCGGCTAGGACCGCCAGAAAGGCAAGGAGTTGTGTCTTCACGGCCGGGTCGATGGCATCGAATTTCACACCGAACATTCTCCCCTTTTCCCAACGGACGTGCGCCCGGGCAATGTAAAGAGAAATGGCCGAGTCAGCGGCGGTGATTCGAAGGGCAAGCTGCACGCCGGTATGCACGGCATGGGAACCTTGTATCTTGAGGCCTTCTTCTGAGAGATCGAGGAGATCGCCTTTCCCAGAAAATTCTTTGGCGATGTATTCTACGGCGACATGGCTGGTTGGTTTGGTTCGTATTTTCCATTCACTGCGTTTTGACATCGCGGCTCCCTTGGCGGATTCCTGATCCTTCAATGCGAGTATAGCCGTTGCTGCCTGGGGAGCAAGAAGAAGCCGTATTCCGGAAGCAGCACTCATGTCCTGAAAGAGAACGCGCTTGGCAAGAGAAGAGAAGGCGCTGGGAGTGTTTATCCGGCGGCGACAATGAAGAAGGGCTTCGCCCGGTGAGCCGCCGGGTCACACGAAGTGCGGTTTGGTGCCCCCGATACGAATTGAACGTACGACCCGCGGTTTAGGAAACCGCTGCTCTATCCAACTGAGCTACGGGGGCGATATGGGATGTTGAAAAGCGTCGCCAGCTTCGTTCTTGTGTCGCTCAGAGGGCTCAACGTACCAGAAACATACGCCTCGCCTCTTCGCTTGCGCGGCCTTGCTCGCGGCTCTTTTGAACATCCCGACAGACTGTGCTTACGATACTGAAAAGGGTGCCAAAAGTCTAGGCGAGGCTCGAGATCAACCGCAGCGGTTCAGTGTTTGGCGCTCTTCCCGTCGCTTGAAGCAGTCAGCAGGTCTTTCTTCGTCGGAATCTGACTCAACAGATCGGCGCGGATTTGGAAGATGCCCTGCAAACGATATCCCATCGCGTAGGCCAGGCCGTTTGCGTGGCTGCCGATGGACAATTTTCCTGCGACTTTCCCATCTCGCCCGGTTGCGACGAATTCCGCAGCGGGGCTAACGAGTCCATAGGGTGCCAAGGGGCCGGCCTGCTTCACGACACGTTCTTCTGCCGGCACGTTGGCGACGCGGCTGACAAAGAGTTCGGCAGCTTGCTGGTCGAGCTTTTCACCGGGACGATCTTCGAGCACCCATTCCCCGTTTTGATTGATGAGCACAAACTGTTCGGTGCGCGTGGTGACGGCCAGCATGGCGATGTCGGTGCTATCGACGCCCAGGAGACGCTTGTCCTGAAACGCGAAAAGTTCCTTCGTGAAATCCTTGATCGTCGTGGGATTGATTCGGTAGAGCGGCGCCTCCGGGACGGTTTCCGCGATCGCTTCGCCGCTGGAAGGATCCGGCTGGTAGAGTTTCACCGTTTGGTCGCCGTCCGCCGCGTGCAAGGTGATCTTCACTTTCGGTGTTGTCAGCGTTTTCGCGAGCACGTCACGCTCGGGCCCCGGATCGACGATGCCCAGGGCCTTCAAGTCTTCCAGCCTGAGGAGCAGCATCCGGATTTCATTGAGATCGGCTTCGGCTTCGACGGGATAGCGGATTTTCCATTTGGGCTTCGGTTTGTCGCTCACGCGGTAGAGCACGGTTTCAGTGGTGGGGTAGGTAAGCCGAATCCGTTCGATGTCGCTTTGCGTCACATGCAGGATGTCTTTCCGTCGAAAGGTCATGAGCGATTTGTTTACGAAATCTTTCGGCGCCAGATCGGTGAGCAGCACTTTATGATCGGATTCCCGAAGCACGTACAGCGTGGACGTCAATGGGCCGCTGTCGCCGATGAAAAGGGTTTCGCGTCCGCCGGAGGTGATGACGGTGACCGTCGTGACAGGTTTGTCGAGACCGAAGGGGGTCAGCGTGGTCGGGTTCTCTTCCACGACGCGGTGGACCGATCCCGTGACGAGCGCCCGAAGCAGTGTCTGCACTTCGCGCTGGTCCGCTTCCGTCCGCAACGGGGCAGTCAACTGCCAGCCTTTTTCCTGGGTCCGCTCAAAGACAAGTTCGCCGCGGTCGGTTTTGAAGGTCAGGCCTGTGATCGCAGATTGATCGAGAAGGAGGACTTTCTTGTGCGTCGCTTCCCGGTGTTGTTCCGTTTCTTTTGCGGGGAACTCGACAGCATAGAGATAAAGGCCGAGTCCCGCAAGCACGAGCGCCATGAGCAGCGTGGGCCAGTATCGCATAGAGGATGTTGAAAACGGCCGCCAGCTTCGTTCTTGCATCGTTCAGACCCTCAACGTACTCCGGAGAGTACGCCTCGGCCCTTCACTCGCTGCGGCCTTGCTGAACGGCTATGTTGACCATCCTGCAGCACTGCAATGGCGCGCAACGTCGTCATAATCGGCGCCGTTTGCGCCAGACCATGATGCCGGCGATGAAGGTCAGGGCCGGGAGAAGAACCACTTGCAGATAGAGCAGCGTCCGTTCCTGGAGCGGGTTGGGGGTGAACGGCCGGAGCGCCTGGTCCTTCGGGCCGATGGCGATCAAGTCGCGTTCTTCGGCGAGCCAGCCCGCCGTATGCAAAAAGAAATCGTTGTTGCCGGGAAAATTCAGGAATCCGTTGGTGGCAAAGGTGGAGTTCCCGATCACAACGATGGCCGGTCTGGGTTTGCCTTCGATGGGAGCGGCTTTCGGTGAAAGGGCTGCGGCCATCGGCAAGGGGCCTTTTACGTCTTCTTTCTCATCCAGATTCACCACCCGGCCTCTCAAATCCGTTTCAGCCCAGCTGTTGGGGGACGTTCTGGCCAAGGGCACAAAGTCCCAGTCCTTGCCGGCCTGCTCGTCGAATGTGATGTGCCGGGCCAGCGGAAATAAGACGGCGGCGGTCAGGTCCTGCGTGATTTCGTGTTCGGTAAAGGTGCGGACCAGGAGGGCGGTCAAATCGCCTTGGGCCAAACGGTCTTGCAGGTCCACGAGGACGCCAGGACCGGCGGCCAGTCCCCATCGTTTCAAAAGGGGATTGAGATCTGCTTGCGTGTTCGGATCGATCAGCAGCAGCAGGTGCCCGCCTGTTGCCACGTAGGCATGAATGCGATCCTGCTCTTCGGCCGTCACGGGCCGCTGCGGGCCTGCTACGACGAGAATCGCCGTATTCTCCGGCACGGCGGTTTCTTTGAGCAGGCTCAGGGTTCCGACGTTGTAGCCTTGCTTGATCAACGCCTCCCGGGCGACAAAAAAGCCCGTGCGTTCTCGATCGTCGACACTTCGTTCCCCATGGCCTTCCAGAAAGAGCACGCGTTTCTTGCTGCCCTTCGCCACGCGGATCAATCCGCCGGTGAGTTCGGCTTCCGACGGCGCGGTGACCCTGGCAGTTTGATCGCCGCTTTCGAAGATGGCCGTGTCCGTTCTTGTGATGCCATAGGTCTGTGCAATCTTGGGCTGCCGCTCGGGATCGACGAATTCGACGGTGATCTTGGCACTGGTTTGGCGATAGCTGTCCAAGCGTTCCTTGAACGACTGGTACCCGGGGTCCTTCTCGCGCGTAAAGACGGTGATCTTCACGTCGCGGGGCAGGCTGCGAATGATGCGATGCGTTTGCGGCGACAGCGTGAAGTTCTGGTTTTCCGACAGATCCCAGCGAATGGAATGGCGTGCAGCCAGGAAGTTGACGATTACAAGAATGCAGGTAAACAGCAGAATCATCAACAGACTGTTGGCGCCCATGCGGGTGGAGCGACGGGAGGAAAACGCCTTGACGGATTGAAAATGCAAAACGAAAAACAGGATCAGGCAGAGGAGCGCCAGCCCCTCCGCGACCGTCACGAGCCACAGTTTGTCCGGCGCGAGACTGTACCCGACCATGCCGGCTATGGCCAGCGCGATTCCGATGACGCCGACTGGAAGGGATTGAAGATTCATCGCCACCTGGTCGAATCCACAACCCGGTGCGTGAGGAACAGCATCAGCGCGAGGGCGCTGAAGAAGTACACCAGGTCTTTGGTGTCGACCAACCCCCGCACGAGGTGGTCGTAATGTTCCATGAAGGAGAGGTAGGAAATGGCTTGTCCCGCCGTGCTCTCGCCGAGGAGCGAGCCGACGCCGGCCATAAGCCACAGGATCAGGAGCAGGCCGAAACTCACGAAGGCGGCCACGATTTGATTTTCAGTCAGCGCCGATGCCAGCACGCCGACCGACAAGAATAAGGCGCCCAACAGTGCGAGGCCCAAATATCCTGTCAGTACAGGGTACCAGTCGAAGTCGCTGAACAGCGAGAGCACGAGCGGGATCAGTCCCGTCAGTCCGAGAAGTCCCAGAAAGACGAGCAACACGCTCATGAATTTTCCCATCACGATTTCATTCAGGCGGACGGGGGAGGTCAGGAGAAATTCGAAGGTGCGGAGCTTCCGCTCTTCGGCAAACAGGCGCATGGTCAGGATCGGCAGAATAATCAATAGGACGAACCGCACGCTGGAAAAGAGATTTCGGAACACAAGATCGTTCAAGTTAATGGCCGCCTGTCCCTGCATCTGCATGAGCTGGATCGCCTGCGCGCCGGCAAACACGATGTACAGATACGCGAGGAGGCCGACGATCAATAGGAAGACCGCGCCGACGACGTACACGACCGGCGACACAAAATAGGATCGCAGTTCTTTGGCGATGATGGCATGAACCGGCGTCATGAGGGCGATTCCGTTCTGCCCGGTCCCGTCATGACGGCCGGCTCGACGGAGCTCTCCATGTTCGAAGAGAGTCCTTCCTCATGTCTGGTGAGCTGGAGGAAGACGTCTTCCAGCGTCATCGAGACCGCTTTCAATTCGACCAGGCCCCAGCCGCCCGTTACCGCAACGCGCCCGACTTCCTCACGCACATCCCGGCCCAGTTCGCATTCGAGCAAATAGTTGCCGGCTGAAGTGCCGGCATGCACCTGCTGAACACCGGGGATCTGCCGAAGCCGTTCCGCCGCGTCTTGCGATGCGCGCGTGAGCGTGAGCGACAGCTTTTCGGAATGGCGCAATCTAGCCGAGAGTTGGTCCGGCGTATCTTCCGCCACGATGCGCCCGCCGCTGATGATGACGACCCGCTGGCAAACAGCCGTGGCTTCCGGCAGGATATGCGTACTCAAGATAACCGAATGGGATCCCGCCAGGCTCTTAATCAACTCCCGAATTTCGATGATCTGCTTAGGATCGAGCCCCACTGTCGGCTCGTCCAGAATCAGGACCGGCGGATCGTGGAGCAGGGCCTGTGCGAGCCCCACACGTTGCCGATAACCTCGTGATAAGTTTCCGATCAGGCGGTGCTGCGCGGACCCGAGCCCCAGCCGCTCGACTTCGCGGGCCATGGCGGCTGTGAGGGCAAGTCCCGTCATGCCACGAAGATGGCCCACAAACCGGAGATACTCCGAGACGGTCAATTCTTGATAGACCGGAGGGGTTTCGGGAAGGTAGCCGATGCGGCGTTTCACTTCCAGCGGTTGATCGGTGCAGTCGAACCCTGCGACGTGCGCGGTGCCTTCGGTCGGCGGCATGAAGCCGGTCAGGATGCGCATCGTCGTCGTCTTGCCCGCCCCGTTGGGGCCGAGAAACGCAAGCACTTCGCCCTTGGCAACGGAAAAGGTGACACGGTCGATGGCGGTGTGCTGTCCGTAACGCTTGGTGATCTGTTGAACGTCAATCATGGGTAACAGGCATGCGTGCTGGCCGAATGGATCACGTCGGGGGTTATCAGGGAGGGCTGGTCATCGCCTTCTGATGCACAACTGGTCGGCATCTTACTCAGCCGGTGGAGGGCAGTCAATATCCGACCGCGGTCCGGCGGAATCTTTACATGACCAGGGCATCCTGTTACAGTCCGCCGCGTTTGAGGCAGCTCAGGGATGAAACCACCTATCGTAATGCGTCTCCACCGCTGGCTGACGGCCTTCGTCGCCACAGGGCTTTTTATTTTCTGCAGCCTGCTTCCTCTGTCAAGCGAGGCGAGGCAAGAACGTACCTATAAGGTTCAGGGTACCGTCATCGCTGTGACGTTAAGCCAGAATCCTCCGCTGATCGTCGTCAAGACACCCTTAGGTCCTCGGAATCATATGACGGTGGGAGCGACGGTGACGGCTCGCACCAAGATTTTCAGAGGGGGCAAACGCGTGGCATTGAACACGATCAGAGAAGGGGAGCTCGTCTGGCTGTCCTACACCAAAACGCCGGGCGGTGTTTTGGCTGAGACGATTCGAGTCGGTTGATAGGCCGTGTGAGCAGTTGACGAAGCCGGCCCCTTCCATTTATATATATGGGGCTCACTGCCATGTTCGTGAGTGCATTTCTGTACAGTTCCACCCGGTGACTCTTCTTTCCCATCCAGCCAAAGGTAGGGGTAGGGGCTACGGCTTCGGTATTGTTGATCGGTTGGCGAAGGCTTAGCTTGAACCAGACAGGCAAGAACGTCTGCACTGTCAGTTCAACCGATTAACACAGGTGTTGAAGATGACACATTGCACAATGCAGTCCAAGAAATCTGGCCTTCTGCTGTTGGTGACCGCTACCGGGATGCTGCTGGGCGCCTGCTCTTGGATTCCCAAGGGCGAGGCTCAGTTCGATATCGGTATGAAAGATCGCGGGGTTGCCTCTTGGTACGGGGAGCAGTTCCATGGCAGACAGGCGGCCAATGGAGAAATCTTCGACATGGAAGCCCTGACGGCGGCCCATCGAACCATGCCGCTCGGGAGTGTGGTTCGCGTTGTCAATTTGACCAATGGCAAGCATCTCCACCTGCGAATTACCGACCGAGGGCCTTACGTCAACGGCCGAATTCTCGACCTCTCCCATGCCGCCGCCGTACGATTGGGTATGAAGCGGGGGGGGCTTGCGATCGTTCAAATCGAAATCGTCGGGGAACGCCGGCCTCAGCAACTCTTGCCTTCGGATGCAGAACCGGGCAACGCTGCCGGTTTCTTGCTCGGATTCGGCGCAACAAGCGATCAGGAAGCCCCGATCCTGACTCATCCGCTCCGGGCCTTGCCGAGCGATCTCTGGATGGCCAGGCGGATCCGCCGTGTGTCAGCCATGCTGGCCGCCGACCATACGGCGCATACCGAAGTCGCTGCGTTAGCGTTGAGCTAGATATTCCTTCTCATTTCCTCAGGTTGACACTGCGCAAAGCGCTCAATTAAACTGCGGAGTCCGGCCCCTCCGTGCGGAGCGGTGGACGTTGATTCTCGGGCGGTTATAATGGGAGGCGAACGGTCGATGGCAAAGAAGAAAGCAACGGAACCGGAAGAAGCCAAGTTAAAGAAAAAAGTCGCAGCAAAGCTGACGGGGCACAGTAATCCCGAAGGGGATGCTGCGATGCGGGCATTGCGCAAGCGGCTCAAGCGTGAACAGCGGAAGCGGCGGGCCTTGGCGCTTCGGAAGAAGCATGCCGGGGGCAATAAGCCGGCTGAAGCCGCGGTCCCGGCAGCAAGCTAGCCGCCAGTTTCCAGCGTCGATGGTGAAGGCGCATCACAAGGAACATTGAACATGGAAGAGTCACGCAAGGCACAAGATCCGAACGCTCCGGCTGCGTCGGACATTGCAACTGATGAATTGACCGATCAGGTTGCGGCAGAGTTCACGGGCGATCTTGCTCCGGTGGCAGAGATTCCCGGGGAGCAGGCCGAACCGGTGATGCTCGAAGAAGAAAAGGTCAAGGACGAGATCGACATTCAGGTCGATCTCCTCAAGGATCCGGACTGGGTTGTGCGCCGTGAAGCGGCGATTACGCTCGGTGAAATGGGCGATGAGCGTTGCGTTGAACCGTTGTGCAACGCGCTGCGTGACGGAGACTGGCAGGTGCGCGAGGTGGCGATCGACGCGTTGGGGCAGATCGGCTCTCCCGCCGTGGAGATGTTGATCAAGCTGCTGCGCGATTGGGACGTCAGGAAGTACGCCATCATCGCGTTGGGCAAGATCCGGGACGAGCGCGTGCTCGATCCGCTCATGCTGCAGCTGAGAAACGACGAATTCAAGGACGACGCCACCAATGCGCTCGTGGACTTGGGCGAACCGGCACTCGAGCGGTTGATCAAGGCGCTGAAGGACAAAGATGAACTAGTTCGGAAACAGGCGGTGCTGGCGCTCGGGCGGATTAAACACGCGGATGCCATCAACCCGCTGATCGAGATGCTGGGCGACACTGATTGGTTCACCCGCCTGACCGCAGCTGCAGCGCTTGAGGCAATCGGCGATGACCGCGGGCGAGACGCGATCAAGCCGCTCATGAAAGATCCGGATATGGTGGTGCGGATGCGGGTAGAGCGGATTCTGGCCAAGTGGAAGAAACAGCCGGCAGGATCGGCCCCGACCTCGACCAACTGACCCGTTACTTGTCCAACTGCCGGTCGATATCCCGCTGCAGCTCGTCGAGCTTCTTCATCGGGATTGCCTTCCCCATCGACAACTCAAGCCGGATTTCTTGCAGTCGTTCCGTCACCTGCTTGAGCGCCTCCGTCGCGTCATCTTTCTTCGCGCCTTTCATCGCGCTTTCCAAGGCCGTGACTCCTTCCGCCAGTTGTTTTGCCGCTTCGCCGTAGTTCTTGCCGAACAGATCGGATTTTGCCTGCACCACACGGGCTTTCGTATCCAAAAGAGCCTGCCGTCGCCGCAGATCGCGCTCGATGCCCATCGTCGTATCCAGAACATCGCGGGACATCCGTTTGATCGACTGCTGGAGATCTCCGACCGTCTGCTCCAATGTGCCGACCGGTCGTTGGCCGAAATAGTATCCCAATCCGAAAGACGCGACGGCCAAGACCGCGATGCCGATGAATTTCCACATGGCTATCCTTTCTGTCCTCGGCGCGGCGAGGGCTTCGTGAGACGGTCGATCTGTTGAAGCAGGCTGCCGGCCGCCGTGAGGCGCACGGCTGTGTCGGAATCATGCAAGCTTTTCTTCAACAGCGAGAGGACAGGCGCGGAGTTCTTGCCCAAGGCTTTGGCGGCAACGAGGCGTGGCTGCGGCTGTTGATCTTGCAACAATGTTTGCAGGACCGCCACGGCTTGTTTATCGGAGGTGGATCCGAGTGCTTGGGCGGCTGCCGCGCGAACGGAAGGGTCCGGATGCCGTGCCAGATCGGTGGCCGTGAGTACGGCTGTGGCGTCGCCCAATCGCAGGAGTCCTTCGACGGCGCTCGCGCGCACCTGCATCGAGGCGTCGCGCGTGAGGGCGTGCAAGAGCGGACGGGTATCGCGAATGCCGATACGGCCGAGACTGGCGGCCGCGACACCTCTGACGCGAGCGTGCTCGTCGCCCAGCGCGTGCGTGAGCGGTGCGACGGCTCCCGGCTGGCCGAACTCTCCCAATGCTCCGGCTGCAAACGCGCGCACCGAGGCCTCCGGGTCATAGACGCCTTGGCTCAAGACTGCAAGGCTTGACGGACGTTTGAGCCGCCCGAGGACCCCGAACGCAGCCATGCGTGTTTCGGGATCGGGAAGCGTAGCGGCTCCCGTAATATCCACCAGCATGTCTTCCTTACCGAGCTTGTAGAGTGCGGCATAGGCAAAAATGGCTTCCGGTCCGTCCTCGGTCCTGGCGACTTCGATCAACCGCGGCATGATGTCGGTGACTTTAGCCTCGCTCAAGGCATTCATCGCGGCGATTCGCACCGGCAGCGTGTCGTCTTGCAGCGCGCGCCGCAAGGGGCCGGACTTCGCTGCAAGCCCGGCATGGCCGATGCCTTCAACGGCGCGTGCACGAACGAGCGGCGAGGCATCCAATAAGCCATCTTCCAAAATGGACCGCGTTTCCGGCAGTCCCAGTTCGGCCAGCGCGGTATATGCCGCGATGCGGATATATTCCTGAGCGTCCCGGACCGAGGCGCTTAAGAAACTGAGAGCGAGCGGACGCAGCCATGCGGTATCATCACGGCCGTTCTTGAAGGTACGCTCATAGATGGCCAGCCCTTCTTCAGGGCGGCCCAGTTTGAGCGTGCTCTGAAAAGCCAGGCGCAGGAATGTCGTTGAGGGCGTGGTCTCCGGTGGCAGCGACTGCCAAAGCTTGAGGACGCTGCCATATTCCGCCTTGTTGAATGCGTCGGTCGCGTCGCGTTCCAACGTCGTGCTGGTTGAGGAAGCGGCCGCGATGGAGCCGCTCGATAATCCGAACGCAAAGAGGACTCCGAGGAGAAGGATCAGCATGGCATGAGTGATAACATCGAAGGGCCGAGGCTGTCGAGGGAGCTTCGGCGAGCGCACAGGCTTCACCATATGGACGGTGTGCGCATCATCGCGGGGCAATACAACGTTTCGACGTAATCTTTGACCATGCGCGTGGTGCAGAACTGCGGGGCGACGGTCCGGATGCTTTCTTTGACCAGCTGGAGCCAGCCGCGCGGAACACCGTCGAGATCGCGCTGGTAAAACAAGGGAACGGCTTCCTGTTCCAGCATGCGGTAGAGTTGTTCGGCATCGTGATGATCCTGGGCCTGCACGTCGGCGTTGCCGGTTAAGGGTTGAATGCCCCAGCCGTTTGCGCCGTTGAAACCTTCCTGCCACCAGCCGTCGAGCACGCTGAAGTGAAGGGCTCCGTTGAGCGCGGCTTTCATCCCGCTTGTTCCGCTGGCTTCCATCGGGAAGCGCGGCGTGTTGAGCCAGATGTCCACACCTTGCACCAAGTACTTGGCCATGTGCATATCGTAGTCTTCAATGAAGGCGACATGGCCGCCCAGCTTGTGGTCGAGGCAGAAGTTCATGACTTCATGAATGAAGTACCGGCCCGGTTCGTCTGCCGGATGGGCCTTGCCGGCGAAAATCAGTTGGACCGGTCGCCATTTGTCGTGCAGCAGCCGTTTCAGCCGTTCGAGATCCTGAAACAGGAGCGTTGCCCGTTTGTAGGTGGCAAAGCGTCTGGCGAAACCGATCGTCAGGGCTTCGGGATCCAAGAGCGTTCCGCGAGACAAGACTTGTGAGTGCTGCAGGTGGCCGTGCATCCAGCCGGTGCGGGCCCGCTCGCGGATGAAGCCCATCAGCTTGCGTTTCATTGTCTGGCGAACCGCCCAGAGTTCATGGTCGGGGACGTCCAGTACGCGTTGCCACATGGCTTGATCGTCGCAGGTCTCGGTCCAGGTCGGGCTGAGAGATTTGCTGTAGAGGCGATGGAGTTCCGGAGAAATCCACGTCGGCGCATGAATGCCGTTCGTCACGCTCCGGATCGGGACCTGGTCGACCGGGAGACCAGGCCAGAAATGCTGCCACATCTCCCGGCTCACGCGCCCGTGTTCGCGGCTGACGCCGTTGACATGTGCCGAGAGGCGCATGACGAGCGCCGTCATGTTGAAGCCTCGCCCGTGCGATTCCGGTGTTTCGCCCAATTGAAGGAACTCGTCGCGGGAGAGCCCGAGTTGTTCCCAATAGCCGCCGAAATACCGATCCATCAGGTGGTGCGGAAATACGTCGTGACCGGCAGGCACCGGGGTATGGGTCGTAAAGACGGTACTTTGACGGACGAGTTCGCTGGCTTCGGCATGGGGCGAGCCCTTCTGCACGAACTCGCGGATACGCTCCAGGGTGAGAAAGGCTGAGTGGCCTTCGTTGGCATGCCACACCGTGGGCGCAATGCCCAGCGCGCGCAGCAGGCGGACTCCGCCGATGCCCAAGAGGATTTCCTGGCAGAGCCGCATTTCCTGATCGCCGCCGTACAGGCGAGCCGACAGGGCTCGATTCTCAGGGGTATTTTCCGGCACGTCGGTGTCGATCAAATAGAGCGGGACGCGACCAACCAGCACTTTCCAGACGACGGCGGTCACGTTCCGCCCGCCCATGTCTACGTTGAACCGGCAGTGTTCGCCGGACGGTGTCAGTGCCTGATGGATCGGGGAATCCTCGCGGTTGAATGGCGCGTAGGCGGCTTCTTGCCAGCCTTCTGGGGTGATGCGCTGCTTGAAATATCCTTGCGGATACATGAAGCCGATGCCCACAAGCGGAACGCCGAGGTCGCTGGCTTCCTTGCAATGGTCGCCGGCTAAAATGCCGAGGCCGCCGCTATAAATGGGGATGGAGGTGTGCAGGCCGAATTCGGCCGAGAAATAGGCGATGACATTCTTGACCGCAGGCTGGTGCTTGCTCCTGAACCAGCTGTGTCCGTTCGAGCGGTATTCATCGAACAGTTTCAGCACGGCCGAATATTGCCGGAGATACGACGGATCCTCGGCGAGCTTTGCCAGCCGTTCCGGCTTCACGTCGGCCAGGAGCTTGACCGGGTTATGGTGCGTGAGCGACCAGAGGGTCGGATCGATAGCTTCGAACAGATGGCGCGCTTCCGGTGTCCAGCTCCACCAGAGGTTGTGGGACAGCTCGGTGAGTCGAACGAGGCTGGCTGGGATGTGGCTCGATGGGGCAGCGACTGATGGCGTCGTATCCACAGGGTCTCCTTAGCGGTGGAGTCGATGTCGGCGAGAAGAGATGGCCTGATCGCTCGGTGATGGACGATTAGGCGTGGCCGGCCTTATGCCAAGAATTCCACTCATCGGAGAATGCCACGGTGGCGTATCGTTCGCCAAGCACTTTCGCAACTCGGTTCATCAGTTTCGTCAGCTGCTGAACCTCTTCGGTGGTCAGATCTTGGCGAAAGCGCGGATGGAGTCCCCAGCGCGTTTCGACTTCTTCGCCGGTGACGTTCGACATGACGCTGATGAGCTTGATCTCGTTTCCAGTCTGACCTTTCGGCGCCGCTGGCGGCGCAGCGGCAGTGCCAATGGCCGATTGAGTGGCGGCGCCGGCAGCCGCCGGTGGCGCGTCCCCCTTGAGGATGGCGGCAATGGCCGGCACGACAGCCGTAGCACACAAGGTCGCCGCCGACGTGATTTGAGGATTGCCCGCCACGCCCAAGGCATCGGCCACACGCCCGCCGAAGGCCTCAAACATCTCGTTCTTGGTCTTGCTATCCTCGGTAATCGAAAAGCGGAAGCGTTCGTAGAGCTGACGGCTTTCGGCGACGGCCCCGCCGATCGTGAGCATGATTTCCATCTGGTCCACGCTCGAGCCGAAGGCCGGTTCCAGGACCGTCTTGAGCTGCGAGGTCACGGCATCTTCCAGTCCGTTCATGAATTCAGGCTGATCCTTGATCGGAATATGAAAGCCGGAGAGGCGGTCGGTGATATTGAACATGACCTTGATGAATTCAAGATAGAGACCCCATTCGTCCTGGCGTTTCAGCTTGAGCGCCTGCGCGGGGGCATTTTTCTTCATGACGGTGACTGATTCGCCCGCGACGGCGAGCAGGAGTTCGGCGAGCGAGCGCAATTGTTGGCTGTACGGTGACTTGGTCGTGGCCATGGTGTTGTATCATGCTCCAATAAAATGAATCGGCATTATAGCCGAGAGGTGATCCGACCTCCAAGGGGTAGTATGGCGGGCGGATCATTGAAACGTCCTTCTTCATAATGCTATACAGCGCACTCACTTCCTATTTTTTACCTCATGAGCCGGGACGTCACTCCTTACATATTGAAGCGGCAGCCGGACGACCTCGTTCCGCGCAAGCTGTCTATCGATTATGCGGCGGCGCTGAATCCTCAACAGCTGGCGGCGGTGACGGCGGGCGATGGGCCGGCATTGGTGATTGCCGGGGCGGGGAGCGGCAAGACGCGCACGCTCGTCTACCGTGTGGCCTATCTGATCGATTCGGGCGTTGACCCCTCGAATATTTTACTCCTCACGTTCACGCGGAAATCGGCGCAGGAAATGCTCGAACGGGCCGGCGAGTTGATCGGCGCCAGGAGCGAGCGCGTGTGCGGCGGGACGTTTCATTCTGTGGCCAACATGCTGCTCCGTCGGTATGGCCGCGCGATCGGTTTGGAGCCGGGCTTTACCATCCTCGATCGCGGCGATGCGGAAGATCTGATCGCCCTTGTCCGGTCGCAACTCGGATTGAACGAGAAAGACAAGCGCTTTCCGCGCAAGGGCACGATTGCGGAGATTTTCAGCAAGTCCGAGAACACGCTGCGCAGCCTGGACGACATCGTCGTGGAGGAGTTCAGCCACTTTGCCGACCACCTGGATGCCCTCGGTCAGCTGCAGAAAGGCTATCAAGCGGCAAAGCGCCAGCGGCAGTTGGTGGACTACGATGATCTGCTCGTGTTGCTCAGACGCCTGTTGACGACGGACGAGCAGGCCAGGCAGACCATCTCGCGGCTCTATTGGTACATTCTCGTCGACGAGTATCAGGATACGAATCGGTTGCAGGCGGATGTGATTCGGAACCTGGCGGCGACGCATCAGAATGTGATGGTCGTGGGCGACGACAGCCAGTCGATCTATGCGTTCCGGGGGGCCACATTTAAGAACATCATGGAGTTTCCGACGCTGTTTCCCGGCGCAACGATCTATAAGCTCGAAGAAAACTACCGCAGCACGCAGCCGATTCTGAACTTGGCGAACTGCATCATTGAACAGGCGTCCGAGAAATACACGAAGCGGCTTTTTACCCGGAAGCTCGACGGGCCGCTGCCGACACTGGCGGAGGCAGCCGGCGAAAACGCGCAGTCGCGGTTCATTGCCCAGAAGATTCTGGAGTTGCGCGAGGAGGGTGTACCGCTCGGCGAAGTGGCGGTGCTGTTCCGCTCAAGCTTCCATTCGTTCGACTTGGAAATCGAATTGTCCCGGAAGGGGCTGCCTTTCATCAAACGTGGCGGAGTGAAGTTTATCGAAACGGCGCACGTGAAGGACTTGCTTGCACATCTGCGCGTGGTAGCGAATCCGCTGGATGCCGTCAGCTGGCACCGGGTGTTGATGCTCGTCGAAGGGGTCGGGCCGAAGAAAGCCCAGGACCTGCTTGCAGCATTGGTGAAATCGGAACGGCCTTATGAGGCATTGCGCGGCGCAAGCGGTCGATCGGGGCAGGGGCTGAAAGATCTCGCGAATACGCTCGAGGGTTTGTCGGGCACGGGCGAGCGAGGTACCGCCGACCAGGTGAACCATATTTACGAATATTATCTGCCCATCCTGAAAGAGCAGTACGACGACTACCCCAAGAGGATCAGGGATCTCGAACATCTCCATACGATTGCCGAGGGCTACCCGGAAGTCGACAGTTTTCTCGCCGATCTGGCGCTTGAGCCGCCGGATGGGAGTGCTGTGGATGTAGAAGCGCCGGATCGGGATGATGAGCGGATGGTCTTATCGACCATCCATTCGGCAAAAGGGCTGGAGTGGCAGTGCGTGTTTGTCATTTGGGTCGTCGACGGAAAGTTTCCATCGATCTATTCGTTCGTTGCCGATGAGGACTTGGAAGAAGAGCGCCGATTGTTCTATGTGGCTGTGACCCGCGCCAAGCGCCATCTGTATCTCACATATCCGATCAATGTGTTCGATAAGAGCAGTGGCATGCTGCTCTCAAAACCCACACGCTTTCTTGATCACGTCTCTCCGGCCATGTTCGAGCAGCTGGCGCTGATTGAAGAGGGAAGCCATGCGGACTGGCGGGGGTACCGGGACGACTCCTATTGATCCGGCGAAGGACGCACGCTCCAATCTGATTAACTGGGTTTTCCCAATGACACGTTGCAAGGTGCTGTCGAGTGTTGCCGCCGCGCTACTTCTTTGTCTTGTGTTCAGCCCTGCAGGCAGCCATAGCGCAGATGCGTCGAAGGCATCCGGACACATGTGGAAGCAATTGGTCATTGAAGCTGAAGGGCTTGGTCTGCCTGCCAGGTTTCTCAAGGCAGTCCCGCCAGATTTCGTGCGGTTCGAGTTCGACGATCTGCAGGCGTTCGCCGCCGAATACCACCTGGGTGAACATCGGATGGTGTTGAATCGCACACTCTCTTTCAATGCGGCGGGCAGTACGCTGCGCCCGCTCGGCCGGTTGACCCATGCGGAGATCGAAACGCTGTATCACGAACTCTTTCATGCGTACATGGATTATCTCGTGACGGTGCGTACGGGAGATCGACCGGATTCGCTCTTGGCGTTTGCCAGGCGGCAGCAGCGCTGCCACTACAGCGCTGTGTTGATTACACCGGTTGTACAGCGGAGAGCGGAAACCGAGGAGCGTTTTCTCAGCGAGCGTGAATCCTGGGAGGCGCTGAACGAAGCGTGGGCCGTATTCATTGGATGGACCGTGTGGAATCAGTTGGAACTCGATCAGCGGATGGGCCGTTCGATTCAGAAACCAGGGAAAAGTCGTGAAGCCTGGCTACGCCGCGTAGAGGAAGCGGACCGCGAGGGAAAGCTGCGAGGTTACTATGAGCCAGAAGATCCTGCCGAGCGGGCTGTGACGAGAAAGCGCTTTCTCGCTTCAGGCTCTCGCCTCTTAGCTGAGGAATCAGGCTACTTGATGCGAGAGGCTTTGGGGTTTTCTCCCGATCTTGTTGAGAGAGCCGTGGCAATTCTTTCGCGAAGCCAACAGGATCTTTCCGTTCCAAAGGACTGCGACTAAAACTTCTTGAACTAATTGAAAAGATTAATAATTATATCGTGAGCTGCATCATTTGCGAGGGGGCGTATTGCATGAAAAAAATAGACAGAGTGAAAAGCGGGGAGATTTCGTATCCAAACAAGGAGAATTTTCCGACCTGAAACAAAAGCGAAACAAAAAACGATCGATAGGCCTTTTGGGTCTTGACATCGGGATACTTCATCAATAGAATCGGGCGTTTCCTAATCAAGCTCGGTCCGCAGCTCGCAATTTTCATCCTTATTTTTAAGGAGGGGGGAGCTGTGCGCGGACCGGCTTACTCTTCTTTTCTCATCATTCGATGAATCAAGAAGAGCATGATTTTACGATTAGATTTTTGGGGCTGGCGGTTTCGGGCAGGTACCCAAGTGGCCAAAGGGGGCAGACTGTAAATCTGTTGCCATCGGCTTCCAAGGTTCGAATCCTTGCCTGCCCACCAATTTGACGTGATGCAGGCGAGTGCTGAGTGAGTATGCAATCAGCGGAGGACGAACTCAGCACTGAGCGCTCAGCACTGAAAGAGAAGCGGCGGGCGTAGCTCAGCGGTAGAGTCCCAGCCTTCCAAGCTGGCTGTCGTGGGTTCAACTCCCACCGCCCGCTCCAACGTTGGGAAAGTGGAGCGTTGCTCGTGAGTCGTTGTTCAGTTGAAAGTGTAGCAGAGGGAATTGGTTAAACAAGTGACGATGCGCGCGAAAGAGGCCCACGTAGCTCAGTTGGTAGAGCACGTCCTTGGTAAGGACGAGGTCACGCG
>CAZOUA010000037.1:1204-26684 GCA_964582865.1 uncultured Nitrospira sp. | reverse complement strand
GGAATATCGCGCGTGCCGTCGTAGGAGGTGCGGGACTGAAATGAAAACTTCACGACGTCGCCGTCCTTGACCACCGTATCCTCGGTGCTGACTTTCTTGTTCACGGCGATCAGGACTTCTCGATTGAGAATATACGGCATGAGCGCCCCCAGCTGAGCCTCGCACGATTCGACGAGCTTTCGCACCGTCGTAGGCCCCGGCGTCTCCACTTCCAATTCCGTTTCACCCACCGCTTCGCGCAGCGTCAAACCGAATACCATCACCGTCACCATTGAATCCTCTTTCCTTGTTACCGCCCCTGACGCCTCACGTCGCCGTTCGCGCATGGCAGCGGAAACAGTCCTGCCGCTTCGGATGCCGCAACGGAACCGGTTTGACGCCATCGGCTTGATGGCAGCGCACGCAGTCTTTCTCCTGCGTGACCGCAAGATGCTCGGCGCTTTTCGGAATCATCGGATTCCGGTCCTTGGGTGCGGGCAACATTGACACTCCCACGACCACGGCAACCGCGAACAGGACAAACAACCAGTCGACCTTGCGGAGCTTCATGGCATCATCGCTTTCTTCGGGTCTGCCGCATCATAGGCCTCCTGCAACAACTGCGCGACGTGCTTGACCTGGACCGCACCGCGCAGCCCCGTGCGCAACTGAATCATGCAGGCCGGACAACTGGTTGCGACGGTTCCGGCACCGCTCTGTTCCACCGCTTGCCGTTTTCGATCCACGATGCGTTGGGAGTTGTCGAAATCTTTGACCAGGTATGTCCCCGCCCCGCCTGCGCAACGATCCGCATCGACCATCTCAACGTATTCCACCCCCGGCAGACTTTTGAGCAGCTGGCGCGGCTCCTTTGTCACACCCGCAGCCCGCAAATGGCAAGAAGAATGATAGGTGACTGTGCCCGTCGTTGACGCGAGACCCGCCATCCGGGGCTTCACCGGCGATTGTGCCACGAATTCTGAAATATGCTTCACCCGGGCAGCCAGCGCTTCGGCGGCCTGCTGCTCGGGCTGCCCGGCAAACAGGGCCGGATAATCTTTGAGCGCGAGCGTGCAGGACGCGCAGCCGGTGACGACGGTCACATATCGGGCGAGCGACGCGAGATTGGCGCGCGCCCCTTCCCGCGCCAATGCACGATGGCCATAGGTTTCGATGGGCGTGCCTGAACAGCGCTGCGGCGGGAGATCGGGCGTCACTCCATGCCTTTTCAATACGGAGATGACCGCATCCCCGACGCCGTCGTCAAAATAATTGGCGGCGCAGCCGTGAAAATACGCTATTTCCGATCGGGGGCTCTGGCCTGGTTGAAGCACCAGTTCGGCATGGCGGTCGCGCAGATGCTGTCGAGCCAGCGGGGGCATGGCGATTTGAGGAGAGAGCCGCGCGGTCTCCGCCACGTGTCGCAAGACAGGCCTCGTAACCAGATCCAGCCATCGCCTTACGAGAGGCCGGTCCCAGAGCCTCTGATATCTCGCCAATAACTTTAAGAATATGCCAAATAGATATGATTGTGCGTGAAACCTGAATATCAGACCTGCAAGTCTATTGGGATGCTCTGCACGGCGATCGAGAATGAGTTGCGAGACATCCACACCGGCCGGACAGGCCGTTCGACAGGACTTACAGTTGAGGCAGGCCTCGACCACCCGTTTCGATTGGAGATAGCTGTAGTTCTTGTCGGTGACGATTTCAAACCAGCCTCGCGAACTCATGTCTTCCGACCGAAACACGTCGTACACCGGACAGACGGCATTGCACTTGGCACAGGTGGCACAGGATTTTGACAGCCTGTTGTAGTCGATATGATCGGTGAAGGGACGGTCGCTGATCTTGATCCCCGGATTGAGCATCCCCGTCGGGTCGAAACTTCGTTTTACCCGGACGAACAAGTTGTAGAGTTCCGGCCCGAACATGGCGCGGACATACTCGGCACGCACCCGCCCGTCGCCGTGCTCTCCGCAAATCGAGCCGCCGAATCGATCGAGCACCGTTCGGTGGATCTCGTGATACCCCTGCACCATCTTCCGGAAATCCTCCTCGTCGTTCACGTCGAGCAGCGGCACGATATGGGCATTGCCGTTGCCGATATGCCCGAAAATCGCGACCGGCACCCGCTGCCCGCGGAAAAACTCCTCCAGGTAGCGGATGAGCTCGCTGATCCGTTCCGCCCGAACGACGACATCGTCGACGAAATTGATCGGCTTCTTGCGGGGATCGAAACGGTAGAGCGTCGGATAGAGCGCTTTGCGGGCTTTCCAGAGCTGATCGCGCTGTTCTTGATCGTAGGCAATGACGATCTCGGATGAGAGCGGATAGCGGCGGCAGACCGCAGCCATACGCTCAGCCTGGGCCCGCAAGTCGATCTGAGGGCCATCTGCGTCCAACTCAGCCAGCAAGGTGGCGGCCGCGTCTGCAGGAATGCCGTGTTTCGCCCGTCCGATGAGGTCCAGGGTGTTGGCATCCATCACTTCCAATGCGCTGGGTGCCAGCTCCAGCAGCTTCGGCACGGCATCGCCGACATCTTCCAGCCGCTTGAAATGAATCAGCGCTGTGAGAGTCGCCGGCGGCTTGTCGACGAGTCGGATCGTCGCCTCGCTGAAGATACCCAGCGTGCCTTCGCTTCCGACGAAGAGTTTCGGCAGGTCGAACCGGCCGGACGCCAACCCGTCGGCCAATCCAAAGAGATTGTAGCCGCAGCTGTTCTTGCTGACGACGGGACGTTTCCGATCGAGCAGCGCCGCGTGCTCCTTCATCAGCGACCAGGTATCGCGCAGCGCCTGATGTGAAGAGAGAAGCGCCGTCACACGCGGGTCGTCGACGGCATAGCCGCGTGCGTCCAGCCATTCGCCGGAAGGCAGACAGACACGGAGGGCCTCCACATTGTCTTTGACCGCGCCGTAGCGCAGCGTATGGGGGCCGGCCGAGTTGTTCGCCAGCATCCCGCCCAGCTTGCACATGTCGCCGCTCGAAGGGTCCGGACCGAACAATAAACCGTGCCTCGCGAGCTGCTTGTTCAGCTCAGCCAGCACGATCCCGGGCTCCACGCGCGCCCATTTCTCCTCACGATTGATTTCAAGTATTCGATGAAGACGGGAGACATCGAGAATGATGCCTGAACCGATCGCCGAACCGGTGAGATTCGTGCCGGCCGCCCGTGCGGTGAGCGGGATCCCTCGCGAGACGGCGTAGCGAACGACCGCGTGAATATGGTCGTCCGACTCCACCAGCGCCACGGCCTGCGGTGTCATGCGATAGATGCTGGCATCGACGGCATAGGCCGTCTTCGTCGGCTCATCGTCTTTGACGGCATCCCTGCCGAGGAGATTGCGCAGATCGGAAGCAACGGCATGAGACGCATCGGGCATGATCAGCATGACGCGGTATTCTAACAGGATGCCGAAAATGTCCGCTACCATTCATCGAAGGTTGAGGCGCGTATCACAACTCGCTAAGATGCAGCTGTCATGACCTCCGGCAAGCCTCTGCTCTATGTATCACGATTGCTTCCAGACCCCGTCATGGCGGTGATCCGTGGCCGATTCACGCTCGTGCAGGAGCCGGACGATGTGACGGCCGCTCCTGCCGCGCTTCGGAATGGATTGAGACAGGCAGAAGCCGCGATCGTCACGCTCACGGACCGGATCGACGCGGACACGATCGAGGCAGCGCCGCGTCTCAAAATTTTGGCGAACTACGCCGTCGGCTACAACAACATCGATCTGGCTGCGGCAGGCCGACGCGGCCTGATCGTCACCAACACGCCCGATGTGCTGACGGATGCGACCGCCGATCTGACCTGGGCTTTGATCCTGGCCACGGCGCGGCGCGTCGTCGAAGGGGACCGTCTCGTGCGGAGCGGACAATGGACCGGCTGGACGCCGACTCAATTATTGGGGGCGGCAATCTCGAATAGGACGCTGGGCATCATTGGGATGGGCCGGATCGGCCAGGCGGTCGCCCAACGGGCGGCTGGCTTTCGGATGAAGGTCCTCTATTACGCCAGGCGGCAGGTGGTGCATCCGCCTGATGGGTTAGGGTGGCAGCGGAGAACCTTGCCGGAACTGCTCGGCGAATCGGATGTTGTGTCGATTCATGCGCCGTTGGCAGCGGACACGCAGCACCTGATCGGCGCGCAAGAATTGACGCAGATGCGCAGGACAGCAATCTTGATCAACACGGCACGCGGTCCTCTTGTCGATGAGGACGCCTTGGTGGCGGCATTACGGGGCGGCAGCATCGCAGGAGCTGGGCTGGACGTCTATGAACGGGAACCGGCGCTGCATCCGGATCTGGCCTCGCTTCGACAAGTCGTCTTGCTGCCCCATTTGGGATCGGCAACTCTTTCAACGCGAGTGGACATGGGCATGATTTGCCTCCGAAATATCGAGGCGGTGCTGGAGGGACACCCCGCACCCAATCGAGTCATTGTGACGGGTTAATTGGCGAAGCGGAAGGCTTTGGCGGCGGATACGGCCGGCTTAGGCAGCGAACGAATCGATGCCAAGCGTTGCGGCACGTCGTGGAATGTCGGAATGGCCTCGAACATCGTCGTGGCCAACTGCCATTGCTCCTGCTTCTCGTAGAGCAATCCCAACTCATAGCGAATGGCCTGCGCCTTGGCCCCCTGACAGCGCGGATCGGTCAGGAGCCGTTCGAGCTGGGAACTGGCCGCATCGAATTGGTCCTGCTCTTTGAGGCAGACCGCCATCATCAAACAGGAATCCAAGAACACGTCGGCACCTTTCATCGACAGCACAAACTCCTCTTTTGCCTCTTCGAGCAGTCCCATGTTCTTGTAGGCCACTCCCAGCGTGTAGTGCGTCTCTGGATCCAGGTCGTCGACCGGCTCGGAAACCGGAGTCGCTGCGACTTCTGGTGCAAAGATTGCTGTGAGCTTCACCACAATCGGGCTGGCAGGCGCCAGCTCTTTCACCTTGTCGTACAATCCTCGGAGCGATTCGGCTTCCGCCTGATCTGAACGGCCGGCACGCAGCTCCAACGCGCGGCCATATTGCAACGCCGCACCGGCCCCGTCCCCTTTTGCTTCAAGCACCTGTCCCAAGAATTCCCGAGATTCGGCATCGTCCGGGTCGGCACTCACGACGGTTCCAAGCCATTGCTCAGCTTGGGCCAGTTGTCCGGCCTCCCTATAGACCCTGAATTGCTCCGCGATCGAGAAAACCGGCTGTTCCGGTTCGGCCTGATCGGGCTTCTTCGCTTCCGCCGTCCACGCTTCATCCGGTGCGGCATTCTCCAGCGAAAACGCCGGTGACGTATCTTGGTCCGGCTCGTGGCCCGCGGCGGCAAAGTGCCTGTCCTGCACCGGCTTGATGGCGGACGTTACGCTCCAGGCATCGTCGGGTTCGGCGCCTTCAACAGAAAATTCAACCGCTGAAGCAGAAGGCGCGGGGGCCGGCGGCGGAGCCGCCTGTTGAGCGGCAGCCGCATCCCCGTTCATCAGCGCCGACAATCGTTTCACCATTGGACTGTCCGGCGCCAGCGAGCGCACCTTCTCGAAGATTTCTTCGTGCAGCGTCGGCATGCCCGGCTCCGGATGTTGCAACAACACTTCGATGGCTTTCCCATAGTGCTGAACAGCCCTGTCGATCTCCCCTTTTTCTTCGTACAGTTCGCCGTGCAGCTCCAAGAGCGGCACAGAATTCGGCTCGACGGCAAGAAATTCGGCGATCAACGATTCGGCCTGCTGATATTCTTGAGCCCGCAAGGCCGCCCCCGCCAGGAAACGGTACTCGCCCAGGGCCACTTGCAGCTGGCCCTGTTGCAGATGCAAGCGCGCCAGCAGTTGGCACACCTGGGGATTGCCCGGCTCCTTGGTCAACATTTGATTCAAAATCGCTTCGGCTCCGGCGTACTGTTTTTCTTCGATACGCCTGCTGGCTTCCGACAGAAGATCCGTGGGTTCCCCCGTAGCTGCGCCGGCACCGGCCGCTCGCGCCGGCGCTCCGCCGGTTTTTTCAAAGTGCTCGATGAATTGCTGAGCTTCGCTGTTGTTCGGATCGATGCGCAAGACGGCTTGATACGCTTCCTTGGCCTCAGCATAGCGCTGCTGGGCCGATCGCTCTCGTCCGAGTTGGAGATAGACTTTGGTCGCTTCATCCTGCATGTTTTCCTGCAGGCACAGCTCGGCGACACGTTGTTGCGCATCGAGATTGGACGGATCTTGGCTGACGATCTTTTTGTAGATGTCGAGCGCCTCTTTGGTCTTGCGCTCTTTGAGGTAATGCTTCCCGAGCGTGAGATAGTCCTGCACGGCGCTGCTCAACAGCCCCCTCTCGGCATTCAGGTCCCCCAGAAACCGATACATGTCGTAGCGGGAAGGGTCGAGCTTCAGCACTTTCTTATAGGTGGCAATGGCTTTGAGGGTGGCGCCTTCGCTTCGGAAGGCATTGGCGGCTTGAATGAACGAGCTTACGGCGTCGGCAGTCGCGTTGCGCTTCAGATGCAGCTCACCGATCGAATTGTGAATACTGCCATCGGCCGGTGACTCGGCAGAAAGTTTCTTCCATTCGCTGATGGCGGCGTCGAATTGACCCTTCGAAGCGAACAGCTGGGCGCTGTGAAGAACCTTGCTCCGGTCGATGCCCAAGGAGACCTCCAATGTTCAACAAACGCTAACAGTATCAATGGTTTTTGTCAACGAAATGGCCAAACACCGAGGCGGAAGAATTGCCGTGGCAATGAGTAGAAGCACGAAGGCCTGCCGCAGGAATCGGCAGGCCTTCATTCTGCATGACCAGGATTGACGAAAGAGTTACGACGCGGCAATCGACATCTTCAGAACATTGGCCGCCTGCGGCCCTTTGGCACCTTGAACGATATCGAATTCGACGTTTTCTCCCTCTTTCAAGGACTTGAATCCTTCGCCCTGAAGCGCGGAATAATGCACGAAGACATCTTCTCCGCTATCCAGGCGAATGAATCCGAACCCCTTCCGATCGTTGAACCACTTCACCGTACCTTTTGTCTTCACAAACCCCTCCTTTCCTCAACGATCACGCAATGTTACGTGACCGAGCCCAGGCCCAGTTGATACACACCGAATGATGAAAGAAGAAAATAGAAAGAGAACGTGAAGCGGATGGGCGGGCTCTTTGCAGAAAAAAAGAAGTGCTCACGAGACCCATCATGGTTACGAATGGCGCAGCATGTACCACGGGATTTGAAATCTTGTCAAGCCATTCTTTGCCGACCTATCGGCACGCCCACGAGTAGACAAGATATGACCAGTCCCCTATAGTGGAGCGCCAACAGAGGAAACCGCCGCCGCTCATGCTGCTCCGCAAGCTGCTTGACCGTTACATCTTTGCCGAACTTTTCTCCCCCTTCAGCCTCAGTTTGGGCGCCCTCTGCTTTGTGATGCTGACCAGAGAGTTGCTGCGGCTGGTCGAACTGCTCGTCTCCAAAGGAGTGGGCCTCCTGGCAGTCCTGAAGGTCTTTGCCCATCTCCTTCCGTCTTTTCTCGTATTGACGCTCCCCATCGCCGGAATTATCGCCTCGATCACTGCGTTCGGGCGCTTGTCGATCGACAAGGAACTCGTCGCCATGCGTGCGGCAGGCCTCAGCCTGCCACGTTTGGCACGCCCGGTCTTTCTCTTTGCGCTCCTGGTTTTCGGACTGACGCTCTGGCTCGCCCAGTGGGGCCAGCCCTGGAGCTCGACCAATCTGAAAAAAGTGGCCCTCAACCTTCTGCGCGATGAGCTCGTGCTGGCGTTGGAGCGGGGATCCTTTACTGAGCCGATTCCCAATATGACGATCTATGTCTCCGATGGAGCAACAGATCCGACAGCTGCCGGCATTTTTATCGCCGACGAGCGGAACGCCGATGATCCTCGCGTGATCGTGGCGCAACAATACCAAGTCCTCCTCGATAGCTCGAACGATCAAGTCGCCTTGCGTCTCCAGAACGGCGTGATCCACAGCCGGCCCGATGCCATCGATCAATATCAATTCGCCTCGTTTTCCAGCTACGATCTCAAGTTGTCGCTCAATCAGAGCGGGTACGCTTCCGCCGAGGACCGGCCGACCTACGATCAATTAATCGCCCGACTCGATCAGTCGCAGTGGCGCGACCCGACCGCACGCCGGCGCCTGATGGAATACTACAAGGATCTGGCGTTTCCTACCGCGTCGCTCATCCTCTGCATCCTCGGTGTCCCCGTGGGGATCGTCTCAAAGCGTTCGGGACGAATCGGCGGATTTGCCGTCGGCGTACTGGTGGTGATCATTTATTACGTGCTGAACGTCACCTGCGAATTTCTCGTCGCAACCGCAGCGATCGCTCCATTTGCGGGGGCTTGGCTGCCGAACGGAATATTCGCGCTGGTTACCCTGGCGTGGTTTTACAACATGGGGCGCCAGTAGTCGCATGTCCATCCTCTTTCGCTACCTGCTCCGCGAATACGCCAAGATTTTCTTCATGTGTTTTGCCGGGCTGATGACCATTTACCTGGTGATCGACTTCTTCGAAAAAGTGCGCCGTTTCTTGCGGTACGATGCCTATTGGCCGGACGTCCTCATCTATTTCGTCCTCAAGATGCCGGGCATTTCGTTTCAGATCGCTCCTCTCGCGATTCTGATGGCCACATTGCTCACGCTCGGACTGCTCTCCCGCAATCACGAGATTACCGCCATGCGCAGTTGCGGCATCAGCCTCCCCAGGATCACCTCTCCTTTTCTTGCCTTTGCCGTCTGTATCGCACTCGTCCTCTTGTTGTTCAGTTCGACTGTCATTCCCCTGGCCGCGAACGAAGCCGAGGAAATTCGCGTGGTGCGCATCGAAAAGAAGCCGCCGTCGGCCACGCTCAAATTGACTCAGCCTTGGGCCAGGGTCGACGGTGATACCTTGCTGCACGTGAACAGCGTGGCGATCGGAGGCACGACGCTCGGCGGCGTGCAGATCTTCCATTTCGACCCTGCCTTTCGATTGACCGACATGACCGAAGCCGAGGAGGCTCGTTATGACGAGCGCACCTGGACGCTGCACCGTGGATTTCAACGACGGTTTAATCAAGACGGCACGGTCACACTCACGCCATTCGAGCAACAATCGGTTCCTCTGACCCTCATCCCCGACGACTTCACCGGTGCACTCGCAGGCGACTCCGAAGCCATGACCTTTCGTGACATCCAGGGATACACCGGGCGTCTGTATCAGAACGGCGCACAATTCAGGCGTCTCTTGACCGATTACTACGGGCGCATCGCCTTCCCCTTCGTCACCATCATTATGGTTTTGGTCGGCATCGCGCTCAGTTTGCGCCGGAGCGGAACCAGAGGCGGCAGCATGGCGGTCGGCATCGGACAGGCGCTCATGATCGGCTTTTTCTACTGGGCCACACACTCCGTCGCCATTGCATTCGGCCGCGGCGGCGTCCTCCCCCCGATGGTTGCCGGCTGGATGACGAATATCCTGTTTCTGAGCTACGGGTTGTACCTCATGCTCAAGGTCCGCTACTGATCCCTGCGCTGTGACACCGGTTGTATGGTCGGCAGGCACCAACTCGCGCCGCCACGTCCTCCTCTTCGCCAGCGGCTGGCCGGTTGACTGAGCCTGGCACTTCCGGTAAGTAAAGAAGCGGTCTGTAGAGAAGGGAAGCGCGAGGATGCGGGCTCAGGTCGTCGTGACAGGATTGGGCGTGATCTCCCCCATCGGTATTGGGGTGAGCGAATTCTGGAAAGCCGCGCTGGTCGGGCGGTCTGGGATCTCCGCTATCGCAAGTTTCGCCCCCTTTTCGATGGACGGATACCGCTCGAAGGTTGCCGGCCAGATCCGAGACTTTTCCCCCGAACGTTACATTGATAGCGTCCAAGCCAACCGGGTAGATCGTTATGCCCAATTTGCGCTCGTCGCCGCCAAAGAAGCGCTGGCCGATTCGGATCTCCAGATGTCGAAAGAACGCCCGCATCGTGTCGGCGTCATTGTCGGAGCCGGCATGGGCGGCATGGTCATGGGCGAACGCGAGATCACTCAGCTCTACGAACAACAGCGCCCGCATCGCGTCCACCCGAACTTCATTCCGGTCATTACGCTGAACTCGGCCTCCGGGATCGTCGCCATGGCCCATGGCGCGAAAGGGCCCAATTTCACGATCTCGACCGCCTGTTCATCCAGCGCGCATGCCTTGGGCCAAGCGCTGCACTGTATCCGGGAAGGCCGGGCCGACGTCGTCATTGTGGTCGGAGCCGACGCGAGCATCACGCCGCTGGTGTTTGCAGGCTTCTGCTCGCTTCGCGCGCTCTCGACCAAATACAACGATCGGCCGGAACAGGCGTCTCGTCCGTTCGATCGGTTGCGGGACGGTTTCGTTATGGGAGAGGGGGCCGGTGCGTTGATCCTCGAGTCCGCGGCCCACGCGAAAAAACGCCGCGCGCGCATTTATGCCGAGGTCGCAGGCTATGCCGCAACCAGCGAAGCCTACCATATGGTGATTCCCCGAGAAGATGGCGAAGAAGTTGCCACGACCATGCGCCTCGCCCTGGCCGACGCGGGAGCCACTCCGGCCCAAGTCGATTACATCAATGCTCACGCCACCTCGACCTCGATCGGGGATGCGGTCGAAGCCAAAGCCATTCGACAGCTGTTCAAGTCGCGGGCGGACAAGATCTCGGTCAGCGCGACAAAGTCGCTGGTGGGTCATACGTTGGGAGCAGCCGGGGCCATCGGGGGCATCGCCTCCGTGCTCGCGATCCACACAGGACAAATCCACCCTACGGCCAACTACGACGATCCCGATCCCGCTTGCGCCTTGAGAGGGATCAGCCGGTCCGTTCAAGAGCAAAAGGTCAAAATGGCACTCTTGAACGCATTCGGATTCGGCAGCAATAATGCCGCCGTGGTATTCAAACGCTATGCGGCATAACGACCGGGGCTGGATAGCTTCCGTCCAATCAAGAAAGCTGGATTATGAGTGATCAGGCGATTGTAGGAAAAATTGTGCAAGCCCTTGCGGACTACCTGAAACGTGATGCCGCTTCGATCAAGGAGACTCACCACTTGCGGGAAGATCTGGGGCTCGACTCCATGGCGGTGATCGAATTGCTCTACAAGATCGAAGAGACCTTCGACCTTCAAATCCCGGACCAGGATCTGACAGGCCTCACGACCGTAGGGGCAGTCGCCGGCTACGTCCAGAATCGTCTGCGGCCTGCCAAGAAGGTTTCTTCATCGACACCCAAGAACGTGGCATCCAAGGGCAAGAAAAACAAATAGCACACCCATGAGATTACGCTCTACTTCGGCGACGCTCACCCTCACGCAGATCCACGAGTTGGTAGGAGGCACCCTGCACGGAAACGGCGGCACTCCCCTGCAATCTCTTGCCAGCCTCCACGACGCGTCCCTTCAGGATCTGTCCTTCATTACGAATGACAAAGCCGCGAAAAACGCCGGCAACATACGTGCAGGGGGACTGCTCGTTCACCGCCATTTTCCTGAGATTACAGCGCCGCAACTCGTCGTTCCAAATCCCCTGCTGGCCTTCGCGCAGGTCGCTCAACGATTTTTTGTGCGCCCATTCTCGCCCCGCGGAATCGCCGACGATCTTGCGCGTGGCTCGGATGTCACCATCGGGGCAGATCCGTCGATTTGGCCGTTCGTGACAATCGGCAATCGGGTCGCAATCGGAGCCCGCGTGACGCTCTACCCCGGCGTCTTTATCGGCGATGACACCACCATCGGCGACGACGTGCTGCTATATCCAAACGTCGTGGTTCGGGAAGGCTGTTCTCTCGGCGCCAGGGTCATCGTTCATAGCGGAACCGTCATCGGAGCGGACGGTTTCGGCTACGTGCAGCATCAAGGAAGACACCACAAGATCCCCCAGCTGGGAGGCGTGACGATCGAAGACGATGTGGAGCTCGGCGCGAACGTCACCATCGACCGTGCGACGCTCGGACAAACCGTGATCGGGCAAGGCACCAAAGTCGATAACTTGGTGCAAATCGCCCATAACGTGACAGTAGGAGAGCACGACATCATCGTGGCCCAGGTTGGAATCGCCGGCAGCACGACGATCGGCCGCCACGTCATGATCGGAGGCCAAGCAGGCTTGGCCGATCACCTCACGATTGGGGACCAGGTCATGATCGCAGCCAGAGCCGGTGTCAATCGCAGCCTGGAACCGAATCAGATCGTCTCAGGCGCGCCGGTCATGCCACATGAAACCTGGATGAAGGCTCAGGCTGTCATCCCCCGCCTGCCCGAGCTGCGGCAGCTTGTTCGGAGCCTGGAACAGCGCGTCTCCTCGCTGGAAACCCGGCTCGCGCAGGCAACCGCACCGAAACCGGCCAACAAGAAAACGAAAACGCGCCGAAGATAGCCGGGGGCGCCCCTCTTCTTAACCGACGACTCCACGCCAAAAAAACAGTTTGCCCCAATAGAATCCGGCCCAAGGCATCAACACCGCCGGAACGATGTCTACTGATCCGTAGAACATCGCCCAAGCTGAGGTGGCCATCAAGAGCGCGCTTCCTACCGCATAAACCATGGGTACGAACCCGCGGCCGGGATGCTGGATCTCGGGAATCGGCGACTCGTTCTTCTTCTTTTTCTGATTCCTGGTGACGGCACTGCGGATGCGGGCAGCGAACACTTCGGGCACAGTGGCGAGAAGATATCGATGGTATCGCGTCTGCGCCCAACCGCAACAGGCGCCGAGAACGATGAGGCCGGAACTCGTGAGAAACGTTGTCCAGGTGTACGTGCTCGATGCAAGCAGTTGATACGCCAGCGAACCAAGCCCGCCAACCATGCAGACCAGGCCCATGAGACCGGAGGGAAATAGGATATAGGACCGCACATACTGCCGCGCCTGTGTTTGGATTTCTTCCTCGCGCCACACCGTCACCAGCTTTGGCACCGCACCCTCCTTCTTTTCGTCAGATGGATCAGATACCTGTACAATCAGCGATGGAGGCCGGCATCATAGCATTCATGCCTCTATATAGGCATCGCTTTGGGAGCTACGAACGCCTCCAGTTCCTGGTCCCTACTTCGCGCGCACAATACAGAGAACAGACCGGCGGTTTCGTCTTCGCCATGGCGATGCGCTCGACCATTCCTTGCGTTTCGTCACTCGATGTTCCATTCCGCCATTGCCATGGCAGAATAATCACTGGCTGTGCATGAAACCTCTTGTGCCATACGTCTCCGGAGTGTTCCTCTTGCAAAGACGCAAGTCCAGCCTGACACAAATGCCTCGTCAGACTTGCCGGATAAAACGATCTGTCCACAATACATGTGCATCACATGTGGATAACCATGTGGATGGATATCCAAGCCACACTCATAGCGCAGCACTTTACAGATTGCCCAAGTGCTAGGCAACCTGAACTATTATTTTTCAATGGGATGGGCGTCGATTCGTGTTAGGGGCGTGCCGAAACGAAATCACACAGACAAGGAGGAGCTGATTGGAGCGAGAATTGTTTGTGGCGAAGAGTGAAGAGGTTGAGGAGTGAATTGCCTTACGAGACTGGCAGGATTTCTGCAATTGCTGCACGTTCGACGCGACCGATACTGACCCACTGATCAGCCATCGGAATCAGCGACTGGATGCGCGCCTCGACGGTCGCCAATCGCTGCGGCAACGTCTCGGCTTTTCGGTACGCGGCCACCATCAGAAAAGACCGGAGCCCTTGCAAAAACATCGTCATCATACCAGCCTGCACGGATTCGGCTATTTCATGCAGCGCTTCAACCTCTTGCACGACAGGATCGAGCTGTGAGGCAGTCACAAAATCCGTCGTGCCCCCTTTTTGCAATTCCCGGAGAACCCGGCTTACGACCGGAACGCGACGATTGACTTCATCGAAAAACCGCGCATCCGTGCGATCCAAGTCATCCAGGATTCGTCGAATGCCAGAGACGGTAAGGGCACCTGGTTCCCGTTCCGCTCGCAGGATGAGACTTTCCAGCACATCGCGGGCCGGCTGCACCGATCGCGAACGTACCTGCTGCAGCTCTCGCAAAGCGTTCAACAAGGAGACACCTGCCGTGGCAGTCATTGGAACCGGCACGGCCTGGGCCGCCGGGACAGAACCCGGCATCGATTGCAGCTGCAACTCGGAGCCGGCCTGGGCTTCATGTATCGGGGATTCAGGCTCAGCTCCCCCTTCCACTTGGCGCACGGCTGCTGTGATACGGTCGAGACCTGCTTGCAGCGATGCGAGCGCTTTTGCCATCGATCGTGGCTCCTGCCGTCCGATATCGTGCAGGATCGGCAGCAGACTCGATGCCATATCCTCGATAGACGTTAGATGAACGGTCGCGGCGGATTTAGCGAGGTTCGTCAGGCCCTGCAGCATGATGCCGTAGAGCTTGGGCCGGACAGATCCGTTGGCTCCTTCTCCAAGGCGTTTTAGCGCAGAGTAAATCTGCGCCAGCCATTCATGCGCTTCCAACGCGAAGAGCCCGATCACTTCCTTTTCAAAACTGACATCCGCCGTATCACGGCTGGCAGGGCCAGGCAATACCCCTCTCCGCTCAGGACCTGGTGAGTCGGCCGTGCCTGTCGGCACGATGGGAACTCGAGCCTCCACCACTCCTTGAATGGCAGTTGCGAGAGCATCCAGGCTTTCGAGCAACGAGGAAAACTGGTCGGATACGGACAAGGCGGGTTTTGATCGCCGATCGGTTTCAATCCCGGACGGAAACGGCACGCGAGCCACAGTGGGCGATTCGAGCGTCTCGATAATTGAGACAAGCGGAGACAGACTGAGATCCAGCTGCCTGGTTTCGTAACCGCCGCCGTGCTCCGCCCCTCCTCCAACTTCGACAATCGGTCGAAGCGGATATCGCGCATTGATCTTGACGACCGTCCCCACCTCTCCGGTCGCCAGCCGCACCAGTGTTCCCAACGGATAGGCCGACAACTGCTCAACGAGAGCCTTGATGATCTCGCGCGGAAAGGCCGTTCGCTCGGCCACCATCAATTCCCGCACCGCCTCATGAGGGAAGAATCGACGGCGATAGGGTCGCGGCGTTACCAAGGCATCGAAAACATCGACGACGCCGATGATTTGTGCGAATTCTCCGATATCACGACTCTTGAGCCGGTTGGGATACCCTTGTCCATTCCACCGCTCGTGCGCTTGGCGCACCACCTGGGCCAGCCACTCCCAATCACCACCCAGCTTATGAATTACTTGATAGCCAAGCTCCGGATGTTGTTCGATCAGCGTTCGCTCTTCTCGCGTGAGCCGGCCGGACTTCGTCACGACGGACTGCGGTACGGCAAATAACCCGATATCATGGACGAGGCCTGCCAACGCGAGCCGGTGCAGCTCTTTTCCATAATAACCTAGTCCGATCCCCACCTTCGCGGCCAGAATGCTGGCGTTGATCAGATTTGTGACCAGCGCAGACCCGCCGGGACCCGCCAGCGCCTGCACGACCAACTGATCGTCATGGCTGACCGATTTGGCAATATCCCCGGCCAGCACCGACAGACCGTCCAGATCGATCCGATTTTGGCACTGAACCGCCGTCGCCACTGCCGTCAGTTGCTGCTCGGCCCGGCTATAGATGTCTATGGCTCGTCGTTCTTCCATCCTGCTTGCCTATACGTATTCTCTCACAATAAATAAGCCACCACACAGCACTCGGGCCGAGGATCCGCTCGACAGGAGTGTGAGTCAATGCGGAGACGCTGATCGAGGGGCCGACGGCCGGTGTGATCGTCAATGATTGATCGGTAACGCCTGGCTGATCGCCGTCCTCTCGGCCCGCCCCCGTTCGACCCATTGGTGGATGAGCTCTTTCGTGGCCGCCAATCGTGCCGTGATCGCTTCAAACTTTCCGGAAGCGAGCCGAACGCGATGCTGGGCCACTACCAACAACAGGCTCTGCAACCCACCAAAAAATGACATCGCGACTCCGGCATTCACCTGTTGGGCCTCGGTCTGCAATTGCATAACCTCTTGCAGCGACGACTCCAGCACTTCGCCGGGAGGCTCGGCAGACGTTGCCAGACTCGAAAGCTTGGCTGTCAGATTCGGCATCTGAGCATCGACCGTCTGCACGAATGCCTCTTCCGATTCCGACATGCGATCCAAGAATCCTTGAATCACGTCCACGCCCACCTGCTGTACACCGGCCTGGATTTGCCCCTCCATCTGCTCGATCATCGTCTTCACAAGATTCCGATCCCACTGCGCCGCCGCCCCTTCATTCTGCTGAAGCCCCCGCAGCGTTTGCAGAAACTCGGACGGCGACAGGCTGGCGGAGGCTTGGACGACTTCAGCATCGGCTTCCGCACCGAAAGCCACACCGGTGGCATTGGTCAACGCCGAATGGATTAGTCCCAGCTGCTTGCACAACGACAGAAAATCCTGCACGGAGAAAGTTTTCTGGGGATCCTTGATGGCTTCGATAAAGGGCAGCGCGGCGAAACTAGCTTGTTCGACGTCCGGAAGATTGATCGTGGCGGCAGAACCACCGAGATTGGTCACGCCTGCCGTCAGCGTCTGGATAAGAGCGGCATGCCGCTCAGGCGGAGGCCCCTGCTGCAGTTCGTCGAGAGCGACATGAATGTTCTGCAACCATTCGTGTGCTTCCTGGACAAACAGATCGACAAGCTCTTTCTGAAATTCATCTGATGTATCGCCCGACATGAATCGACATCCCTATGCATGCAGGCTGTTCGGCCACCGAAACACGACCACTGCGCCGAATAGAAAGAACTGCAACGCGGTCGATCACGTAATTCCTAGCCATCCACGCAGATCGCCCACACAATCGCAACGCACGAGAACGAAGAACTCAGAAGCGTTTTGCGCCACTGCCGAGCTGAGATGCTAAACCCGCAATTTCTCCGAGCTTTTTGGCCATCTCTTCAAACCGCTTCGTCGCTTGCTGCGCAGCCAATTCCGTTTCCGAAACTCGACGCGCCAGGACGGCATTTCTCTCCCGTTCAGTTTCGAGCAATTGCTGCACTTCCGTCGTCTTCGAACCGATGGCTTCGTTTTCGGCCAACCGGCGGGTGAGTTCTTCCACGCGCTTCTGCTCCTGCGAAAATTGTTGTGCCAGCTCTTGCGATCGGCTCACAGCTTTTTCCATAGCCGTCATTTGCTGAACCAGCTGCGTCGCGGCTTGACGCTCGGCATTCAAGGCAGCCTCCAGTTCCTGCACGCGAGTCACGGCTTTCTGCATGTCATTGATACGCTGTTGCTGTTGCGCCGATTGTGCCCGTTCTTTTTGCAGCGCCGCTTCCAACTCCGGCAGCTGCACCATCTGCCCCCGGAGATCTGCAACCTGTTTCTTGATTTCCGCAGTCTGTTCGCGTTCCTGCGTGAGCAGCCCCTCGAACTCCTTCGCCCTCAAAGCCTGCTCTTGAAACTCAGCTATCTGCTTCTTGAATTTGGCGGTCTCCTCACGTTCTCCTTGTAAGAGCCCCTCCAGCTCATTCGCCCGCTGAGCCAAAACAGCCGACTCCGATGCGGTCTTTCTGGCTTGCGCCGCCTGCTCTCGTTCGCTGGCCACTGCGGCTTCAAGGTCCTTGACTCGACCAAGCTGGTTTTCAACCTGAGCGAGGCGTTGAGTCAACTGTGCGCTCTGTTGCCGCTCCCTCTGAAGCTCCTCTTCCGCCTGCTTCAGCTTCGACAGGGTCTGCTGATAGGCCTCCGCCTCCTCACCGGCAAGCTGCGCGCTTTGATCGGAGACAACAGGAGGTGCCGGCTGTGCCGGCGGCTTAGCGGGCGCAACCTGCTCACTTTGCTTCTTCGCAAGCAACTCGAGAACTCGATCCTTGAGCGATGTCCCCTGAAATGGCTTTTTCAGCACTCCGTCCGCATGGCAGGATTCGGCTTGCTTGGAGACTTCATCATTCACAATCCCGGAAATCAGCAGCACCGGAGTATTGGCCAATGATGCTTGGCCACGCACGAAGGCACACACTTCATATCCGCTCTTATCAGGCATGATCACATCGGAGACGATCAAGTCCGGCACCTCCTTGGCTAAATAGGCCAAGGCCTCCTCCCCGTTTGCAGCCAATGTGACGCCCAGTCCGGCCTCGGTCAGCAGCCGCTCGGCGACTTTCCGCACGGCAATGCTATCGTCCGCCACTAACACTTTTGGCATATCCAGATCCCTTTCAACCAAGCTAAATCCGCCCGCTATCTTGCCTGTTTCTGCCAATCCTCTTGAGTGCGACAATGTCGATATCTTCGCCGTTCTCGCTGAAGCTTCCAAGCGTTTCCAGATCCATGTGCTTGCTCGAAGTGATCTGGCTGACCTCAATACTATGGAGCGAAGGAATAACCGAATCGATGCAAATGACCACGGGACCGTCCACATGACGAGCGACGAGGCACAACAGGTCATCCCCTTTAGGCTCGCGTTGCAGACGCGTTGCCAGATCGTATACCGGCATCACGTCATGTTCACGCTTAAGCATCGCACCGACAAACGGAGTACGGCTGGGGACCGGGACCGGCTCGCTCCACGCTGACACACCGCCGACATCCTCGGTTCTGGCCGCGAGCTTCACGCCCCCGACAGAAAAGACCACGACGTTCCAGGCTTTTTTCGCCGCGACCACCTGGTCTTGCACACGTGCCGCTCTTAACATGTCCCCCCGGCTCCGGTCGTCTGGAAAAGCGATTCCGGTTTCGAGCGATCCTGATCGGCCGAAACCGTTTCACCCAATTCTCCCAACACCCACTCCGGATTCAGGATCAGCGCGAGCTGTTCACGGAAAAAGAGCATGCCGGAGATCCACGCTCGTTCCTCCCGCTGAAAATGCGGCGGCAATGGCATGCATTGCTCCCGCTCCACCTCGATCATACCGATGACTTCCTCAACGCGAATAGCACCGTTCGATTGCCCGTTGGAATAGAGAACGGTGCGCATATCGGGATGAGACAGGTCGAGTGTTGTCGATAGACGCCCCGCGAGCTCCACGTCCCGATAGTTCACGCCCACGGCCGTGACCGTTCGCTCTCTACCCGCCTCTTCATGAGTGAGCACGCCCCGCACCCCTTGCGAAGGCAGGGCATAAACATTCTTGCTGAAGCGCACAACCAGAAAACTGGCTGCCTGCACCGCGGCAATCGTCGTTCTGTGATGCCCGCGCAAACTCATAGTGAGAACCGTCCCGTTTCCATCCTGACCGATGACTGAGCGCTCGACAAATGAAAGCCGTTACACCTTCCGAGCGGCGGATTCTTGCCCGATCCAACGCTCGAGCTCTTGGATGAGCGCCCGCTCTTCCACGGGCTTGGCAATATACGAGCTGGCTCCGATATTGAGCGCCATCTGGCGGTGTTTGTCCCCCGCCCTCGTCGTCATGACGATGATCGGTGTCTGCTGCGTTTGCGGCCGGCTGCGCAGCGCCTGAATGACTTCGTATCCGTTGAGTTTCGGCATTTCAAGATCCGTCAAGATCAGCCGATAGTTCTTGGCGGAGGCTTTCCGCAGCCCTTCTTCACCATCGACCGCTGTGTCCACTTCATAGCCGGCCGTCTCCAGCATGCGCCCGACGAACTTTCTGATGCTCAATGAATCGTCGATCAACAGCAGTTTTTGCTCGACCGCCTGTTGCGCATGCGAGGCTTCGATCGGCGTCTCCGTATCGATCGACTCCGATCCGTCGCTCGACATGTCCAGCGACGCCACGGTCTTGTTCCCGCCCGATACCAACCGCGCCGGATCGAGCACGAGCACCACCCGGCCTTCTGGATCGATCGTGGCTCCGCCAAAGCATGATCGTTCCAACGATTTAAGCGATCCGATCGGTTTTATGACGATTTCCTGACGTCCGAGTAATTCATCGACCGCAAGGCCGACCGGCCCGACACCGGTGCGCACGATCACGACCGGTTTCCCGATCTCCACTCTGCCGGCACCGCCCCGAGACAGCAACTGCTGAAGCGGCTGCACGTCTATCGCTTCATCTCCGATCTGCAACATCGACCGTTCACCCATTTGCTGGTACGAACCCGCCGTCAGCATGGTCACCTCGCGCACGCTCGGCAACGGGATTCCGTACCGCTCGTTTCCGGACCGTACCATCAAAGCCGTGGCAATGAGCAACGTCAACGGGAGGTGGAGCGTGAACTTGGTTCCAATACCACGCACAGACTCCACGTCGATGTGGCCGTTCATGCTCTCGATGACACGTTTGACCACGTCCATGCCGACGCCGCGACCGGCCTGATCACCGATCTGATCGGCGGTTGAAAATCCCGGCATGAAGATAAACTTGATCGCTTCCGCCTCGGGAAGGTTCCTGGCCACTTCAGACTTAACGAGGCCGCGCTCGATGGCTTTTGCCCGAATCTTATCGATATCCAGGCCTGCCCCGTCGTCCTCGACTTCGATCAGAACGGCGTTGCCGCGATGTGAGGCATGAAGATAAATCGTTCCGGCAGCCGGCTTCCCTTTCGATACTCGCTGGGCAGCCGGTTCGATGCCATGGTAGACCGCGTTGCGGACCAGGTGCACTAAAGGATCGACCAAGCGCTCCACGACACCGGTGTCGACTTCGGTATGTTCTCCGGACGTGACCAAGGTAACCTCTTTACCTGTCGCCCGCGCCATTTCGCGCGTTGCCCGGCGAAACCGTGTAAAGGGCGTGCCGATCGGCACCATTCGCGCACGGGCAATTTCATCCCGCATACCGAGAGTCAACTGCTGCAGCTGGCTCATGTCTTCGTGCGAACGACGGATCGATCCGCTTAACTGAGTCATGGACTCTGAAATATCGGCCGTCACTTCGCTGATACGCCGCGCGAGAATGTTGAAATCGTCGTATTTGTCGAACTCCAGGCTACCGAAGTCGCTCAAGCCCTGGAATCCTGCCGCTCCAGGAGTTGGAACGGCTTTCCCTTCATCTGAAGGAGTAGCTCCTGACGAGGGGAGTGTAAACGTGTGTTTTTCTTCGAAAGAACGGACCGAATCCATCAACCGGCCTTTACAAGCCAACACCTGTTGCGAAAGTTGCTCCAGGACCTGCAGCCGCTGTTCAAGCCGTCCACGGCCGATGACTAACTCGCCGACGAGGTTCAACAGCCGCTCCAACCGATCCCGACTGACGCGAATGACTTCGCGATCTTCCCCACCGGCATCTTTACCTTTGGCATCGCCTCCCTTGACCTGTTCTGCCTCCGGCTGTTCACGGGATTCTTGAATGACTGGGACCGGAGCCGGCTTCACCACCGCAACTTTTTCGGCGGTCTCTTGAGCCGCCGACTGCTCCAATTGTTTCAACCCCTGCATGGCAGCGGAAAACCTCTGGCGCAAGGTTCCCATCAGAGTCGGATCGCGGCGCATGAGCAGCCGCACCACATCCACCGCCCGAAGCAACACGTCGGTGTGGCCAGCCAGAACTTTGACCCTTCCTTCGCGCACCGCTCCCATAAAGTCTTCGACGTAGTGGGTTAAGTCGCCGATCGCCTGAAAACCAACTGTATAAGCCGACCCCTTCAGGGTATGTGCGGTTCGAAATAACTGATTGATCAATTCGGAGTTTTGCGATTCTTTCTCGAGCCTGAGCAGCTGTGCCTCCAACGACTCCAAGTATTCCTGGGCTTCCGGAGCGAAATAGGACAATACCTCCGGATCCAGCTGAGGCATGAGGTATTCATCCGTCAGTTGCGCCGGGGTGGCAGTTGATGCCTGCAGCGACTCGGTGGGTTCAGCAGACGGCTCCAAAACAGCCGTCGCAACCTGCATTGCCGGCTGTTCTTGTGCCATTAAAGGCGCCGACGGCGGCGGCGCGCCAACGGGTTCTCCGTTGCAGATCTGATCGAGCGTCTGCCGGACTTCCGGCACATCATGCCGAAGCTGCTCAATCTTGCTGTCGTCCCGACGCATCAGCAGCCGGATGACATTCACTGCGCCGGCGATCGTCGAGAGCAGTGCGGTGGAGACAGAAATCTGCCCATCCCGCACCGCAATCATGCAGGCCTCGACAGGATGAGCAAGGTCCCCGATCACCTTAAAACCAATCGTATGCGCTGAACCCTTCAATGTATGAGCAGTCCGATACAGGGACTGTACGGTTTCCGCATCCCCTGGATTATCCCGAAGACGATTGGCAAGCACTTCCAACGTCTGGAGGTACTCGTCCGCTTCCGGAGCAAAATAGGAAAGAACTTCCGCGTCGATATTGGGCACCAAATAATCCGGAGGGAGCTCGTCCGAACACGCTCCATTTGCAACGCTGGAAGAGGAAGCCCCCGGCAGGAGCACAGCCATCTCCGACTTCCATCGCGCACTGACGGTCGGATCTTCCTGACCGCCTTGTTTGACAATGTCGAGTTGAGATTGAAACGCCTCGACCATCCCGCGCAACGCCCCTACTGTCTTCGGCCAGAGAGTAGCGTCGATGGTCGTGGACTGCTCCAACGTCGTTTCGAGCAATTCCCCCAAGAGTGAGAGCCCGGGAAATCCATAAATCCCGGCAGCACCGCGCACTTTGTGCGCCCACACATATTGATTTTGGAGATCTTGTGCGCTCGGCAGTTCCTCGCCTGGAGGATTGACCGCCGTCGCAAGCGCGGCCAAGGCTTCTACCGCTTCTATGATAAAAATATCGAGAAGGCCCTGCCGGTCCAGTTCGGAGCTCATGCCTATCCTTTCCAGCCCGGGGCGCGAGGAGGCGCCCCGGGTGACTGAACCCAAACCTAGGCGATTTTGAACTGCGCGACGGAGGACGTCAGCCCTTCGGCGAGCTTGGCCATGTCTTCCACGGTCGCGCGTGCAGCGTCTGTCGCTTTCTGCGTCGCCACGGCACCGCCGGTGAAATCCTTAATCGAGCGACCCACCTGGTCCGTCGAAGCGGTCTGCGTGACGGCTGAACTGGCGATGGTTTGCGCCAATTCGGCTGACCGTTGTGCGATGCCTGAAATTTCGTTGAACACCTCACCGGTACGCAGCGCGGAAGCCGATCCGGCTTCCACCGCCTGCGTTTCCTGTTCCATGGCGACAACCGCGTCCTGTGTTTCCGACTGAATCACCTTCACAAGATCGGCAATTTCACGTGTGGCCTGCGTGGAGCTTTCGGCCAGCTTTCTGACCTGATCGGCGACGACCGCGAATCGGGCGCCCGCTTCGCCTGCGCCGGCCGCTTCGATGGCGGCGTTGAGCGCGAGCAGGTTGGTTTGATTCGCGATGTCTCGAATCGTCGACACGATCTGTGAAATTTCCAACGATCGGTCACCGAGCGCCTTGACCTGCTTCGACATGCGTTGCACCGCGGAACGGATGCTTTGCATGTCCTGCACGGTTTCTTGCACGGCGATACGGCCGCGTTCCGTCGCTTGCAATACTTGCTTGGCTGATTCCGACGAGGCGCCGGCGGTTTCGGCAACCTGGCGCATCTGAGAGGCCAGCTGTTCGACGGCGCTCAACGTCTTGACCGACTCATCCGCTTGGTGTTTGGCGGTTCCGGCCATCTGACCGGCGCTGTCCCGCAGCGTACCGGCTGATTTGTTGACGCGTTCGGCTGCTTCACGGACTTGCTTGAGCAACTGCCCGAACCGGGCGATCATGAGGTTGAAACCGTCGGCCAGGTTTCCGAACATGTCAGCGGTCACCTCACCGCGCTTCGTCAAGTCTCCCTTACCGACATCCGACACCAGCACGAGGAAGTTCATCAGACGCTTCTGCATCTCGTCGCGTTCGCCCTCCGACGTCACCAGAGCCGTAATGCGGTCCAACATGGTGTTGAAGGAGGTAGCCATCTGGCCGAGTTCGTCCTTCGACGTAATTTTGGCACGAGCTTGATAGTTGCCGGCCGCCGCTTGCTGCGCGACAGTGGCGACCTGTCCGATGCCCAGCGCCAGTTTGTGTGCAACCCAGTATCCGAGCGCCAATCCCAACAACACGGCGCCGATACCGCCGCCGACTAGAATCATCGTGGCATTGTTGGCCATCGTTTTGGACTCATCCGAGAGGTCTTTTGCGATTTCGGCCATGGTCTTAATCTGTTCCGCATGGCGTTCGGTGACCTTCTCGTAGGCCGGCGCCAAACTCACCGTGATGGCGAGCTGACCCAAATCCCGCATGGCCAGAGCTTGCGCAGAGGTCAACGACCGGTTCTCGAAGCTTTCCTTGATCGTGTTCACCGCGGCTTCGCCCTGATCGAAAAAGTTCTTGATCGCGCCCTTCAATTCCACGAGGTCTTTCGCTTCATCTCGGCCTGAACTCGATACGCGCAAGATCGTGGCTTCGTAGTTAGCGATCAACCGCTCCACCTCGCCCCGGTACGGCGCGAGATCCTTCAACTCGATTTCGAAGTCCGAGGCGCGCGGTGTTCTGGCGACGTCGATCAGCGCTTCGTGATACCGGTTGACGTTGAAGAGCAAGGTGTTGAACTCGGTCAAGGGCACCGTGTAGTCGACGTACACGGTTTCAGCTTGCGTAGCCAGACGGCTGTTAGTCACGATGCCGACGCCGGCCATCGCTGCGATGATCACACCGACCAAGGCGAACACTGTCAGCAGTTTCGCCTGGGTTCTCAAGTCTTCGAACCGTTGGAATACGTTGAGCCTCAGCATGGGAATCTCCTCCTTCTATCCTATCAAGCAATGCAATCGACCAGTGAGCTACGATTTTTCGGTTATCCTGTGCCTTCAAAATGGGAAAGGACGACCGAGGTTTCCAAAACTCCCCGCAGCCTGTCCTCCAACTTCACGACCATTGACACGAAGGGATTTCCCCCATCCCCTGTGCCGGTCGGAGCGGGCAAGAATTGATCCTTCGACAGGGTGCGAATTTCTGGAACCGTATCCACCAAAACGCCCACCTGCCAATTGCCATGCTTCACAACGACGGCATACTTCAGCGTGGTCTCGGCAGCCAGGTTGATCATCTGTCGTAGATCAAGCAGTGGAATCACCGAGCCTCTCAGATTGGTTACGCCAACCAACCCGACCGGCATGCCGGGCACCGGAGTGATCGTTTCAACCACAAACACTTCCCGCACGCTTTGCAGATCGATAGTAAAGAGCTCTCCCCCCAGCGATACGATCGCAGCCCGCACAGTCGACGCACTCGTCGCTTGAGTGCTATCTCCTCCCGCGGATGGCACGACCGATGTGGAGCTCTGTGCAGCAGCCATGATCTTTATCCCAGCACGCGTTTGACAGCCGCCAGGAGATCCTCGCCCTTGAACGGTTTCACGATATGGGCATTGGCACCCTGCTGCTGCCCCCAAAACTTGTCACTTTCGTTCCCCTTCGACGTACAGAGGATAATGGGAACATTCTTCGTACGATCGTCGTTCTTCAAGTCGCGGCACGCCTGGAAGCCATTGCGGCCCGGCATGACTACATCCATGACAATCAGATCAGGCTTTTCGCTGACCACCTTATCTTCCAGTTTTTCCGTGTTCGGGAAAGACACCACCGTATGGCTGGCTCCCTTCAACACACCTTCGATCACTTGCAGTTCTGCATAGGAATCGTCCACCACTACAATCTTGCTCATCGTTGATCTCCTTGTTTCTGAATTGAA
>CAZOUA010000037.1:0-1104 GCA_964582865.1 uncultured Nitrospira sp. | reverse complement strand
GTTTCTGAATTGAACTTCCTGCCTGCCTGCGAACTCTTCGCTACTTAAGGGGGAGCACCACGCTGATGGCTCCAGCCAGATCCCCCTCTTTCCACCCTTCCTTATGGCCACCGGTGATGTCTTTGCCGCCCTTCGGCGCGCCGTGGCAATTCAAACAGGACGCCGCAGCATATTCTGGGTCCATCATACGAAGCACCGGTTTGCCGTCGAGCATGGTATTACGCACATAGGTCTGCCCTTTCGGATGTCGAGGATCGCTGAACATGCGCAACACCTCTGCCTCGAAATCGTCAGGGCGGTTGTTGATGTTTCGATAATCGATTCCCGTCAGCTTCAGCTTCACACCTGACTTCTTATAGAAGTGTTCGCCGGTCTTCCTGGCAAATACGGCGGGGATAAACCCTTTGAATCCGATGCCAGGCCTATTGATGATCGGCTGAGCTTCATCGACTACTTCTTTTTCCGCTTCGATCAAGGAAAGGTACAGCGCGGCCTGAGGAACGACGTTGGGAATCCGCAAATCGACCTTGGTTTTCTTTTTAAACCGCTCGATCACTTGACTCGCCATGTAGTCGCCGGTAAAGCCTTTGTCGGCTTTGGTCGCGTCGTTGATGTTCCCCATTTGCTCGGACATGACGCCACGGCCTATTTTCACCAAATCGATCAAGTGCTCTGCCACTTCGGCTTCATTTGCCGCAAGGACCGGGCTCGCACTGAGCGCCAGTGCCATCGCAGCCACCACGCTCACCATCCGCCAGCTCAACCGTATCGCGTTCATACCCATCCTCCTTATTAGAAGCATGCACGTCATGGTCTCTTTTCCCACTCTTTACGAAAATCGCCTAGCAATATCCGATTTATCGCCGTGCGCGCTCACCCAAACTCTCATCACAATCGCATGACGACAACCCGCCGACTGCAAAGCCTGTGCTTGAAAGCACTTTAGCTCGTCCTTTCACGGCTGCTCCATAAAAATGCCCGCCCTATCACACAGTTAGACATTTTGTTCTTCAACAGCATCCGCCACACTCCGGCACATGATTGTTCAACTTGCGACAAAATGATGCCGTTCGGACAAAAATTGGCCAACGCCTTTGTTGATCG
>CAZOUA010000036.1:0-28207 GCA_964582865.1 uncultured Nitrospira sp. | reverse complement strand
ACGCCGACGTCGACGGCAGCCACATCCGCACGCTGCTGCTCACGTTCTTCTTCCGGCAGATGCCGGAACTGCTTGAGCGGGGCTACATCTATATCGCCCAGCCTCCCCTCTTCAAAGTGAAAAAGGGCAAGTCGGAGCGGTATCTCAAGGACGAGGGAGCATTGAATGAGCATCTCGCCGATCTCGCGGTCGAAGAAGTGGAGCTCTACCTGGAGGGCGTCCAGGACTATGTGACGGGGCGCCGGCTCCTCCCGATCTTGAAGAAAATGATTTCGTTCGAGACGCTGCTCGCCAGGCTCAACAAGAAGTCACACGAGGCCGCGATGCTCAGGGTCTTCGTGGATGAGCCGGGGTTGGATCGCGACATGCTCAAGGATCTGGCTGCGCTCAAGAAAACGGTGGCGAACGCGAAGAAGGCGCTCGCGCTGGTGTTTCCGAAGCTCGAGCCGACGATCGAGATTCTTCCCGACGAGGAACATCAGTCGAACAAAGTGTCCTGTCGTATGCATGCCAGCGGCATTGCGCATCAATTGGACGTCACTCACGAGCTGGTCGGCTCCGCTGAATTCAGAGAGCTGCAAAAACTTGCCCCCTCGGCGATCGGGCTGGGTCGCCTGCCCTACAAACTCAAAGCCAAGGGACAGGAGCAACAGCTCCACTCGACCATCGAGGTCGTCAGGACGATCCTCGATCTCGGCAAGCAGGGCCTCGGTATCCAGCGCTATAAAGGGCTGGGAGAAATGAATCCGGAGCAGCTCTGGGAAACCACGATGAATCCGGAAATGCGCACGCTGTTGAAGGTGAAGCTGGAAGATGTCACCGGCGTGGATGAGATCTTTACGATTCTCATGGGCGACGAAGTGGAGCCGCGCCGGAATTTCATTCAGGCGCATGCGCTGGAAGTTCGAAATTTGGATGTGTAAGGAGTCGCGGCCAGAGGCAGGAGATGAAGATCGGACCTCTCGCCACGCGCCTCTCGCCTCTCGCCGATCAACGGAGTTGAAATGCCCCCCGATGAACGTTTAGGCCAGATTGCCATCGAAGATGAGATGCGGTCGTCGTACCTCGACTACGCCATGAGCGTGATTGTGGGCCGAGCCCTTCCGGACGTGCGTGACGGCCTCAAGCCGGTGCATCGCCGCATCCTCTTCGGCATGAACGAGATGGGCCTGGTGCACAATCGGGCCTACCGCAAGTCGGCCAAGATCGTCGGCGAGATCATGGGTAATTATCACCCCCATGGCGACAGCGCGATCTATGACACGCTGGTGCGCATGGCGCAGGATTTCAACATGCGCTATCCGCTGGTGGACGGTCAGGGTAATTACGGCTCGATGGACGGCGATTCGGCCGCGGCCATGCGGTATACCGAAGCGCGCATGACGAAGCTGGCGGAGGAACTGCTAGCCGACATCGACAAGGAAACCGTCGACTTCGGTCCGAACTACGATGAATCGCGTCAGGAGCCGCTCGTGCTGCCGACGAGGGTTCCCAACCTCCTCATCAACGGGGCGGGCGGGATCGCGGTGGGCTACGCGACGAACATTCCCACGCACAATCTCGGCGAAGTCGTCGAGGGGCTGCTGCTGCTCTTGGAGAATCCGGACGTCACGATCGCACAATTGATGAAGAAGATTCCCGGGCCGGATTTCCCGACAGCCGGCTTTATCTATGGCATGACCGGCATCAAGGATGCGTACGAAACGGGCCGCGGCCTCCTCAAGCTCCGCGCGAAGGTGGCGGTGGAAACGGACGAACGCACCGACCGCGAGCGCCTCATCGTCACCGAAGTGCCCTACCAAGTGAACAAGGCGAAGTTGATCGAGAAGATCGCCGAGCTGATCCAAGACGACCGGATCAAAGGCATTTCCGACCTGCGTGATGAATCATCGGCCCGCGAAGGCGTCCGAGTCGTCATCGAATTGAAGCGAGGCGAGATCCCGCTCGTGGTGCTGAATAATCTGTACAAGCACACGCAGCTGGAGACGACCTTCGGTGTAATCATGCTCGCGCTGGTCAACAACCGCCCGGAAGTCCTCAATCTGAAGCAGATCCTCCATCACTTCCTCGAACACCGGCGCGAAGTCGTGGTGCGACGAACGGCGTTCGAGCTGCGCAAGGCGGAAGAGCGGGCGCATATCCTCGAAGGCCTGAAGATCGCCCTGGACAACCTTGATGCCGTGATCGCGTTGATCCGGCGCGCGCAGTCCCCGGATGTCGCCAGAGCCGGCCTCATGCAGCAGTTCGCGCTCAGCGAAATCCAGGCGAACGCGATCCTCGATATGCGCCTCCAGCGGTTGACCCAATTGGAGCGGACTAGACTGATCGAGGAGTACACGGAGGTCCTGAAACAAATCGAATACTTGAAATCCGTATTGGGCAGCGAAGCGCTGGTCAAGAAGATCATCAAAGACGAACTGACCCAGGTCTACGAGGCGTACAAGGACGACCGCAGAACCCAGATCGTCAAAGAAGAGGCCGAGATCAGCCTCGAGGACTTGATCGCCGAAGAAGAAGTCGTCGTGACGATCTCGCACGCCGGCTATATCAAGCGCAACGCCGCCTCGCTCTATCGCGCGCAACGCCGCGGCGGCAAGGGCAAGATCGGCATGGGCATCAAGGAGGAAGATTTCGTTGAAACCCTCTTCACAGCCTCGACGCACGACACGCTGTTGTTCTTCACCGACGCCGGGAAAGTCTATTGGCTCAAGGTGCATGAGATTCCGGAGGCCAGCCGTGCGGCAAAGGGAAAAGCCCTGGTGAATCTGCTCGCCTTGTCCAGCAACGAGAAAGTCACGGCCACGCTGCCGGTGAAGGAATATCGCGCAGACCGGTTCGTGATCATGGCGACGAAGAAGGGCATCATCAAGAAAACCGAGATCGCGGCCTACAGCAATCCGCGCCAGGGCGGGATCATCGCGCTGGGGCTGGAGGACGGCGACAAACTCATCGGCGTGCACGTGACGGACGGGCAGCGCGAAATTCTTCTTGGGACCAAACAGGGCATCACGATTCGATTTAAAGAAGAAGAAGTCAGGCCCATGGGGCGCACGGCCTACGGGGTCAAGGGCATCACGCTCGAAGAAGGCAACGAAGTCATCGGGATGGAGACGATCACGCCCGACTCCACGACCGCCATCCTCACCGTGACGGAATGCGGATACGGCAAGCGGACGCCGGTCACGGAGTATCGCGTCCAGGGGCGCGGCGGGAAAGGCATCATCAGCGTGAAAACGACTGAACGGAACGGGCTGGCCGTCGGATTCCTTCAAGTACGCGACGGCGACGAGATCATGCTGATGGCCGCGCAAGGGAAAGTCCTGCGCTGCAAAGTCGACGACATCCGCGAGATCGGCCGCAATACCCAAGGCGTCAGGATTCTCGATCTCGACGGAGAAGAGGACCGGGTGGTGGCCGTCGCGAGACTCGCCGAGACCGTCGAGCGCGAGGATGCGGCGCCCGACGAGCCGGCCGGCACGTAGTCGCGTGACGGCGACGGTTCCCCTTCCTCTCCCCTCTCATGGACCAACCGACCAAGAAACCGCTCGACATCGTCGTCAAGCTGGCGCTCGGCGTGCTGATCGGCTCCTTTGCACTGATCTGGGGCGGCATGTATCTCAGCCGGCCGGACCGGTCGATCCCGCCGTTCAGCGTGGGCTCCCAAGTCGGTGAGATTGTCATGACCCATGTGCCTGGCGGCACCACGGATCAGCAGATCGAGATCCTGCTTCGACGGTTCCGAAAACTCGGGCGCCAGGCGGATGGTTTGGCCACGACAAAGAAGATTCAGCCGACGACCCCGGGCGATCCGGGCGGACGCTATAGACGGGTGATGCTCTATGTCTTCGACAATGCGGACTGGACGGAGCCCGAGGTGCTGAGGAAATTTGTGGCCGGCGATCCGTCGGTCGTCAGCGACATCGACAAGGCGGTGCGAGGGTACTATCGATTGCAGGAGCAGGAGGAAGAGGCGGGAGTCGGTCCCGTACCGAAGGGCAGCGAGGGTTTTCCAGCCACGCGCGTGCTCTTCAAGGGACGCGTGACGGATCCGATCCCGTTGGAAACGGAGCCCGAGAAAGATACGTCCCTATCACCTCTGTGAACCGCTGGCGAATGGCGGGGTCTTGAATCGCCGCGACGGGGGCGGAGGTTTCGGTCTGCGCAGCTTCGTTCACGGCCGGCGCGTCGTTCGGATGGGCGGCCGGGATGCTCTGTCGGTCGCGTGAAGGGATTTCTCCCACGCGTAAGGCGATCTCGGTGACGAGTTCGGTTCCGGCTCGTTCATTGAGCTTGGCCAGCAACGTCGGTTTGAGAAACGTCAGTTGTTGCAGCCAGACGGAGTTCCGAACGGTCAGGTGGAGCTTCTTGAAGCGGATCTGGTCCGGCCAGGTATGGGCGGCCATCGGGTCTCCGACGATCTCGCGCCATTGGCGCTGAAGGCGGAATTCAAACAGGTGAGATTCAAGCCCGAGACGTTTAGCCAGTCCGGAGAGAATGGTGCCGAAAGAATCAATCGGACCTTGTGCGCGCATGGGAAGAATCTTAGGCTCAGTGAGATGAAGGGTCAAGAGCGTATGACGAAGAGCGCCCGATGACGAAAGATAAAGATGTCGGCGAGAAACCGGTGGCCACCAATCGGAAGGCGTATCATGACTATTTTATCGAAGAGAAGTTCGAAGCGGGAATCATGTTGCAAGGGACCGAGGTAAAGTCTCTTCGCGATGGGCGGGTGAATCTTCAAGACAGTTACGCCAGCGTGAAGGATGGCGAGGTGTTTCTCCATCACTGCCACATCAGCCCCTACAGCCACGGCAACCTCATGAACCACGAGCCTCTCAGAGTCCGCAAGCTCCTCCTCCACAAGAAAGAGATCAACAAGCTGCTCGGGAAAACCCAGCAAAAGGGTCTCACGCTCATTCCCCTCCGCATCTATTTCTCGAAGCGCGGCCATGCCAAGGTCGAGCTCGGGCTCGCCAAGGGCAAGAAACTCTACGACCGTCGCGAGTCGATCAAAACGCGCGAAGCCGGCCGTGAAGTCGAGCGGGCGATCAAAGACAGAAAGTAAAATCAGCGGTCCCGTCGCCATCAGTCCATTCGTCCTCGCCCCACCCGTCCCCCGACGGGTTTCTTCCGCCGCGGGCACGCGATGAAAGCTGCTCGGCGGCACCCGCTGGATGAGGATGAGGGTTTGCCGCGGTAGCACATCTGAGAACCGACGGAGCCGCTGCTCGAATAGTCGAAAACCGTCGAGACCACTCATTGCAACGAATTGTTTTCTAAATGGAAATCCGCTCGATTGCGGGCATAGGATTTTACGCCTTGACTTTAGTTCTAACTAGAACTATCTTCGAGGGGTCACCGGCGGTCATTTCACATGGGGGTGTCCTATGAAGGCGATGTTTCAGACAGATGAGAGTTGGAGCGGGCTGATTCTCAGGCTCACGTTGGGGCTGGTCATGTTCCCGCATGGCGCCCAGAAACTTTTGGGGTGGTACGGCGGGTTCGGGTTCGACGGGACGATGGGATTCTTCACGGGCACGATGCACTTGCCTTGGATCATCGCGTTCCTGGTCATCATCGGGGAATTCTTCGGGAGCCTGGGATTACTGGCCGGCTTGCTTACCCGCTTCTCTGCGGCCAGCCTTGCCGTTATTATGGTCGGCGCCGTTGCGACGAGTCACATTCCCAACGGCTTCTTCATGAACTGGTTCGGCAAGCAACAGGGTGAAGGATACGAGTATCATCTTCTGGTGATCGGGATCGCGGTTGCGTTGTTGGTGACGGGAGCCGGGCGGTGGTCGATCGACCGTGAGATTGCAGAGAGAGTCGCGCGCTAAGCATCGCGCGGGGAAGGAGCGCAGCCATGACGACGGATGTGACAACGAGAGCGAAGGACGTCCTGGGTATCTATCAGCCGGGGTCGACCCACATGGTGGGCGACGGATTTCCCGTGCGGAATCTCTTTCCGAGCAATGATCTTGATCGAGAAGTCAGCCCCTTTCTGATGCTCGACTATGCGGGCCCCCGGTACTTTGCCCCGACGGATCACCCTCGCGGCGTGGGCGAGCATCCGCACCGCGGGTTTGAAACCGTCACGATCGTCTACGACGGCGTGGTCGCGCATCGGGACTCTGCCGGGAACGCCGGTGTCATCGGCCCTGGCGACGTGCAATGGATGACCGCAGCCTCGGGCATCGTCCACGAGGAATTTCACGAGAAGGCGTTCGCGAAGAAGGGAGGCACGCTCCACGCGATTCAACTCTGGGTGAACCTCCCGAAAGCGTCGAAAATGTCAGCGCCAGGCTATCAGACGATTCTGAACGCGGACATTCCGGCCATAGATCTCGATGGCGGAGCCGGTCGGTTGCGCGTGATCGCCGGGTCGTTTCAGGGACGCAAAGGCCCGGCCCGCACGTTTACGCCGGTCGAACTCTATGATCTTGAGCTGAAAGGCGGACACAGCATCGCGCTGACAATCCCAGAGGAACAGAATGCGTCCATCTTTGTCTTGCAGGGCCGAGCTTCCGTCAATGGCTCGCCGGCGGCCGGGGAAGCGGAATTGATCGTGTGCCAGAGAAGTGGCTCGCAGGTCGTCGTCGAAGCTCAAAAGGACAGCCGGATCTTGGTCATGGCCGGAGCCCCGATCGACGAACCGGTTGCCCGCTACGGTCCGTTCGTCATGAATACCAAGGCCGAGTTGATTCAAGCGGTGCAGGATTATCAGGCCGGCAGGATGGGGCACTTGTCATAACAGGATGCTGAAAACGCCCACCAGCATCGTTCTCGCATCTCTTGGGGGCTTGACGTACAAGAAAGCGTACGCCTCGCCCCCTCGATCGCTGCGGCCTCGCTGGACGGACGTTTTGAGCATCCTGACACATCAGCGTGAGCGGTGACATGAGTAGATCATCCACGACCATCACGATAGAGATTTATTCCGACGTCGTCTGTCCCTGGTGCTATGTCGGCAAGCGGCGGCTGGAGCGAGCGCTGGAACGGATCGGCAGCGGCGTGCGCGTGACGTGGCATCCGTTTCAGCTGAATCCGACGATGCCGAAAGACGGGATGGATCGGACCGCGTACCTCGAAGCGAAGTTCGGAAGTCTCGAAGCTTTTCGCCAATTAGAAGAACATGTCCTGGCTGCCGGTGCAGAGGAAGGAATCGCGTTCTCGTTTGAGAAGATCGCGCGGACACCCAATACCGTGCTGGCCCATCGGCTGATTTGGTACGCCGCGCAGCAGGGCTGCCAGGATGCCGTGGTCGAATCGCTTTTCCGAGGCTACTTCGAGGAGGGCGCCGATATCGGATCGCCGTCTGCTCTCGAACCATTGGCTGAGCGAGCCGGTTTGGAGACCCGGGACGTTCTCAACAGCGAGAAGGGGGCGGCGGAGGTGCGGCAGGAAGAATCAGCCGGGCACAAGCTCGGGATTCGCGGCGTCCCCTACTTTGTCCTGAATGGCACGTACGCGATCTCCGGCGCGCAGCCTCCGGACCGATTCGTGGCGGCCCTGAAGAAGATCGAGTCGGATCAGGCGGCTAGAAAGGCGGGTGTCTGATGGCGGTGCAAGTGTATGGCTGCAACCATGTCGTGATCGAAGTCACCGACGCCAAGAAGGCCGTGAAGTTCTATTCCGACGTTTTTGGTTTGAAGATGTTGCGCGGAGGCGAGGGCGCGGCCTGGTGCAAGCTCGGTGAACATCAGTTCATGGCGATCTTCGAGGTCGACAAGCTTCAGCCGGATCGCGTGAAGCATTTCGGCTTGATGGTCCGCGATGCCGAACAAATCAAGGAAGTCAGAAGGAAGTTGACGAAGAAGTACAAACTGAAGATGCAGCCGCACTTCCGTTGCGACTTTCGCGATCCCTGGGGGAATCGTATTCAGGTTGGAGACTTGTCCGACGAGTCGCTGGTCTGGCTGCTTCCTTATCAGGAAGTGCAGAAATCCGGAATCACGTTCTCGGGCCCATCGCCGAAACATAAAGCCGCACGGCGTTGAGCGAATCTAAGCGGATGGAGCTGTCTCTAACGGGGTGTGACCATGAAAGCTCATTATCTCGGTCACGTCGTCTTCTATGTGAAGGATCTCGAACGGTCGCTTGCGTTCTATCGTGACCTGCTGGGATTTCAAGAGGTCGGGAGGATTTTCAATGGTGCGGCGGCCGCGCTCACATCCGGCCGCACGCATCACGAACTGCTGCTGATCCGGGTCGGCGATGCGCCGGGTCCTCCAACCGGAAGGCGGCGCGGGCTCTATCACATCGGCATTAAGGTCGGAGACAGCCTCGACGAACTGCGCGCGGCAAAACGGGAACTGGAGGCGGCCGGAGTTTCGATCGACGGGATGAGTGACCACACCGTGAGCCAGAGTCTCTATCTTCGCGATCCGGACGGCAACGAAGTGGAATTGTATGTGGATGCGGATGAGTCGGTGTGGAAGAACAATCCGACGGCGGTCTTGTCGCCGATCAAGCCGTTATACTTGTAACCTCATCATCATGAAGGAGAACACCATTATGGAGAAGCCGATCATCGCAGCCAAGCAACCGGCGGTGCTCTCGTTGGATCAAGGCACCTACTACTGGTGTCAATGCGGACGCTCGAAGAACCAACCGTTTTGCGACGGGTCGCATAAAGGCACCGGGATCACGCCGGTCGAGTTTTCGCTGACGGAGAAGAAACAAGTCGCGCTCTGCCAGTGCAAGCAAACCAACACTCCTCCGTTCTGCGATGGGACGCACAAGACGCTCTGATTCCGAACGCATGGGATGATGTCGAGAGGTGCATGCCGAAGGATTAGAAGGTGAAGTGAATTCATCGCTGAGGGAGTGCCCGATGCCGCACGAACCGTGGACGGAGATTGGGAGCGTCGAAGAACTGAAATTGAAACCCTTGCAGGAAGTCATGTGCGGCACGACCCCGGTCGCCCTCACATACAAGAACGGGTCGTTTGCTGCGATTTCCGGCGCCTGTAACCATGTCGGCGGTCCATTAGGCGAAGGCGCTCTCGACGGCGAGTACGTGGTATGTCCCTGGCATTACTGGAAGTTCCATCGCCAAACGGGCCATGGGGAGCCGGGGTACGAACAGGATCAGGTTCCGGCCTATGCGACCAAGATCGAGAACGGCCGCCTCTTCATTGATCTCTCTTCGGCCACAAAGCGGAAGAAACACGTTCAGCAACCTCATCCACTGGCCCGTCCAATTGTCCGCCAAGCAGGCCCTATCCGCGTGCTGGGAATCTCGACGACCGCGATGACCAAGGACCATGCACGGTACAGCACCTCCGATGCGATGCTGGATGTGGCGCTGGACTACGCGCGGACGACGCTCGAGCTGGACACGCAATGCATCAAACTTCGCGAGCTGAGCTTTCGCGCCTGCGAAGGCTTCTATTCGAAATCGGCCTATGCCTGTACCTGGCCCTGCTCGATTACGCAAATGGATCCGACCGACCAGATGGATCGTGTGTACGAGGCCGTCGTGCATTGGGCCGATGTGATTCTGATCTCGACTCCGATCCGCTGGGGCAATGCCAGCAGCCTGTATTTCAAGATGGTCGAGCGGATGAACTGCATCCAAAATCAGGAGACCATTGCGAACAAGCATTTGCTTAAAAACAAGGTGGCGGCATTTATCATTATGGGCGGACAAGACAACGTGCAGGGTGTCGCGGGACAACTGATGACCTTCTTCGCAGAGGTCGGCTGTCAGTTCCCGCAATTTCCCTTCATTGCCCATTCGCGCGGATGGAGCGCGGAAGACATGGAACGGAACAACAGCGAGGTGAAGAACAGCCGGGAGCTGCGGGAAGGGACGGAGGCGCTCGTCGCCCGTGCTGTGGATATAGCGCGGCTCATAGTCGAGGGACAGTTGCCGGCGCAACCGCTCACCCGCGGCGGGCGCAAAGCCCATCAACTGGATAGCGAGCCGACCGGGTAAGGCGGTTTCGGCGACATGAGCGATCGCAGAGTGAGCCGGAGTCTCTATCTGCGCGGATCCGGCCGGCAATGAAGTGGAACTCTACGCCGATGTGGACGAGCACCGTGGAAGAATAGCCCTGGCAGTCGTATCTCCCGGTGGAAGAAGGACGACGACTTTGACACCCGATAGTCACCATGGGGGGACGCGCGAAGCGAGGTGCAATTGCGGCTCGATGCGTATTAGACTAAGGCCTCGTCATGTTACATGTCTCCAAGTCCAGAGAGGTTATTTGTGAAGACTAGTCAACGAAGTCGGCGCGTCATGGCAGCGTTCCTGGGGTGCACGATGCTGGCTGGCTGGCTTGGCTGCAAGCAAGAGGCGGCCTCCACACCGGCTCGGCCCATTCCTGAGGTGCCGGTGGTGACCGTGTCACCTCAAACGATGCCGGACGAACCGGAGTTCATCGGACAAACTGAAGCATCACGGCCGGTCGAGATCCGCTCCCAGGTGACGGGTATTCTCAAGGATCGGTTCTTTGCGGAGGGGCGCGATGTCAAGAAAGGCGACCGGCTCTATCAAATCGACCCGATTCCGTTTAAGGCGGCTGTCGGCAGCGCCAGCGCCAAGGTGGCGCAGGCGGAGGCCCGTCTCGTGCAAGCCAGGCAGAATTCGGCGCGTGTGAAACCGCTGCTCGCGGAGCAGGCGGTGAGCCAGAAAGATGTCGATGATGCGGTGGCGGAAGAACTGGCGGCCAAGGCCTCGCTGGAAGCGGCCAAAGCCGATTTGATCAAGGCCAAGTTCGATCTCGACAACACGCTGATCATCGCTCCCATCAGCGGCCGGATCGAGCGGAGCCGGCTGTACGAAGGACGCCTCATTTCTGCGCAAACTGACCTGTTGACGACGATTCACCAGTTGGACCCCATGTACGTGAACGCGAGCGCTCCGGAGACATTTGTGCTGAAGCGGCTCCGGGAGCGTGCGACCAACCGGATCCAAGGCGCGTCGCTCTATGAACTACGGGGCGTCATCACCTTTGCGGACGGCAGCACCTATTCACACGAAGGCAAGTTGGATTTGCTCGAAGTAGGCGTACGCTCGGCCACCGGCACCAGGGATTTTCGCGTGACCTTCCCAAATCCGGATAGCGCCCTGTTCCCGGGACAGTTCGTCAAAGTCCGCATCTTGGGCGCCGTGAGAACGGGTGTCATCCTGGTTCCGCAAAGCGCCGTCCAGCAGGGACCCAAGGGCCCCATCGTCTTTGTCGTCGGAGCGGAGAATAAGGTGGAGATCCGGCCAGTCCAGGCCACGTCTTGGCGAGGCAGCCAATGGTCCATCGAAGACGGCTTGCGCGAGGGAGAGCAGGTGATCGTGGAGGGGCTCCACATGATCGCGCCCGGCGCGCCGGTGAAAACCGTTCCGTATACTAAATCCGACTCGACCGGTCCCGGTCAGCCGGCGGATGCAAAGCCGGGACAGGCAAAATGATCCCGCATTTTTTTATCGATCGCCCGATTTTCGCATCGGTCCTCTCAATCGTGATCGTGGTGGTGGGCCTCGTGTCCCTGCAGGCGTTGCCCATCGCCCAGTTTCCTGAAATCACCCCTCCCGTCGTGCAGATCGAGGCCGACTATCCGGGCGCGAGCGCGGAAGTGATCGCAGATTCCGTCGCGCGCCCGATCGAGGTACAGCTTCCCGGCATCGACAACCTCCTGTACTATGACTCGACCAGCACCAACGACGGGCACATGACCATCAAGCTCACGTTCGAAATCGGGACGAACGTAGACATCGCGCAGGTCCAGACCCAGAACCGCCAGAAGCTGGCGGAGCCCCAGTTGCCGCCCGAAGTTGTCCGGCAAGGCATCAGCGTTAAGAAGGTGTCCCCGGACCTGCTGGCAGTCGTGGCCCTCAGCTCCAATGATCCCACGCAAGACACCGTCTTTCTCTCTAACTACGCCATCCTGCGCGTGATCGATAATCTCAAGCGACTGAAGGGCGTGGGCGACGCGGTGGTGTTCGGCGGACAGAATTACTCGATGCGTCTGATCTTGGACCCGGTGCGGATGGCGCAATTGAGTCTTACGCCGACCGACATTGCGAATGTCGTCCGCGAACAGAATCGGGATTTTCCTGCCGGGACGATCGGACGAGAACCGGCGCCGAAAGGCACCGAGCTCACAATTCCGGTGATCACACAGGGCCGTCTTACGGAGGTGAAGGACTTCGAGGAAATGATCGTCCGGGCGCTTCCCAACGGGTCGATGATCCGTCTGAAAGATGTGGCCAGGGTCGAGCTGGGCGCGCAGTCCTATGGTCTTGAAGGCCGGTGGAACGGCAAGCCGAATGTGTTTCTCCTGACCTTCCTGTCGCCCGGCGCCAACGCGCTCGACACGGTGAAGCGGGTTCGGAAGGAAATGGAGACGGTCGCGAAGAGCTTTCCGCCGGGGGTCTCCTACGATGTTCCGTACGACACGACCAGGTTTATCGAGGTGTCGATCAAAGAAGTGGTCAAAACGCTGGCGGAAGCGATGGTGCTGGTCATCCTCGTCGTGTATCTGTTCCTCCAGAGTTGGCGGGCGACGCTGATTCCCGGCGTGGCGGTGCCGGTTTCCCTGATCGGGACGTTCGCCGGCATGAGCGCGCTCGGATTTTCGATCAACACCCTCACCCTCTTCGGGATGGTCCTGGCCATCGGGATGGTGGTTGACGACGCCATCGTGGTGGTGGAGAACGTCGAGCGCCATATGGCGAACGGACTTTCGCCGAAGGACGCGGCCAAGAAGGCGATGGACGAAGTCACCGGCCCGGTGATTGCCATTGTCCTCGTCCTCTGTGCCGTCTTTGTGCCGGTCGGTTTCCTGGGCGGAATTACCGGAGAGCTGTATAAACAATTTGCCATCACCATTGCGATGTCCGTCATCATTTCAGGCCTGGTCGCCCTCACGCTCAGTCCGGCTCTCTGCTCTCTGGTGCTGAAACCCGGTCACAGCCAGCGTAGAGGGTTTTTCGGCCTGTTCAATCGGTTCTTCGGTTGGACGCAAACTCGATACTCCGCTGCCGTGGGGACGATTCTCAACCGGTCGGTCTTGTCTTTGGCGCTCTTTGGGATCATCGGCCTGATCGCTGCCGGCTTGTTCAGGACGATTCCCTCCAGCTTCTTGCCGGACGAAGATCAGGGCTACTTCATCACCATCGTCCAGCTTCCTGACGGCGCGTCGAAGCAACGGACTGATGTGGTGATGAGCAAAATCGAAAAGTATTTTCTGTCTATTCCAGCCATCCATTCGACCGATGCCTTGACCGGCCAGAACTTCGTCTTCGGCACCAGAGGGCCGAACGCCGCAACGATGTTTCTGCCCTTGCGACACTGGGACGAACGGGAGGGGCCGCAAAGTCACGTGAAGGCGATCATCGGGGCTGCCTACGGGGAGTTCGCCAAAATTCCTGAAGCGCTGATTTTGGCCTTTAACGCCCCCTCGATCCGAGGACTCGGCGCCACAGGCGGGTTTTCCCTCCAACTTCAAGATCCCAGCAGCGGGGATTTCAACCAGTTTGCCGGTGTGGCCCAGGAGTTTCTCGCCAAGGCCAGACAGCAGCCGGCGATCGGGGCGATCGGCAGCAGTTTTCGCGTGAGCGCGCCGCGACTCTTTGCCCATGTGGATCGGGAACGAGCCAAGTCGCTGGGTGTGCCGATCTCCGAAGTGTTCGACACGCTCCAGGCCTATTTCGGCAACCTGTACGTGAATGACTTTCTGAAATTCGGCCGGGTCTATCGCGTGCAGACGGAAGCCGAAGCCCAATATCGCTCGACGCCGGAAGACATTTCGAAGATCTACGTTCGCGCGTTGAATGCACAGGGCCAGACCATGATCCCCCTCGAAACGGTTGTGACGACGGAGTTTACCAGCGGACCGGATCCTGTGACCCACTTCAACGGATACAACACGGCACTCGTGCTCGGCGCTGCCGCGCCGGGCTATAGTTCCGGTCAGGTGCTCGATGCATTGGACCAAGTGGCGCGAGAAGTGTTGACACCCAAAGGGTACGGGATCGATTGGAGCGGAATTTCCTATCAGGAACGTATGGTCGGTCGACAATCAGTGTTTGCCTTCGCGTTCGGCTTGCTGATGGTGTTTCTTGTGCTGGCCGCCCAATATGAGAGCTGGGCCGTGCCATTCGCCGTGATTCTCGCCGTCCCGTTCGGTATTTTCGGCGCGTTGTCGGCTGTGTGGGCTCGGGGAATGTCGAACGATATCTATTTCCAGATCGGATTGGTCACACTGATCGGACTCTCCGCGAAAAACGCAATCCTCATCGTCGAGTTTGCCAACAAGCGGTATGAGGCCGGGCATTCGCTATTCGATTCAGCGATCGAGGCGGCCCGTTTACGGTTCCGGCCTATTGTTATGACATCGATGGCCTTCATTCTCGGCGTGGTCCCGCTCGTACTAGCCTCCGGTGCCGGTGCCGCCAGTCGCAATTCCATCGGCACCGGCGTGTTCGGCGGCATGCTGGCGGCGACATTTTTGGCCATTTTCTTTGTGCCATTGTTCTTTGTGGTGGTTCGGAAGCTCAGCGGACGAGGTGCCGGTCCAGCTCCAGGGGACAGGACCGAGAAGGAGAGTGCCGGCCCGGCTCCGATGCACAGGCAAGGAGAATATTGATATGCGCGGCGTAACCCTCATAGCGGTTTCAATGCTGCTCATCTCGTGCGCCATGGGTCCTGATTACTCCCGTCCCGACATCCCCACGTCCGACTCCTTTCGCATGGCCGAGGAACAGAAAGATTTGTCCTCACTCGCCAATGTGCCATGGTGGGAACTCTATAAGGACGAAGAACTCCAGCGGTTGATCCGTGTCGCGCTCGAAGGGAACAAGGATATCAAACGGGCGGCTGCGACCGTGGATGAGTTTGCGGCCCGCCTGCTCGTCGCCAAGACCGACTTTGCTCCGCAGATGAGCGCGACGATCTACGCGCCGTCCTTCGGCAATTCGAAGAATGTCGCCTTTCCCGGCTTTCCCAACCCGTTCAACTACTACGGACAGGGCAGTCTTTCGTGGGAAATTGATATCTGGGGACGTATCCGCCGCTCGAACGAGGCGGCTCTTGGTGACCTCTTGGCCCGGGAAGAAAACCGGCGGGCCATCACCCTGCAAATCGTGGGCGGGGTGGCCCAGGCCTATTTCGAACTTCGGCAGTTCGACATGCAGCTGGACATCGCCAAGCGCACGTTACTGGCATGGGAGGAGTCGGTAAGAATCGGTCAGGCACGGCTCCGGCAGGGGGTGATTAATCGACTGGATGTCGATCAATTCGAAGGGGAAAAGGAAAGCGCCGCGGCGCGGATTGCGGAGCTCAAGCGCCAGATCGTTCAGAAAGAAAACGAGCTCAGCGTGCTGCTTGGGAGAAACCCCAGCCAAATCGCCAGGGGACGGTCGCTCACCGAACAGATCATGCCGCCGGTCGTGCCGGCCGGCCTTCCGTCCGACCTGCTCCAGCGTCGTCCGGATGTCGTCCAGGCGGAGCAACAATTGGCCGCCGCCACTGCCAGAATCGGAGTGGCCAAGGCAGACCGTTTTCCGAAACTCAGCATCACCGGCATTCTGGGTATAGCCAGTCCGCAGTTGACTCAACTGGTCGCGAATGAAACATTCTTCGGTGCCGTGGGCCCGAGCCTGACCGGCCCGTTGTTCAATGCGCAGATCTTAGGCTTTCAACAGGAAGCGGCTGAAGCACAAGCCAGACAGGCCGTGGCCCAATACGAGCAGACCATCCTCGTAGCGTTCAGGGAGGTTGAGGACGCGTTGGTGGGAGTCAGCACGGCCCGCGAGCAGGCTGCCGCCCAGGAGCGGCAGGTCAATGCCCTGCGGTCGGCCTTGCACCTCGCCAACGTACGATATAAAGGCGGCCTGGCGAGCTACCTGGATGTTCTCATCGCACAGCGGGAGCTTTTTGTGGCGGAATTGGCGCTTGCTTCGACTCATCGTCTCCATCTGGTATCCGTGGTTCAGTTGTACAAGGCGCTCGGAGGCGGCTGGTCGCCCGACAAGGACCAAGCGAAGGACAACGGGAAAGGTTAGCCACGCGTATGGAAAAACCCGCGACGGCAGATGCTCCAATTCACGATCTGATCGCTCGGCGCTGGAGTCCTCGCGCGTTTTCGGAACAGCCGGTCGAGGCAGCCAAGCTTCGCAGCCTGTTCGAAGCGGCGCGGTGGGCGCCTTCTTCCAACAATGAACAGCCCTGGCGGTTTCTTGTCGCCATCAAGGAGCAGCAGGCGGATTTCGCCCGGCTCCTTGCCTGTCTGTTGGAAGGCAATCGCAAGTGGGCCTATCGTGCCCCGGTGCTGATCCTTTCCGTTGCGAGCCTGAACTTCGAAGAGAATGGAAAGCCGAACAGGCATGCCTTTCACGACACCGGTATGGCGGTGGAGAATCTCGTGCTGCAGTCGACCGCGTTGGGACTTGTTGCCCATCAGATGGCCGGCTTTGATGCGGAGAAAGCTCGCGCGGACTGCCTCATCCCGCCGGGCTTCGATCCGGTCGCGATGATCGCCGTCGGATACCCGGGCGACCCCGCCGTTCTTCCTGACTATCTGCGCGAGCGGGAAGGGAAGCCTCGTGACCGTCAGCCGGCCGACGACTTTGTGTTCTCGGCGCAGTGGGGCCGCAGATCTCCGATGATCGAGTAACAGGATGGCCCTTCACGTATCCGCAACCACCCACCTTGCTCGGGTCGATCCGGTCATGCGGAGATTGATTCGAGACATCGGACCCTGCACGTTGACGCCGCGAGTCGGACGGTCTCCCTTCGAATCATTGGCGCGCGCCATCGCGTTTCAGCAATTGCACGGGAAGGCCGCCGAGAGCATTCTGAAACGATTCATCGCACTGTTCCCTGGCCGGCGGTTTCCCAGACCCGAAGAGCTGCTTGCCAGAGATGCGCGGTCGATCAAGGCCTCCGGCTTCTCACGGCCAAAGGTATTGGCGCTCCGGGACCTGGCGGCCAGAACGGTGGACGGCACAGTTCCGACGAGTCGCGCGATCGCCAAGCTGGACGACGAGGCGATTGTCGAGCGGCTCATCGAAGTGCGCGGGATTGGTCGCTGGACGGTCGAGATGCTGCTGATCTTTCAGTTGGGCCGGCCGGACGTACTTCCGGTCGATGACTTCGGTGTGCGGAATGGATTCCGGATCGCCTATGGTCGGCGGACGATGCCGACCCCCAAGGCCGTGGCTCGGCATGGAGCGCGCTGGAAGCCGTATCGCACCGTGGCCTCCTGGTATCTGTGGCGCGAAGCGGATCGTGCGAGAGATGCGGCAAGGACATCCGCGCCGTCACGAAAGAAATAACGGAACGCACAGCTCATGGCAACGCTGAGTGGAAAGGTCGCCATCGTCACCGGCTCGTCCAGCGGGATCGGCCAGGCGATCGCGGAGCGATTGGCGCGGGACGGGGCCATCGTCGTGGTGAATTTTTCGAAGGGCGCCGAGAGGGCGCAGCACGTTGTCGCGGGCATTCAAGCCGCTGGCGGAAGAGCCTCGGCGGTGCAAGCGGATATGAGCAAGGTGTCCGATGTGCGCCGGCTGGTGGCCGACGCGCTCAAGCTCTTCGGTCGTCTGGACATCCTCGTCAACAACGCCGGCAAGTTTATGCCGAAGCGGCTGACGGACACTACTGAGGCCGAGTTCGACCAGGTGATGGCGCTTCATGCCAAGGGCCCATACTTTGCCATGCAGGAGGCCGCGAAGGTGATGAAAGACGGCGGGCGCATCGTCAATATTTCGACCGCCGGGACGCACATGCATTTCCCCGGTGCGACCGCACATCTCGGCAGCAAAGCCGCACTCGAACAATTTACGAAGGGCCTTGCCCAGGAATTGGCTCCAAGAAAAATCACGGTCAATACGGTGTCGCCCGGCATTACCGACACGGGGGTGCTGACGGAACAGTATCGGCAAGTCGGGATACAGTCCTCGCCGCTCAAACGACTCGGACTTCCGGGCGACGTGGCCGATGTGGTGGCGTTTTTGGTGAGCGAGGATGCGCGTTGGCTGACGGGACAGAATATTCAGGCCGGTGGTGGAGTGGTAATGTGAAAAAATGCGTCCGAGAGATGAGAAACGAAGGAGTCAAATCCCGTCGCCAAGAACATTGTAATGGCTCCGGGTCGAACGAGTTCTGTTTGCAGGAGGTATGAATGATGGCTGACAAGAAAATCATTGCGGTAGTCGGGGCAACCGGCGCGCAGGGCGGCGGATTGATACGGGCGATCGCAAGCGATCCGGGGAGCGGCTTCGTCGCACGGGCCCTCACGCGCGATATGTATTCCGACAAGGCCAAGGCGTTAGCCAAGCTCGGCGCCGAAGTGGTGACGGCAGACCTCGACGATGTCGAGAGCATGAAACGGGCGTTTGCCGGTGCCTATGGCGTGTTCTGCCTGACAAATTTCTGGGAACATTTTTCGCCGGAGAAAGAATATGCGCAGGTGAAGACCCAGGCCGAGGCCGCGAAGCAGGCTGCGGTGCAGCACGCGATCTGGTCCACGCTGGAGGATACGCGCAAATGGGTGCCGCTCTCGGACAATCGAATGCCGACCCTGATGGGCAAGTACAAAGTCCCGCATTTCGATGCTAAGGGTGAAGCCGATCAGGAATTTACCAAGCTCGGTGTTCCCACGACGTTTCTGCTGACCTCATTTTATTGGGACAATCTGATCTTCTTCGGCATGGGACCCAAGAAAGGCCCGGACGGGACGCTGACCTTCACGCTGCCGATGGGCGACAAGAAACTGCCCGGGATTGCCGCGGAGGATATCGGCAAATGTGCACTGGGCCTCTTCAAGAAGGGGAAGGCATACATCGGTAAAACGGTCGGAATCGCGGGCGAGCATCTGACCGGCGCAGAGATGGCAGCAGCCCTGACCAACGCTCTCGGCCAGACTGTGCACTACAATGCGATCACGCCGGAGCAGTATCGCGGTTTGGAATTTCCCGGAGCGGATGATCTCGGCAACATGTTTCAGTTCAAGTGCGATTTCAACGAGGCCTTTTGCGGGCCGCGCAACCCATCCGTCGCGCGCAGCCTGAATCCCTCTCTGCAAACCTTCGCGATGTGGTTGGCGCAAAACAAGCAACGCATTCCCCTCACCTAACACGAGCTCAAGAAGAGGAGACAAAATGGCACGACAGAATGTGTCGACCGGTGGTCCCTGGGAAGCCAAGATCGGATACTCACGTGCGGTACGAGTCGGTCAATCTGTCTCGGTCTCCGGCTCGACGGCAATGACGCCTTCCGGGCTGGTCGGCAAGGGCGATCCCTACGCGCAGACGATCCAGACGTTCAAGACCATCGAAGCGGCGCTGAAGCAAGCCGGCGCCTCACTGAGCGATGTCGTGCGCACCCGCATCTACATGGCGAACATCGATCAATGGCAGGAGGTCGGCCGGGCTCACGGGGAAATCTTCGGGAACATCCGGCCTGCCACGACGATGGTCGAAGTGAAGCGTTTAATCGAGCCGGACATGCTCGTCGAGATCGAAGCGGACGCGATCGTCTCTGCCTGATCTTCTGAATCGTATGCTGAACAGCCTGTTCATCTGGATCGATCGCAATATCCTTTCGCTGGGACGGGATATGCGGTGGTCCTACCTGCCGCCGCTCATGGTCTATATGGCCTACGGCATCTCCGGCCTCACCGGAATTGTCGGGACGTTCTTCGTCAAAGATTACCTGGGCCTCTCGGCCGCATTCCTGGCCGCGCTCGGATTCTGGGCCGGCATCCCCTGGGCGCTCAAGATGCCCATCGGCCATACGGTGGACCTCTTATGGCGCTGGAAGAGCTGGCTCGTCGGTGTGGGAGCGGGATTGCTCGCCATCAGCCTCGGCATCATGGCTGCGCTGATCGGTCACCGAGAGGCGATGACGGCCATCCTCCCGGCAGAAGTCTGGTTCGTGCTGAGCACGCTGCTTGCCCCGATCGGTTACGTGATTCAGGATGCGGTTGCAGACGCCATGACAGTCGAGGCCGTCCCTCGCGTCGATGAGCTGGGCCAACCGTACGATGAGGGTACGCGCAAACTTATGCACACAACGATGCAGACGCTGGGTCGCGTCGCGATCGTCGGAGGGGGGATTCTCGTTGCAGCGATCAACGTGTACGTGTTCAGCGGAACCGAGGGGCTGCCGCAGGCAGAACTGGTCCGGCTGTACAAGCAGGTGTATCTGATGGCGCTGGTCATTCCGTTCGTGTCCGTGTTGGGCGTCGGGGTGGCGTGGGGGCTGCGGAGACGACACAGGCGGCAGCTGATTCAGCAGGGTTTCTCCTTGGCACAGGCCAAGCAGATGGTGCAGGCACGCGATGAGGCGTCTGAAACGACGAGGCCCAATTGGTGGATTCTAGGAGGGAGTCTCGCCTTTGTGCTCTTCACGCTCACGGTCGGATTCAGCGGCTTCGCGTATAGCGAGGAGATGGTCTTCGTCGGTTCGCTGGCCATCGTGTTGTTTTTGATGGCGAGGCTCGTGCGCGAGCTCGAGCCTGACAAGCGATTCACGTTGGTTGGCACCGCGGTTGTCGTGTTCATCTTCAGGGCGATTCCAGGGACCGGGCCCGGAACCACCTGGTGGATGATCGACCATCTGAAGTTCGATCAGCAATTTCTTTCGGTTCTGTCCTTGATCGGGAGCACCCTCACGCTTGCCGGGATGTTTGTCTTCCGGCGCTTCATGGCCGAACGGTCGATCGCCTACGTCGTCGGATTCCTCACCCTCATCGGAACCATTCTCACCCTCCCGATCGTGAGCATGTTCTATGGGCTGCACGAGTGGACGGCGGAGCTCACGGGCGGGATCGTCGATGCGCGGTTCATTGCGTTGATCGATACGGCGCTGGAATCGCCGCTCGGACAGATTTCCATGATTCCCATGCTGGCCTGGATTGCGAACAGTGCGCCGGCGAATTTGAAAGCCACGTTCTTCGCCGTGATGGCTTCGTTCACGAACCTGGCGCTGTCATTGAGTCAGCTCGGGACGAAGTATCTGAACGAGACCTTCATCGTCACACGGGAGGTCAAAGATGCGGCCTCCGGCGCGATTCAGACACCGGCCGATTACAGCCAGCTTGGTTCGCTGCTCATCGTGCAATTGCTGTTAGGGCTTGCCCTTCCCTTCGCCGCCATCATGTTTGCCAAGGTCACCCGCTTCAAAAGTGCGTAATAGGACGAGGACCGCCGTATGAATGCCTTGCAGTTTCTGATCGACCACGGTGCTTCGGTCCTCTTCTGGGTCGTCTTTGTCGAGCAGATCGGACTCCCGGTCCCGGCCATGCCTCTCCTGATTGCGGCGGGCGCGCTCGTCGGGGCTGGCAAGATGAGCGTGGCGACCGCACTTCTGATTCCCGTCGCTGCCACTCTTCCTCCTGATATGGCCTGGTATTATCTCGGTCGCATCAAAGGCGGGAAAGTGTTGGGGTTTCTCTGTCGTATGTCCCTCGAACCGGATTCTTGCGTGAGGAGCACCGAGAACCTCTTTCATCAACATGGTCCGCGCGCGTTGCTGGTGGCGAAGTTCGTCCCGGGATTCAGCACCGTCGCGCCCCCTTTGGCCGGAATTGTCGGCATGGGTGCCGTCTCATTTCTCTTCTACGATACGGTAGGGGCCCTGATCTGGGCGGGAATGAGCGCCGGAGTCGGTGCGCTCTTCAGCAACCAGCTGGAACAGCTCGCTTGGTTCTTCGAGCAAGCCGGCGGGTTGCTCCTCGCGATCCTTGCCGTCGGTTTCGCAGGATTCATCGGGTATAAGTTCTACCATCGGCAGAAATTCTTGCGAGATCTGCGAATGGCGAAGATCTCCGTGGATGAACTCAAGCGGCGAATGGATGCCGGTGATTCCATCACGGTCGTGGACGTTCGGCATCCCATTTCCCTCGAGCTTGACCCTGAGATGATCCCCGGCGCGCTCAATCTGCTTTTAGAGGAAATTGACCATCGCCACCACGAGATCCCTCGCGACCGGGAAATCGTTCTGTATTGCACCTGCCCTAACGAAGTATCCAGCGCGCGCACCGCCTTGCTGCTGAAAAAGAAAGGGATTCATCGCGTCCGCCCGCTTGAAGGCGGCCTGGACGCCTGGCGGGAGCGGAAGTTTCCCGTGGAACGACGGATGAACAAGGTCGGTTGACAGGCCTTGGGCTTGTCGCTTCGTCTCTTCCCGGCATAGCAAGCGGGTTGTATCAACCGCGGGCGCGAACGAAATTCAGGAGTCGTCCCTGAGGAGAGGATACCTGTGACTCAGTGAGGCGAAGGCTCGACTCCGTGCGCGCATAGCCCTGGGCCGCCAGCCTGGCGCTGAACTGGCCGCAGCGGCTGCGCCCAGGATCGGCCAACAGAATCTGGCAGGCCGGGTTGGCGTGGTCGGAGAGAAAGCCGGCGAGAAGCGCCGGGTGATCTCGCTCATAGAGCAGATCGCTCCCGATAATGAGATCGAAGCGACCGAGATCGAGGTTCGGCTCAAGCCATGCGGCTTTGAAGAAGTGGATCGGGTCGAGGCCGTTCAAGTCGGTGTTGTGACGGAGGAATTCCTCAGCCAGCGGATGGTAGTCACAGGCGGTGATATCGGCTCCGCGTTGTTGCAGCACGAGACTGGGTAGGCCGATCCCGCAGCCGACTTCGAGAATGTGTCTGCCCTCGATGGGAAACCGGCTCATCTCTTCTGCGAGGGCGAGCCCTGCAGGCCACAAGACACCAAAGATTGGCCAGGATGCAGACGAGATACCGGCGCGTTCGGCACATCCGTCAGGATCCGAAAACTGCTGCCGGTCGCGGAGCGTACGAATGTGAAATGCGGTCAAGCCAATCTGATAGCCGGTGGTCTCGACTTCGTAGCCTGCTCCCTCGGTATCCATCTACCGTAGAGCATAGACCCTTCCTCGGGTCAGGGCCATGGAATTCACGATCAAGGGGAAGAAGGTGCCATTCTGACAACGTCCTGGTATCCCCTTGACCTGTGCTGTATCATGAGCATCTAAAAAGAACTGGTTTGATCTGAAGACCCTGCCCCATCAGGCAGGGTCTTAAAAATAATCGCTCAGCAAGGCCGCAGCAAGCGAGAATGCAGCTGGCGGTCATTTTCAACAACCTGAAGAAAGGGGGCGACCGGTTTCGACGGGGATACTGATACCACCGTGGCATGTCGAGCTCTCGGGGACTCGTAAAACTCCGGGAAAATGCAACTGCCAATCAAGAACTGGCACTCGCAGCTTAATCAGCTGTGACGTCGTCCCACCTGAGGCCCGCGGGGGTGGAATGGCGCGATGCAGCGGGCTGGTCCAAGGCTGGTGCTCAGCGGCTGAGGACGAGATATTGCTGGGCTAGTGGCTGTTCTAAGCCTGCCGATGGGCGTGGATGGCTGCGAAACTTAAATTGTCGGCTACACATGTAGATGCGGTGCGTTGACGATCTTCGGACAGGGGTTCAACTCCCCTCGCCTCCACCAAACAGAGCTTGCTCGATCCGGAGCCATCATAATGGCTCCGGGCGACTTTCGCGTTCAGCTCTTCCAATTTCTGACTCCGCTCAGCTCTCCTGTGCGGCAACACCTTTTTTGTACGTGCTGTACACATACACCGGCACCCCGATATCCTTGAGCGTCGCTTGCATCAGGGGCTTGACCTCCTCCCACGTCAATCCGCCTACCCCTGTCGCGAGCCGCGACAGGGCAAGACTCTTCACCTTTTGATCCTGTGCTTCCTTCTTCAAGGCTTGAAGGACGTGATTGATGTGGGGAACGGTGGCCTTTCCAGGACGGCCCTGATGTCCATCCGCCGGCTCTTGCGTGAACAGATTGATGATGATGGGCGAACCAGGCCCTTTCCAGCTCCAGAGCGTTCCAGGCTTTGGGTTATACGTCTGACAATAATGCCGGAAGTCTTTGTACATTCCAGGCCATTGCTCACGGAGCGCCAAGGCCAACCCCTGCTTGAAGTCATCATGGGGCGCGATGCCATGTGCAATCGCGTCGGCTTTTGAAAGCAAGAGATCTCCGGTCACTTCCTTGATCATGATCAGTCCTTTCTGATGGATGAAATGTGTCTGTCCAACACGCTAGTTCCAGGATAAGTCGCCCGGGCGAGCCGGTCAACTACGGCCAGGGAAAAAATTCCGGGTTGTCGTCGCGCTCATCTCACCAGACTGCGGCTATGGCCCCTGGAGCAAAGATTCTGATGGGGGAACAATTTTCTGACTGTATGCTCCAGCCTACGCATTGGGGCGGACAGCATCTGATGTGTGAGAAACAGGGCGTCCGCTCTAGATTTGTTCTCGTCTTTTTCGGTACTCTGAATCGGTGAATTTCTGCTCAATGATGCACATCAGACACGTTGGACCGGTCATTCTGGCGGGGCTCGTATCAGCCGGTGTATTCTCCATTGTGCCGGTGCTGGCCAACGAGCCTGCTCCTCCAAAGCCGGAATCCATGCAAGCACCGACTCCACTGCCGGCCAAACCGCGCGCGCAAGACGGTGAAGTGAAGCCTCCGGCAAAGACGGTCGCTTCTCCGCCCTCGCCCGAGGCTGCGGGGAAAGAGGTGACTCCAGCGAAACCGGAACCCAGTTCCACCCCAACAACGCCCGCACCACTGAAACCGCGTCTGCCGGAAGCCGACGCGAAACCTCCTGTGAAACCTCCACATACGGCCAATGGAGGTGCCGCACCAAAACCGTCGACCGTCCCGCCTCCTGCTGAGATCGCAGGGAAAGACGGGGTGCCGATGGTGCTCGTCCCGGTCGGTGAATTCACGATGGGCAGCGATAAGGGTGATGATGACGAGCAACCGATCCATCGCGTCTTTCTCGACAGTTACTATATCGATAAATTTGAAGTGACGAACGGCCGGTTTGCGAAATTCGTTGAGGCGATTCAGAGCGAACCGCCTTGGGGGTTTGACGATAAGGAAACACCGCTGCTCCATCCGGATCAGCCGGTGCGCTGGGTCAATTGGATGGACGCGACGGGCTATTGTCTCTGGGCCGGGAAGCGATTGCCGACCGAAGCGGAGTGGGAGAAAGCCGCGCGCGGCACGGATGGCAGAGTGTACCCGTGGGGGAACGATCCGCCGACGCCCGCACATGCCGTGTTCGGGTTGAAGGAAGGGGCTGACACCGTTTCTGCGATCGGCAACCGCGATAAGGGAAAAAGCCCTTACGGCGTGCACGATCTGGCGGGAAATCTTTACGAGTGGACCAGCGATTGGTACGACGAGCAGTTCTACTCCAAAAATCCGGCCATCAATCCGCGCGGTCCGGCAGAGGGCACTGCAAAGGTGCAGCGGGGGGGATCCTACGTCAACACTCCGTACCGATTGCGTTCATCATTCCGCACCAAAGGCGATCCCACCGAACACGATCCGAATGTCGGCTTTCGCTGCGCGCAAGATGTTCTGAAAACCCCATGAGTAAACCGGGCCGGCGCGGCGATCACGCCGACCCGCCAGTCGAGAGAATGTCCGCACCCCCGCCTCTAGCGGGGTGACTCCTTGGCGATCGCCGGATAGACGATGCCTGCCAGCGCCGCCCCGAGGATTGGCGCCAGCCAGAACAGCCAGAGCTGAGCCAGTGCCCAACCACCCACAAATAGAGCCGGACCTGTGCTGCGCGCCGGGTTTACGGAGAGATTCGTCACCGGAATGCCAATCAAGTGGATCAATGTCAAGCCGAGACCGATTGCGATCGGCGCAAATCCGGCTGGTGCACGTTTATCGGTTGCGCCGAGGATGATGAGGAGAAACATGAACGTCAGCACGACTTCTGTCACCAGCGCGGCGACCAGCGAATATTGTCCCGGCGAATGCTCGGCGTAGCCGTTCGAGGCGAATCCGCCGAGATCAAATCCTGCCTTCCCGCTCGCGATGACATAGAGGACTCCTGCGCCGAGAATGGCTCCCACCATTTGCGCACCGATGTAACCCGGCAGATCGCTCGCAGGGAACCGTTTTCCCACCACCAAGCCGACGGAGACAGCGGGGTTTAGGTGACAACCGGAAATGTGCCCGATGGCATAAGCCATGGTCAGCACGGTTAGGCCGAACGCGAGCGAGACACCGAGCAGCCCAATGCCGACCTGTGGAAAGGCCGCGGCAAGCACCGCGCTCCCGCATCCGCCGAACACCAACCAGAATGTGCCGATGCCCTCAGCCAGTAATCGATTCATTGCCGGCATACGTCCTCCTCCCTAAGGTGTGCACCGCTACCGGACCATACTCCAATCGAGAATGTATGTCACTTGCAGCGCGCGCCGCGGCATTCGCCTCTACACCGTCGAGGGCGGGAATCCAGTTACTGATGAGATTCCCCGGGTAGTTTGGGCGGAAGAAGCGCTCCACTCCTTCAAATAATCTGTGATCATACTGGTCCCAGACGAGGCCTTTTTCACTCTTGAAGCGCTGCTCGATCTTGATAGGAGCGATTGAGTTTGTTCCTCAAGGCTGCGTACACTGTTCTCCAACTCTGTACGGGCGATCCGCGCGCCTCGTGCGAAAGGAGGGGCGGAGACATGAAGCAGTATCGCGTCAAACAGGATGTTCCGCTGTCGCTGAAGAAGTTCGACCCCGACGATACGGGAGACTATAAAAAGAGTGACGATGGGAAAGCTGCGGCAAAGGCTGAGACGGAGAAATTTATCGCCAAAGTCAGCCGGTTGCAGGAGCGTCTGTATGCCAACGGGACGCAGTCCCTACTGATCGTCCTGCAGGGCATGGATACGAGCGGAAAGGACGGGACAATCAAGAGCGTCATGTCCGGTGTGAATCCGCAAGGCTGTAAAGTGGTGGCCTTCAAGGCTCCCTCGAAAGACGAATTGGCCCATGACTTTCTCTGGCGCGTCCATCGCGAGGCCCCGCCGAAGGGTTTCATCGGTCTCTTCAATCGCTCGCACTATGAGGACGTGCTCATCACGCGCGTGCATGGCTGGGTGTCCGATAAGGTGGCGAAGCAGCGGTTCAACCAGATCAAGGAATTCGAAGAGCTTCTGTACGAGAACGGCACAGCCATCCTGAAATTCTTCCTCCATATCTCGAAGGACGAACAGAAAGAACGGTTGGAAGCCAGGATTCACGATCCTGAGAAACGCTGGAAGTGGAACTCCGGCGATTTGGAAGAACGCAAGCGGTGGGATGACTACATGAAGGCGTTCGAGGATGTCATGTCAGCGACCAGTACCGAGCATGCCCCCTGGTATGTTGTGCCGGCAAATCGGAAATGGTATCGCAATCTCGTCGTGGCGGATCGCGTCGCGGACGCCCTCGACGAGATGAAACTCAAGACGCCGCCGGCTCCTGAAGGCGTGGATTTTTCCAAACTCAAGATCGTGTAGAGGCACTGAGGATCGTTTCAGCGCGCGCGCCGTGCTATGCCGACGCATCGGCCGTTGGGGTCTTGATCGTACGGGGATTGTGCGGTACGCTTCTCCGGGTCGCTCGCCGTACAACCGCTATCCGGAGAGGGAGTATCGACATGAGTAAGATCACCCCCGTTATTCTGACAGTAGGTGCCATCATTGGCTGTGCAGCCGCAACTGCCTCGGGGCAGGCCCTGTCGCCGAGCGACATGCAGCAAAAGCTTGATCAAGAAATGGCCAATGCAAGGCGTGCCGCCAGTGAATCTTCGTCGTCGACCCGGCGCAACGCGAACGATGTGACAACGGACGCCGAGCGAAAAATGGACGATCTCGCTACCCAGCACAAAAGCCAAGCCGAGAGGACGTTGGCGGAGGAAATTGAGAAGTCGAAGAAGAAACCTCAAGGCATGCAACGATAGGATTGGTCCGAATGTAGCGCGGTGACAGGGGAAAACGGCATAACTGCCGTTTTCCCCTTGCTGTTTAGAGGGAGAGAATCCATGTCCGGTCTTTCTTTTGTGGCCTGCCACGTATTCGTCTATCGCCGCACCGAGGCCTGAATTTCACCCACTGCAGCTGCTACGGACTATTCTGTTCCCAACCGTTGCGGCGATTGCGCCATTGGAACACCCGATCTTGGCTGGCATGTGTTATGCGTTCTGGAGAACGGAAATTAAAATCGGGTCATCCCATTGACATGATTTTCTAATGGGCGTAGGAGGGACGTGCGGCCCAAAGTTCAACGGGAGTTCGAGAGATCGGACAGACCGCGCGGCTGTCATCCAGGTCTCTCGGTGACTTCACCAAGAGAGGAGGGTGGATATGGACGATGCGACTCCACCTGGTCCGTCAGGCCCGCCGATGCGAGGGCGGGTTTCTCGTCGGTCGTGCTAG
>CAZOUA010000035.1:0-29177 GCA_964582865.1 uncultured Nitrospira sp. | reverse complement strand
TCGGCGGCGCCAAGGTGTCGGGAAAGATCGGCGTCATTGAAAACCTCGGCAAACGAGTGGACAAGGTCATCATCGGCGGCGGTATGGCCTTTACCTTCTTAAAAGCCAAGGGACTCGAAATCGGCAACTCCCTGGTCGAGAACGACATGCTCGATTTTGCCAAAGGGATCGAAGAGCATGCGTTTTCACGCGGCGTGAAGTTCTATCTCCCGGTCGACTGTGTCGTAGCTGCCAGCCGCGAGCCGGGCGCGGAAACCAAGATCGTCCCCGTCCAGGAAATACCCAAAGGCTGGTATGCCCTCGATATCGGTCCTGCCTCGGTCAAACTGTTTACCGAAGCGGTTCAGAACGCGAAGACCATCCTCTGGAACGGACCGATGGGCGTCTTTGAAATCGATGCATATGCCAGGGGAACCCTGTCCATCGCTCACGCGGTCGCCAACGCCTACGCGTTGACCATCGTCGGCGGCGGCGAGACCGCCATGGCTATCCATCGAGCCGGCGAGTCGGAGAGCATTTCATTCATTTCGACCGGCGGCGGCGCTGCGCTTGAATTACTCGAAGGCAAACAGCTGCCCGGCTTGATCGCCCTGCCGGAGCGCAAGGACTAGCGACGGCAATTCATAGCACGCCCTCTACTCACCATCGAGACAACGTGCGCATACCCCTCATTGTCGGCAATTGGAAGATGAACAAGCGGGCGTCGGAAGCCGCCGCGTTCGTTCGTGAGCTACTGGGCAAGCTGGCACGCGGCTCCAACACCGAAGTGGTGCTTGCTCCGCCCTTTACCGCACTCGAATCGGTCCGCACCGCGCTGGGGCCATCCTCATGGATTGGACTCGGCGCACAGAATCTTCACTGGGAGACACAGGGCGCCTTTACCGGTGAAGTGTCCGGACCGATGCTGCGCGACTTGGGCTGCACCTATGTCATCGTCGGCCATTCGGAACGCCGGACGCTCTTCGCTGAACGAGACGCCGACATTCAGAAGAAAGTCCGAGCGGCATTGGTCCATGGCCTGCGCCCGATTCTCTGCGTGGGAGAGTCCCTTGCCGAGCGAGAAGCCGATCGCACGGATACCGTCGTCGCCGGCCAACTGACCGTGGCATTGTCCGGCCTCACGGCGCAAGAACTTGTGAGCGTAACTATCGCCTATGAGCCCGTGTGGGCGATTGGAACAGGACGGGCGGCGACCACGACTCAGGCCATCGACGTCCATCGATCTCTCAGGGCTTGCGTGGCGAACATGTGGAATCAGTCAGCGGGTGCCGGGATCAGAATATTGTATGGCGGGAGCGTGACGCCTCAAAATGCCGAGTCGCTCCTCTCCGCCGAGGAAATCGACGGCGCGCTCGTTGGCGGGGCTTGTCTCAAGTCGGACTCGTTTGCTACAATCGTAGCCGCAGCGAACAAGAAGCCTATTCACTGATCGGAGTCCCATGCATACGCTTGTCATCATCATTCACATCATCGCCTGCTTCCTTATGATCGGCGCCATCCTTCTGCAGTCCGGCAAGGGAGCAGAAATCGGAGCATCTTTCGGCGGGTCGAGTCAAACGGTCTTCGGAAGCCGGGGCCCGGCCAATTTTCTCAGCAAGTTCACGGTCGTCGTCGCCGTGGTGTTCATGGTGACGTCGTTCAGCCTCGCGATTCTTGCCAAACAAAAGACGTTCGCTTCCACCGTGATCGACCTCAAGAAGAAAGAGACGTCACAGCCGACGCCAGCCGCACCGGCCGATAAGCCCGCGGCAGATTCCCATTCTGCGGGCGATCCCGCCACCGCACACTAGTACAGCGAACCGGAACTGCGCAGGCTGAGGCTTAGGACTTCAGCTCAACCTTAGCCCAAGCCTTAACCTTTTTCAGAATCGGCGGAGTTTGTTCAGCAGCCCGACGGCGAGATGCGAGTCAGCCAAGACTCGTGAGTGGGGTCTTCTCCGCGCACGATGGCGAAGAAGCGTTTCTGTAGAGCAAGCGTAATCGGGCCCGGTTTCCCTGTTCCAATCCGGCGATTGTCGATCTCCCGAACCGGAGTCAACTCAGCGGCAGTTCCCGTCACGAAGACTTCGTCCGAGATATACATTTCATCGCGCGTGAAGCGCTCTTCCGTCACTGCAATCCCCTGCTCGCGTACAAGATCGATCACGGAATTGCGAGTGATCCCCTCGAGAATCGAGGTCAGCGGAGTGGTCTTGATCTTCCCCTTGCGAACGATAAAAATGTTCTCTCCTGTCCCCTCCGAAACGTAGCCTTCCGGATCCAGAAGAATCGCCTCGTCATAGCCGTCGGCCTTCGCTTCCCGCTTCGCCAGGATCGAATTTACGTAGTAACCGGAGATCTTCCCTCTCGTCATCGACACGTTCACATGGTGTCGGGTAAATGAAGACACGCGTGCGCGCATCCCGTTCGCAAGCGCGTCATCTCCGAGATAGGCGCCCCATTTCCAAGCCGCAATGGCCAGCTTGATCGGATTGTCTCCTGGATAAACCCCCATGGCCCCATACCCGATATAGACCAGCGGACGGATGTAACAGGCATCCAGCTTGTTCACCCGGACCGTTTCGACAATCGCCTCCGCCACCTGCTTCTTCTCGTAGGGAATCGTCATCATGCCGATGTGAGCAGATTCAAACAACCGATCCACATGCTCCTGGAGACGGAAAATGGCGGAACCAGATTTCCCCTTGTAGCAGCGGATGCCTTCAAATGCGGCCAGGCCGTAATGCAACGAATGGGTCAAGACATGGACGTTGGCGTCCGCCCAATTGACGAACGACCCATCCATCCAGATTTTTCCTTGGGGTTCCATCATGTGGGAACGGACTATAGCAGCGGCTCGGAAGAAGCGTCAAGCAAACGAGGGGCACCGCCGCTGCCCCCGGCGAATCGGCACGAACCGCTTATAATTCCCCCCGATGGGCACGAGCCTGAAATGCCAGCAGGTGCGCAATGCGCTTGGCGGCAACGGGGCTGATACTGACGATCTGCAACCCGAATTCAGCTTCTTTGACCCATTGAACAGAGACGCGTTTAATCTCAAGGGGAGGTTTGTCCTCCTCCAACGTCAGCTGTACAGTAAGAGCCGTCCCCGGCTTCATGGCATGGTCGCCTAACACCCTCATTCCGGTACAGGAGAGATTGGTGACAACCCCTTTCCCAACAAGATCCCCGCTCATGTAATACGACAGATACCAGGTCGGAATACGGCGATAGGGACGCAGGACAAATCGGCTGCCCGTCTTGTTCGCCCGGGCTTTGTGCGATACTTTCATAACCATCCTCCCTTGAATAACACTGGCTGGATCCTTCTCGAAATGATACCCCCCTCCCCTTCTAAGACCTAGTCCTCGAACAGGCTAACCCGAAAGGGTGAAGGACCGAACCAAGGAAGTTTCCCGTAATATTCTGTCGCCCTTACCTTGACACCTTTGAAATCACTGTGATACACAACCATGTTCTGTAATGGAGGCATGGGCTTATGTACGCAATCATTGAGACAGGCGGCAAGCAGTATCGGGTTGAAAACGGGACCCTCGTCCAGGTTGAGAGTCTGCCAGGCGAAGTCGGCGGCACAGTCGAATTGAGCCAGGTACGCCTGGTCCACGGCGACAAGGGCGTCCTTGTCGGACAGCCGTTGGTGAAAGGCGCCAAAGTCACGGCGGAAATCATCGACCAGGGCCGGACCCGTTCAATCATGGTGTTCAAGAAGCAGCGACGGAAGAACTATCGGCGGACCAAGGGACACCGCCAGGGCTTCACGAAGCTTCGCATTACCGGCATTGAAACAGCCTAAGACTGTTCGAGGAACCAGAAGGATAAGGATCTGCCATGGCAACAAATAAAGGCGGCGGCTCAACAAGAAACGGGCGGGACAGCAATCCCCAATACCTCGGAGTCAAGGCATATGGCGGCGAAACCGTCAAAGCTGGAGCCATCATCGTGCGCCAGCGCGGGACCAAGTTCTTCCCCGGCTTCAATGTCGGCCTCGGCAAAGACCACACCCTCTTCGCCCGCGTGACGGGAATCGTCAAATTCGAGGGCGGACGCGCGCGACAGAAGGTCAGCGTCTACCCCGCGCCCGCAGCGTCATAATAGGCGCACTCTCTTTCTCCTTCGTTACCACGCGAGTCACGTTGAGGATCTCTTGCAGGGCTCACTGCCCCGCAAGACTCCTCTTAGTGGTCTATTCACAGTTGTCGAACTGGACGGTGTCTGATGTTTGTCGATGAAGTCCGTATCACCGTCAAAGCCGGACGCGGCGGAGACGGCAGCTGCAGTTTCCGCCGGGAAATGTTTGTGCCCCGCGGCGGTCCTGACGGCGGTGACGGAGGAAACGGTGGAGACGTTATCTTCACGGCCTCGCACCGCCTCACGACACTGCTGGATCTCCGCTACCAAAAACACTACGAGGCGGAAGATGGCAAGCCGGGAGGCGCCTCGAACTGTTCTGGACGCAGAGGCAAACCCGTCGTGGTCACGTTGCCGGTCGGAACAGTGGTCTACGATGACGAAACCGGAGAGGTGCTAGCAGACCTCGTTGCAGACGGCGAAAGCGTCACCATCGCGCAGGGGGGGAAGGGCGGCCGGGGCAACAGCCATTTCGCCACGTCGACCAATCGCGTCCCGACGCATTTTGAAGTGGGCACGGAAGGCGAAGAGCGCCAGCTTCGCCTGGAGCTCAAGCTGCTGGCTGACGTCGGACTGGTTGGCTTTCCGAATGCCGGCAAATCCACCTTGATCGCGGCTGTTTCTGCTGCGCGTCCCAAAATCGCCGATTACCCCTTCACGACGCTGATCCCCAATTTAGGTGTCGTGCGCTACGGTGAGGATCGCAGTTTCGTCGTCGCCGACATTCCCGGATTGATCGAAGGCGCGCACGAAGGGAAAGGGCTCGGCATCCAGTTTTTACGGCATGTCGAACGTACCTCGCTTCTCCTGCACCTGATCGATGTGTCGGATTGGGCGACGGAAGATCCGGTCGCAAGCTTCGAAGTCATGCGTCACGAACTGGCTTCGTACGATCCGGCACTGGCCAAACGCCCGTTCGCCATCGTCGCGACCAAACTCGACGCAGCCAATGACGGTGCGCGGCTCAAGGCCTTGCAAGCCTATTGTAAGCGTCACCGTTATCGCTGCCTCCCTATTTCTGCCGCAACGAGAGAAGGTCTGACGGAATTGGTTACCTTTGTCAGCCAACAGGTCGAACAGCTTCGGACGGCAGCATGCGAGACGAAATCCTAAAACAGGCGAAACGGATCGTCGTAAAAATCGGGAGCAGCTTGGTCTCCTCTCGTGAGACTGGCCTGCAACCCGAACGAATCGACCGCTTGGCCGACGAAATTACGGCCCTCCGATCCAGCGGCCGTGAGCTTTTAGTCGTCTCTTCCGGCGCGATCATCTCCGGCATCAAGAAACTCGGACTCAAGGACTACCCGAAGAGTCTTCCCGTCAAACAGGCGGCTGCGGCAGTGGGCCAAAGCCGGCTCATGTGGGCCTATGAGAAGTCGTTCGAACGGCTCGGCGTGAAGGTCGCGCAAATTCTCCTGACCCACCAGGACTTAGCCGATCGGCGCCGGTTTCTGAACGCCAGACACACTCTCGCTGCGCTGATCGACTTCGGCGTTGTTCCGATCATCAACGAAAACGACACCGTCGCCGTGGAGGAAATCCGCGTCGGCGACAACGATACATTAGCCGCCGAGGTCGCCCATCTCGTCGACGCGGACCTGCTCGTCATCCTGTCCGACATCGACGGGTTGTTTACGGAAGACCCCCGCAAGAACTCCTCGGCCCAACTCATCCCGCTCATCACCGAGATCAATGACGACATCGAGCGGCGGGCCGGTTGTTCCACGACGTTCGAAGGCACCGGCGGCATGGCGACAAAGGTCCGCGCCGCAAAGAAAGTCGGCGAGTACGGCGTGGCCACGCTCATTCTCAACGGCCAGCAGGCAGGCCTCCTGCCAAAAATCCTGGCCGGCGGCGAGGGCGGCAGCCTCTTCCTGGCCAAAGAACGCCGTTTGACCAGCCGCAAACATTGGATCGGCTATACCCTTCGCTCCCGCGGAACGGTCACGCTCGACCAAGGAGCCGTCGAAGCCTTGGCCAAACGGGGCAAAAGCCTCCTCGCCTCAGGCATCTTGAACGTAACCGGTCTGTTCGAAGCAGGCGATCCCGTCAGCTGCCTCGACCAGGACGGCAAAGAATTCGCCAAAGGCCTCGTGAACTTCTCTTCGGACATTCTTGGCAAGATTAAGGGGCTGAAAACAGCGGAGATCCAACAGCAACTGGGCCCGCAGGAGTATGAGGAAGTCATCCATCGGGACAACCTCGTGATTCTCTAGACGTGTCTGAGTGCTGAGGCATGATGTCGTCAGATTTAAAACCTCGGTTCTCAGCACCCAGCACTCAGCACTCTGGACCGCTCCGCCTCGGCCTCTTCGGCGGGAGCTTCAACCCGATCCACAACGGACATCTCTCGATTGCTCGCCAATCGCAAGAGACGCTCCAACTCGATCGCGTCCTGTTCATTCCGACGAGCGACCCTCCGCACAAGCTTCACCAGAACCTCGCCCCAGCGAAGGATCGCTATGAGATGGTCCGGCTGGCCATTGCATCTGCCCCCCACTTTTCCATTTCCGATATCGAGTTTCGCCGGCCAGGCAAGTCGTACACGATCGACACAATACAGCTGCTCCAGCACGAATATGGGGCAACCACCGATCTGATATTCTTGATCGGACTGGACGCCTTTCTCGATTTTCCGACCTGGCGGGAGCCAGAAAGGCTGCTCAGCCTCTGCTCATTCGCTGTGATCTCGCGGCCGGGCCAGTCGTTCCATTCCCTCTCGAACATGACCATCCTGCCGTCCCTGCCCGCGCAATCGCTAGAGGACCTGGATGCAGGCCGGCGTGCCACGCTGGACATCGCCATCGGAACACGTCGCCTGATCTGCCTCCGATTGTCTCCCTCCGAGATATCGGCGTCCCACATCCGCGCAAGAATCAAGCAGGGCCTCCCGGTGGCAAATCTGTTGCCGCCCTTAGTGGAATCTTATATACTTCATCATCACTTGTACGAATAAGAGGACACCGATCGCACGAACATCGAAGGCCACAGCCCTTGCTATCGCGAGGGCCATGCTCGACAAGAAGGCCACGGACGTCCTCATCCTCCATGTCGCGAAGCTAACTTCTGTCGCCGATTATCTGGTCCTGGGTTCCGCAGAATCCGATCGACAGACCAGAGCCATCGCCGATCATGTTGACGGTGTACTGTCCCAAACCGGACCGGGCGCCATCAGCATCGAAGGCAAATCGTCGTCGCAGTGGGTGCTCATGGACTTCGGCGATGTGGTCGTCCACATCTTCCGGCAGGATGCGCGGCACCACTACGGCCTCGAACGATTGTGGGCCGACGCCAAACAGGTTCCCGTCCCTGGAGAGGCCCCGGCACGGCCGGTCCTCGCTCAGAAGCCGGCCACGCGGAGAAGGACCGGCGCAGCCAAACGAGCGTAACGCGATGCTCAGACTGCTCACCACAATCTTCCTCGTCAGCACCGGCATCTTCGTTTACAGCTATTTCCGTGAACTCAACCCCGGCACCATCACCGTCCATACCGGTCCTTCGACGCAGTTCGAATTGAGCGCGGTCACGCTGGCCGTCTTCTCCATGGCCGTCGGAGCCGTGCTCGTCGCACTGGCGGTCGGCATGCGGCAGACCGTACACGTGATCGGTAATTGGCGCAGCACGCGCCTGCAGCGGCGCAAAGACAAGGTCGATGCGCTCCACCGCGAAGGCACCCACGCCTTCATGTCAAAACGCACGAGCGATGCTGTCAGCCTCTTCGAAAAAGCCCTTGCGATCGACCCCAATCGAATCGACTCGCTCCTCTGGCTGGGGAACATCTACCGGTCCGAAAACAACTATTCCGAAGCGATCCGGCTGCACCAGAACGCCCATCGCATCGACGATCGGAACATTGAGATCCTCCTGGAGCTTGCCAAGGACCTCGAAGGCGCCAAACGGTATGAGGATGCCCTGCAGGCGCTGCACAAGATTCTGAGGCTCGAGCCGGACAATCTCACAGCGCTCATTCGCAAGCGCGATCTCTTGATTCGCCTCGAGAAATGGAGCGACGCGCTCGAGATTCAGCACCGCATGGCCAAGGCCAATCTTCCGGAATCGGAGCGTCGAGCCGAAGCGCTGCTCCTGACCGGCTGCTTGTACGAAGTCGGCCGCCAGCTTCTTGAGCGCGGACACGCCGACAAGGCCAGGCGATATTTCAGGGGCGCCATCAAAAAAGACCGGACCTTCCTCCCCGCCTACATCGGGCTCGGCGAGATCCTGATCCAGGAAGGCAAAACCAAAGAAGCCGTCGAAATCTTGAAGAGAGTCTTTGCGAAGACCCGCAACGTGATCATTCTCCACCGGCTGGAAGAACTCTTCCTCGACCAAGGGGAGCCGAGCGAGATTATCCGCATCTATCAAGAGGCGCTGGCCCAGGATCCGAACAATTCGATTCTCCAGTTCTACCTCGGAAAGCTCTACTACCGCCTGGAGATGGTCGACGAAGCCTTCGACATTCTCTCCACCATCGAAGGGCCTCAGGACCAGTTGGTCGACTATCACAAGATCATGGCGAATCTGTTTCTGCGCAAGCAGCACATGGAGCAGGCCGTCGTCGAACTGAAAAAAGCGCTGCAGTTCAAAAAACGCGTTGTCGTTCCCTACGTCTGCACAGCCTGCCAGCAGGAAACGACCGAATGGTCCGGACGCTGCCGGCGTTGCGGAAACTGGAACACCTTTGTGGCCCTCCCGTGGCTGGAAGGCGGCCAAACAGCAGGACGAGACAACAGCCAACCGCCGATCCGCACGGTCCCCTACCAAGGCATTGCTTCTCCGTTTGAAACCGTGTAGGTTTTCCGCTCAATCAGACAACGTGCAGCCAGCATGATAACAGCCGGGGCTGTATGAGCCCCCTCTAACAGCGCGAAGGTGAAGGAGCCGCCGATGGTCGTCTATCAAGAACTCGCGAACAAAGCCCTGCGGGATGAACTGCTCACCGCTTCAGAATGCCATGCCGTGCTGAACACCCCGGACGAGCATCTTCTCGGACTCTTACAGGCCGCCTTTACCGTACGATCCCGCTATTTCGGGAAGACCGTCCGCTTGCAGATGTTGCAAAACGCCAAGAGCGGCGCCTGCCAGGAAGATTGCCACTACTGCTCGCAATCCGCCGTCTCGACCGCGCCGATCGAGCGCTATAACTTATTGCCCCAGAAACAGATGATCGAAGGCGCGCGCCAAGCCGCCGCCTCGAAGGCCCAGCGCTACTGCATCGTCATCAGCGGCAGAAGTCCGCTCGATCGAGAGATCGACGAAATCGCCGGAGCCGTCCGCGCTATCAAGCAGGAAATTCCGATTCAGATCTGCTGTTCCCTTGGCCTGATGAGCGCGCAGCAAGCCACCAGGCTGAAAGCCGCCGGTGTTGATCGTGTGAATCACAACCTGAACACCAGCGAAGCCTTCCACGCGTCGATTTGTACGACTCACACATTCCAGGACCGCCTCTCAACGATCAAGAACGCGCGGGCAGCAGGATTGGAAATTTGCTCCGGCGGTATCGTTGGCATGGGTGAGAAGGACGAAGACCTCATCGACCTCGCGATGGCACTCCGCGAAGTCAAACCGGACTCGATCCCGTTGAACACGCTGCATCCCGTCACAGGCACGCCGTTAGAAAACTGCGACAACCTCACGCCGCAGCGTTGCTTGAAGGTCCTCTGCCTCTTCCGCTTCCTGCACCCGCGCACCGAAATCCGTATCGCCGGAGGCCGCGAACACAACCTCCGTAGCCTGCAGCCGTTAGCCCTCTATCCAGCCGACTCCGTCTTCGTGAACGGCTACCTCACCACCCCCGGCGCCCCAGCACCGGAAGTGTGGGGGATGATCGAAGATCTCGGCTTCAAGATCGAAGTGGATTACCAGCAGCCGGTGGCGGGATAGAGCTCGCTATTCCTCTCTCAGTCCATCGACAGCGGTTTGCCTCGCGGCCCAGCGGGCGGGAAAATACCCGGCGAGCCAGGCGGCGCTGACAGCAAGCAGCACGGCTTGCAAGAGTACCCCGACCGGAATCGTCATGCGAATCGTCCAGCCAAATGATTGCTTGTTGATGACGGCAATCAGCACCCAGGCCAGCGCAAGCCCCCCGATCACTCCCAAGACAGCCCCGATCATTCCCAGATAGACAGCTTCCCATAACACCAACCGTTCAACTTGCTTCGTACTCGCACCGATCGCCTGCAGCGTGGCAAGCTCGCGCCGGCGTTCCAGCACGGCGGTCACGAGCGTATTCACGATGCCGAGCACCGCCACCAAAACGGCGATCGCCTCGAGCACATAGGTCAAGACGAATGTGCGGTCGAAGATGTTCAGGATTTCCTGCCGGAGTTCCTTGTTTCTGATGATCGCCGGCGGCAGCATCTGCTCCTGCCCCTTGCTTAACGATCGGTTGACGGATTGCCGGACCAGTTCGCTGTCTATATCAGGGGCGAGGTAGAGTGCAAATACGGTCACCCGGTCGTCGTCCCAGAGCTGCCGATAGAACGTGCGTTCCATCACCATTTTCCCGCCGTCGGTCGCGTAGTCGTAGAAGATGCCCTCAACGGAAACCGTCTGTGGCCCCTTCGGTGTCGTGATCGTTACCCTGCCGCCGACATGCAGGCCAAGCCGATTCGCCAGTACCTCGGACAGCAGCACCCCGCCCGTTTCAGCGGCGCGCATGAGCACAGTCGTCGAATCACCCTCTATCAACAAATAGCGGCTCCGTTGCGCGTGGAGCCGTAGATCCCGCGACACCAGCGCCACAGATTGGCCCTGCGCTTCGACCTGCACATCCCGGTAGGTATCCACGGCTGACACGCCATCGACCGCTTGTAGCGTCGGCAACCACGCGGCGGGAAGGGCACGCGCGGCCTGGCCAACTTGCTTGCCGTGCAGCCATGCCGGCGGTGCGACGACCAGATCGGCCATCACGGTATCGTTGACCCACACCTCGACGGTTTCACGAAAACTCCGCACCATGACGACCACGCCGATCATGATGGCTAACCCCACCATCAGGGCCGACACGGTGACGCCGTTGCGGCCCGGATGGCGGGCGGCATGGTCTGCTGCCATGTGCCGGAGATTTCCGGAAAGCGCGGGCGCCGACGTGCAGCGACGCTGGCCGGTCGCCTTCAAGGCCAGGATGCAGACCGGCGCAAGCAGCGACAATGCAGCCAACAGGCAGAGCGTGGCGAGATAGCCAAAGATTGGCAGCCCAGCTACCGGGCGACCGAACGTGCAGAGACCGCCGAGAATCAGCAACGCAAGACTGCCCCACACATACCGTCGGCTTCGGAGTTGTGCGGTCGTTTCATAGTCGCCGGGCGCAAGGGCTTTCGTGGTCACTGTCCGGCTCGCATCGATGCTGGGGCCAAGCGCGCCTGCCATCGACACCACCATCCCCACGACGATCCCTTGCGCGAGAGCCGTGACATGGTGGGCATCAAAGGTCATCCAGGCCCCCTGCGCAGCCAGCGGCACATAGAGATCGCTGATCGTCCGGCTGACGAGCAGTACCAAACTCCGGGCCAGCCACAGTCCGGCAAGACCGCCCAGCAGCCCGCCGAGCAAGCCGAACAGTCCGGCTTCGACGAGAAACAACCCGGCCACGCGCCGTTCCGTCATGCCCAGCGCACGGTAGATGCCGATCTCCCGGCGTCGTTGCGCCACGGAAAAACTCATCGTGTTGTAGACCAAGAACATCCCGACCAGGAGGCCGACCCAGCTCAGTACCGCCAAATTGAGTTGAAAGGCCCCGACCATCTTCTCGACTTGCGCAGTTCGCTGCGCCGGTCGCTGGACGATGAGATGAGGCGGAAGGGCAGTGCGAATAGCAGAAGCCACCTCTTCCGGCGTTCGATCGGCAGCCGTCACCAGTTCGATGCGATCCAGCCGCCCGACCGATTCGAAAAGAATCTGCGCGGCGGCAAGATCCATGACGGCCACACGATCCCACAGTGAGGCCCGCCCCTCATCGCCCTCTAGAAGGCCCGCAATTCGAAGCCGAACGGTCCGAAAACCTACCGTGACGTCAAGCGTGCTCCCTTGCGCAAGATTCCATTGATCACCCTGCCGGCGTCCAAGATAGAGGCTGTCTGGCACAAGCAGATCGCTCAACGCCTCTTCTGCAGAACCCCGTTCCAACCGGAAGCCACGCCGGCCGGTCTCCTCCAGCAAATCGAGTCCGTAGACCTGGAGGCTTTCGCCTCGATGCGGCCCATCGGCCACGACGACGGCCTCCTCGATCACCGGAACGGCCGAGAGCACCCCGGGGACATGCCGAACGGCGGCAATGACAGTTTCGTCGAGGCCAAGATCATGACCGGCGATTTCCAGCGTGGCGGGACCGGCGACCGTCAAGACAGCTCGCTCAAACGCCCGAAGCACTTCTACGTTCGCGGCAGAGATGGCCACGGACGCCAGCACACCGAGACCTACCCCGGCGACTGTGAGCAGCGTACGGAACGGCTGCTGGAAGGCGTGGGCACGGATCAAGGCGGCCATGAGAGGCTGAAATCCCATCATCGAATCACCGCTCGCACGCAGAATGGCTCAGTACTATCACCTACGAGTCTCGTCATTTCTCCAATATCCATGCGGCTAAAAAATGTCCTGCACAAATTAGTGGTTTCGTTTACAGAGTTCCACTCCTTTGCTAGACTCGGTTCAGTTAATGCTGGCAAGCGAGGGTGGGAGAAATGAAAAGCGCACTACGCCGAAAGGCCGAACCGGTCATTGAAGAGCCCGTCGATCTCGAACTCCTGACACCGCGACAGCGCGACATCCTTCGCTTGGTGTCGATCGGGCATACGAACCGAGAAATCGCAAACATGCTGCAGATCAGCGTACGGACCGTCGAGGTCCATCGCTTCAATTTAATGCGCCGCTTGAACGTGCGGAACGTCGCGCAGTTACTGAGACGCGCCCTTCAGCTCGGACTTCTCTCCAAATCCTTCGGCAAGTAACCCTACCAGGCTGTTGAAAAAGTCCGTCAGCTGCGTTCTCGCATCGCTCAGGCGCTCAGGGCATATAAAAGCCGACTTGAGGCAAAGTTACTATCCGCTCACATGTGATCGAAGTGAGCGGCTCAAGCGAAGCTTGGTATGTATCTCCTCACCCCTTCACTCGCTGCGGCCTTGCTGGACGACCTTTTTGAACCGCCTGCTATAACTCCTTCAGCTTCCCTCGGCATTCTTCCACCGACCGGTAGCCCTTCTTCTCAAGGCAGGCGGCAAGTTCCTGCTCCAGCCTGGTAAACACCTCGACGCCTTCTTCAACGAGCGCCGTCCCAACCTGCACGGCCGATGCGCCGCAAAGAAAATGCTCGAAGGCATCGACGCCGTTCATCACACCGCCCGTCCCGATGATCGGCATCCGTCCCTCGAAGTGTTTCCAAAAGGCCCGCACGTTGGCTAATGCCACCGGCTTGATAATCGTCCCCCCGAGCCCGCCGAAACCGCCCTTCGGCTTGATCACGACAGTCTCGGTCTCAGGATCGACCACCAGGCCATTGCCGACGGAATTGATGAGATTCAGAAAATCCACACCGCAACGCCCGATCACGTCGCCCATGAGCTTGTGGTGCGCGGGATCGAAATAGGGCGGCAGCTTCACGCCCATCGGTACCGTAATCACCTTGCGTACCCGCTTCATCAGCCGTTCAGAGGCCTCCGCATCATAGCCAATCTGGGGTTTCCCGGGAATGTTGGGGCATGACAGATTCACTTCGATCAAATCGGGCCTGGCCTCGTCGATGACCTGCGCGATCGTCGGAAAATCATCCTCGCAGAGGCCCGCGACGCTGGCAATCACCGGTTTCCCCAGTTTCTTGAGTTCTGGAATCAGTTCGGCATAGGCCCTGTAGCCGAGATTGGGCAACCCCATGGAGTTGATGGAGCCACCGGGAAATCCATAATAGCGCGGCGCGGGATTCCCTTGGCGCGATTCGACCGTCATCGACTTGGTCACGATCGCACCGGCACGGGAACGGCCCAGCGCCAGCAGTTCCTCCCGCGTCACGCAGAGAGCCCCGGATGCATTCATGAAGCAGCTGGGAAACTTCACGCCGGCGATCGTGGTCGATACATCCATTTACACCCCTGCAAGTGCCGACTGATTGACCGTCCGGGCAACCAGTTGCCCGTCTTTCATCGTCCATGTGTAGTCGGCTGCTTCCGCAGCCGCAACGCTATGCGTCACCAGCAGCACCGTCTGCCGGAACTCCTGCACCAGCCGGCGCAGCAGCGCGATAATCTCCGCGCCATGATGGGAATCCAGGTTCCCTGTCGGCTCATCGGCCAGAATGATCTTCGGCCGATGCACGATGGCCCGGGCGATGGCTGCACGTTGCTGCTCGCCTCCCGACAGCTCGCTGGGCCGGTGCTGGATGCGGTGCGAGAGGCCGACAAGCGCCAGCACCTCCGCCACGCGGCCTTGAACCGCCGCACCCTGCTCCCCGCGCAACAAAAGAGGGAACGCGACATTTTCTTCCACCGTCAATCCGGGAACCAGATGAAACGCTTGGAACACGATCCCGATCGACTGCCGCCTGGCTCTCGTCCACTCGTTCTGGGTAAATCGGATTGTCGGCTGCCCATCGAGCAGAATTTCGCCCGATGTCGGCACATCCAGCCCGGCGATCAGATTGAGCAACGTACTCTTGCCGCACCCGCTGGGTCCGACAAACGCGCAGAAAGCTCCCGCTTCAACATCGAGACTCACGTGATCGAGCGCGCAGATATGGTCTCCTCCCCGTTCATAGACCTTGGATACCTGCTTGAGCGTCACCATGACGGGGCCGGACTCTCCTTCGATTCAACTTCTCTTTCGTATATCACAACCATTTACAGAGCGACAACCTTGACAGACGGCGAGAAGCAGGATAGAGACAGCCGGAGCCGAGGAAGTCCATCGATGATTCCAACAGGGAAAAACAGCCGGATTCTCGGATGGTACAGGCAGGCGCTTCGGTTCCTGATACCGGTGGAGTGCATCGGCTGCGACAGCCCGCTGACGAGCGATCCGGTGCCGTTCCTCTGCCGTGAATGCTGGAACCGCATCACACCGATCACGGGGCCGGCTTGTTTCCGCTGCAACCAACCGTTTGTTTCGTCAGCCGCCACATCCTGGACACCGAACCACCAATGCCAGAACTGCCGTGAACGTCCGCCGGCCTACGAACGGGCCTGGACCCTGTTCCCCTATCTCCCTCCATTGCAGGACGCAATCTGTTCGTTCAAATATCGCGGGAAAGTGGCACTGGCGAAGCCTCTGGCTTCGCTCATGGTCAGCGCGCTGCCGAACGAGCTCGACACCGACATCATCCTGCCGGTGCCGTTGCACGGCAGCAGGCTCCGCACGCGCGAGTTCAATCAATCGCTGCTGCTCGCCGACCAGCTTGCCCGCCATTTGTCACGACCAGTCTCGACCTCCCATCTTGTCCGTGTGCTGCCGACTGATCCTCAAACGACACTCTCACGACATGAGCGCCTGCGAAATCTTCGGCAGGCCTTCACTGTCCGGAAGCCGGAAGCGATCGCGGGACGCCGGCTCCTTCTCGTTGATGATGTCTTTACAACGGGCACCACTCTCAATGAGTGTGCCAAGACCCTGCTGAATGCCGGTGCCGAATCTGTGTGCGCGCTGACGCTGGCCCGCACGATCGATACGAGTCTCGTTCCGGACCGCATCTTCGCCGAGCAGGCAGCGCGATCGCTTGCCGCCCTGGGAATGTAAACGATGCCGTTGTACGAATACCGATGCCTGGACTGTCAGAAACGCAGCACGATCCTCGTCCTTAATCTCGCCAATCAGAAACCAGCCTTGTGCACCCATTGCCAGAGCCCCCGACTGGAGCGATTGTTGTCTCGATTCGCCTCGCCCAAGTCGGAGGAGGCAAGGATGGAATCGTTAGCCGACCCGAACGCGCTTGCCGGGCTCGACGAAAACGATCCGGACAGCATGGCTCGCTTCATGAAACAGATGGGAGATGAGATGGGCGAAGAGATGGGCGATGGCATGGCCGAAGCCTTGGAGTCTCCTGAATCGGATCTGCCGGGATCGGAAGGGACTGACAGCCTGTGACAGACAATGTCATATATTTTCACTTGACAGATCCCCCTTGTTTTCTTACCCTGAGGGCAGTTTCCGGAGCCTTATGAGGCACATGAACCACAACCGGTTACGGTTTCCTCATGGCCAAAGAGCTCAAGAGCGAGCTGATGACAGCGGAGGAGACCTGCCGCTACCTGAAGATCACCCAGCGGACGCTCTATCGCTACCTCCAGAGCCGGCAGATTCCCGCCTTCAAACTTGGGAAAGAATGGCGATTCGTACGTTCGGATCTCGAGCAGTGGATCCGCGACCGGACCAGAGGTCCGCTCGCATCGTGAAGGAAACGTTGCACTGATGTTTGCAGGCGAATACCTCTGCAAAGTGGATGAGAAAGGACGCTTTATCGTCCCCTCACCCATTCGTGAGCAGATTGAGTCCGAGGGGCAAGCTGTCGTCTTCTTGAAGGGCCCTGAAGAATCTATCCTCATCTACTCCTCGAAAGAATGGGAGAAGGTTCTGGAGCGAACGAGAACCACGCTGGACGAGGAACAAAGCCGGCTGTTCATGCACTTCGTGGTCTCGGAAGCGGGAACGTCCGAGATAGACAAGGCGGGACGCATTCTGATTCCGGGGAAACTGCGAAAGCTCGTTCCGCTCGACGACGATCAGGAAATCATCCTGGTCGGCATGTTCCATCGTATGGAAATTTGGAATCCCAGCGAGTGGCGCCGCTACATCGCTCGTTCCGAAGACCGGTATGAGCAGAACATGGCGAAGATTCTGAATTTGCTCTAGTCTGGCCCATGCCAACCTACCGGCGCCAGATTCGGATCCCTCTTTCCAAACTCCCTGTTCGCCTGACCTCCTATCGATCGATCAATTTCACCACCGTCTCTCGACGCCCGACTTCGGCATCTCAAAGAGTGGCGGCGCTGCCAGCCACGGCTCCAATAGCAGCATCGGATATTGCCCTATCCTTGACCCTGCCGGTCCCTCCCAGTATCAACCATCAATATGCCACTGTGAACGGCCGGCGCCTGCTCTCTTCCGCCGGGCGTAGCTATAAAGCCCAAGTAGGGCAACTGGTATGGTTGAATCTGGCAGAATCGCCGAAGCGCTCCGCGCTGCTGGCAGGTTTACAGTCGTCCTCCCTCGCCCTGTCCATCCGCTTCTATTTCACGTCGGCGCTGCGCCGCGATGTGGACGGCGGGCTGAAGATCGCCCAGGATGCATTGTGTGAAGGCCTCGGCATCAACGATAACCGCATCGTTGAAACCCACCTCTACAAACACGTCGACAAGACCAACCCCCGCATCGAAGTGCGCCTGACCACGACTGCTCGGTCATAGAACATCTTGACGGGAATGCACAGGTTTTCCGAATCGCCGGAGCGATTATTCGTACCGCAGCGCTTCGATAGGATTGAGCCTGGCGGCCTTGTTGGCAGGATACAGCCCGAAGAATAGGCCGACCGCGAGTGAGAAGAAAAAGGCGACGATGATCACGTCGCTGGAGATCACAGTCGGCCAGCCGGCAACGATCGTCGTCAGCTTCGCACCTAGCACGCCGAGCACGATACCTAACGCGCCCCCCAACAAGCTCAGCGTCATGGCCTCGATGAGAAACTGCATGACGATATGACGGCGCTTGGCCCCGACCGCCATGCGCACGCCGATCTCCCTGGTGCGCTCCGTCACCGACACGAGCAGAATGTTCATGATGCCGATACCGCCGACCAACAGAGAAACGGAGGCAATCGAAAACAGCATCATCGTCAGGGTTTGGCTCGTCCCTTCCTGCACTTTTCCGATGTCCACCTGTGTTTTTATGGTGAAGTCGTCCGCCTGCTCGCCCTGCAACCGGTGCCGGGCACGGAGCACCTCGCGCATCTGCTCGACCGCCACGGGCAAGTCCTCAGTTTGAGCCGTCGAGGCGAACATCGCCCCGACGGACCCGATGAACGACGTGCCGAACACCTTCCGCTCGGCCGTGGTAAATGGAATAAAAATGACATCGTCCTGATCGGAGCCTTGCGCCGACTGTCCCTTCGGCGCGAGCACGCCGATGACCCGGAACGGCACATTCTTGAGGCGAATAATCGCACCCACCGGCTCCTCTCCCGGGTCGAACAGATTGTCGACGATCGTCTGGCCGATCAACGCAACACGGGCTGCACTGTCCAAATCCGCCTGGGTGAACGCTCCCCCGCTGCTGAAGGACCAATCCCGTATCGTGAGATAGCTGGGAGACACGCCATTGACAGGGCCATTCCAATTCCGGTTTCCGTTCACGATCTGCATGACATCGCGCCGCGACCAGCCAGTGTCTACGAGCAAGGGAACCTTCTTCTTCAAGTCCAACGCATCCGACACCGTAAGAGTGATGGCGGACCCCTGGCTGCCTCGAACACCGCTGGCCGAGGTGAATCCCGGGAAGACGATGATGACGTTCGTCCCCATCGTGGCGATCTGAGCCTGAACCGCCCGTTTGGCGCCTTCTCCGATCCCCACCATCGCAATCACAGCCGCCACGCCGATCACGATGCCCAGCATTGTGAGCCCGGCACGCAGGCGGTTGCGCCCCAGGATGCGCAATGCGGTCATGACCGTGAGCCAAATAAATGCCGGCATCTAGGCCTCTATTGTATGCAACCGAGCTTTCGTGGCGCGATCAGTCAGAACCTGCCCGTCCTTGATGACAATTTCACGACGCGCAAAGGCCGCCACATCCACTTCATGCGTCACCAGGATGACCGTAATCCCCTCGCGGTTCAAACCTTCCAGGATGCTCATGATCTCCTGGCTCGATTGCGTATCCAAATTCCCGGTCGGTTCATCGGCCAAGAGGAGCGATGGTGCGGTAACCAATGCCCGCGCAATCGCCACGCGCTGCTGCTGCCCGCCGGACAGCTGAGTCGGGTAATGATGCTCCCTGCCGCTCAGCCCCACACGGTGAAGCGCTGCGACCGCCTTCGCCCGCTGCTCTTTCAGCGACAGCCCGCGATAGAACAGCGGCAACTGCGCATTCTCAAGCGCACTGGTGCGAGGAATCAGGTTGAAACTTTGAAAAACAAATCCGATCTGTTGATTGCGGATGTCCGCCAGCTGATCGGGCTTGAGATTTTCGACTTCAACGCCGTTCAGCCGATAGCGCCCCTTCGTCGGTTGATCCAGGCAGCCCAGGATGTTCATCAGCGTGGACTTGCCGGATCCGGACGACCCCATGATCGCGACAAACTCGCCCTGTTGGATCGTCAAGCTCAAGCCGCGCAACGCGTGCACGTCCACGTCGCCGACACGATAGACCTTCCAGATATCGTCGCATTGAATCAATGAAGCCATGTTGGAGAGATTGAGGTTACAGCCTAGGTCTAGTTTGAAGGATGCGAGTGAAGCTGCTGTCTAGGCTCATTGCTCATCCTCAGCCTTAACCTAGACCTTAGCGTTCTTCACAGTCCGCGATCGCGCGTCCGCCGCTGTCCGCCCGCCCCAAAGCCAGGAGGCAGATCGCCGCTCTTCTTCCCGCCGCGGGACTGATCTACCCCGACAATGACCTGGTCGCCTTCTGCGATTGAATCGGACAGGATCTCTGTCGCCGATCCATCGGAAATCCCGCTCTGCACGGTGACAGGAACCAACTCGTCGTTCTCGCCCTGCTTCCAGATAGTTCGAGCGGGAGCGGCCCCGCCCGTGAGAACGGCTCGCCCAGAACCGTCGGCTTTGGCAGGCTTTCCCTCCGAACGGCGAGACTCGCCCTGCTCGGACTTCGGCGGCACAAACCGAAGCGCCGCGTTGGGGACTTTGAGCACTTGATCTTTTTGCGCCACGACGATGGACACGTTCGCCGTCATGCCGGGCTTCAAACGAAGATCCTTATTGTCCACGCCGACCACGACATTGTAGGTCACGACATTCTGCACGTTGATCGGAGCAAGCCGTACCTGGCGGATGGTGCCGGAAAATGGAACCCCCGGGTAGGCATCTACCGTAAAGGTCGCGTCCTTCCCTTCGGCAATCCCGCCGATGTCGGATTCGCTGACGTTCGTGTCGACCTGCATCTTGGTCAGATCGAGGGCGATGAGAAAGAGATTGGGCGTGGCAAAACTTGCGGCGACCGTTTGGCCGACTTCGATGTTTCTGGCTACCACAATGCCGTTGACCGGCGAACGGATGGTCGTGTACTTGAGATCCAAGTCGGCTGCGTTCAGCGCGGCTTCAGCTTGCTTCACTTGTGACATCACCACATTGACCTGCGCATCCGCCCCCTGTGCATTGGTAATCGCCACATCCAGGTCGTTTTGCGAGACGAATTGCTGGGCGATCAGGGATTGGGCCCGCTCCAGCTCGCGCCGTCGCTGGGCCTGTTCGGTCCTGGCCCTGGCGACGTTGGCCTTTGCCATTTCAAGATTGCTGGCAGCCTGGTCTCGACGGGCTTTGAACGGTTCGGGATCGATGGTCGCCACGACATCGCCGGCCTTGACGACCGAATTGAAGTCCGCATGCAGGCTCTTGATCATCCCGGAAACCTGCGTGCCCACCTGAACGGATACGACTGGATTGATCGTGCCGGTGGCCGTGACGAGAGAAATGACGGAACCGCGTTCGACCAGGGCCGTGCGATAGCGGACCGGCGCTTTCCGTTCGCCGTTGAAAAACACGTAACCGCCGATTGCCAATCCGACAACCAACACTGCAGCTATCAAGACGATCCGCCGCATGGGCCCTCGCTACGCACCGGTCCGCAATTGTTTCATTCTAGCAAGAAGAGCCGTGGGAATCATCTATTGCGCCATTCCCCAAAGCACGACGGGCCGCCCACTTGTGAAGTGGGCGGCCCGTCGAATCGCCAAACCATTGCAGCGTGGACTGACTATTGGCTGACGCTGATCCGATCCTTGATCATGTCGAACGTCTCTTTCGGCACCACGTTCTTCGCCACCAGCTCGCCCTTGACTTTGTACGGACGGTTGCTGACGATCCGGTCCGCCATCTCTTTGGTGACTCCCAGCAACAGCACCATCTCGCTGGCAGAAGCCTTGTTGACGTTCATGATACCCGACACGCTCGGCCCTCCGGCCGGTGCAGAGGCCGCAGACGGTGCAGGGGACATCGACGGGGCCAGAGATCCGGCGCCAGAGCGAGACTGGTCTTTCAATTCCTTTTGATACCGTGCCACGAGGGACTTGAGGGTCTCGTTATGCCGCTTAGCATCTTCGTACTCCTGCCGTACGACACGATTCTGAGCACTCAGCTGCTTGACGCGGTCCTCCAACTCTTTCGTGCGAGCTTCGACGCTGCCACGCTCTTTGTCGCGCCCATGTTGGATACGCTCCAGCTCGTCATGAGCCGCCTGTGCCTCGTTCCCGAATTTCACGTTGAGATCTTTCAGCGTCTTGACTTGCTGTTCCAGCGCGCTCTTTTGGGCACGCGTGGTGGCAAGCTCCGTTTTCGCCGCTTCTGATTCCGCCAAAGCGTCCTGGTATTTCCGTTCTGCAACACAACCCACAAGCGACATCGCTCCTGTTACAACCACCGCCGCCATCCACACAGACTTCATGAGACCCTCCTCAAGCATGCGACTTGCCGATCCACAATCGTATTCTGTCATCAATCTGCGACACGAACGCCGATTCGCGGATCCCCATCTACGTATATGACTCTGTGTATGCCAAGCCCGATCCTTTGTCAACAGTTTTGCAGGCCGTACGATGACTCGCCCGCACGAAGCGGTTTGCGACTCCGCTTGACGGATCGCCGCCACTTTGTGATTATGCGCGAGACCCTCTCGATACACCCGCTCACCCGAATGAAGGACACAATATGAACGAATGGGGCCCGGCCCTTGCGGTCATTCTCGGCATCGTCGAGGGGTTGACGGAATTTCTTCCCGTCTCCTCGACCGGCCACCTCATCCTGGCGGGCCACGCCTTGGGATTTACCGGAGACCTGGCAGCCAATGCCGAAATTTCAATCCAGCTGGGGGCAATTCTCGCGGTGGTCGCCTACGAGCGGGAGAAACTTCGGACCTTGCTCTCGCGCGCCATCAGCGAGCAAGCCGACTTGCGGCGATCGTTGCAGGGGGCGAACCAGCCCGCATGGAGTGAAACCCTTCGACGATCCATCACGGCACATCCTCACCTCTGGTTCCTGCTTGGCCTAGGGGCCGCCTTCATGCCAGCCGGACTGATCGGCTTCGTGACGCATGGCTGGATCAAGGCCCATTTATTCAGCCCTCAGACCGTCGCCATCACGTCGATCGTCGGCGGGCTGATCATTCTTGCTGTGGAAGCGCGCCGGACAGAAACCAGCATCCAGCAGCTGGAACAGGTCGGGCTTCGGAATGCGGTCCTCATCGGCCTGGCGCAATGCGCGTCGTTGATCCCCGGCATGTCACGTTCCGGCTCCACGATCATCGGAGGCCTGTTGGTAGGCCTCGACCGAAAGGTGGCGACCGAATACTCCTTCTTTCTTGCCCTGCCGACGCTCATCATCGCGACGTGCTATCAGATGTGGAAATCGCGCGGGATGTTTCAGCAGGAAGGTTACGTGGCGCTGGGGATCGGCCTGCTGGTCTCGTTCGTGGTGGCTTGGATCGTGATCGCCGCTTTCCTCACCTTCGTGAAACGCCATACCCTGCGCCCTTTTGCCTATTACCGCATCCTCATGGGCCTCGTGGTGCTCTACATATTCGGGGTGTAACTTCACATGGCCGAGACGCAGGCTGATACGGTCCACGTATTCGATACCCTGGTTAGAGGCAAGAAGGGGTTGCTGCATTTCGACGTGATGACGACCGATGAAGCGACCGCGCTGAGGCTGGCGAAAAGCTATCTTGAGGGTTTAGGCGAACATGACGCGACGGTGACGCTGAAAGAATGCCAGTTTTGCCACAGCGAACCGCTGGTGATGTTTTCCGCGGAACAGCAGCAACAGTTCCGCCGAGAAGGCGGATTTATCCTTCCGCTCCCGGCTTGAGAATCAGACGGAAGACGGTGGAGGCTCAGGAGCCGGAAGCGGCGTCTCATTCCGTTCAAACGCAAAATGGATGATCAAACAGACCACCCCGACCGTGATCGCCGAGTCAGCCACGTTGAATGCCGGCCAGTGGTACGACTCAATGTAAACATCGAGAAAATCGATCACTTCTCCAAACCGCAGCCGGTCGATCAAGTTTCCGATCGCGCCGCCTAGAATCCCCGCGATACTCAGCTGCCCGATCCAATCCTTCTGCGGCAGCCGAAACAGAATCGTTCCCAGCAGCGCCAACGCAAAGAGCGACGTGATTCCGAAAAATACCATCCGGAAGGCATTGCTGCTGCCCGCCAGCAAGCCGAACGCCGCGCCGGGATTTCGAATATAGGTCAAGCTGAAGAGATTCGGAACGACGGGGATGGATTCATGCAACCGCATTGATTGCACAATTGAATATTTCGTGGCTTGATCGACGACGATCACGATGAGGCCGACCAGTGCCAGCAGCAGATATCGGACGCGTGAGTTCACTGCACGGCCTCCACGCATCGGTCACACAATGTCGGATGGCCGGCATGCGTGCCGACCGCTTCCCGAAAATTCCAGCATCGCTCGCACTTTCCGAACGACGACTTGGTCGCCACGATGGCCACCGGGCTTTTGGCATCAGGATCCTCCATCAGCTTCACTTCCGACACGATGAAGATCGTCGGGAGGTCTCGCTCATAGGATTTCAGAAAGGCATAGTCGCTCCGATTGGCGCGCACTTCGACCGCCGCTTCCAGCGAGGATCCGATCACCTTGTCACGACGGCTTCCTTCCAGCACACCCTGCACCTGCATCCGATAGCCCAAGAGCTGCTCCCATCGCTGAGCCAGATTCGCATCCAGCCATTCGGGGGGAGCTTCAGGAAACCCGCTTACATGGACACTCGATTCACCGGGTGCGCTTCCCGCGTGTGTGGACAGTGAACGCCAAATTTCCTCGGCGGTAAAACTCAGCACCGGCGCCATGAGTTTGGTCATCGCCACGATCATCTCGTACAGCACCGTCTGCGACCCGCGCCGCAACGGCGAGTCGGCGCGGAACGTATAGAGCCGATCTTTCAGGATGTCCAAGTAGACCGCGCTCAGATCGACCGAACAGAAATTATTGAGCGCGTGGAAGATGGCATGAAACTCAAAATCTTCATACGATGTCCTGACTTTGCGAATCAGTTCTCCCAATCGCATGAGCGCCCATCGATCCAGCTCAGGCAATTGTCCAAACGGCACCCGATGCTTGGCCGGGTCAAAATCGTAGAGATTGCTCAGCAGAAACCGGCAGGTGTTGCGGATTTTCCGATAGGCCTCGATCAGTTGGTTCAAAATTTCCGGCGAGATGCGGAGATCTTCGCGATAGTCCTGGGCCGAGACCCAGAGCCGCAGAATCTCCGCGCCGGACTGTTTGATCACGTCCTGCGGCGCAACCACGTTGCCCGCAGACTTGGACATTTTCTTGCCCTGCCCGTCGAGGACAAAACCATGCGTGAGCACCGCATGATAGGGCGCGCGGCGATCCGTCACGACACCCGCGAGCAAGGCGCTGTGGAACCAGCCGCGATGCTGATCCGAGCCCTCGAGATACAAATCCGCCGGCCACCATTTCTTCGGTTTGAGCACGGCTGCATAGCTGACGCCGGACTCAAACCAGACATCGAGAATGTCCCGTTCTTTTTCGAAGTCGGCTTTCCCGCATTTCGGACAAGTCGTGCCGGCCGGAAGCAGTTCTGCTGCCGATCGCTCGAACCAGACATCGGCGCCCTTGGATTCCATCAGCGTCGCAATGTGGTCGATGATGACGGGATCGGCCAATACATGACGGCAGGCGCCACAGGTAAAACCCGGGATGGGCACGCCCCACACCCGTTGCCGCGAGAGGCACCAATCCGGCCGATTCTCGATCATGCCGTTGATGCGGTCTTTGCCGTAGGCCGGAATCCAACGGACCCGTCCGATCTCCGCCAGCGCCTCTTGGCGTAATTCGTTCTTCTCCATCGAGACGAACCATTGTTCGGTGGCGCGAAAGATGACCGGGCTCTTGCAACGCCAGCAATGAGGATAGGAGTGGCCGAGCGAGCCGTGACCGAGCAGACGCCCATTGGCCTGCAAGAACTCCACAATCTTCGGATTCGCCTTCAACACATGCTGGCCGGCGAACTCTTTGACGACTTCGGTAAATCGTCCGGCATTGTCGACCGGCGCCAGAATCTCCAGCCGTTCGCCGGCCGAAGCCTTGGCGTTATGCTCGAGCACGAGAATGTAGTCCTCCATCCCGTGCCCCGGTGCGATGTGGACACAGCCGGTCCCCTGCTCCAGCGTCACGAAATCGCCGAGCAGAACCGGTGACAGGCCGGTCGTCAGCGGCCGCTGCGTCTCCAGCCCTTCAAACCCCTCGCTCCCCTTTTTCACCCCAAGCACCTTCGTCTGTTCGAGGGCGCAGGCTTTGGCAACGTTGTCGAGTAACTTATGGGCGACGATCAGGACTTCCTGCCCCACCTGGACGAACGCATAGTCGATGTCGGCATGCAGACAGACCGCTTGGTTGGCCGGAAGTGTCCAAGGAGTCGTCGTCCAGATGACGATGGAAACCAGCTTGATGTCGGCAGGAAGCGACAGGCCTGGGAACCTGGCGCTGAGCGCTGCCGGCGAGGTCACTACCGGAAACTTCACATAGATCGAGGGCGAGGTGTGGTCTTCGTATTCGACCTCGGCCTCGGCCAGCGCCGTCTGGTCCTGCGTGCACCAGAGGACCGGCTTGAGCCCCTTGTAGACTCCGCCGCGCTCGACGAACCTGCCGAACTCGCGCACGATCGTCGCTTCGTACGACGGATTCATCGTGAGATAGGGATTCTGCCAATCGCCGAGCACGCCAAGCCGCTGAAACTCCTCGCGCTGGATCTTGTAAAACTTTTCAGCGTACTCACGGCAGAGCTTGCGAATCGCCATCGCATCGAGGCTCTTCTTCTTCTCGCCAAGATCTTTCATCACCTGATGCTCGATCGGCAGGCCGTGGCAATCCCAGCCAGGCACGTACGGCACATGGAACCCGGCCATGGTCTTGGACTTAATGATGATGTCCTTGAGGATCTTGTTCAGCGCGTGTCCGATGTGGATACGGCCGTTCGCATAAGGCGGGCCATCGTGAAGCATGTAGCGTGGCTTGCCTTTGCCCGCTTCCTGAATCCGCTCATAGAGCCGTTCCTGCTCCCACCATGCGAGCCATTCCGGTTCCCGCTGCGGCAGATTCGCCTTCATCGGGAAATCGGTTTTGGGGAGATTCAATGTCGACTTATAGTCCATACATCAGATCCGCCGGCACCAGATCAGGGGCTAGAGGCAATGGGCGAAGGGGGAATTTACAGGAGGGGGGAACTAGGAGCAACCTCAATTTTCCGCTGACCGTTCGGCCTTCCGCTTGCCTCTCGCCCCGTGCCACGAGCCAGGTTTTCAACTGACCGCCATCATACGATCGAGAGCAATCTTTGCCCACCGCTTGTCGTCCTCCGGAACGACAATGTGGTTCACCACATGTCCGTCGGCAAGATTCTCCATCGCCCAGCAGAGATGGGCGCCATCGATGCGGAACATTGTGGCGCACTGGCAGACGGTGGAGGATAGGAAGAACACCTTCTTATCGGTCAGATCGCGCTTCAAACGATTCACCAGATTCAGCTCGGTTCCCACGGCCCACACCGTTCCGGCAGGAGCCGCAGTGACTGTCTTGATGATGAACTCGGTCGAGCCGGACAGATCCGCCTTGTTCACCACATCCTCATGACATTCCGGATGCACGATGACTGTTCCGTTCGGATACTGCTTCCGGAAGTTGTCAACATGCACGGGCTGGAACATCTGATGAACGCTGCAGTGTCCTTTCCAGAGGATCAGCTTCGCTCGTTTGATCGCCTCGCGGGTATTCCCGCCGTTGGGCTGATAGGGATCCCATACGATCATCTGCTCGCGCGGGAGCCCCATCCTGTTCGCCGTATTGCGACCCAAATGCTCGTCCGGAAAGAAGAGAATTTTCTCGCGCCGCGCCCAGGACCATTCGATCACGGCCTTCGCATTGGAGGACGTGCAGGTGATGCCGCCATGTTCGCCGCAAAAGGCCTTCAATACCGCCGCCGAATTCACGTAGACCGCCGGCATCACTGTCTCTTCGACCGGGATGATCCGACCGAGCGTCTCCCAACATTCGTCGACTTGCTCGATGGCCGCCATATCGGCCATGGAACAACCGGCTGCCATGTCCGGCAGGATCACTGTCTGATTCGTCCGACTGAGGATATCCGCCGTTTCCGCCATGAAATGCACACCGCAAAAGACGACATAGGGACGCTCCGATCGCTCGGCCGCGAGCTTCGAGAGCAGCAACGAATCCCCACGGAAATCGGCATGCTCGATGACTTCATCGCGTTGATAATTATGACCGAGTATCATGACCTGCCCGTCCAGAACCCGCTTGGCCTCGGCGGTTCGGCGGAAAAGTTCCTCGGCGGGAAGCGCCTGGTACTCGGTGATCGGTCTCGGTGCGGTGGTAACAGCTTTCACAGGGTCCTCAAGCCATAGGATAGAGCGTCATTCTACGATAGGGTCACCGGACAATCAACGAACCAACGGCCCGTGAAGAAGGCCTATCGAACGCTAGGCCTAATAGCCCGTTGACAATAGAGGGGGCCAAGCATACGATCTTTGCTCATAGCTAGGGGGGCCAATACGGCTGAGAGTCCGTGAACTCGGACGACCCTCACAACCTGACCTGGGTAATACCAGCGTAGGGAAGCCGGATCATAATCGGACTTCGTGAGCGTGCAGCCGTACCCCTACTTCTGTGGTGCGGCTTTTTTATTGGAAGAAACAGCGATCAGCTTCCGGAATTCATGCCAGGCGCTGGCGGGTGATAGCTGACAGCATCCTGAAGAAAGGATCTCCCATGAGCGACCATGCACAGAACGGTAATGGGACAACGGCAACCGTCTCGACGTTGACGACCGAGCCCTTCCCCGCATCAGCGAAAGTGTACGTCTCGGGCGCACAGCCAGGCGTGCGCGTGCCGATGCGAGAGGTCAGCCTCTCACCGACCAGATCAATGAACGGAAGCGCCCCCACCCCCAACGAATCGATTACGATCTACGACACGTCGGGGCCTTACACGGACCCCTCTGTACACATCGATATCCGTGAGGGACTGGCCGCCATGCGCCGCGCCTGGATTCTCTCACGGGGCGACGTCGACCAACTCCCCGACGTGACCTCGCAGTATGGACGGATGCGCGCGACCGATCCGAAACTTGCCGATTTGCGCTTTCAACATATTCGCAAACCGCTGCGCGCCAAGGCCGGCAAGAACGTCTCCCAGATTCACTATGCCCGCCAAGGCATCATCACCCCCGAAATGGAATTTATTGCCATCCGAGAGAATCAATCCCGCGAGGTCGCGCGGGAACTGGCCTCCCGGAACGGACATGGAGGCGGCATCGCGCAACATCCGGGGCAGCCGTGGGGTGCCAGCATTCCCAAGACCATCACGCCGGAATTCGTGCGCGATGAAGTCGCCCGTGGCCGTGCCATCATCCCGGCCAACATCAACCATCCGGAAAGCGAGCCCATGATCATCGGCCGTAATTTCCTGGTGAAGATCAATTCGAACATCGGCAACTCCGCCGTCGCCTCGTCGATCGAAGAAGAAGTCGAGAAAATGATCTGGTCGATCCGCTGGGGTGCCGATACGGTCATGGATCTCTCGACCGGCAAGAACATCCACGAAACACGCGAATGGATCATTCGTAACTCGCCGGTGCCCATCGGCACCGTGCCCATCTATCAAGCACTCGAAAAGGTGAACGGCAAAGCCGAAGAGCTCACCTGGGAGATCTTCCGCGACACGCTGATCGAACAGGCCGAGCAGGGCGTGGACTACTTCACGATCCATGCAGGTGTGCGCCTGCCGTTCATTCCGATGACGGCGAAGCGGCTGACCGGCATCGTGTCCCGCGGCGGTTCC
>CAZOUA010000034.1:19955-31770 GCA_964582865.1 uncultured Nitrospira sp. | reverse complement strand
TCAGCTTCCTGGCGGCCGGCGTCGTCGTGATGACGGTGCTGAATAATGGGTTGGCCGGGGGAGTCGATCTGCTCTTCGACAAGGAAAACGGGTTTTTGGAACGGCTGATGTCGACGCCGATCCACCGGAGCTCGGTGATTCTCAGCCGGTTCATCTTCGTGATGACGATTACGTCGCTCCAAGTATTGGTGATTCTGGGCGTGGCGTTTCTGTTCGGCGTGCAGCCGGCCACCGGCCTGCTCGGCATTGCGACGATCTTATTGATCGGCATGATGTTCGGGGTCGGACTGACGGCGATTTCCATGGCCATGGCCTTTTCCGTGAAGAGTCACGGCGATTTCTTCTCCGTGCTCGGTTTCCTCTCCCTGCCGATGATATTCTTGAGTTCAGCGCTGGTGCCGTTGGCGGCGATGCCGGGGTGGATGAGCTTTTTAGCGAAGTTCAACCCGATGACCTGGGCGATCGATGCGGTGCGGCCGTTGATTCTCACCAGCTGGAGTGACGCCCTTCCGCATGTCGTGATGGTGATGGTCGTGATGGTGATCTTCGACGCTCTCTGCCTCTACGGCGGGGCAAAAGCCTTCCGCCGGGCGATGGGCTGATGGGCGCGTCCGGGAGTCCCAGCATGGTCGTGAACGAGAGTCAAATCAGGGCCCTCATTCGATTGCTCGCCGATGAGGACGAAAAGATCGTCCAAACGATCAGCGGCAAACTGATCGACATCGGTCCCTCGGCCGTGCCCCTTCTGCAAGAAGCCGAAATCGAACAGCCCGAAATGGCGGAGCGGATTGCCTCGGTGCTCGAGGAGATCCGCGGCGGCAAACTGGAAGACGAGTTCATCCACTTGGCGGCCATGCCCGACGAGCGCATGGACTTGGAGCAGGGGGCGTTTCTCATTGCCCGCTATGCCCATCCTGCCCTCGACGTAGCGTTCTATACCCGGCAGCTCGACGAGATGGCGCAGGAGGTCCAGGATCGCATCGGCCCCCGCGCATCCGGCGAGGAAACGGTCAAGACCCTCAATCGCTATCTGTTCACCGAGCAGGGTTTCAAGGGCAACACCAAGAATTATTACGAGGTCGAGAACAGCTACATCAATCGCGTGATCGATCGGCGGACCGGAATCCCCATCAGCCTGTCGGTGGTCTATCTGCTGATCGGTAAACGGTTGCGCCTGCCGGTGCACGGCATCGGTATGCCCGGGCATTTCCTCGTGAAGTACGAGTCGGACCGCTACAAGATCTTCGTCGACTGTTTTAACGGCGGGGCCTTGCTGACCGAAAAAAACTGCCAGCGCTTTCTCACGGAGGCCGGCTACGGATTCGACGAAAAGTATCTCCAGCACAGCCCGGTGCGGGCCATTCTCTCGCGCATGATCAAGAATCTCCTCGCGATCTATGCCAAACTCGACGATCCGCTCAAGCAAGCCCGCCTGACGAGGTTTATGGAAATTCTCGGCTGTGAAATCAAAGAAGGCGGGCTGTAGGGCGTTGAAAACCGCCCCAGGTTTCGTTCTCGCATCGCTCAAAGGCTCACCGTACCGAGAAAAGTACGGCCTCGCCTTCTCGCTTGCTGCGGCCTTGCCTGAAACGGGTTTGAACGCCTACGGTTCAGCCTCTAGAGTGGAATACGTCCTCTTCGCTCAGCCTCGGCTCATCTTTAAATCTTTATCGTCATCCGATCCCGTGCGCGCATGATCGGCCCTTCGAACGCCTCACCGGCCTGTCCCTTTACATCGTACCGGTCTGCAACCGGATAGAAATGGGAAAGCACGAGTTTCCCGACGCCGGCTTCCTTTGCGGCTCGCCCGCATTCGCCCGCATGCAGATGCGCAGGACCCGGCTTATTCGCCGGGAACGAGCAATCCAGAATGGCAACATCGGCGTTTCCGCAGAGACGAACCAGGTTCTGGCAATACAGGGTGTCGCCTGAGTAGGCCACGGTCTTTCCACGGTAATCGATTCGATAGCCGACTGCATGGAGATCCGGCACGTGCGTCATCGTTCGGGGGGTGATTCTCGTATCCCCGATGGTGAAGCTCCTGTCTGCCACTTCTCGGAACGTGACGCCGAAAGGGGGAGATGAAAAGCTCGGGAACGTCGTCATGATCGTGCCCAGGAGACGCCTCGTTCCCCGCGGACCGATCACGGTCAAGTCAGGACGCTGCCCGCCTCCGTGCTTGGTATAGATCACCGCGTCGAAAAAGAACGTGATGAAGTCGGAAAAGTGATCGGCATGAAAATGCGAGATGAGGACGTGTGTAATCCGATGACGGTTGACTCCGGTCTTGAGGAGATTGCTCAAGGTACGGGGTCCGAAGTCGAGCAGCATCGTCTGGTCGGTCTGGATCAGATAGCCGGCCGCAGCCCGTTTCGGGTGAACGTTGGTGCCGGAACCGAGAATTGTGAGACGCAAGCTTACCCTTCCTTTTGAAAGCTGTCCCGTATCCGAAGCAGCAACGTTCGCGCAGTCTCGACTTCCTGTTGAGAGAGCGCCCGTTGGAAGAAGGGCCTGGTGAAGGCAATGTGGGCGGCATAGACTTTCCTGAACAGGGCATCGCCTTTGTCCGTCAAACAGATCTTCGTGCATCGCTTGTCCCCTGCGACAGATCCCCGCTGGATCAGCCCTTTTTTGACAAGGCGGTCGAGCACCCCTGTTAACGTGCCTTTCGTGACCAGCGTCCGATCAGACAATTCCGAGCAGGTCAGTCCGCTGGTGTCACCGAGCGTGACGATCACGTCGAACTGCGAAGGCGTCAGCCGCAGCGATCGAATGTGGCGGCTATCGACGCGCCAGAATGCCAGATAGGCCTCGGCCAGAGGCCGGAGCACTTTGAGGTAGGGATCGTCTTTCAGATCCGGAAGTTCCATCGGAGGAGAATAGTCCGCGCTAGAACCACCGGTCAAGCGGCGTCATCCGTTGACGTTGCGCCCGCAGCCTCCCTATGATGCGATTCTTATGCTGCGGCGTTCCTCAGGCCATGCCAATCTGACTGCCGTTGTCCTCCTCCTGGGAACGGTCATTGCCTCCGTGTGGGTTTGGAAACGGCTCTCGCTCGAAACACAAGAGTATGTCGTCGATCAAGCGATCCCGATCCTGTTCGTGGGCCTGTTGTGTCTTGCGGCGATCTGGACGGTAGTCCGAGCCGTGCGCCGGCGCAGGCACCGTCTGCGTCTCCGCGCGAAGTTGCTTGCGGCGTTTGAACGTGAAACCGCACGGGACAAGAAGTTGGAAACGGCATTTGCCTTGATCGAAGTCAACGAGTATCGCGTGCAGGGATTAGAGTCTGCGGTTCCCGCAATGAAAGAACTGTTTACCACGACGTTGCAGCGGGCGTTAGGGGAGAAACAGCACCGGATTCGCGGCATGGCGGCCAGTCATTTGGGCGTCCTGCAAGACATGACGGTGGTGCCGTTGTTGGTCAAGGCATTGGACGACGATCATGCCTACGTGCGGTCCAGCGCGGCTTTGGGGCTGGGACGGCTGCGCGCATCGGATGCGCGCGCTCAGTTGGAACATGCCATGAAAGAAGACTGGGATCAGACGGTACGCAGCAGGGCGAAAGAAGCGTTGGAGCGGATGACAGGATGTTGAACAAGGCGGCCTCGCTGGCCATCCTTTTTGAACATCCGGGATAAGGACTGCCCCGGCGGTATGAGCAGAACTTCTTTCTCTCAGGCGGCTTTGGCCTGAGTCTGTTCGTTCACCCAATCAATGACGGCGATTTCCGGCTCGCAGTTCCATCTGAGCGGGAGAAACGACCAGCCCATTCCCCGGTTGATATAGAGTGTGTGCTCGCCCGACCGGTGTTCACCCGCGACGCGGCCGTTGCAGCCCGGTGGAAGCCAGAATGTGGGAATGCCGGGAATGCGCCATTGTCCGCCATGGCTGTGCCCGCAGAGAATCAAGTCGACTTGGTGCTGCTTCTCCATCTGATCGAGAATGTTTGGGGCATGCGCCAGCAGCAACGTAAATCGCCGATTGGCGGGAGGCGGGACACAGCTCAGATCGGCCCGATGCAGCGAGGGATCGTCGACCCCTGCCAGCGCCAGTTCCCCCAGGCCCGTCTGAATGAACGTTGCTTGATTCACCAGGAGTGTGATGCCGTGCCGGTCAGCATGTTCCGTGAACTGCTCGACGGAGACTCCGCTGTAGTGATCGTGATTGCCGAGGGTGATGTACACGGGAGCGATTTCTCGCAGGCGAGCGAGGAAGCGGAACAGGTGGGGCAGCCCTTCCGGGACGTTCAGCAGATCGCCCGTGATGAAAATCCAATCCGGCCGGAGTTCGTCGATGGCTTCCGCGACCAGGTCGTGGCGCGAGTGGTACCGGTCGAGATGCAGATCGCTTAAGTGCACCGCCCGCCGGCCGGCCAGCGCTCCGTGCGCATAGGTGAGATTGGAGAACGTATGGTTGGACAGGCCGAATTCCCAATGAGGAACAAGGCTGAAGAGCCGATAGAGCGGCTCGCTCAGGCAGTAGCCGATAAAGGAACGGAGCCGATCGGGCCAGGACATCCGCCGTCGCGTCATTTCATGACCCGGTCCAACTCCGCTCGATCATAGGCGGTGACGCGATATCCGCGCTCGTAGAGGGTGCTCATCCCCTGCATGACTTCGTCGAGCGTTCTGGTGCGGTACCATTGATCGAATCGAGCGGTGAGCGTGTCGGCAGACGTCCGCGGCGAGTCGGCGGCATCGTACGCCAGGGCGAGCGAATGAAAAAGATCTTTCAGCTCGGCGACGCTGTAGGCGCGATCGTCGTCATGGTCGGCAACCAAAGCGAACTCGTAGACCGTGAGGCTGACGGACAACAACGTTTGTGTTCTGGCGAAATCGTCCCGTGCAGCGTCCATGCCGCCGGGATAATTCCGAGGGCAGTCTTTTTCGGGTTGCGACGCGGCGGCAAGCTTCCAGCTGATTCCCTGGACAGGGGGCGCCGGCGCCTTTTTCGACGCTTTATAAAACCAGGAAAGACAGGTGCTGGCTTGGGCAAAGGCATTCTTGTCGATGTTCACTTGGCTGGCGATGTGTCTGGTAAACTGCGCGAAGACCATGTTCTCCTCGGCCCCAGCCGGTCCAGCCGTACCAAGACAGGCGGCCAGGACGCATGCCGCGATCACCGGAGACGGCTGTGAGGCTCTGGTAAACATGGGAAAGTATACCACGGAGGACCGGCATGCCTGATCGAAAGATGATAACCGGTCTCGTTTCTTAACGGATTGGAAACTTGGCATTCATCATGTCTCAACCGTATCTCACCAGCACCGTTCCGGGAATCGGCGGCCGCATGCGCGTGGAGCCGGAAGATTTCCGGGTCGACGAGCGGCCGCTTTACCTTCCTTGCGGGGAGGGGGAGCATCTCTATATCAACGTTACCAAGCGGCTGCTATCGACCCCGGACCTGGTGCGGAGGATTTCCTCAACCGTCGGGGTCAAGGCGCAGGGGATTGGGACGGCTGGTCTTAAAGATTCAAGGGCGGTCACGTCGCAAATGTTGTCCCTCCATGGCGCGACGGCGGAGCAGGTGGCACGGCTGAAGGTAGACGAACAGATTCTGTCAATCGACGTGCTGGGGCGGCATCGCAACCGATTGCGCCCCGGGCACCATGCCGGGAATCGATTCCGGCTCATCGTCCGAGACGTGGCCCCCCATGCCAAGGAGACGGTTCCGTTCGTGCTGGCCGAACTTTCGCGGTGCGGCGTTCCGAACTACTTCGGCCCGCAACGCCAGGGGAAAACCGGCGAGAACTATCAAGTCGGGGCGGCGTTGCTCACAGACGCTCACCGGCGGAACAAAGTAAGCCGGGCAAAGCGGATGTGGTATCTCAACGCTTTTCAATCCCATCTTTTCAATCTCATGCTGGCGAGACGAGTCGGTCGCATTGACCGGATGCTGGCGGGGGATTGGGCCATGAAGATGGATAACGGAGCCTGCTTCCTCGTTGATGATGCCGAGAAGGAGCAGCCACGCGCGGATCGATTCGAGATCAGCCCGACGGGCATCCTGTTTGGCTCACGCGTGTCCTGGGCGAGCGGGGAACAGGGCGAGATCGAGCAGGCGGTCGTGGCTCAAGAGGGTACGACGCAGGAATTGTTGGTACAGGCCGCCAAGGCCTGCGGCTTTCGCGGAGAGCGCCGATCGCTGCGCATCCCGTTGGCCGACCTCGATTGGTCGCTCGATGATGGCGTTCTTACTCTTACGTTCTCCCTCCCCCCCGGCGCCTATGCGACCAGCGTGCTTCGCGAATTGATGAAAGTGCCTGAACCGCCTGCCCGCTAACGCTTCATATTGCCCCGCGGCTTCTCGCCTCAGCCTCGGCAACACAGGAGTGGTAAGATCTACATAGCGGTGGAAGCGGGGAGGTTGGTGTCATGGTGCATCAGGAAACCGTTCTTCTCCAAGGCCACATTATCGACTCGTTGATCCTTGCGAAGGTGCTGGATCGGATTCTCTTGATGGGCGGCTCGTTCGATCTCCGGGAGGTCCAGATCGGAAAAACACGGGAAGATCCTTCCCGGGCCAAGATTGTCGTGCAGGCAGACTCCCCCGCTCTTCTCAAATCCATTCTCGAAGCGATTCAACCCCATGGCGCCTCGGTGGAGCGTGAATCGGACTGCCGATACCAGGCCGCGCCGGCGGATGGCGTGTTTCCCGACGAGTTCTATGCAACCACGCATTTGCCGACGCAAGTGCGGCTGCAGGGATCGTGGATCGACGTGGAGCGGATCGAGATGGACCTGGGCATTCGGGTCGCGCCTGAGCGAGGCATAGCCCAAGCCGTTCCAATGGTTTCGGTGAAACACGGCGACTTGATTCTCGTCGGCCGCGAAGGTGTGCGCGTGAATCCGCTTCAGCGGCCGCGCAAGCGCGACGTCTTTAGTTTCATGGAGTCGCAGGTTTCAGTCGAACGGCCGCACGGGCACATGATTCATGATATTGCCTTGCGTATGCGGCAGCTGCAGGTCGGCCATCGGGAAGGCCGGCCGGATTGCCGCATTCTGTTCTCCGGGGGGCCGGCCATCGTCCACGCCGGCGGGCGGGATGCTCTGGCTTGGCTGATCGAAAACGATTTCGTCCATGTCCTGTTTTGCGGCAATGCGCTGGCAGCCCATGATTTGGAGATGGAGCTCTACGGCACGTCGCTGGGTTATGCGCACCAGGCGGGTCAACCCCTCCCCCATGGGCATGAACATCATCTGCGAACCATCAACCGCATTCGCGCGCTAGGAAGCATCGAGAAAGCGGTGGAATCTGGGCTGGTGAAGCAGGGCATCATGGCCGCCTGCGTCAGACATGCGGTGCGGGTTGTGATGGCGGGAACCATCAGGGACGATGGGCCGCTTCCGGGCGTGATTACGGATTCGATTCAGGCTCAGGAGGCCATGCGGCAAGCGATTCCGGGAACCGGCCTGGCCTTGCTGGTTGCTTCGACGCTGCATGCCGTGGCCACCGGGAATTTACTGCCTGCTTCGATACCGACTGTGTGCGTCGACATCAATCCCTCTGTTCCAACGAAACTGGCGGATCGGGGGAGTTTTCAAGCGGTCGGGCTCGTGATGGATGCCGCATCGTTCCTGCGCGAAATCGCTCGTGAGTTGGGGTGGAAGTCATGAGCCGGCTGCTCGTTTGCCCACCGGACTATTTCGGCATTGAATACGAGATCAATCCGTGGATGCGTCGGTCAAACGCCGTGAACGGCGAACGCGCGGTGCAGCAATGGCATCAGTTAATGCAGATTCTCGAGCAGGAAGCGGGAGCGGTGCTTGAACGGATGAGGCCGGTTCCAGGATTGCCGGACCTCGTGTTTACAGCGAATGCGGGTGTGGCGGTGGGACGGAAGGCGGTGCCGAGCCGGTTTCGTTATCCCGAACGGCAGCGGGAAGAGGCGCATTTCGAAGATTGGTTCCGTCTACACGGCTACGAGGTTCTCACGCTTGAGCGGGAGCACTATTTTGAAGGGGCCGGTGATCTGCTGGGATTTTCAGACTGCTGGTTTGGCGGGTATCGCCAGCGGACGGACATTCACGCCTTCCCTTTCCTCAGTGAGTGGTTCCATCGGGAGATCATTCCTCTCGAACTGGTGGACAACCGGTTCTATCATCTGGACACCTGTTTTTGCCCCCTGAGCGGCGGCGAGCTGCTCTATTTCCCTCCCGCATTCGACCGGTATGGCCAGGAAGCGATTGCCGACCGGATCGAGCCAAGCCGGCGCCTCGTCGTTCAGGAACATGAAGCGCGTGCCTTTGCCTGTAACGCGGTCTGCGTCGGGAAACATGTGGTGCTGCCGAGCAACTGTCCGGAGACAGAAGCGTGGCTGGTCTCGCGTGGATATCAGACGCACGCGGTCCCTCTCGATGAATTTCTCAAGTCCGGCGGATCGGCGAAGTGCCTTACGCTGGCGCTGGACTGATTCGCGCGGCTGCTGAAAATGTCTATGTCATCACCCACCCAGCCCTGGCGCGCCGAGACGCGCCTGTTCCCAAGCTTCGTTCTCGGCTCGTGAAAATCTTCAATGTGCCCCGAGGGTACGCTTCCGGTGTTCACTCGCCTGTGGCCTTGCGAGCGGAGCATTTTGAGCAGCCTAGAGGAAGCGCCGGTTGACGCTCAGGGCTTGCTTCGAAACAAAAACGAGCCGTACAAGCCGGCGATGGCGATCGTCACCAGTTCGATCGTGATCAGCAGCCGGCTGACAACGGCATCAGGGGTTGGCGGTGCGAGGATGAAATGCAGCCCGAGGAATTCCGGAGCCTGCGACGGAGGGGTTTCCCACGGCGGGAACAACAGCGCGAGCACCAGCATGGCCGACATACCGTAGAGAATCTGCAGATTGAGTTCGTCGGGGGCGCGTTCTTGTTTGGCAGGTGCAGATCGAGCGTTGTCATCCAGGCTGTTGCCGCATTGCGTGCAGTAGCGATAAATCTCAGGAAGTTCGCGTTGACAGGAAAGACAGGTTTTCATGGTCGATTCCGAGCATAGGCTACACGGAATCGGAGGAGGTTTTCCAGTCGAGCATCAAACGTTTTTGAAGCGGGTCAGAAATGATAGCCGAGGCCGAAGACGACGTGGTTCATGCTGTACGTTGCTTTGAAACCGAATTGAGTGTCATTCTCCGAGAAGTTGAATCGGGCGTAATTGTACTTCCATTCTCCGAATACCGTGACGCGGCGAGTGATGTAGTAACGCAATCCAACCTGAGTGTTCAAGCCGACTTTGGTGCTGGATTGTGACCCTTCGAATCCCGCCTGGGTTGTTTGAACCCTGGCAAAGAAAATTCCCGGCCCCACAGCGATGTACGGTTGAAGTCGTGAGGAAGGGTAGCGAAACACCAAGTTCGCCGGAGCCCATGTGATGACTCTAAAATGGTCGCCGGATAAGACGCCCGAAACCGATCCGGCATTTGGGATGTTGATCGTCGTTAATTGCTGTTTAATATGAGGCGTGGTGTTAAAAAGTTCTGTTTCGAGCCCAAACCATTTTGCACGCGGGAAAAAGTATCCGATTTTTCCTCCGTAGAGGACAGAAGTTTTGAGGGCTCTGTCCGACAGCGTGGTGCCAGAGGGGAAGCCGCTTGAATCAATGTCCACGTCCGTGAGCCCTCTGCCTATTGACGGAAGCGTCACGCCGGCTTGGCCTGCCACATACCATTCCGCCTGCGTCATTCCTGCTGTGAGCAGCACGTGCACCATGCTCGTAAGCAGGCTGGCTGCGAAGACGATATTGCGGATTCGTGTAGTCTTCATCTCATGTCTCCCGCTCGCGACGCGCACTTGCCTGCCAGTATCCTATCGACATGCCTGGCAGACGCGAAGTGATTTATGAAATTCAGTAGGGGATGAGCAATCCATGTGCCACCTGAACGAGAGAAAAGCCCTCGTATTTCGTGGTGACGCGCGGTTAAAACGACCAGACTGCCCTCTGGATCAGTCGGGTTTGTACGGTCTTTGGACAGGCCTGTTCATTGACAGGAGAAAGGAGCCCTTCCTATAATCCGCCCGCCTGAGGCGAGCCACGAACCTTAATTAATGCATCCCATCTCTACGTAACTCTTCATACAGCACCATGCCGACCATTCATCGTATCGGAGTCATCGGAGCAGGCGCCTGGGGAACCGCGCTTGCGAAGCACTTGGCGGAAAAAGGTCTCCGCACGACACTATGGGCCTATGAGCGAGAGGTGGTCGATGCCATCACCTCCAAACGGGAGAACCACATTTTCCTGCCCAAAGTCCCTCTTCCACCGTCACTGGCCGTTACCAATAGGCTCGGCGAGGCCGTGGAGAATTCTGAGGGCCTGCTGTTCGTGGTGCCGTCGCACGTGGCCCGTCCGGTCCTCCGGCAGATTGCGCCACTTCTTTCGTCTGCCATACCCATCGTGAGTGCGACAAAGGGTGTCGAAGAAGACACGCTCAAACTGATGACGCAAGTCATGGAGGACGTGCTGCCTGCGCCACTTCATGATCGATTCATGGTGTTGTCGGGGCCGAGCTTTGCGACGGAAGTCAGCCAGGGGCAACCGACGGCCCTCTGTCTGGCTGGCAAGGACGGTTCGCTGGTCGAAGCGTTCCAGAGCGCCTTCATGACCCCGGCCCTGCGAGTCTATGCGGACAGCGATGTCATCGGTGTGCAATTGGGCGGCGCGTTGAAAAACGTGATGGCGCTGGCGGCCGGAGTCGTTGATGGACTCGGGCTTGGGCACAATGCGCGTGCTGCCTTGATCACGAGAGGCTTGGCGGAAATGGTCCGCCTCGGGATGGCCATGGGGGCCGATCCGAGAACCTTCTATGGTTTGTCCGGGGTCGGAGATCTTGTGCTGACCTGTACAGGAGCCCTAAGTCGCAACCATACCGTCGGCGTTCGTCTGGGGAAAGGCGAGTCGCTTGAGGCGATTCTCGGCGGCATGCATGCGGTGGCTGAGGGAGTGCGAACCAGCCGGGCAGCCGCCGGTCTCGCGCTTCGTCATGGAGTGGAAATGCCGATCGTGCAGGAAATCAATGCGGTCCTCTTCGAGGGCAAGTCCTGCAGGAAGGCCGTGAGCGATCTTATGGAGCGGGTTGCCAAGCCGGAGAAGGGACGGACATGAATCCGGAACGTCTTGAACGGTTGTTGACCAACGTGAAGGGCGGCAGCCTGTCGGTTACGAAGGCGCTCGAGCAACTTCGATCGCTGCCATTCGAGGACTTGGGATTTGCATCGCTCGACCATCACCGGTCGATCCGGCAGGGATTTCCCGAAGTGATTCTGTGCGAGGGGAAGACGCTTGCACAGATCAGGGGAATCGCGAAAGTGCTCCTCAAACACCATCGGCCGTTTCTGGCGACGAGAGCCACACCGGCGGTCGCCGCGGTTATCAAGCGGATCGATCGACGTGCCCGGTATCATGAAGACGCGCGCCTGGTGGCCATCCGCGATTCCCAGCGGCGGTTGTGTGGTCATGTGTTGGTGATTACGGCTGGAACGTCCGACGTGCCGGTCGCAGAGGAAGCGCGGATCACTGCTGAGGTCATGGGCAGCCGGGTCGAGACGCTCTACGACGTGGGTGTCGCCGGCATTCATCGGCTGTTGGAGCGTCACAATCGGCTGACTAAGGCCAAGGCGATTGTGGTGGTCGCCGGTATGGACGGGGTGCTGCCGAGCGTCGTCGGGGGGTTGGTGGATGTGCCGGTGGTGGCAGTCCCGACGAGTCGCGGTTACGGGGCGAGTTTCGGCGGACTGGCCGCGCTGCTGACGATGCTGAACTCCTGCGCGTCAGGAGTCGGCGTGATGAACATCGACAATGGATTCGGGGCAGGCTGCCTGGCGCACCGGATCAACAT
>CAZOUA010000034.1:0-19855 GCA_964582865.1 uncultured Nitrospira sp. | reverse complement strand
TCCCCCGCTTCGGCCAGGACACCGCCTGTGTGCGGGGGCCCTTCTCGCCGTTCGTGAGGAGCTTGGCCCGCAGTTCGTATTGATAGAGCCCCGCCTCGGCCGGCATCTTCTTGTGATCCATCCCATCCCAGGCCAGGACGATGGAGATCTTCTGGCGGTCGGCACTCCCACCGTCTGGAGCTGAGTGTGATTCCACCGGTTTGCGTATGGAGAGGAAGCGGATCGATGTCTTGGACGGGGATGAGACGAGCGACGACACTTCCAACAGCGTCGCGCCGTTCAAGTCCTTGGGGAGCTGTATCAGAGCCGAGAATTCCAGAGAGCCAGCCGAAACCGTGTAGGGATTCGGACCGACCTTGAGTTCAAGCACCTTGAGTTCCGGTTCCGGGCGCGGAGCTCTGTTCGGTTTGGTTTTGCCGGATGACGTGTCCGGAAGGAACAGCACGAGCACCAAACAGGCGGCCACCCAGCTCAGGCGAGAAGACCGGACGAGAACACTCGTCGATCGCAAGGCATGGGAAAGCGTTGTGAAATGCATTCGGCAGTCTAGGGGCCTTACGGTTGTCAGGAGGGCCGAGGAACCTACTTGCGCAGTGGGGATAACACAGCCTCCTCCGGCTGTCAATGCATTGCCGTTCCGGCCGGCCTTGGGTAAGATGGCCCGGCCTGAGCAGGCGCGAGAAAGGACGGACGTGGGCGTGCATCTTCACTTCGATTGCTTTTCCGGGATCAGCGGCGACATGACGCTCGGTGCCCTGGTGGACGCCGGTGCGTCCTTTGCAGACCTGACGAAGGGGCTCAAACGGCTGGGTGTCGCAGGGTTCACGCTGCGGAAGCGGCGAGTCCAGCGCGGCGCGATTTCCGCGACGAAGATCGAGGTGGTGATCGGGGCCGGATTGCGTCACCCGTTGTCGCTCAGCCGCATTCGCAAGATTCTCTCTGCCAGTCGCCTGTCCTCTACGGTGAAGCAACAAAGCCGCGCGGTCTTTGAACGCCTGGCAGAAGCCGAAGGGAAGGCCCATCGTGTGGCGACGGACCATGTGCACTTCCATGAAGTCGGTGTCTTGGACTCATTCGTTGATATCGTCGGCGGGCTGATTTGCTGTGAACTGTTGGGGGTCACGCGTGTGACCGCTTCTCCCGTAAACGTGGGGGCGGGGACCCTCCAGTCCGCGCACGGCACATTGCCTTCGCCGGGGCCTGCCGTAGCGATGTTGTCGAGGGGGCTTCCCATTTACAGCGCCGGCCCTGCCCGCGAATTGACGACTCCGACGGGTCTGGCGTTATTGCAGACTCTGACGACCGAGTTTGGCCCTATGCCCCTCATGCGGCCAGCAGCCGTCGGATATGGAGCCGGCGATGCAAACCCGGAAGGCTGGCCGAATGTGTTGCGCGTGTTTCTTGCGCGCGATTCATCACCAGGAGGCCGGGCGCGCGATACGGTGTTGCAGATCGAGACGAACCTCGACGATCTGAACCCGCAAACCTATGAACACATCACGGAGCGGCTGTTCCGTTCCGGAGCCCTTGATGTGACGCTCACACCCGTGATTATGAAACGCGGGCGGCCCGGGATCGTGCTGGCCTGCCTCGTGGCTCCCGATGGCCTGCATCCGCTGCTCGACGTGTTGTTCGAAGAAACGACCGCTTTGGGTGTTCGTGTGCAAGAAGTCGGAAGGCATATTCTTCCGCGAAGATTTACATCGGTGCATATTCGGGGCGGAGAGGTTCGAATCAAGATTGCGGCCGTGGATGAGACCAGCTCCAAAGCCTCCCCCGAGTATGCGGACTGCCAGCGTATTGCGGAACGGACCGGCCGTCCGGTCAAAGCGGTCCTCGAAGAAGCGGCGCTCGCCTATGCAAGGGGACGCCGGTCGACGAAGGACTATTCGTGACCCTTCTTCTCTACAGCCTCCTGTTCGCGGCATCCGTGGCTGTGACGCTCGGTGCCTGCACGCTGTTTACCAACGCCATCGAGTGGTTGGGGAAACGGCTGAACCTCTCGGAAGGCGCAGTCGGCAGCGTCTTGGCCGCGATCGGCACGACCCTGCCGGAAACCTCGATTCCTATTGTGGCGATCTTCTTCGGAAGCAGCCGTCAAGAGGCCGAAGTGGGTCTCGGCGCGATCCTCGGCGCACCATTCATGTTGAGCACGCTCGTGATCCCGATTTTGGCGCTGCTGCTTCTCCTGTATACCTATTTGGGGAAGCGGAGCCCGTCGTTCCGGTTGAATTATAAAGACGTCACGGTCGATCTCACATTTTTTGCCCTGGCCTATACGGTGGCTATGGCCTGCGCCTTTATCCCTTCCCGCTTCCTGCACGTCATCGCGGCGGTCGGACTCATGAGCGGTTATCTCTATTATGTGAAAATCAAGTTCAGCGGCTCGGATGAAGGGAGTGAGGGAGGCGAACTGGATCCCTTGTTCTTCGGACGGAAGGCCGCGACGCCTTCCTACAGTCTGATCGCTGCACAGGCGATCACCGGTCTTGCGGGACTTGCGCTGGGTGCCCATCTCTTTGTGGTCGCTGCCGAATCGATGGCGAAGTTTCTTGAGATTTCTCCCTTGATCCTCGCGTTACTGATCGCGCCGCTCGCGACCGAATTGCCGGAGATGTCGAACAGCTTCTTGTGGCTCTACCAAAAAAAAGATCGATTGGCCGTCGGCAACGTGACCGGAGCCATGGTCTTTCAAGGCATGTTCCCCGTGTCCATCGGATTGCTGGGAACGGACTGGGTATTGGCCCCCACGGCGCTGATTACCATGGTGCTCGCCGTGGTGGCAGCAGGCAGTCTGCTGATCCAAACTGCCTGGGCGGGCCAGTGGCGGCCCTGGTTGCTGAGTATCGGGGCGGTGCTTTATATAGGGTATGCGATCTATCTGTATGGTTCGTAACGGGCGGAGGGGCGAGAGGCATGAGGAAACAGCCGATGAAACCTATGCTTGGCATCACGATGGGCGATCCTGCCGGGATCGGCCCCGAAGTGATAGCCAAGGCGCTGGCCGGTACGAAGCTGAGGCGCCTCTGTTTTCCGCTTGTCATCGGGTCGCTGCCCGTCATGCAACAGACGGTGAGGAAATTAAAGCTGAAACTCGATGTACGATCCGTTGACAGCCACGACAGCGCTGCGCTGAGGGCAAACCAGATCGCCGTACTGGATCCACTCGAGCAACCGCTCGGGTCCTTCAAAATGGGGATCGCGGCGCCGAAAACCGGTGCCGCCTCCGTCGCCTTTATTAAAAAGGCCGTGCATCTGGCCCAGATTGGCTGCATCGACGGCATTGTCACGGCGCCGATCAACAAGGAAGCCATTAATATGGCCGGCTGTCACTTTCCCGGCCATACGGAGCTCCTGGCCGATCTGACTCACGCTCAGGAGTCGGGCATGATGATCGTCGGCGGGCCGCTCCGCATCATGTTCGTGACGACGCATGTGGCCATCAAGGACCTTCCGTCCTTGCTGACTCAGGCGAAGATTGAAAAGGGCATCCGGCTGGCGCACCTCGCCTTGACCACGCTGTTCGGCATCAAGAAACCGAAAATCGGCGTAGCGGCATTGAATCCCCATGCGGGCGAGCATGGACTTTTTGGCGATGAAGAGGCGCGGGTGATTCTTCCGGCGGCGAGGGCTACCCAGGCCAAGGGGATTCTTGCCAGCGATCCGCTGCCAGCCGACACGTTGTTCGGGAAAACCGCGCGCGGCGACTATGACGGCGTAGTGGCGCTGTATCACGATCAAGGACTGATTCCGCTGAAGCTGGTCGCGTTCGGGACCTGCGTCAATCTGACGGTCGGGCTTCCGATCATTCGAACATCAGTCGATCACGGCACCGCATTCGATATCGTCGGCAAGGGCGTGGCCGATCCCGGCAGCTTGATCGAAGCCGTCACATTGGCGGCAACGCTGGCGGCGAAACGGCAAGCTCGGAACGCCGCATAGAAAGAATGGATGACAAAATGCCGCACATGACGAACAAAGGACAAGCCGTTATCCAGCAACAATTGAAAGAACTGGATCAGATCTTTCAAGATACGATGGAGACGCTCAATACGGTGGCGGGAATGGAACGGGTCGCCAAATGGAGGGCCAAGACCGTGGCCTTGCTGAATGAAACGGTCGGGCAACAGGCCGGGCAGGATTTCGCCAAAGTTCAGCCGGGCCCCTCGTTTACCAATGACCTCGTCGAAGAGTTCACCGACTTCATCGATACGTTCAAAACGCCCCTTTCAGCTCTCTCCAAGGCACTCTCTCAAGCCGGCCCCCGTCCGTCCGGCGGAGGCTGAGGGTGTCGTCGCTCTCCTTTCCGCCCGCTATCAAACGGCTCGGTCAGAACTTCCTCATCGATCCCAATATCGTTCGCAAGATCGTCGCGCTGGCTGAACTCACACCCGACACGACGGTCCTTGAGATCGGACCGGGCAGGGGTATTTTGACAGATGCCCTCTCGCGCGAAGCGGGGCATGTTGTGGCGGTCGAAATCGATCCGGTCCTGCACCGCTTGCTGCAAGAACGGCAGGCGGAATGGCCTCACGTCGAGTTGGTCTGCGGGGATGCGCTGGCCTATCCGGTAGAGCGCCTGCCGGTCGGCACCATCGTCGTCGCCAACCTGCCCTATTACATTTCAACTCCCATTCTCTTCAGGCTGCTCGACTGCCGGTTGCGCTTCCCGAGGTTGGTGCTGATGCTGCAGGACGAAGTCGCCGACCGCTTGGTCGCGAAACCCGGCAGTTCAGCCTACGGTGTTCTTTCTGTCATGGCGCAGTATGCGGCCGACATCACCAAGGCTTTCAAAGTCTCGGCGAACTGTTTCAGGCCGCGCCCCGAGGTGGGCTCGGCGGTCGTTCAGGTCCGGAGTAAACCACAGGGGCTGCTTCGGCCGGAGGAAGAGCCGACGTTCACAGCGCTCGTTAAAGCCTCCTTTGCCCATCGGCGCAAGACACTGGTTAATTCGCTGCGCGATGAACAGTATGAGCCGCAGCTGGTTGCCAAGACGCTGAACGCCATGGGCATTCCGCCGGCGGTACGGGCGGAGGCCTTGGCACTCGATCAGTTCATCGAATTGACGAAACGGCTGGCTGGGTCCGGAGATCCAGAGGACGGGCGTGTGGCACCCCGCCTCGTTTGAATTGACTTCCCCCCTGTGTTAGCATCCGGCCCATGGGCGTAACCAGCCAGGCCAAGCGGGGCGAGGCCCGCCGCGCCCCTGCTCCCCCTTCTCACATCCGGCGTGAAGTCATCGGCGTGATCTTGATCGCGCTGAGCCTGCTCACCTTGCTGAGCTTGCTCTCATTTGTCCCCGGGGAGCCGAAAGTCATGGCCACGCCGGGATCGACAGTTTCTCCCCCGACGCGCAATTTGATCGGCTCAGTCGGCGCCGTTTTTTCTTCCGTGCTCTTCTCATCGATCGGCGGTGCAGCCTATCTGTTCCCGATACTTCTCGGGTTGATGGGCCTGCGCTGCTTTACCCAGAGCGATCTTTCCATTCGCTTGCGAAACGCCGGCGCCTCGCTGGGGGCGCTCCTCTTCCTCAGCGCATTTTTCCATCTGGAAGTCATGGCTGTCCCGACGCTGTCGAGCGGCTTGGTCTTTCGCGGGCAGGCGGGAGGCCTCTTCGGGCAATTACTCGCGGACGGATTGCGGACGTATTTCGCCAGCACCGGCGCACACATTGTGATTCTTGCGGGATTCCTGGTCGCCCTGCTCTTTACGACCCCCTTGTCGCTGGCCCAGCTCGCCGTTCAAGTGTCCGAGCGGGGACGCAAGCTGCTGGAGTCTATCCGTGCGCTGATTCCCGAGAAAAAGGCGGAGGAGCCTTCAACAGAAGGTCCGAAGGCGTCCAAGCCGAAGAAAGCGAAAACCATTCGTGCGGTCATCGAGGAGGCTATTCCGCAGGCAGAAGTGACGCCGGCGGTCGAGGAACCGCTCATCCAGCCCAAGCTCGCGGCGGCTCCTGAACAGATGGATGTTTCCGAGCTTGAGCCGGAAGGAGTCGTGAGCGGGAAAATCGAAGCCCCGGATGATTATCAACTGCCGGATCCTGACGAACTGCTCAGCGAACCGTCCGGCGTGCTGTCCCGTGTCACGGATGAGGAGTTGAAGTCTCAATCCGAGATTCTTTCCAAGGCGTTGTTGAGTTTCGGGATCGAGGGCAAGGTGACGGAGGTCCGCCCCGGACCGGTGGTCACGATGTATGAATTTGAACCGGCGCCGGGAATGAAAGTGGCGCGGATTGTGAACCTCGCCGACGACTTGGCTTTGGCGATGAAAGCGATCAGCTTGCGAATTGTGGCCCCCATCCCGGGGAAATCCGTGGTCGGGATCGAAGTTCCGAATGGCCAGCGCGAAGTGGTTTCCATGAAGGAAGTGGCGACCAGCGAGGCCTTTACCAGGGCGCGATCAAAACTGACCCTCGCGCTCGGCAAAGATATTTTCGGAGCGCCCGTAATCGCGGACCTCAAAACGATGCCCCACCTGCTGGTTGCCGGAGCGACCGGGGCGGGAAAGAGTGTCGGTTTGAACACAATGCTGATCAGTATCCTGCTGTCCGCCAGGCCTAACGAAGTGAAGCTGCTGCTCATCGATCCGAAGATGTTGGAGTTCCAGACCTACGACGGGATTCCGCATTTGCTGCGGCCTGTGATCACCGATCCGAAATCAGCTGCGCGCGGCCTGAGTTGGGTGGTCCAGGAAATGGAGCGGCGGTATAAGCTGCTGGCCGAGGCCGGAGTCCGCAACATCGATTCGTACAATCGCAAGGTGGCGGGCGCTCAGGGAGTCAGCGGCGACGCCGGAACGGATGCAAAACCGGATCAGCCGGAATTGCCGATTCAGTTTCTGTCCGAGGAGGAACGGCTTTCCGCTGGAGAGACGGTTATTCCAGAAGGAAGTCCCGGTTCGTTCCTTCCCCCTCCGACTCCTCCGGAACCGCTGCCCTATATCGTCGTCATGATCGACGAGCTGGCCGATTTGATGATGGTGGCGCCCAAAGACGTCGAAGATAAGATTGCCCGGCTCGCACAGATGGCCAGGGCTTCGGGCATTCATCTCGTACTGGCCACGCAGCGGCCGTCGGTCGATGTGTTGACCGGATTGATCAAAGCGAACTTCCCCGCGCGCATCGCGTTCCAAGTCTCATCGAAGACGGATTCCAGAACGATTCTCGACGCGAACGGCGCCGAAGCGCTGCTCGGCAAAGGGGACATGCTCTATCTGGCGTCCGGGACCGGACGTTTGATGCGGTTGCACGGATCATTCGTATCCGACGACGATGTCCGCCGGGTCGTCGAGTTCGTCAAGGAGCAGGCGCTGCCCAGTTACAACCACGAACTGCAGTCGTTGAAACAGGAAGAGGCCAAGGAAGAAGAGGCGCAGGATGAAGTGTATGAACAGGCGAAGGATTTGGTATTATCGACGGGGCAGGCCTCGGCTTCGTTGATTCAGCGCCGTTTGCGGGTCGGGTATCCTCGGGCGGCGAGGATGATCGAACAGATGGAGGCCGACGGACTGGTCGGTGCGGCCGGACGCGACGGCCGGCGGGAAGTCATCGGGCGGCGCGGGCCGGTAGGGGATGCACAGGGATGAGGAGCCTCTGGGTCCATTGCGCCGTCGTTGTCGCGCTCAGTGTCGGCTCTGCGGCCTTCGCAGAAGAAGCGGTGGATGAGCAGGCGCGCAAAGACGTGCGGGAAGTGGTGAAGCGGTTGCAGGCGCGCTACGAGAAGACCAAAGATCTTCAGGCAGATTTCACGCAGAAGACGATGATCGAGGGATTTGAGCGGCCGATGACGTCGTCAGGCAAGGTGTACATCAAGAAACCAGGCCGGTTGCGCTGGAACTATCTCGATCCTTCCACGGAAGACATTTACGTGAACGGGGACGACGTCAAAGTGTATGTTCCAGAGCATAAGCAGGTTCTGGTGGGGAAGCTCACTCAAATGGCTGCGTCGAAAGCGCCGTTGGAGCTCCTGCAGGGGGCGGCAAAACTGGAAGAGTCGTTTGACGTGGAGCCAACGCCCGGGAAGGAGCGCGGGGTCGGGGGTGTCAGGATTCTAACGCTGTTGCCAAAAACACACGAAGGCGAGGCGCATCGAAATCTTCAGAAGATCGTCGTCGAGGTCTTTCCGAAGACCTACTACATTAGAACTGTCTCGCTTTATGAGATTAGCGGCAATGTATCCAATTTCGAGTTTTCCTCCTTGCAATCGAATATCGGTCTCGGTGACGATCTCTTTGTCCCGAAGCTGCCGTCCGATGTCGAGGTGGTCAAGGCTCCTGTGCTGAGCCAGCCATGACAGCGAGTGCCTACTTTCTTTCAACAAGGCCGGAGGAGCGATGAATATGAGCGCGGCAGTGTCCAGCCCTGTTTCTGAAGCGACCGACCAAGCCCTGGCCAGGCTGGATGTCGATCGATTGCACCGGGAGTATTGGGAACAGAACGAGTTTCTGTTCATTCCGCAGTTTCTTCCGCGGGCGTTTGTCGAAACCACCCTCGTTCCGCAGGCTCAGGGAGTGAAAGGCGATCTCAATCGCAATTTCATCCCGGGCCACAAGAAGGGGGGGAGCGTCAGCTACTATACGGTTCAAGAGAAGGCCCCGCTTTTTCTTGATCTGTACCGCTCGCCCGCGTTCATCAATTTTCTCAATCGATTGGTCGAGGCCAACCTCAGGCTCTGCCCCGACAATGACCCTCACTCCTGCGCGCTGTACTACTATACCGAACCGGGGGATCATATCGGGTTTCACTACGATACGTCCTACTACAAGGGTGCTCGATACACGATTCTCATGGGACTCGTCGATAAATCCACTCAATGCAAACTGGTCTGCGAGCTGTTCAAAGATGATCCGACGAAGACGCCCAGAAAGCTAGAGCTTGTCACGCAACCGGGTGATTTGGTCATCTTTAACGGGGATAAGCTCTGGCATGCGGTGACCCCGCTCGGCCAGGGGGAAGAACGGACCGTGTTGACTATGGAATACGTGACCAATCCTGAGATGGGGCCGTTCAAGAGGCTCTATTCGAACCTCAAAGACTCCTTCGCGTACTTCGGGCTCCGAGGAGTATTCAAACGTGCGTTGTCCTCGTCCCATCGCCCCGGCTAGTCGCCGGCCTCAGTCACTCCATCTCACAGGCGACAATGGGCGTTTCGGTTGTCGCCCAGTTTCATCTCGGCCATCAACTGTTTGACCGGCACGTTGCCGGTTGCGAATGGGCGCTGTCAGCAGCCTCAGGCAGGGCCTTGCCCGGCGTGCCGATGGCTTGACGAACCAAGTGGCAAAGTTCGCGGTGATTGTACGGCTTCGCGACGAAAGAGAATGCTCCGAGCGAGAGCGAATGGCTGTGCAATTCACTCGAAGCTGCGGCAGTGAGCAGGATGACAGGGAGGGCGGGGATCATTTTCTGCAATTGGCCAAAGAGCGATAACCCGTCTCCATCGGGCAGCTCGATGTCGAGCAGCACGGCGGCGAAGGAAATTGTCTGAGCCTGTCGCAAGGCCTCTCGGCAGGTCGAGGCGTCCGTGATGGCGTACCCTTCCGATTCGAGGAGATCGCGCAGAATGGTCTGTATGTCCGGATCGTCGTCAACGACGAGAACGTCCGGTTGCTGGAAGCGGTACTTGTCCGAATGGGAGGTCACAACGGTCGTGCTGTGCATGGCAAGCGATGGTCTCTTTCCTGTGTCACGACATGGACAAATGGCTGAGGGTGGAAATCATTTCAAGGACGGTGCTGAAACCGCGCGTGCGAGAACGGCGCGCTCCCCCGCACCGCCGTTGCCGTTGTGAGGTAACGGCGGCTGGACTTTCATAGATTGGCCGGTCAATCGAGGTCGGCCTGCGCGGAGCGGCTTCGCGCGTTTCGGGAAAGGCCCTTGATGGGCCTGCTGAAGTTCGGCCAACGATGTGCGGACGGCCCGTGCAATCAGCCAGGCCAGCGTGAGTCCTGGAGTCCAGTACACGGCGTCACGCATCTGCTCCACGAGGTCGGACGGCAGATTGACGGTCAATCGAACCATCCGCGGGTTCTCCCGTAGTTCCCTGATCGCCGGATGTTCGTTGAGGCGCATAGCGCGCTGAATCTTCTCTTCCGCTGTGGCGGGTGTTGCCTGAGTGACCATGGTCATAGCACCTCCTTAGCGATCTCGTGGGGCAGGAACGGTTCCGCTCGTCATCAATCCTGAACTGAACATCTTCCGGGAGAAAGCGCTCTTCCCTGCTCGCTGGAGGGCCGCGTGCCGATTAAAAAGGAGACACGCGGCCTCGATGGCGAGGTGCGCGGCGACGGCATCGTTCCGAATGGGCATGATCCGGAAGTCATCCAACCGACGGACAGGTTGTTGCCTGTTGCCGAGGGAGCGCAGTCGGCGTCGCACCTTGCCAATTGGAATCAAACTCATAAATATGCTCTTCGCCTCATTTCAGTCCGGTGTTGCCAGACCCACAGCAACCCCCATACCAACTACTTCTCGAGGCCCGCTCAAATAATGATGAAAGCTAAGTGGTTGATCTTGTAAGAGCTGATGGGTCACGTGAAGATGCGGCTATGGATCAAGGCGCGCAGCGGTCTTCCCGTCAGTATCGGAAGCAATACGGCTATTATCTAGAGAGATACGTCAGGAATTGGTCTACGCGGGAAGCAGGGCGAAAGGGAATCGAACTGGTCTATTGATGCAGATGCTTCATTGCAGCGGCGCAGAGAATGATAAAGAAGCCCATCCAGAGGGCGGCGCGTTGGAAGGGGACCGCTTCGTAGGATTCACCTTCCTCTGCTTCGTCGTCTGCTTTGAAGATCACGGTGTAGAGGAAGAGAGTCAAGAGGCCGAGCACGAGGGAGAGCTTGATGAAAAATACTGTGAGATACTTGGCGTGGTGCTGCACCCCGCTGCCGGTTTGGGAGGTGAGCACTTGATTCACGTAGTGGAGGTTGATTCCTCCTGTGAACAGCAGAACTACCAACAAGATGCCCGCCACTTTCTTGTAGTACTGATAGAAAATATCGGTAATGGGCTTGATCTGTTCCTTGGCGACTGCCTTCTTGAGCCCCGGGGTGACGGCCATCACCAGGAACGCCAGCCCGCCGATCCAGATGACCGCCGACAGGAGATGGAACCAGTGGTTGATGATCGGGATGAGGGTATTGAGATCCGTGACGATGCTTTGGAGAGCGTCCATTACCCCTTGCTCTTTACGTCAAAATTGAAGACCGGCGCGTCGTTCCCAAACCGCTTTTTCCGAAGCTCTTCCATTAACTCGATGGTCACTGTGGCAATGCCGTTTTCGCGGGCGTGCTTCTCCACGCCTTTCTTGACCATCGCGCGGAGGAAATAGGGAATGCGGCTGAGCCGCAGGGCTGAGGCTTCGTCCCAGGATATGTCGGTCTCTTCCTGGACGTTAAAGGCGACCTTGATCTTCTCGCCGCCCTTCGGGGTGTAGAGACACCACTGATCTTCATCAAGCCAATCGCCATGGTCCACGTAAGGACGAGCGCGGCAGCCACCGCAGATGTCGGTGTACTCGCAGTCGCCGCACTTTCCCTTGAGTTGGGGATAACGGAAGGAATTGAAGATGTCAGACTTTTCCCAGAGGTCGACGAAACTGTTCTGACGGACATTGCCCGCTGAGAGAGGCATATACGGACAGGGTGTCAGTTCACCGTTCGGCGTCACCCGCGCGTAGTTGGTGCCGGCGAGGCAGCCGCCGCCCATGTAGCCTGTGGCTTTCGTGATCGGAGAATTCGGGTCTTTCTCGTAGGCCAGCCGCTTGAAGTGCGGGGCGCAGCGGGCGCGCACCAGCATGCCTTTGTAATTGTCCTGGCAGTTGACCAGGTAGCCGAGCACTTCCTCGTACTGAGCCGGGGTGATGTCGGTCAGCTCTTCGCCGCGGCCTGTGCAGACCATGAAAAAGACGTTCAAGACACGTGCGCCGAGGCCATGAGACCATTCGACCACAGCCGGGAGTTCCTGATAATTCATCGGCTGAGCGCTGAAGTGGACTTGAAACTGCAGGCCGTTGCGCTTGCTGGCTTCGATGCCCGCCACGGCCGCTTCCCAGGCGCCGGGGACGCCGCGGAAGGAATTATGTTTGGCCGGATCGAGCGAGTCGATGCTGATACCGACGCCCATAACGCCGATCTCGACGAGGGTCTTGGCCATCTGATCATTGATCAGCATGCCGTTGGTGCCGAAGACGACCATGAAGCCGAGCTTTACGGCATGGCGCGCAATGTCGAGAATATCGGGACGGACCAGAGGCTCTCCGCCGGTGATGACGAGCAAACAGCCCTTGTTGACCTCAGCGATTTGATCGATGAGTTTGTAGCATTCTTCGGTCGAGAGCTCGTCGTCTCCACCGGCGGATTTCGTCGTCGCATCGAGATAGCAATGGTCGCACTTGAGGTTGCAGCGCTTGGTGAGATTCAGCGCGATGAGATAAGGCTTGAAGTCGTCGACGGTCCGTCCGTCGTAGGGGCCTTCCCCCTGCGGAGCCGGCGTGAAGAACTGCGTGATCTGTTGTTGAAATGATCCGAGTGCTCCCGGCAGAGACGGGATGTTCAGGATCGGCAGCGATTTTCCCATTTAGTGACTGGCCCCGGACTTGGTCTTGCCGGTGAGGGTGGCGATCATATCCTTGAGGTTGCCCGTCTTCATAGACTCTTCCATGTAGCCCTTGGCCTGCTCGATTCCTTCGTTGGCTACTTCCAAGGTGATATGGGTCGTGCCGATCTTCTCCGCATGCTTGATGATCAGCGCCTTGGTGCAGTCCCGCATGAAGCCTTCCGGAGCCCGGTCCAATCTGGACTGTGCGTCGGCCGTCCAGGTATAGGGTGACGGGGCTTCAGCTTGACCGTTCGTCCCGTTGCCATTCGCCGCAGTTTCGACCTTGGCCTCAGCCATTTCGGATGTGCCCGTGCCTTTATTCGCAAAAATAGGCTGGTAGTCTTCTGCCGCGGCCTCTTTGATCATCGGTGCGGCGTATTCCAGCGTGATCGTGGTCATGCCGAGTTTGCGCGCGGTCTTTTCAATCTTGGCTTTGGCACGGCGGCGCTGGAAGCCGGCCGGTACGGCCCGGATCGCTTCCTTGGCATCCTTCGTCCATTGCATCGGCACATCGTCGTAGGCCAAATCAGTCTCAAGGGCTCCTTCGGCATTGGCGGCGGCCTCGAAGATGGTCTTGTCGACCAGCTTGAATCTGTCGCCTTCTGCTCCGCAGACCGGACATTTCACCGGGGTGTCGCCCTTGCCGATGTAGCCGCAGCCGTCGCAGACGAAGTAGTTCTGGGTCATGCGATCCAGGTATGCCTGAGTGCCGGCACTGACCTTCGGTTTTTCCTCTACGATCCCGGTCATCATCCCGCTGAGCGTCGAGCCCATGATGTCTTTGGCCACGGAGTCGTCGGCCTGCATCTTGTCGCGGTCGATGCCGGCGGCTTCCAAGCTGCCGCCCAGTGCCCGCATGGCGTCCATGGCGCCTTTGGGGAGGATGTGGCCGACCGCCGCATCGACAACCGTGTTGCTGATGATCGTATGGCCCTTCTCGATCGCGTAGCGGTGAATGGCGGTCTTGGCGACGCCGCGGGCGAAGACAGGAATCTTCTCCATCCGGCGAAGGGCTTCTTCCGTCCAGGCGATCGTGTATTCGGCTTGCGTGTCGATCGGCGGCACGTATTTGCGGTTGGAAACCAAGACGTTGCACGGAGCGCTGCGAAGCAGATTTTCCGTATTGCTTCCGATGTCCATGTCTTCGTCGCTGTGCACACCGATGCGGCCGACGATCAGGAGGGCCGGGATGTCTTTGCGCACGTATTGGATGATCTTTTCGAAGGCCTTGCCGTCGAGCAACGTCGTTTTCACGTCCGTTTGTTCGGCCTGGGCGATTTCACGGGAAATGTCCAGATGCGACTGGTAAATCTTGGCCAATCCGCTGTCGATGATCTCTTCGTGGAGCTTCTCTTGTTCCTTGAAGCGAAAGACCTTGCCGGCCTCTTCGTTCAGGACGCCCGAAATGCTGTGGAACGCGGCGTAATGGAAATAGGGATCGAAGGCTGAAATCGCTTCCACCGGCATGTTGAGAGCCTTGCCGAGCTGGAGGCCGGTCATCAGGCCGCCGAACGAATAGGGACTGCCGTCGACCGCGACGACAATCTTGCCGCTCGTCATCGGCTGGGTATTCTTGATAATCAGCATGTCCGAGTTGCGGACGCGACGCACGACACGTTCCGTATTGCTGCCGATCACGCTGTCTTTGACGGCGCCGACGCCCAAGGCGCCCATGATGACCAGGTCGTAGGCGTTGGTATTGATATCTTCGGCCAACACCTTCCAGTTACGGCCCTCGAGGGACCGGCGCTCGATCGGCAGGTTGTTCTCGTTGCATTTCTTGTCGACGTAGTCGAGATAGGAATCGGTGATGATCTGGAGACCGCGGGTAATCAGCGAATCGTGAATCTGGCGCTGGCGGTCGAGTTCTTTCTCGTCGTGATATTCCTCGGGCAAGCCGGCTTCCATCTGCTTGAAGCGTTTATCATGCATTTTAGCGGCATAGACATGGCTTCCGACGATCTTGGACCCGAACATTTTGGCCATGTGGACGCCGACATCCACTGCCGTATTGGAATGGTCTGAATTATCGACCGGAATATAGATCGTCTTATACATCGAGAAGCCTCCTCCAGGCGCTCACGGGACAGGGGTAAACGACCGTAATTATCAGAAAATCCAAATGGTTGACGTACTACCCCAGTCTCAAAGAGCGCGCATGATAACACTGGCTAGAACTGGAATGCAAGGCATGGAAACGGGAGAGATTGAGTAGCTACGAGACCGGAGTTGCCAGGGATTTTCCGTCGGATACCGTTGACGCTCTGATGGATTGTCGAGAACGGAGAATCTCCTCGAGGGAGAGCAGGGTATCGCGGCCGGAATTTCCCTCGATTCCACGAATCAAGTTGGCATCGGCGTACGGGTCTTTTTCTGCCGCCGTCTGGGACAGCGACCCGGTCCACTTTCGAGGGTCGCGGCTGCCGGCTTTCCGCTCCCAAGCCTTCAGACAGGCTTTGGCGATGAACTTGTTCAGTGGAGCCGGATTGTAGAGGAGCTTTCTGATGCTGGTCGGGGTCAGCATCAGGGGGTTGTAGCCGGCCGACAGATAGCCCTCTTCGAGCAGCCGATGCTCCAAATCCGTGTTCGGTTGGATGCCGAGAAAGAACATCAAGGGGAATACCCGCTCTTCGCCCAGGATCGAAGCGACAATCTTATAGGCCTCGACGCTTTGAAGGAGGGACTCCTCGGTCTCCTTCGGGCTGTTCAACGAATAGTTCAGAATGACCTTACCTTTGAAGCCTGCTTCGGCCAGATAGCGGCAACCGTCGTACAGCCGTTCCAGCTTGAAACCCATATGAAGATTGTTCAGCACTTCCTGAGAGCCGGACGTGATGGCGACTTCGAGGTCCCCGACGCCGGATCGAACCATGAGTTTTGCCAGCTCCGGCGTAATCAGCGAGGTGCGGATGTAGCCGGACCACTCGATCTCAAGCTTTTCGCTGATAATCCGCTCCAGGATCTCGGTACATTGGGGATAGGCTTCCTTGCCCGTAATGAACTGGGCATCCGTGAACCAGAACCGCCTTGTGCCCCATTGGTGATAGTGCTGGGAAATGTCCTTTACCACCATGTCGGGCGGCCGATAGCGGACGCGCTTGCCCTCGATGTAGGGGTAGAGGCAAAAGGCGCAATCGTAGGGGCAGCCGCGCTTGGTCTGCACGCCGATAGATTCACTCTGATACTCCCGGTACTGCGGGAAGATTGAAGTCAGGTAGGGCAGGTCAACCGTCAGGGCGTCCAGGAGGGCCGGTGAACCCTGCTGGCCCTTTCTGATCCGCTTTCCTTCTTTGACGATGTAACGCTCATCCTCGATCGAGCGGCCCTCGATCACTTTGAGAATGGCATCTTCGCCCTCGCCCAGCAGGCCGATGGTGCCCTCGGGCAGTTTTTCAATCAGCTGATCGGCGAAGGCCGTGAAGGCTCCGCCGCCGATCATGATCTGGGCCTTCGGGAACTCCTTCCGGATCAGCCAGGGATAGGACAGGATCGTATAGATATGGCTGTAATAGCGGTAGAGCTGCTTCACTCCTTCGAACGAGGCCACAATGCGCTTGAGCGGGTTACTCGCGAAATAAAAGTTGAACGCATGTTCGAGCGATGAATCGCCTTCGTGCGGCGAGAAGATCTGAATGTCGCGCCAGGAGAAGCAGACCAGGTCTGGTTTGAATTCTGTTGCGGCGTCGCGGATCGCCCGGCTTCGTTGCGAGACAGGAAACAGCGACAGATCCAGAATGCGCTGCCGGACCTCCGGCTTCCGCCGATGAATGAAGTCGGCCAGGTAGGTGATCCCGATGGGATAGACCTTCTTGCAGGGAAGAAAGATGTAAAGAATGGAATTCATTTTATAGGCTCGGGGTTAGGGGTGAGCGGCTAGAGGTGAGAATTGAATCATCTTGCCCATTGCCTCTGGTCTCGTACCGCTCGCCTACTTTGTCGCCACGTGGATCGCGACAATACCGCCGCTCAAGTTTTTGTAGGTCACCTCGCGGAAGCCGGCCTCGCGGAGCACCTGGCAGAGCCGTTCCTGATCGGGGAAGGTCCTGATCGAAGCCGGCAAATATTCATAGACGCCGGTGGTGTCTCGCGCGACTTTCGTGCCGATCCACGGCAGCAGCCGGAACGAATACCAATCGTAGAGCGCGCGCAGCCAGCCGAAGACCGGACGGGAAAACTCCAGGCAGACGAATCGACCGCCTGGTTTCATCACGCGGCGGATTTCACAGACGGCCTGCGACAGGTTCCCGACATTGCGCATACAGAAACCGGTCGTCACCGCATCGAAAGTGTTGTCGGCAAACCCCAAATGCTCGGCATTGGCTTGCAGGCAGGTGATCTTGCCGGTCAGCCCTTTGCCGTCAACCTTCTTGAGCCCTTCGGCGAGCATGGCATGGTTGAGATCGGAAGCGACCACACGTCCCTTGGCTCCCATGCGAGGTTCGACCAGCAGGGCGAGGTCGGCGGTGCCCGCTCCGACATCGAGCGCCGTGCCATGTTCGACAACGGGCACGAAGGAGGCGGTGAGTTTCTTCCAGCGGTAATGGAGGCCGAAACTCAGGAGCGTGTTGTTCAAATCGTAGACACCGGCAATCGCCGTGAACATTCGCTGGACCGCCTGCTCGCGGGCCTGGCCGGACCAGGTGGACACGGCTTGCGGTGGAGTGTGTGAATCCTGCGCCATAGGCGGTTGTTCGGCCTTTACCATGGCAGGGTGGTAGCACCTGCCTTCTCGCTTTGTCAAGGCAAGGAGGCCGGATGGTATAATCCGCCGCCTATGGGTCACTCAATCGTCATCAAAGGCGCGCGCGAGCACAATCTCAAGAACATCGACGTGGAGATTCCGCGGGACAAGCTCGTGGTCATTACCGGGCTGAGCGGGTCCGGCAAGTCATCCCTCGCGTTCGACACGATTTATGCGGAGGGGCAGCGACGCTATGTCGAGTCCCTGTCGGCCTATGCCCGTCAGTTTCTCGAGCAGATGGGTAAGCCGGACGTCGATTCGATCGAAGGGCTCTCGCCCGCGATCTCCATTGAACAGAAGAGCACCAGCCACAATCCTCGTTCCACCGTCGGGACGGTCACCGAAGTCTATGACTACCTACGATTGCTGTTTGCCCGAGTCGGCCGCCCGTACTGTTTCCAATGCGGGCAAGAGATCACCGCGCAGACGGTGCAGCAAATGGTCGATGCCATCGCCTCGTTGCCCGAAGGGATGAAGTTCCAGGTCCTGGCGCCGATCGTGCGGGGCCGGAAAGGCGAATACCGTAAAGAACTGTTGGAGATGCGGCGAGCCGGTTACGTCCGTGCCCGCATCGACGAGAAGCTCGTCGATCTCGGTGACGACATCGCCCTCGACAAGCAGAAGAAACATACGATTGAGATTGTCGTCGATCGCCTCGTGATGAAACCCGGCGATGCCCTGATGCGGCGCCTGGCGGATTCCGTCGAGACATCGCTGAAGCTGGCCGGCGGGTTGGTGGGCGTGCTGACCGAGGACGGCAAGACCGCCCTCTATAGCGAGAAGCTGGCCTGCATCCGTTGCGGCGTGAGTTATCCGGAAGTCACGCCTCGGATCTTCTCCTTCAACAGCCCGCATGGCGCCTGCCCGGCCTGCGACGGCATCGGCTATGCCATGACGCCGGGATGTCCCGAGGAAGAAGATTTCACGCTGCTCGAGCAATGTGAGGCGTGCAAGGGCGCGAGATTGAGGCCGGAAAGCCTTTCGGTGAAGATTGCCAAGAAGTCGATCGCCGAAGTCACGCACCTGTCGGTGCGGACCGCAGCGGATTTCTTCTCGTCACTGAAGTTCACCGAGCGCGAGATGGTCATCGCGCATCGGATCTTGAAGGAAATTCGCGAACGGCTGGGATTTCTCGTCAACGTGGGCCTCGACTATTTGACGTTGGATCGCGCGGCGGCCACTCTCTCGGGGGGCGAAGGCCAGCGCATCCGTCTGGCGACCCAAATCGGTTCCGGGCTTGTGGGCGTGCTCTACATTCTGGACGAACCCTCCATCGGATTGCACCAGCGGGATAATCGGCGCTTGCTTCAGACGCTCTTGCGCCTGCGCGACCTCGGCAATACCGTCGTCGTGGTCGAGCACGATGCGGAGACGATGATGGCGGCGGACTATATTCTGGACATGGGGCCGGGGGCCGGCTCGCAGGGCGGACATGTCATTGCCAAGGGGACGCCGAAAGAGGTGATGGCCGACCCCCACTCGTTGACCGGGCAATACTTGCGGGGCATCCAAACCGTCGCCGTGCCGCAGCGGCAGCGGAAAGCGAAGGGGTATCTATCCGTCGTCGGCGCGCAGAAGCACAATTTGAAGAACGTGACCGCGAAGATCCCGCTGGGGCTCTTGACCTGCGTCACCGGCGTATCAGGATCGGGAAAGAGCACGCTCGTGCTCGAAGTGCTGTTCCACTCGCTGTCACAGTTGCTCTACCACAAGAAGCCGAAGATCGATGGCTGCAAGGATCTCCACGGTGTGCTGGCGCTCGACAAGGTGATCGACATCGATCAGTCGCCGATCGGCCGGACACCGCGATCCAACCCGGCCACCTACACCGGCCTGTTCGGCTTCATCCGGGATCTGTTTTCCAACTTGCCGGAATCGCGTGTGCGCGGGTACAAGCCCGGCCGTTACAGCTTCAACGTCAAGGGCGGCCGCTGCGAGGCCTGCCAGGGGGATGGGCTCATCAAGATCGAAATGCACTTCTTGCCGGATGTGTACGTCACCTGCGAGGTCTGCAAGGGGCAGCGGTACAACCGGGAAACGCTGGAGATTCTGCATAAAGGCAAGAGCATTGCCGACATCTTGAACATGACGGTCGACGAGGCTGTTCAATTCTTCGAGCACATTCCCTTCATCAAGCGGAAACTCCAGACGCTGCACGATGTGGGGCTGCACTATGTGAAGCTCGGCCAGTCGGCGACGACACTTTCTGGAGGAGAAGCACAACGAGTCAAGCTCTCGCGCGAGCTGTCGAAACGGCCGACGGGGCGAACCATGTATATCCTGGACGAGCCGACGACCGGCCTGCATTTTGCCGACGTACAGCGGCTCCTCGACGTGCTGGACCGTCTGGTCGAATCCGGGAACACCGTGCTCGTCATCGAGCATAACCTCGACGTGATCAAGAACGCCGACTGGGTTATCGATCTCGGGCCGGAAGGCGGCGACCGCGGCGGTGAGATCGTGGCGGAGGGGCCGCCGCGTGAGGTGGCAAAGGTGAAGCGGTCGTACACGGGACAGGT
>CAZOUA010000033.1:20094-32436 GCA_964582865.1 uncultured Nitrospira sp. | reverse complement strand
AAGGCCAGTTTGCCGAGCTCGAAACGCTGGGCGAACTGACTAATCTGGCCTGGAAGCACGACGTCCAGGTCATGATCGAAGGTCCCGGCCACGTGCCCATGCACATGATCCAGGTCAACATGGAAAAGCAGCTCAAGGAATGCCACGAGGCGCCGTTCTATACGCTCGGTCCGCTAACCACTGACATCGCACCGGGCTACGATCACATTACCTCGGGCATCGGCGCCGCCATGATCGGCTGGTACGGCTGCGCCATGCTCTGCTACGTCACGCCGAAAGAGCACCTGGGACTCCCCGACCGTGAGGACGTGAAAACCGGCGTCATCACCTACAAAATCGCCGCGCATGCGGCGGATTTGGCAAAAGGCCATCCGGGCGCGCAAATCAGAGACAACGCGTTGTCCAAGGCCCGCTTTGAATTTCGCTGGGACGACCAGTTCAACCTGTCACTCGATCCCGACACCGCGAAACAGTTCCACGACGAGACCTTGCCCGACAATGCCGCGAAGGTCTCGCACTTCTGCTCGATGTGCGGCCCGCACTTCTGCTCGATGAAGATCACGCAGGATGTGCGCGACTACGCCGCCAGCAAACAGGTGAACGAACAGCAGGCCATTCAGATCGGCATGAAAGAGAAATCGGAAGAATTCAAGAAGACCGGATCGGAAATTTACCGGTAACGAAGGGCTAAGGGGCCCGAGGCAAGAGACGAGAGGGTGCAGATTCGTCCTGTATCCATCGCCTTTTGCCCCTCGCCTCTAGCCGGGGAGTGATTATGGCCAAGCCAAAACCAGCGCCTCTTCGCGAAAGAGACATCACGCGCCAGATCGCACGCGAGTACTACAAAGAGTTCGACCAGCTCATCGAGAGCGACGTGATCATCGTCGGCGCTGGTCCTTCCGGCCTGATTTGCGCGCGCGACCTGGCCGACATGGGCTTCCGAACGCTGATCGTCGAACAGAGCCTCGCCCTCGGCGGCGGCTTCTGGCACGGCGGATACTTGATGAACAAAGCCACCATCTGCGCCCCGGCCCACAAGATCCTGGATGAAATCGGCGTCCCCTGCAAGAAGGTGAAGGACTGCGAAGGCATGTATATCGTCGATCCCCCGCATGCCACGGGCGCCTTGATCCACGCCGCCTATAACGCCGGCGCGAAAGTCTTGAACCTCACCCGTGTGGTGGACTTGATCCTCCGGCGGGAGGGTGTGCTCGAAGGAATCGTCGTCAACAATACGACCGCCGAGATGGCCGGGCACGACATCATCCACGTCGATCCGATCGCCCTGGAAAGCAAAATCGTCGTCGATGCGACCGGGCACGATGCCGTCGTGGTCAATCTATTGCATAAACGCAATCTCTACACGGAAGTGCCAGGAAACGGTGCGATGTGGGTCTCGCGCTCGGAATCAGACGTGATGGACCATACCGGCGAGGCTTATCCCAATTGTTTCGTGATCGGCTTGGCTGTCGCTGCTGTGTACGGTACGCCGCGCATGGGGCCGGCCTTCGGCTCGATGCTGCTCTCAGGCCGCTATGGCGCGGAGTTGATCAAAAAGAAACTGAAGAACGAATAGCCGAATCTTTTCCCCTGCGGCTTCTCAAAAAGGTCTCCAGCAAGGCCGCAGGGAGTGAGCACCCCGAGGCCTACTCTTTGTGGTACGTTGAGGAGCGTGAACGACCGAGAACGACGCCGGGGGCTTTTTCATCAGCCTGATTATGGACGTACAAGATTTTTTGATACAAGGCGAAGGCCGCGAAGAAGACAAACGCGAAGCCTGGCAACTCTTTCAGCAAGCCTACGAACGTCAGATGAAGGGCGAGCTGGAGGAAGCCGTCGGCCTCTACAGACGTTCACTGGCCACGCATCCAACGGCTGAAGCGCATACGTTTCTGGGCTGGACCTACAGCTTCATGGGGCGGCTCGACGATGCCATCGAGGAATGCCATCGCGCGATCGCGCGCGATCCGGAGTTCGGCAATCCGTATAACGACATCGGCGCCTACATGATCGAGCAGGGGCGATTGGACGAGGCCATCCCCTGGTTCCAGAAAGCCATGCGGGCAAGGCGGTACGAAAGCCCGGCTTTCCCGCATTTGAATCTGGGACGGGTCTACGAGAAGCAGGGCAACTGGACCGAAGCGATCACCTCCTACAAACAGGCCTTGGCCCTGAATCCCGACTACTCTCTGGCGAAGAAGTCATTGGGACGACTCATCAGCTCACTGAACTAAGAGAAAGGCTAAGGCTGAGGTCAAGGTTGAGCCGTTCGCCAAGATGCCGTTTAATTCGTTCGAAGAAATGCCCGTCCGGCAAGAAGCCCTGCAATTAGCAGAAGAAATTTATTCTTTAACCGAGCGCCTCCCCAAAAAGGAGGATTACGGGTTGACATCCCAAATTCGACGTTCCGCATTGTCAATCTCAGGAAACATCGCTGAAGGTTTTGGAAGAAAGCACACGAAAGACAAGCTACAGTTCTATTACGCATCGAGAGGATCGCTCACGGAAACGAAAAGTCACCTGCTCTATGGAAGGCGTGTCGGATACTTCACAGAATCATCCTGTACCCGACTAAACAACCTCGCAGATGATATCTGGAAGGGCTTGAACGCTCTGATCCGAGCTCTTCACAAACGAACTGAACCTTAGCCTCAGCCTTAACCTTATGCCGACTCACGAAATAACCGTACTGGTGGCCGTGACCGACATTTTTTTCTACACGAAGGTCCGCGATGCGTTGAAACCGAACGGCTACCGCCTCGAACGGGCACGTGCGCAATCCGACATCGCCGACAAGGCCTCGGCCTTCAGCCCCACCGCCGTGATCCTCAACATGAACGACGAAATCCTCAACGCCTTTCAGGCCTTGGAAATGCTGAAGGCCGATGCCCGATTCAAAGATATCCCGACCCTGGCCTTCGCCAATCATGAGGAAGTGGACACGTGGAATCGCGCCAAGGCCCTGGGCGTCACGAAAATCGTCTCCCGCAACGAATTCTCCGCGCGTACGAAAGATCTAGTGGAAGAAATCATCCATGGCGCGAGGCAAGGGTCGAGAGGCTAGAGGAACGATGAAACAATCACGTCTCCACAGTCAGCACCAGGCGCTGGGCGCCGCGTTTGAAGAGATCACCGGCTGGGCTATGCCCGCACAATACGGCGATGCCGTTGCCGAACATCGTGCGGTGCGTCAGGCCGTGGGGGTCGCGGACCTTTCACACCGCGGGAAACTGCGCGTGACGGGAGACGATCGCGTGAAATGGCTCCAAAGCGTCATCAGCAACGACCTTCTCCCCCTGCAGCCGGGCCAAGGCCGCTACTCCAGCTTCCTCTCGCACAAAGGCAAAATGCTCACCTACTTCCGTGTCTATCTACAGGCCGACGCGGTCATGCTGGAAGATGCGGGAGAAATCGGTGACGCGACCTACGCCGCACTCCGCAAGTTTCTGCTCTACGGCACCAAGGCCAAGATGGAAAACTGCGGAGACAGCTGGGGCCTTCTGCTCGTGAGCGGTCCGAAAGCCGCGCTGGTGGTGAAAGCCGCCTTCGGAACCGATGTAGAGGATCTGAAACCCGTCAACTTCATTTCTGCCGCTATCGGCGGCCAGACCGCGCTGATCATTCGTACCGAAGAAACCGGAGAGCATGATTACGAAGTGCTGATCCCGGCCGATGGACTCGTTGCCGCCTGGGAACGCCTCATGGAGGCCGGCGCACCGCACGGCATCAAGCCATTCGGCGCCCATACCCGCGAAGCCCTTCGCATGGAGGCCGGCATTCCCAAAGCGGGACCGGATTTGAACGAAGAAATCGTGCCGCCGGAAGCAAATCTGGAGGGCAAGGCCTTCAGCCTGAGCAAAGGATGCTATCCGGGCCAGGAAGTGGTCGCGCGAATGGACACCTATGGCAATGTGCGACGGAAGCTGGTGGGACTCGTGCTGAAGGACTCGACGGTTCCTCCGCACGGAGCCAAACTCTATAGCGGAGATCGCGAGGTCGGTTGGATCAGCAGCGCGACGCGCTCGCCGCAGCTCAATGCGGTCATCGCCTTCGGCTTTCCCCTTCGGGACTTTTCGGCCCCCGACAACGCGCTGACGGTGGAAGTCGAAGGGAAGCGCCTCGCGGCAACCGTCAAAGCACTCCCCTTCTATTCACGTTAATCGAGGATCTACCGTTCAGGGTTTCTGGCCGCAGAGACTGCGCGGGCAAAGGCCAGCAGACTGGTGCGTTCGTCGTCTTCGAGCGCTAACAGAAGATGCGCTTCCTCACCGTGCATCAAGCGCAGGCTCAGGAACGGTTCTTCACGGCGTTTTTCCTTGTTGTCCCACATGGCATCGATGACCTGGACCTTGTCCAACTGGCCGACCGACACGACGTCATAGCGGAAATAGGAATCGCCGATGACCATGTCGAAGAACACGTTGCCGGCCGTGAGCAAGCAGGCATTGAACCGGCCCTGGTCCTCGTAGCCTTCCGGCAAGAACTTGTTGATGTGGCAGAGCGCCACCTTGCGATCGGCCAGCGCCGCGCGAATCTTGTCCTTCAACGCCGCATAGTCGATCTGCAGCGCCTTCTCATCGGGGCTCGTGGCTGCCACCGCCGCCGCTTGAACCTTGTCGAAAATTTCTTCCGCCGACATCAACCCTGCCATGTTCGTATCTCCTTGTTGCCTCGTTACGGGTGATTCTGCCGCGCACGGACTGCCCGAGCCACACCCACGAGGCCGAGACCCGCCCATGCAAATTCCAAGAAAATGAACCCGGCCCGCTGATCCACGACGGCGACGGTGCCCAACAGCAGAGACCCCACGATATTGCACGCGAGATATCCCGCATGCAATTCACGCCAGATCCCCCCTTGGTTGAGCCCATAGGCCGCCAGTACCATCAACGCCCCAATCATGGAAATGATCTGTAAAAGCATCGTTCGCCGCGAATCTATTCGGGCCGACTAAACAGTGAAGCCTACCGTAACCGCTGGAGGACTGATAATTCAAGTGGGGCGGAGTACAGACTATTGCGCTGTGAGGGTATGGCGAAACCGCGTCTTGCCTGCATCGTCGATGACGGTCACGGCGAACGCCTCTTTCGTCACACGGACCAGCCCGAAATTGTAGTAGCCCTCTTCATTGATCAGATTGTTCGGGTGCAGCGTCAGGCTGGGCGGCGTCAGCCTGCCCGGCCTGGCCGATAATGGACCGGCCACATACTCATGAAAATCAGGCAGGCCGTCGTCATTGGGGTCGTAAACGTTCGCCTGGACCCAATGGACGTCCCCGCCCAGAAACACCACGTTCTTCATCTTCTTTGCCAGAATCGCATCGACGATGACCTGCCGCTCCCGCTCAAAACCGGTTCCATCCGGTCCACCGGCCCAGCCGTCGTAACCGGGAACCGCCGCGCCGCCTCCCTTGGGAATCGACAGCGGCACACTGGTCACGACCACCTTCCAGGTCGCGTTGGAGGCATGCAGCCCGTCCAGCAGCCACTTCAGCTGCTGCGGGCCCAGCATGGTTTTCGCAGGGCCATCCTGATCGGCATTCTTGCTGCGGTATTGCCTGGTATCAAGAAGGAAGATCTCCAGATCGGCCCCATACCGAATCGCGCGATACAGCCGATGCGGATCGTCCGCCACCGTTCGAATCGGCCAGTACTCGCGCAAAGCCTGCCGCCCGGCCGGCATCTGACTCTCGAACGGCCCTGCGAAATTGTTTTTCACCTCGTGGTCATCCCATGTGACATAGACCGGGACCTCCTCCAGGAACCGACGGAGCGCCATCGCACCCCGCTGATACCGTTGTCTGGCGCGATACTCCGCCAAGGTCGTGGCGGTAAAGTTCGCGCCCGGTTCGTTGGGCGGCACCGGGCAGACGTCGTCGCTGTAAATCGTGTCGCCGAGAAAGATGAAAAAATCGGGCCGCTGCGCACGGATGGTGTCAAAGATGGGATAGCCGGCTGGACCCTGCCGGCACCGATGCTGGCCGCCCAAGTCGCCGCTCCAAGCAAAAATCAGCGGGGCGGACGTGGCGGCATCCGGTAAAGTCGTGAATTCCCCCTTCGCCGCAAGCCTGGCTTCGATGTGAGTCTTGGCATCGACGGCTCGTCCTATGAGAATGTGATAGCGATAGCGCGTCGCGGGAACCAAGCCTTCCAGTGGAATTGTCACCGTGAAGTCCGTCTCTACAGCCGTCGCCAGGCGGGGCGTTCGTGCCACTGCAGCAACCGCCGTCTCCATCTTGGAGAGCCTGTCCCACACCGATGGCAGCGCATATTCCACCTGCACCAGCGCCGGCCCTTCGGTACGCACCCACAGCACGGCGCCATGCGCGGTGACGTCCCCCACCGCAATGCCTTGCGGCAACATATCCGGCATGAGGACCGCCGATTCCGCAAACGGACTTCCCGGCGGAAGCCCTTCCCGTGACGCCGACGCGCAACCAACGCCCAAAAGGACGATCACGGCAAGAACTGGAAGGGAGCGCAAAAACAGCATCATGAGATGGGACTTACCGGAACGGCTAGAGCCCGTCAAGGCTGTGGCAGAAGGCCGGTTGAAAATCGAACGGACGGTCCTGCATACTACCCTTCAATAAAGGAGCCCCGATGAATAATCTGAATTGCTTGATCCAAGGCTGCCAAGGAGGCGTCTATGCCCCGGCCGGCACCCAGAACGTGTGCAAAGAACACTTCCTCAGTTTCCTGACGTGGAGACGCCGTCGAGGCCCGCAGATGTTCACCACCTATGCCGGCATGACCATGGAGCAACGCGATCCCATCGTCGCCGAATGGGCCAAAGGCGTCATCGTCGTCGAAGCCCCCAACGCCGTGCTCCAGAAGCCCTGACCCCACAGCTTCCAGTTCCCTCTGGCACATCTCTCAACGTACCCGCATCCACCGAACCCATCCTCCTCGCCTCACCAGTGGGAGAGCGGCAGGCTGCTACCCCATCACCGCCGACCCGTGATGATGAATCATCAACCACTCGTCGCCGATGCGCTCGAACAGATTCGTAGCGAGGACATGCGCCTGCTGCGGTTCGTCCGATTGCTGGGTGGTGATATTTTCGATGCAGATGACCCAGGCCATGTCGCCGGCCACCTGCACCATCACTTCAGACAGTTCGAATTTCATCGAGAAGGTATTGTTGAAGATCAGCACCCATGAGTCGCGCACATTCGGCCAGTCGGAGCGGAGACTCCAGCCAGGGTGGACGCAGGTCACATACTCGAGATGTGCCCACACCTCATCCATCTTGGCGATGTCCAAAGCTTCGAAAGCGGCATAGAATTTTTGGTTGGCTTTGGTGACTTCTTCGATTCGCTGTTCGATCACGCGCATCCCCCGTTGCTGAGCGCGCTATCATACTGGAATCCGAAGTTCAGGGCGAGGAGAGAATCAGGAAGACTCTACCTGCGTCAGCTTCGAAGTTTGGCGGTGCACGACCCACACGCCGGCGAGAATCAGCGTGATGCCGGCCAGTTCCACCAACCCGACCGCTTCGCGCAAGATGACGGCGGAGAGGACAACGGCCGCAACCGGCGTCAGATTACCCAGCACGGAAGCCCGCGATGGGCCGATGCCTTTGACCCCATACAACCAGGCCTGCTGGGCCACTGCAGTGGCAAACAGGACCAAGTACCCGAGCGCAACCCAATCCATCACCGCGACGGATGAGAATCCGGCCTGCAGCATCTTCTGATCGGTCCAGAGCAGAGGGATTTGGAGAACCGTCGCCACCAGCAGTGTGGTCCAATTGACGGTGAGCGCCGACAGGCGCTCCATCACCGCCCGGCTTCCGATGCTATAAAACGCCCAGCTCACAACACCGAGAAACACCAAGATACTGCCAAGGAGCGGCCGTTCGCCCGCCGCTTGAAATCCCGCGACCGACACGAGCCCGACACCCAGAAAAGACAATACGCTGCCGGCCCAGATCGCGCGCAACGGGACATCTTGAATCATGAGCGCCGACAACAGCGCGGTTACGACCGGAGCCGATCCGATGATCACTCCGGCCACAGCCCCGCTCACATATTTCAAACCGATCAAGATCAGCAGATGGTTGCCGAGTACGCCGAGTCCGAGCCAGAACAACGTGCCAAGGTCCGATCGGACCAGGCTCGCCATTCGGCCCTCCTGCCACCACCAGGTGAGCAACAAGATGGCAAGGCCGCCGATGTCGCGCAGTACTGAGGCTTCGACAGCCGAGAATCCGCTCAAGGCGAGTTTCTGCGCCACGATCGACCCGCCCCAGAGCATCGCGGCGACGACAATGGCTCCGGAAGCGGCAATGTCTGTCAGCTTGTTCATCTGATGGGCCTATAGCAACAGGCCGCCGGATCGTCAAGCAGTTTCTCGCCACGGTCTTAGCCGGCTTTCCACATCACTCGCTCCATCTTACCTTCCAGTCACCAGGAGCTCACCCTTTTGACCACAGCCTCCCTCGGGCCGGCATGCTTGAACAATGGAACCTCAACAGATCATAATTTCGCATGGCCCAGAGCCCCTTCCGATGAAGCCCCTTGAGAAAGAATGGCTGGTCCGCGGAACCATGGTTCTGCTCACGACGGCACTGTTCGTCCTCGACATCTATACGCCGTTGAGTTTCGCCAACCACATTCTCTATGCCACGGTGATTTTGGTCTCGACCGCCTCGCGTGTCACGTTCATGCCGTGGCTGGCCGCAGGCGTCACCTCCGCGCTGACGGTGATCGGCGGGTTCATCAGCCCCACCTTCCCGGATCTACCGATGTGGATTCCCATCGGGAATCGGGCGTTCACGATTGTGATCGCCTGGGTACTCGCATGGTTTGCCGTGAAACGGCGGCAGGCGGAGTCGGCACTGCAGAAGAGCAACGAAAGCCTGGAGGAAAAGGTCACCCAGCGGACCCGCGAACTGGCCGGCGTCAACCAGGCGCTGGTCTCCGAAGTCACCGAGCGCATGCAGACGGAACACGCCTTTCGACAGTCGGAGGGACGTCTCGCGGGTATTCTGGATATCGCGGAGGACGCCATTATCGTAATCGAGCAAGACCGATCGATCGCGTTGTTCAACCAAGGAGCCTCGAAATTGTTCGGCTACGACTCTGCCGACGTCCTCGGACAGTCGATCGACCGCTTACTCCCCGAACGCTTCAGGCTCGACCACGCCCGGCACATCCAGGGGTTCGCTCACAGTCAGGAGCCGGCACGCCGGATGGCCGAACGGCAGGAAGTCTTTGGCCTCAAAAAAGACGGCGGGGAGTTTCCCGCGGAGGCCAGTATCTCGAAACTCACGGTCGGCGGCACAACGACCTTTACCGTCATCTTGAGAGACATCACGGAGCGTTTGCAAATCGAGCGTCAGCTGCAGTCGCTCGCCACGCAATTGATGACGGCGCAAGAGGAAGAACGCCGGCGCATTTCGCGCGAACTGCACGACGACATCAACCAACGGCTGGCACTGCTGGCGATCGAAATGGGCAATCTGGAGAATGAGCCGGCGCTGCCGGCGGACCGGGCGCGACAGTCGTTCCAATCGCTGGCGCTGCGTCTTGCCGCCATTTCCGATGACGTCCGGCGCATGGCCTACCGGTTCCATTCCTCCATCCTGGACGATCTCGGCCTCTCCGCAGCCCTCCAGCGGTTGACCGATGAGTTTTCGACGAGGACGGGCATCAAGACCGTCGTCGTGCAGGAAGACTTGACGGAGCCACTGCCGAGAGAAATCGCCTCGTGCCTGTACCGGATCGTGCAAGAAAGTCTCGTGAATGTGACCAAGCACGCCCAGGCCTCGCGCGTGGAACTCGAATTGACCTGCGACGGCCATGAGGTTACGCTAGCGGTACATGACAGCGGTGCGGGCTTCGACCTCGATCAGATTCGAGCGCAGCCTCACGGCCTGGGACTCGTCAACATGCGGGAGCGCGTGCGATCCGTCCACGGCCGCTTCGAGATCCGGTCTCAACCGGGTCACGGCACACATATTTTCGTACTGATACCACTTCCGGGAACGCACCATGAAAAAACCACGAGTCCTGTTGGCGGATGACCATACCCTCGTCCTCGAGGGTTTCAAAAAACTGCTGGAAGACCATTGCGAATTAGTCGGGACAGCCGAAGATGGTCGCACGCTGGTGGACCTTGCAGCCAAAACTCATCCGGACTTGATCCTGCTCGACATCTCGATGCCGTTGTTGAACGGCATCGATGCGGCGAAGAAGCTGAAAAAAATTCTGCCGGATGTGAAGCTCATTTTCGTCACGATGCACGCCGACACCGCCTACATCAACGAGGCCTTCAAAGCCGGAGCTTCCGGATACCTGCTGAAACGATCGGCCGCTAAAGAGCTGGTGCAGGCCGTTCAGTCCGTCATGAATAACAGTTATTACGTGACCCCTCTCATCACAAAAGACGTGATCAGCTCGTTTCTCGCACCGGGGGAGACTCGCATTCCCGCCGTGGACGACTTGACGGCCAGGCAGCGGGAGATTCTCCAACTCGTGGCAGAGGGATTCTCCGCAAAGGAAATCGCCGCTCAACTCAAGGTATCCCACCGAACCGTCGAATTTCACAAGGCCAAGATCATGGAACTGCTCGACCTGCATACGACTGCCGACCTGGTGAAGTATGCGGTCGCGCATGGCCTGGTCAGCGCATCCTGATTTCTCAGGCGCATTTTCTCATTTACTCATCGTAGTCATTTCACGGAAACCTGGTAGTTTCCAGCCTCCTCGCCGGTAGCCTTCCTATCTCCATCGAGACGGTCGAACGCCTATGCTCCAGCGCATGACACGAGCGCTCACCCTTTTATAGCGAGGTGCACCGATGAGACGTCTTCGCATTGTGCTCGCCGACGATCATCCACAAATTCTGTCGTTGCTGCAGGTGCTGTTGGAGCCCGACTATAAAGTGGTGGGTACGGCTGAGGACGGGCAATCGTTGGTCGCGGCGGCCCAGGCTCTTCGGCCCGACGTCGTTCTCACCGACATCGACATGCCGATTTTGAACGGCATCGAAGCGACGCGCGAACTGCACAAACAGTTACCGGAGTGTCGCGTGATCGTGCACAGCTCGCACAACGAACCGGACATCATCGCAGCCGCCTTTGCAGCCGGAGCCTCCGGGTATCTGATCAAGGGATCGCCACAATCGCTCATCTCCTCGATCCGGTCCGTGATCCGACATGTCTCGACGCCTGACGATGCGCCTTACGTGAACAGAGTACCGGAACACGCTATCCCGCGCGAGAGCCGTTCTCATCAGGAATCCTCATGGCGAAATCTGTAGCAAAATACGAGCACGCCACCACCGCCTTTCGCGACAGGCTTGGAGCCTGTCAGCGCGATGAAACGGTTCAGCGCTATCGTGACGAGTACGGATCGTCCCCGTCAACAACCGTCAGAGGCATCGCCGGTCGATGAGAACTGAACGGGAGGCCTGCGGAGATCGTGGCGGTGAATCGAAGGGATCTCACACGTGAGAGTAGCGACAGCTGTGCGCACAGCGTCGACGAGAGAGGAGGCACCGACCGCGATGGAGAAGGCATCTGTGCGCCGACGTATCCTGGTGATCGATCACGATGATGACGTCCGGGCATTTTTATGCGATCGGCTGAGCGCTCTCGGCTTCGAGGTGGCAGCCGAGGACACGGGGATCTCCGGTCTCTCCCGTGTTGCCGACGGCCATAGCACCGCCCCCTTTCACGGAGTGCTCGTGGAGTTGCAAATGCCGGCACTGGACGGATTGGCCGTCCTCCATGAGATTCACGCGCGCTTCCCGGCGATCCCCGTGATTGTCATGGCCGATTCCGTGCATGTCGGCAGACTCCGCCAGGCCATGACGGCCGGCGCAAAAGAATATCTCGTCAAACCATTCGATCCGGAACTCTTTCGACGCAAATGCGTGAGCGTGTTTCTCGACGGAAAGGAGCTCGCAAGCTGAGACGGACGGGAAAACGTCAATGGCTGGGCCAGGGTTCGGCGAATTCCTGGCACCGTGCGCCAAAGGCCCGAAAGGCTCCCCTCCTGTGACGGTGTCCGGAGGCCGCGCGTGTTGATCACTCTGGTCCAGCCTCCAATAAATCGGCGGGGTGAACGCCAACCGGCGAGGAAGGAGCGCAGTACCGATGGAACCCGTTCTCGCCCTCTGTGCTCTGACGGCATTCATATGGGCGGTCGCGATTTGGGCATCATGGGAGAGTGAACCTCCGGATAGTGAGCCGGTGCCGGAAGAGGAGAAACCGGAACATATATCTGAAAAACCAAGAAAAGCGGCGTGATCAATGGCCCCCGCAGCTGACGCCGGACGTGTCGTCACAACCGATCACGACTGCTTTTGGGACCACGTCAACAAGATGTCGCGC
>CAZOUA010000033.1:0-19994 GCA_964582865.1 uncultured Nitrospira sp. | reverse complement strand
GTCGCGCAACGTTCCACATTTCCGCCGGCATCAATGCCGGCGGAGACACAGCCAGACTCTAGCAAGTCCCCTCTCATTAGGATTAAGAGGCGCATGCTATGACGCTCAGGCGACTGAGAAAAGGAGAAGTTCGTTCAATGGTGGCACAGCCAGCAAAGTGGATGAATGGGCGGGAGCAGCAACCCATGGGCCGGATCGGGCTGCGCGACAGACTGTCTGTGGCAAGCCTCCTCGGCACCCTGCTGCTCGGAATGCTCAGCTGCACGACAGGCCCCCAGGCCGGAGGCTCAGGCGCCGTCCGTTACATTCAGATTCGCCACGATTTCACTCCATCCACGCTCTATGCGCGAGTCGGAGACGAGATCCGGTGGCACAACATATCACCCGATCCTATCCGGGTGGGCATTCTCGATAACAAGTGGCGCGAGCATGTTACATGCGAAAAAGGGTTTACACGATTCGGAGCCATGGAAGACTTGGTCACGATTCAACCGCAGGAATACGTGAGCCTCTGCTTCTCGAAAGCCGCCACCGTTCGCTACAACGTCTGGTTGCATGCACAAAACCTCAAAGGCTCCATGAGCCCCACAGCGGCAATACGGATCGATTGAGGCCGCTCACATGCTGACCGTCTTTCAACACAACGTCGGATAATACGTGCTGAGGACTCTCGCGAACATATTCATGGGAGGTTTATGCCGTCCATGCTGATCGCCTGGCACCAGGGAATACCCATCATGGCATCAGACGTGGTCGCCCAGGAAACGGAGGCCACGCAGAACCCTCTCAGCCTCTGCGCCAGGAGAATAGATGCCAGAAAGGACCGATAAGATGACATTCCGACTTCGTTTCTCTCTTGTATGCCTGACGGCTGTGCTGCAACTGAACAGCCTGTCCGGCGTGCCCAGGGCGTCTGCGGAGTCCGGCCCACAAGCGTACAGGCTCGATGCGATTGTCGAGCTGGCCCTGGCCAGAAATCCGCTCATGTCTTCCGCAGAAGGGCACATTGAACAGCAGCGCGGGCAGCAGACCGCGGCCGGCGCCTATCCGAATCCGACCGTCGCCGGCAACATCGGTTACGGCGAGATTCGAGACGCCGGTCGCGCCGATATCCAAAGCTCGCTCAATCGACAGTCGCTCACCGAGTACAACGTGACCGTCGGACAGCCGTTGGAATGGCCGTCTCTGCGAACAGCGCGACAGCAGGTGGCAGACGGTGGACTGGCCACGGCGGCGGCCGGCTTGTCGGAGGCCCGCCTGAACCTGACGACACAGGTCAAGGTGGCGTTTTACGACCTGCTGCTGGCCCAGCAGGATGCCGCCCTCGCCCGGCAGAATCTGGAGATCGTCGACAGCGTGGCGCGGATCGTCAAAGCACGGGTGAAATCCGGTGAAGCGCCTCAATTTGAGTCGATCAAGGCCGAAGTCGAAGTCCTGAAGGCCAAGCAGCTGCTCGCGCGTGCGGACAACGTCGTCCGGGTCAATCGTGTCGTGGTGGATACCCTGACCGGCGGCGCACTCGGGTCCTCCTACATCGTTCTGGGTGATTTTTCAGGACTGTCGAAGGAATTGCACGTTGAAGCGTTGATGGCCCGCATGGCGATTCAGCATCCGACCATTCAACGCCTTTTGAAATCGGTGGAACAGTCGGACTGGAAGATCGAATTTGAGCGGCAGTCACGGGTACCGAGCGTGACGGTGAACGGCAGTTATTGGCGGGAGATCGGTCGGGAGGCGGTTCAGGGAGGACTCTCCGTCCCGATGCCGCTCTGGTACCGCCGACAGGGAGAGATCGCCTCGTCCTTGGGCACCAAGCGCCGCGAAGAGGCGGAACTACTGCGGGCGCGCAACGAACTGGCCAGAGCGATCCATCAGCACTATCAGGACGCCAGAACCACGGCCGAATTGATCGATGTGTTCGACAAAGGCCTCTTGAAACAAGCCCAGGAAGCTCTGAGGCTCGCCCAGTTCAGTTTTCAGCAGGGCGCATCGAGCCTCCTGGAGGTTTTCGATGCCCAACGCGTGCAACGCCAGATTCAAATGGATTATGCACAGGCGCGGTATGAATTGTCGGTATCGTTGACTCGCCTCGAACGAGCGGTTGGTGGAGCGCTATGAACTCCCCCATGCTGTGCCGAAACATGCTGTATGGGAGAGAAAAGCGAATGCTGGGACAGCCGTTCTGTCTGGTCTCGTTTGGGGTCTTCGGGCTCCTTGCCGCCCTGATGGTGACCGGATCAGGCTGCGACAGCGCTCCGAGCGATGCGGTCCTGGCCAAATCGCCGGCTGCCGCCTCCGCCCCCGGGGTTGTTGCCCTATCAGCCGAGGAATCGTCACGCGTCGGGCTCGTCGTCCAACCGGTGGCTCGTGGCGAGTTTCATACCTACCGAGAGTTTCCCGCCATCGTGCAACCGAACGAGCGGGCCATGGCGGACATCACCACCTTGGTCCGCGGCCGTGTGGTGGATGTTTACGCGGACTTGGGCCAACAGGTCGAAGCGAATGCTCTCTTAGCCATCTTGTATAGCAGCGAGCTGGGCCTGGCTCAATCCGCCTATCTGAAGTCGCGGGCCAAGCTTCATGTCGCCGAGCAGGCCTATGCGCGGGCAAAGTTCCTGCTGCAGGAGCAGGTGATCGGCGAGGCGGAAGCCCAGCGTCGACAAGCAGAGTTACTGAGCATGCAGGCGGAGGCTCATGAGGCGCGCGACCACCTGAAGCTGCTCGGCATGACCGACGATGAATTTCGTCGCCTCGACAAGAGCCGGGACATTCGATCCCACGTGCCGATCGTGGCGCCCTTCGCCGGACGCATCATCGGACGCAACCTGACCCGTGGAGAAGTCATCGAGACGACCGAAAAACTCTTCGTGGTAGCCGACCTGTCGGAAGTCTGGGTTCGGGCCAACATCCCGGAAAAAGATATCCCATTCGTGCACTCCGTCCATGCGTCCGGCGGCACGCAGGCGGAGGTGCGGATCAATGCCTATCCGCGAGAAATCTTCAAGGGCACGATCACCTATGTGGGCGACGTGTTGGATCCCGCTACGCGCACGATGCAGCTCCGCCTGGAACTGCCGAATCCTGAGGGGCGACTGAAGCCGGAGATGTTCGCGACGATTCGACTCTTTTCCGAGTCGCAACCGGACCGGCTGGCCGTGCCGGAGGCCGCGCTGCAACGGGACCAAGACCGGATCTTTGTCTTCGTGCAACGGAACGCGAACGAGTACGAAGCCCGCGAGGTTCAGATCGGCGAATCCAACGGCACCCTCACCACAATCCTCGGCGGCCTCAATGAAGGAGACCCGGTCGTCACGCACGGCGCCTTCATCTTGAAATCCGAACTCTTGAAGAAACAAGTCTGATGGTTTCCCGTCTCCTCGACATATCCCTCCGCCAGCGCATGCTCATTGTGATCTTCGCGGTCATGATCGGCGCCGGAGGCCTCTACGCGTTCAGAACCATTCCGATCGATGCGTTCCCCGACGTGACCAGCGTGCTGGTACAGGTCGTCACCAAGGCGCCCGGGTTATCCCCCGCGGAAGTCGAACGGCTGGTGACGTACCCCATCGAGTTGCAGCTGACGGGCGTTCCGTCCCTGACGGAAATGCGCTCGCTGACCAAGGTCGGCCTCTCGCTCGTCACGATCGTGTTCGACGATGCGATGGACATCAATCTTGCGCGCCAGTTGGTGCTCGAACGCCTGATTGAGGTGAAGGAACTGCTTCCCCCCGGCGCCGAGCCCATGCTGGTGCCCAACAGCACCGGACTGGGCGAGGTGTTCCAGTACTACCTGGCCGGGCCGCAAGGCCCCGTCCTGGACGCGGCATCACACCACCAGAGCTTGATCGATCACCGCACGATTCAGGATTGGATTATTCGACCGCTGCTCAAGAGCACACCGGAGGTGATCGACGTCAATTCGATGGGAGGATACGTCAAGCAGTATCAGGTGCTGGTCGAGCCGGCCATGTTGCGGAAGTACAACCTCACCCTTCACGAGGTCTTTGATGCCATCGCCAACAACAACGCCAACGCCGGCGGCAATATCCTGGAAAAACATGCCGAGAAGTATATCGTGCGCGGTGTCGGGCTCATCCGGACACTGGAGGACATCGAGCGCATTGTCGTCAAGGAAGTCGGAGGCACTCCGGTCTTCGTCAGCGATGTGGCGCAGGTGCTGATCGACCATGCGGTCCGGCACGGTGCCACCGTGTTGAACGGAGAGCGGGAGGTGGTGAGCGGCATCGTGTTGATGCTGCGAGGCGGCAATGCGCGCGATGTCGTCGAGGGCATCAAGGCTCGCATCGACGACATTCATCGCCAGCATCTGCTGCCGGACGGGCTGCACATTGTCCCCTTCTATGACCGGATCGAGCTGATCAACGCCGCGCTGAACACGGTGTATAAGTCGCTCGGTGAAGGAGTGGTGCTGGTCGTGGTGGTGCTTTTCCTCTTCCTGGGCAACATCCGCAGTGCGCTGATCGTTGTCAGCACGCTGGTGCTGGCCCCTCTGGCGACCTTCATCGTGATGGGGCAGGTCGGCTTGACGGCCAATCTTATGTCGCTGGGCGGGCTTGCCATCGCCATCGGCATGATCGTGGACGGCTCGGTGGTCGTGGTCGAGAACGTCTACCGGCATCTTTCGGTCCATTCAGCCGTCGCGGTGCCGCGGCAGGAATTGATTATGACGGCCGTCAAGGAAGTCGGGCAGCCGGTGGTGTTCGGCATTCTCATCATCATCCTGGTGTTTCTGCCCGTCCTCTCCCTTCACGGGATGGAAGGCAAGATGTTCAAACCGCTCGCCTACACCATCATGATCGCTCTGCTGGTCTCCCTCGTTCTGTCCCTCACGCTGTCGCCGGTCCTTTGCTCTCTCATGCTGAAGCGGGGAAGCGAGGAGGATCCCTGGATCGTCCGGTGGGCCAAGCGCCTCTATGCCCCGTCGCTTCGATGGGCGCTTGGAAACCGAACCGTCGTGCTGGCGGTGGCGATCGGCTCGCTCCTCGGCAGCCTGGCGCTCTTTCCCTTCCTCGGAAGCGAATTTATCCCGATCCTGAACGAAGGATCCGTCGCCCCACAAACCATTCGGCTGCCGAGCGTGTCTCTTCCGGCCTCCATCGAAATTGAAAAACACATGCAGCAGGCCATCATGGAATTCCCTGAAGTGGAAATGGTGGTCTCCAAAATCGGGCGCACGGAACTGGGAAACGATCCGCAGGAACCGAACGAGAGCGATCCTGTCGTCCGGCTTCGTCCGCTCGATCAGTGGACAACCGCCAGGACGATGCCGGAGCTGATGCAGAAATTTCGTGAGCGGTTGACGCGGATACCGGGCGCGACGTTCCTTATCAGCCAGCCCATTCAGCAACGGGTCGACGAATTGATTTCCGGGGTGCGGACTGAAGCCACCGTCAAGCTGTTCGGCGACGACCTGGAGATCTTGCGGAGCAAAGCGGATGAGATCGCCGGCGTCCTAGGGACGGTCCGGGGCGTGCGGGACATCAAGGTCGAGCAGCTCTACGGGCAGCCCTATCTGACGATTGACATCGATCGGAGCAAAATCGCCCGGCACGGGATCAATGTCGCCGATGTGCGGGAAATCATCACCACCGCGATCGGCGGTCAAGCTGCGACCCGTGTGTATGAGGGTCAGCAGCGGTTCGACCTGTTTGTGCGATTCCCGGAGCAATACCGGGACAGCGCCGAAACTATCAGCAACATCCTGATCGCCGACGGGACCGGCGCGCTGATTCCTCTGGCCGATCTCGGAACGGTGCGGCTGGAGGAGGGTCCCGGCCGGATCAGCCGGGAACGGCTCCAACGCTACGTGTCGATCGGCTTCAACACGCTGGGACGAGACATCGGAAGTTTAGTCGCCGAAGCCCAGCAAAAGATCGCGACCCAGGTCTCTCTCCCAGGCGGGTACACCGTCGCCTGGGGAGGATCCTTTGAGAATATGGAGCGGGCGATGGCCAAACTGCGGATCATCGTCCCCATCACCATCGGGCTGATTTTCCTGTTGCTCTACTCCACCTTCGATTCACTTCGCCAGGCGGTCCTCATTATCCTGAATCTTCCCTTCGCCATGATCGGAGGAGTGGTTGCGCTCTGGCTGACAGGAGAATATCTCAGCGTGCCGGCCTCGGTCGGCTTCATCAACCTGTTCGGAGTGGCCGTGCTGAACGGCATCGTGCTCGTCTCATGCATGAACAAATTACGCCAGGACGGCCACAGCCTGGATGAAGCGGTCTTTACGGGCAGCTTGCTCCGCTTGCGCCCGGTTCTGATGACGGCGCTCGTCGCCTTACTCGGACTGGTCCCGCTGGCGTTTGCCCGTGGCATCGGCTCTGAAGTGCAGCGCCCCCTTGCCATCGTCGTGATCGGCGGCTTAGTCAGTTCCACCCTGCTGACATTAGTGGTTCTTCCCGTTCTTTACCGGTGGGCCGAGGGGCGCAGTGACGCGCACCCCGAACCGGATCGAGAGCCGATGGACCATGGTCCAAGCCATGCGGCTGATCGGCAGGCTAAACAGATGGATGGGCAGAGACCCCCTCATACTCACAAACTCACGCCTACGCCCCGCTCTTTCCACGAATCGTAACAGTGGACATGGATATAGCCACTGATCTGGGAACACCGTCGGACCAACGCGCAAGCCGCGAATGGCCCCTCGCCGTGAGTGCGATCACCGCCGCCCTGTTTCTCTCGTTTGGCTCTCAATGGCTCGGCGATCTTTCGCATCCGGCTTGGTTTGCCTGCATGTTGACGTGGCTGTTCACGGTGATTTTGTTGTCCGCCTTTGCGGTGGTGCGGCATGCAGAGGTAATCGCGGAACAACTCGGCGAGCCTGTCGGCACACTGGTCCTGACACTGTCGGTGACCGGGATCGAAGTGATGATGATCGCCGCAGTGATGCACGGCGGGAAGGGAAGTTCGACATTGGCCCGGGACGCCATGTTTGCCGTCGTAATGATCGTGCTGAACGGAATGGTGGGATTGTCGCTGCTGCTCGGGGGACTCCGGTACCACGAGCAGACCTATAACCTTCAAGGGGCAAACGCCTTTCTTGCCGTGATCGTCCCCTTAGCCGTCTTCGGACTGGTGCTCCCGAACTTTACGGTGTCGTCTCCCGGCCCGACCCTGTCTCCGCTTCAAACGGCCTTTCTCATTATCATGTCGATCGGATTGTACGGAGTATTTCTGGCCATCCAGATTTGGAGCCATCGCAACTATTTCGTCTTGCCTGAAACAGAACAGGGGTTGTTAGGAGCGCACAGGCTTCCTGGGCAACGCGGGCGGGGCGTCCTGTCTGTTGGTTATCCCATCGGGCTGTTGCTGGCCTACCTGCTCCCGCTGGTCGTCCTGTCGAAGCAACTGGCCGTTCCCATCAACTATGGCATGCATGAACTCCAGGCGCCGCCGGCCCTCGGCGGATTGCTCGTCGCCATCCTTGTTCTGTCGCCCGAGTCGCTAGGTGCCGCGCGCGCGGCGTTGGCCAATCAGCTTCAGCGTTCCGTCAACATCTTGCTGGGATCGGTGTTGGCCACCATCAGCTTAACCATCCCGGCTGTGTTGCTGATCGGCTTTGCGACGAGCCAGGTGGTCATTTTGGGGCTCGATGCGGCAGACATGACGATCTTGCTGTTGACCTTGGGGTTGAGCACTTTAACCTTTGCCAGCGCCAGAACCAATGTTTTGCTGGGAGCGGTTCACCTGCTTCTGTTCCTGGCGTACGTGATGCTGATCTTCGAGAAATAAGATGCCGGGGCCAGGCCCTGGCCGCCCCGTTCGTCAGAAAGAGGAATCATCAATCCATGGCATGGCTGTATCTGGCAATGGCCGGGCTCTTTGAAGTCGGATGGGCCGTTGGCCTCAAATATACGGAGGGATTCTCGCGACTTTGGCCGAGTATCTGGACCGTCCTCGCGATGGTTCTGAGCCTGTGGTGCTTAGGGCTGTCCCTCAGGACGATCGCCGTCGGAACCGGCTACGCGGTGTGGACAGGGATCGGAGCGGTCGGCACCGCCCTGCTGGGCATATGGTTATTCGACGAGTCGCATGATCCGGTTCGCCTCGGCAGTCTCTTGCTCATCGTGGGAGGCATCATTGGGCTGAAACTCTCGTCGCCATGAGACGGCCCATATCCGGTCGCCATTGCGTTTCTGCCTGATACGGGTGACGTTGAGACGGTCTACCTGCCATCGCGAGATGCCAAAAGGTTTCTGCATCTGGGGGGGGATCTCCCGTAATCTCCGCGCTCTCGCCTGGTATCTTTACGAGTTCTCTCTGACGAGCAATGCTCTAGCATGGGCTTGCTGGGTTTCAGTGGCTCCGGGGGAGGCGCCGCATGACCATCGCAACCATGGCCGATCGTGTTCGCGACGCGCTGAAAACGCGACAGACGGATTGTCCGATGGAAGAGATCGTGACGCTCTGTCCGGATCTCACCTGGAATCAAGTCTTCATGGCCGTTGACCACTTGAGTCGGACCGGCCGGGTTCGGTTAAGGATGAACCGCCAGCGAACATACATGGTGAAGGTCCTCCCATCTCCGATATCGATGAACCTCGCATAGAACCGCCGGCCGGGAAGGCCTTCGGATACATCAACGCGATCCTCTCATCCTGATGACCAGCACTCCGTCTCGAATCGTGAGGAGCACCGCTGTGACATGCGGATCGGCTGCGACCACTCGATTCAATTCTTGAATCGCCGCGGTCTTGTCGTCCGACGCCGGCAGTTTGAGCACATCCCCGTCCCACAATACATTGTCGATCAGGATGACTCCCTGCGGCGAGAGCAGATCCTTCGCACGATGATAGTAGTTCACGTAGTTGACCTTGTCGGCATCGATGAAAATCAGGTCAAACGGGCCGGCCAGTTCCCTCATGGTGTCGAGCGCCGGCCCCATGCGAATTGAAATTTTTCTCCCATGCGGCGACTGCGCGAAAAATCGGCGGGCCACCGTTGCCGATGCTTCGTCGATCTCGCAAGTCGTCACTGCGCCGCCTTCCGGAATGGCCTCAGCCAAGCAGAGCGCGCTGTACCCGGTAAACATGCCAACCTCCAACACTCGCTTCGCCTGAACGAGCTGAGCCGTCATCTTCAAAAACGCACCTTCGAGGGGTCCAACCAACATCTGAGGGAATTCCATCACCCGACAGGTCTCTTCCCGTAAGGCACGGCAGACCTCGGATTCCGGCATGGAATGGGCCTCGGCATAGGCCTCGATCTCAGCGGAAACTAACGCCTTCATGATGATCGTCCTCCTGCGTTTGATAATCGGGCATGAGGTGCGTACACTGCATAAAGACACGGAGGCACGATCATAGCATGCCTCCGCGCCGAGGAGTTCTGCGACGATGAAGACGTTGAAGACTTTGGAACCGCTCGCGACCAGGCTGCTGGAGATCCAACGTATCAACAGCGCGGCCTCGGTTCTATCCTGGGACCAGGAAACCTATATGCCGGCCGGCGGGGGGTCGGCCCGTGCGGAGCAGATTGCCACGCTTCAGGGCATTGCCCATCAAAAACTGATCTCCCCCGACACCGAACGCCTGCTGGGGGGCTGGCTCGATCTCGGCACCGGCCAGCCGCTTGAGCACGATGGGGAGCTGTGGGACGAATCGTCTCGCGCGCTGCTCCGGGAAATCTGGCGAGACTATAGCCGCGCCAAGAAACTCCCTTCAGACTTTGTCATGACCATGAGCCGCGAATGCTCCCTGGCGCAACAGGTCTGGATTGAGGCCAAGGACGAGCAGGACTTCAAGAGATTTCTCCCTAATCTGCGCACGGTCCTGGCGCTCAAACGCCGGGAAGCCGACTATCTGGGATATCAGGACTCTCCTTACAATGCCTTGCTCGATCTGTACGAACCCGGCTCGACCATCGCAGCCCTACGCCCGCTTTTCGCACAACTCAAGGCGCGTCTCGTTCCATTGCTCAGGAAGATTCAAAACAGCCGAGTGCAGATCGACGACGCGTTTCTCTATCATTCCTACGACCAGGCGAGGCAGCTGGAGTTCGGCCGGCTCGTGTTGATCGCGATGGGATACGATTTCGAGCGGGGCCGGCTGGATCTCTCGGCGCATCCGTTCACGACGTCGTTCCATCCCACGGATGTTCGTGTGACGACGCGTGTGCATGAGCATGACCTTCCCTCTTGCCTCTTCAGCTGCATCCATGAAGGCGGGCATGGGCTCTATGATCAGGGGCTCGATCCGCGGCACTACGGCACGCCGCTGGGCGAGTCGGTATCGCTCGGCATTCACGAAAGCCAGTCGCGGATGTGGGAGAACTGCGTGGGCCGGTCGCGCGCCTTCTGGCGATTTTTCTATCCGATCTTGCAGGCGAACTTCCATCACCAGTTGCGCGGCATCGATCCGGAACAATTCTACGCCGTCATCAACCGGGTAAAGCCTTCCTTGATTCGAGTCGAAGCCGATGAACTGACCTACAACCTGCACATCATGCTGCGGTTCGAGATCGAGCAGGATTTGATCGAAGGGAAAATACAGCTGGAAGAACTCCCGGGACTCTGGAATCAGAAAATGAAGGACTATTTGGGCATCGCCCCTTCGCACGATGGCGAAGGCGTGCTGCAGGATGTGCACTGGTCCATGGGCGCATTCGGCTATTTTCCCACCTACACGCTGGGCAATTTGTACGCCGTGCAGTTCTACGACCAGGCGAAGCTTGAAATCCCCCACATCGAAGAGGAAATCGCCGCGGGACAACTCATGGTGCTACAACGGTGGCTGGGACAGAAAATCCATCGGTGGGGCCGCATGTTCACACCGGACCATCTTGCCCAACGCGTCACCGGTGTGAGTCTGAGCCCGGAACCGTTTCTGCACTATGCGGAACGGAAGTACGGCGAGCTGTATCAACTCTAGGCGAGACGCCCGGGGTGATGGCCAGAGATCGCCATCTTGATCGTCGATCGCCTTTGCCTCAAGCGCCCAGTCTCGTGCCTGCCTCATATCCCATCGCTTGATTCAGCTTCGCCAACACCGCCGGTGCGAAGGTGAACTCTGCTTGCACGTCGATTCGATGCGGCACGAGGAGTGTCGTATGAAACACGATGTCGCGGATGGGAATCTTGAATTCCGGATCCTGCGGCGTGCTGAGCTCAACCGATTCCACCGCATTGGTAATGGCCCCGCTATCGTGGGGGCCGTAGGTCGCGACGACTGCCTTCAGAATCTCGATCACCTTTTCATTCGCCTCGACACCGGCCACCCCCTTTTCGATCAATGAAATCACCTCTTCTTTGGCCTGGTCGGACAACGTGAAGTTCTCGACCCGCTCCTTTCGCCGAAGCGAGGTCAGATCGTTGTCGAGGTCCTTGCTGAACGCCCCGTAGGCAAAGCGGAAGAATTCGAAGTGAAAGCCTTTGAAGCCCTTCCCGAACATCTGCAACTCGCACAGAAAGCACAGCTGTTGCAGCTTCACATCGCTGAGCAGCCCGTAGGGCTCCGCGTGAAGAAGCACATAGAGCAAGAGGGCGCGGTCGACGGTAATTTGATGGGGCTTGCGCATCGCGTGAAGACTCCGGTCTATCGTCCTGTTTAAAGTTCGCACTATAGACAGCCGGAGGAAACCCCGTCAATCGCTCCCTCTTGACCGGCTGAACGGTTTCGTCTTTAATGGCTTGCTGTTTGGAGGTTATCAGGATGGCAGCGGGTAAATATGCAAAAGAGATGGAGGCTCTCAAAGACCATCTGGCGAAGCACCAGCTCAAATTCACCCGCCAACGGGAGCTGATCCTGAGCGCCTTTCTTCGACAGGAACACATCACTGCCGAAGCGATGTATCATCAACTGGCTAAAGCCGATCCTCATCTCGGACTGGCCACGATCTACCGGACGCTCAACCTCTTCTGCGATGCCGGCATCGCCCAGGCCCGCCACTTTGGCTCGCAGACTCAGTATGACAACGTTTCGCACAAGGGCCACCACGACCACCTTATCTGTACGGGATGCGGCAAGATCGTCGAGTTCGAAAACTGCGAGATTGAGAAGCTCCAAGAGGAAGTGGCGACGCGTAACGGCTTTACCATTCAAACCCACCGGCTCGAACTCTACGGTCTCTGCTCCCGCTGCCGCCATTGACGATCAACCGTTTTTTGAGTATAATTTTGAGACGGCTTATCAATTTCAATTAGGAGGATCCGTCCGCCATGCCATTCAACTCTCCTGCAATGCGACGGCTGCGATTCCCCCTCCTGGTCGCCGCCGGACTGCTCGCGCTTTTGTCCACGCAGCCCCCGCTTTCATCAGCCGCCGATACGCTCACGGTATACTCGGGCCGTGCCGAACGCTTGATCAAGCCCGTGCTGGACCAATTCACGATCAAGACCGGCATTCAGGTGGAGCTGCTGTCCTCCGGCACGACGGAACTCGTGAATCGGCTGAAGGCTGAAGGCGACCGCACTGCGGCGGACCTGCTGATCACCAACGATGCCGGCAGCCTGGAACTGGCGAGAGCCGCGGGCATTCTCCGTCCACTCAGCATGCGCGAAATCGACCGGGCCATCCCCCCTCAGTTTCGTGCACCGGACAATGCCTGGATTGGGCTGTCGGGGCGGTTCTGGATTATCGTGTACAACACATCGCTGGTGAAACCGGACCAGCTCAAGTCACTCCTCGATCTCGCCGATCCCAAATGGAAGGACAAAATCGCCATTCCCAATTCTGGCAGCGAATACTTGCAAGCCGGTGTGTCCGTCATTCGGACGACGCACGGCGATAGCAAGACGACGCAGTTCCTCCAAGGCCTCAAGGACAACGCCGGCAGCCAGGTCTACCAAAAGAGTTCGCAGATCGTGGAGGCCGTGGCCAAAGGCCAAGTGGCGCTCGGCATCGTCAATCACTACTATGTGTACCGCCATCTCGCAGCCCAACCGACCGCTCCCATCGCAGTCTTCATGCCGGACCAACAGGACGGTGGTATGGGAGCGATCATGAACGTGGCGGGGATCGGCGTGGTGAAGTCGACGAAGCACCTCGACAATGCCAAGCTCCTCATTGAGTTTCTTGTGGCACAGGCAGGGCAAAAACTCTTTGCCGATCTCGACAAAGAGTACCCGCTCCATCCGGAGGTGAAGGCTGATCCGGCTTTGGTCGAACGAAAGAGTTTTCGTGCGGCACAGGTCCCTCTGACCAAGCTCGCAGAACTGCGTGAACCCACCCTCACTCTCATTGAGCAAGTGGGCCTCCGGTAATTCGAGGAACCCGCGTGACCACGATTCGCCAGCACCTCGCCTCTCCGCTTCAACTTGTTGCCATAGCCAGCGCGGGCATCATTTTGCTCCCGCTCGCCTACGTGACCTCTCAAGCGCTGTCAGCCGATTCGGCGGTCTGGAGCCGACTTTGGGCAACCCGTATTCCCGAATTACTCTCGAACACCATTTGGCTTGCCGCGACCGTCGCCTGCCTGACGTTGATCCTCGGCGTGTCGACTGCTTGGCTTGTGACGCGCATCGAGTTTCCCGGGCGCCGCCTGTGGGAAGGAGCCCTGGTGCTTCCGCTGGCCATGCCGACCTATGTATTGGCCTATGTGTACTCCTATCTGTTGGGTTTCGGCGGGCCGGTCGAGCATCTGTGGCAAATCCTAGCGGGGCCTCAAGCACGAATCTTTTCCCCCCACAGTTACCTGGGTGCAACCCTGGTGATGACGCTCGACACGTTCCCTTTTGTCTATCTCTTAAGCCGCAGCGCGCTTTTGAGCATGAACGTGTCCTTCGAAGAAGTAGCCCGTGCCAGCGGCGTCTCTCCCCTGCGCACGCTATGGCGTGTGACTCTTCCGCTCATGCGCCCTTCGATCACGGCGGGTTTGGCCCTTGTCATCCTTTATGTCGTGTCGGACTTTGGAGCCGTCTCGTTGCTGCGCTACCAAACGTTGACGTACGCCGTGTTTCAACAGATGACCGGACGCTCCGACAATACCGCAGCCAGTATCCTGAGTCTCTTGCTCGTCGGGCTGGCGCTTGTCTTCTTGGTCACGGAACGATGGTTCCGCCACCGCAGCCGCTTCTATCAAACGACAGGACGGTATCGAACGCCTCAGCGCCATCGGTATGGATGGCTTGGAACGTCGCTTGTCACCGGCTATCTGAGCCTGATCGTCGGAGCCGCGTTTGCCCTGCCGGCCTACCTCCTGGTCACTTGGAGCCTTTCCCCGGAAGCCCAGGCAACAATTGACAGCCGATTCTATGGATTCTTGTGGAACAGCGGATTCCTGGCCGCCTGCGCGGCAACAGGCGGCGTATTGATTGGCTTGCCGCTGGCCTATCTGGCCAGCCGTCGCCCGACCTGGTTGAACCTCGGCTGCCTGCAAGCCGCTTACGCAGGGTACGTGCTTCCCGGACCGGTGGCAGCCCTGGCAGTGCTGGTTCTCTGCCTGAATCTCACCCCCTTTATTTATGGTTCAGTTGTGGTCCTCATACTCGCCTACGTGATTCATTTTCTTCCGGCCGGATTGCAGTCTCTCGAACCGGCGCTTCAGCAAATTACGCCGAATTTGGAGGAAGTCGCCCGCACGCTCGGTCTCGGCGTCCGCCAAACCTGGCAGCGCGTCACATTGCCGCTCGTCCGTAACGGATTCGTCGTCGCATGGGTGCTGATGTTTCTCCAAACGATGAAGGAGTTGCCTGCGACGCTATTGCTTCGCCCGGTCGGTTTCGACACCTTGGCCATCCGCGTCTGGATGGAAGCGAGTGAAGAGTATTATCAGCTGGCGGCGCCTTCCGCCCTGCTGATTGTCCTCCTCAGTCTGCCCACATTGGTGCTGCTGGTCTCAAAAGATTGGCGTGCGGCATAACGGCGGAAGGTACGGCATGAAACCAGACCACACGACAGTTCACAGCTCCTTCAACGAATCAACGTTGCAGGCCGACTTGTATACCCCGGCATCTTCCGTCTTAGAACTTCGCACCGTCTCGTGTGCCTATGAGATCGATCGCCCAGCCGTGCGCAATATTTCGATCGCGGCACGGGAAGGAGAAATTCTGTGCTTGTTGGGGCCGTCCGGCTGCGGGAAAACCACAATCCTCAGAGCCATTGCCGGATTTGAGCCGGTGCGCTCCGGGCAGATCTTCCTGTCGGGCCGGCTCGTCTCATCGCCCGGTCAGATGACACCCACCGAAGAACGGCATGTCGGCATGGTCTTTCAGGAATATGCCCTGTTTCCGCACTTGCGCGTACAGGACAACATCGCCTTCGGACTCCGCCACCTGAGCCGGAGCGAACGAAAAACCCGCGTGCAGGACATGCTCCGGCTCATCGGGCTCGAGGGATTCGAACGGCGCTATCCGCACGAGCTGTCCGGCGGGCAGCAGCAGCGCGTGGCCCTGGCCCGTGCGCTCGTTCAGAATCCAGTCGTTCTGCTGCTCGACGAGCCCTTCAGCAACCTGGATCCCGACATGGCCAGCCGCATGCGCCAGGATCTCCATGACCTCCTGCATCGTACAAAAACAACGACCGTGCTCGTGACGCACGATCACGACGAGGCATTTGCCCTGGCGGATCGTATCGCCGTGCTCAATCAAGGCCGGCTCGAACAATTCGACACGCCTGAGACGATCTATCATATGCCGGCAAGTCCGTTCGTCGCTGATTTCGTAGGACAGGCCGACTTTATCCCGGGTACCGTGTCGAACGGAATGGTGCATACGGAACTCGGCGAGTTTTCCAATACCCTTGAATGTGAGGACGGAACCGCCGTCGTCGTCATGATCAGGCCTGACGACATCCACCTGGTACCGACCAAAGGCGCCTCGTCGCACGTGATCGCGCGCCAGTTCAGAGGCTCGGAAAATCTGTATGCCGTGAGCCTGCCTTCAGGACAAATCGTCCACAGCAGCCAAGGCTCGACAAGCGTCTATCAGGAAGGCACACCGGTGGAACTCCGCGTCCTTGCTTCTCATACCGTGCTCTTCAATCAACCTGCATCGTGATCACCAGCAGGCCGTTCAAAAAGGCGTTCAGCAAGGCCGCAGCGAGCGAAGAGGCGAAGTGTACTTTGCGCCTTGTATTGAACCTCTGAGCGATGTAAGAACGCCGCTGGCGGTCTTTTTTCAACAGCCCGCCACCGTATAACCCGTACATTGACAGGGGTTTTACCCTTCTGGCAGCATGGGGGTCCATACAAGCTGCCGAACCCCTCCCGGCCCCGACGTCACCTTTGGAGTTGAAGGAGTCGCTGATGGACGCGTTGAACAACGCAGTCGACTACGGGATTATCGGCCTATTGCTGGCCCTGAGCGTGTGGTCTGTCGCCGTCGCCGTAGAACGCTGGCTCTTCTATCGCCGGATCGACCTGGCACAGTTCTCCTCTCTCCAAAGTCTGGAGATCGCCCTCACGAAACGTCTGGTCGTTATCGGTACCGTTGCGGCCAATGCCCCATACATCGGCCTCCTGGGCACGGTCTTGGGCATCATGCTGACATTTCACACGATGGGAACGTCGGGCACGATGGCCGTGAATACCATCATGATCGGATTGAGTCTGGCCCTGAAGGCGACAGCCGTCGGACTGCTGGTCGCCATTCCCTGCGTCGTCATGAACAACGTGCTGAGGCGGAAGGTCGCGGAGATTGTCGCTCAATATAAGGTGATGCATGGATCGCGAGCTTGATCAAATCAACGTCATCCCGCTCGTCGATGTCATGCTCGTCCTGCTGGTCATCGTGCTGACCACGGCCACGTTCATCAGCAGCGGCCAGATCCCCGTCAACCTGGCTAAAGCCAAAGAAGTCAGCGACCACAAAGACGTGCCGATCGTGATCACGTTGAACGCCGAAGGCCACCTGTTCTTGAACGACAAGCCTCTGACCGAAGACGGTCTGAAAGACGCGCTCGCCGCACAGCCCCGCGAATCTGCGGTCGTGGTCCGAGCGGATAAAACGACGCTGCTGGAGCGATTCGTTTCGCTGGTCGATGACGTGCGTGGACTCGGATTTCAACAAGTCAGCCTGGAGGTCGTCAGGCTGTGACCGTTATGAACAGAACTGCGCCCGCATCCACCGGCGCACACACGGCGGGCTGGATAACCTCGCTCATCCTTCATGGAACGCTCGCTGTTGGCGCCTTTATCTTTGCGCAACAGATCCGGCTGGCCCCTGAACCGCCCCCTTTCAAATGGAATGTGGCGATGGTGACACCGGAACAGCAATCGATGCTGGCGCCATCTCCGGCTTCGTCTCCCGATCATGCGCCGTCGGCTACCAAACAACCAACTCCAACGGCCCAGCCACACACACAATCGGTGCAGCCGGTCAGTCCAAGCCGGCCTGAACCAGTCAAGGTCGAACCTGTTCAGCCTCCAACGCCCATCGTCTCTTCCTCCGTGCCACCGTCTCAGCCGGAACAGCAGCCCGCAGTGATGAAACCTGCCCCTCCCCTTCAGACAGTCACGGCACATCCCACCCCGACAATCCAGTCCCCTCTCGTCCCAGACGTCCCGGCGCCATCAGCAACAATTGAAAAAATGAACCCCGTCCCCCAGGAACGTACCGCGACTCGACCGGTTGATCCAGCGCCGGAACCGACATCGACTGAAACGGCCCCCACTACAGCCCGCCAGGAAGCAATCCGGCATGTTGAGGCTAGCCCTGCGACCCATGAAACATTCGCGCCGGCTCCAACTCCCTCCGCGGTATCGGAACCGGCTGTGGCCGAAACATCTAACCCCTCCGTTACGCGGAATCCGACAAGCGAGGCCGTATCGACATCGGCGCCGCAAGTCGCCGCACTTGCACCAAGTCCATCTGCCGCGCCGGCTCGCCTAGACTATGGCTGGTTGTCCGATACCATTTTGCGTCGTGTGGAAGAACTGAAACGATACCCTGCCGAAGCCAGGCTGGACCGGGCAGAGGGGAAAGTGGTCTTGAAAGCAGTCATTCGTGCCGACGGAAGTGTTGACGACGTGGAGGTCTACCAAAGTTCCGGCTATCGGAGTCTCGACCAAGCGGCAATCGAGCTCATGAAACGGGCCGCCCCATTTCAATTGCCGCGCCCGCTCGGGAAAGCAAAGATGACCGTCAAGATTCCCATGAGTTATCGACTCGAACAGTAGTGCACCGCATTGCCGAAGCCGCTCAGTCGCGACATTCGTGCTCCTTCCAGTCTCGCAACACATCCTGTTGATCAAACGTCAGCGTATAGACATGGCATACTCCTCCCGTCGCGAACCCCGAATAACTCGCCGTGCCGCTCCCTCTCTCAAAGTACGTCCAGACCGTCCTGTTGCCATCCAATCGCACGACCTTATGAGGAGCTCCGTACCGGCCGGCTACTTGTTCAATCGTTACTTCATTGACCCGATTCTTAAAGTACCGTGAATCAACTTCCGAGCAGGCGCTTACCACCGCCCATAACCCGAACATGCAAAGTACGCGTTTGGCAATGCTCATTGCAAAGGCTCCTTTTCTGCCTGGCCCGAAGGGAAACGCACCCGGTTTCGCAACCCGGAGGAGACATGGACCCTGCCTCCTTGATCAACGATAACAGCCTCGACATCATCCAAATGTTCGACGAGATCCATTCCCCGCTCCGGCCCCATGACGAAAATGCCGGTATCGAGGCCGTCAGCCCACACTCCCTCCTTGGCGATTACACTGACACTTTGACAACCCCGCGCCGGCTGAAGCGTAGCCGGATCCAGAATATGGTGATACCGGACACCGTCCTGCTCGAAAAACCGTTCGTAGTCTCCAGCTGTGGAGATCGCTTCATCTTGCAAATCGACGAATACGAGCATCTCACCAGCTTGACGGGGATGTTGGATCCCGACAGGAAACTTCCGGCCGCCGGGCAATCGCCCAAACGCTTTGATATCCCCTGAAAGCGCAACGACACCGGCCAATGCGCCTGCCTTCTTCATCGCCACCACCGCCTGATCGGCCGCATAACCCTTGCCGATCCCTCCCACATCGATCCGCATGCCGGCTCTTTCCAAGTAGATCGTCCGCTCCCACACATCGGCATGGACCGCATGCAGATCCAAGAGCGGCTTTAACGCATCTAACTCCACGGTAGTCGGAAGCCGAGGTTGTGCGGAAATGTTCCAGACATCGGTCACGGGGCCGATGGCAATATTAAAGGCTCCATCCGTCATCTCTGCGACCTGCAACGACCGACGCACGACGGCAAGCGTCTCCGGACTCACTCGCACAGGCTTCACTCCTGCCATCGCATTGACCTGAGAGAGTTCGCTATCCGAAATCCAGGTACTCAGCAGTTGCTCAAGCCGTTTGATCTCCTGGAATCCGGCATCGATCGCGAGGCCCGCAGCCTGACTGTCCGCTCCCACCGCAGTAATCGACACCAACGTGCCCATGTGCATTTGGGCGCGCTTGACCACTATAGGTTCTGACGGAGCGGGAAGACCTGCGCACCCTAGAAGACTGAAATTCAGCGCGGCGAGAGCCCCTGCAACAACACGTCGAACGACAGTAGGACCATAGTCCCGCATACACAGATACCCCTTATATAGACGTAAAGACAGGGAGATTATAGGCGACTGAAGGCTCGGTTGCACTACTCCACAAATTTGCCCACCGGCCTATTGACGGGGCGGCCGCAAATAGGATATTAATAATCGTTCTCAATTTCATTTAGAGCGCTCGGTCGCCGCCATGGTAACAACAAGAACTCCCGTTTCCGCAGACCATCAGAGCAAAGAAACCCGCTGCGAGTGCGGACAGCTCATGGCCAAGGTCTGCGGGCGAGGCTTGGAATTGAAGTGCAAACGATGCAAACGAATCGTTGTCATCCCCTTCACTGCCATCGAGGGGTGGACAGAGATGTCACCCGGTCACGCGTCATGAAAGGAGGCCACTGCGTATTTTTCGTGCAAACGATCACTATGACTTATTATTGCTGCGACCAGAGACCTGCGAGTCCCGAGTCAGACCATCACCATCATTATTTTTATGGAGGTTTGCAATGAGGATCCGGTCAATCCTCGGGGCTCTCGTCATCGCCAGTTTG
>CAZOUA010000032.1:0-33108 GCA_964582865.1 uncultured Nitrospira sp. | reverse complement strand
CCCTCGCCCCCGTGTGCAGCCAGTAGACGGCTCCCAAGAGCGCCATCAGCAGCCCCAGTCCACCAAGATTCAGATAGATTTGTTTCTGAGTCACATTAGTCAGGGGAAACTAGGTGCGAATAAATAGGCTGCGTGCCTCGAAGTGTTCGACGACCGGATTGCTCAGTGTCAGGACCGGTCTCTCTTTCCATCTCTCTCCTAGTGGCCGGTGTTTTCCACCTCGACGGGAGCCGCGTCTGCCCGGCGACTTGCACGAAGGCTCGGGATGCAGCACTTGCAGATTCTCTTTCCTTACTCTTCGCTCTTCCTCAAGGTGTTCGACGGGTGGCAACGAGCGGGCGCCCAGCCGCGCGCAACGGAAGGGCCCCACTGGGGGATGGGTGGAGCGAGCACGGCTGGGCTGCTTGGCGACAGGACCCGTTGACTCACACCGGCCACTTCTCCTCGTTCCACGCCATTTCCCAAAACATCCACTCGTACCGCGAGCTGATGATGAAGGCCTCCTCCATCCTCCGCTTCTCGTCCTTGCTCGCGGTTTTTGCCCACTGATCCACTTTCCTCCTCATCCATTGCTGGACTTCCGCGAATTCCGGCGAGGCATAGAGCATGAGCCAATCGCGATAAGGGTGCTTCTTCGCCGGTTGGCCGTGTTTGAGGAGATGTTGCCCGACGACGCAATAGATCCAGGCGCAGGGGAGGGCCACGACGGTAATTTCGGCCGCCGATCCGGAGGCGGCGACGGCCAGCATGTGGCGGGTATAGGCATAGTTGGTCGGCGCCATCGGCACGGAGGTCATTTCTTTCGGGGACATGTTCCAACGGCTGCCGTAGCCTTCATGGAGGCTCCGTTCGACGGTGATGGTTTCTTCCGCGAGTTTGGCGAAGCGAAGGGCGGTGTCCGAATCGGGTGCACGCATGGCGCCTGCCGCAAAGACGCGGGCGAGATCGCCGAGGAAGCGGGCATCCTGCAGGATGTAATATTTGAACTTCTTCTCCGGCAGCGTGCCATCGCCGAGGGCGACGACGAACGGATGGCTGAGTTGCGCATCCCAAATGGGTGTCGCCAGTTGTCGAAGGCGGTCGGAAAACAACATGCAAGGCTCCTTTATGATTCGATCGAACTCTTAGCGGGACGGCGCCCAGGGGCGCGGCAGGCGGTTGATGCCGTCCAGGGCCGCAACTTTATAACATTCGGCGAGTGTTGGATAGTTGAAGACGGTGTCGATGAAGTAATCGATTTTGCCGTGATAGGCCATGACGGCTTGGCCGATATGGATCAGCTCCGTCGCGCCCTCGCCGATGGCATGGACGCCGAGCAGTTCGTGATTCTGCCGGTTGAACAGCAGCTTGAGCATGCCGGTTTCGTCGCCGATCAGCTGGCCTCTGGCGATCTCTTTGTATCGGGCGATGCCGATCCCGTAGGGGATTTCCGCTTTGGTGAGGTCTTCTTCGTTCTTTCCCACCATGGAAATTTCCGGGATCGCGTAGATGCCATAGGGAAGCAGGTCCGTATCGGTGCGGTCCGGATGTCCGAATGCATGGCAGGAAGCGTGGCGGCCCTGTTGCATCGAGGTCGAGGCCAGCGCCGGAAAGCCGATGACGTCTCCGGCGGCGTAGATGTGCGGCACGGCCGTTTGAAAATGGTCGTTGACGGCCAAACGTCCCCGCGCATCCGGCTTGAGTCCGACGGCTTCCAGATTGAGCCCCTTGGTGGCGCCTTCGCGTCCGATGGCGTACATCAGCGTCGTGGCGTGGATCGGTTTGCCGTGCTGGAGACAGACGTCGATGCGGTTGCCGCTGTCCTTTTTGATCGCCAGGACCTCTTCCTCGTGGTACAGCGTGACGCCCATGTCTTTCATCTGCTGCTGAAGCGCTTCGATGATCTCGGCGTCGACGAATTCCAACAGCCGCGGGCGTTTGTCGATCAGCGTCACGGGGATTCCCATGGCGGCCAGGATCGACGCATATTCGGTGCCGATGACGCCGCCGCCTACGATGACGATGGAATCGGGGAGGCGTTTGAGCGTCAGGAGGCCGTCCGTATCGATAATGGATGCGCCGTCGAACGGAATGCCGGCCGGTCTGGCCGGCTCGGTGCCGACGGCGATGACGATGAAGTCTGCCGTGTGGTCGATTGACCCGCTGGCCTGGTGAATCTGCAGCCCGTGCGGATTGACGAACCGGGCTGTCCCGTGGATCATGTCGATCCGGTTGCGCGCCATCTGGTGTTGAACGATGGCGATCTCGTTCTTGATGACGTGGTTGGTACGGAAGGCGAGGTCCTTGATGGTGATGGTGCGTTTGAGGCGATAGCCGGTGCCGTAGAGATTGCGCTGGCGAAAGCCGGACAGATACAGCACGGCTTCACGGAGGGATTTGCTGGGAATCGTGCCTGTATTGGTGCAGACCCCGCCGACGACTTCCTTGCGCTCGATGATGCCGACCTTCTTGCCGAGCTTGGCGGCCTGCACCGCAGCTTTCTGGCCGGCGGGTCCGGTCCCGATGACGAGGAGATCGTAATGTGCCATCGTCCCCCACCGCGGATGTTGAACCAGGCTCCGGGCGTCGTTCTCGCTTCGCTCAAACTCTCAGCGTCCCGAGAACCGGAACTCGACCGTTTGTGATTCAGCTGGCCGTGACCAGTTTGCGCGCAATCTGAAAGGCTTCGTCCATATCCGGGAGCTGGGCCAGTTCGGGCGTGATCTGGAGATAGCGCACCGTGTTATTCGCGTCCACGACCATGACCGCGCGCGCGAGGATATGCGGATCTTTGAGAAACAGGCCATAGGCCTTGCCGAAATCTCCATTCCGGTAGTCGGAGAGGAAGGTCACGTTGTGAATCTTGGCTTCTTCCGCAAAGCGTTTCTGCGCGAACGGGGTGTCGATGCTGACGGTGATCAGTTCGACCATCTTGTCGAGCCCTTTGTTTTTCTCGCTCAGGTGATGGGTTTGCTGCTCACAGACTTTTGTATCCAGGGACGGCACGACGCTGATGATCCGCACCTTTCCTTTGCCGGGCGTGTCGGTGATGTTGATGAGTGTGAGGTCGGTTTGTGCCAGTTTCACGCTTCGAAGGGGCTCGCCGACTCTGATGCCCTGTCCTGAGAGTGTCAGCGGGCTGCCTTTGAAGAGGACATTGTGCCCGTCGCCGGCGGACGCGCTGCTTTCTGCAACGGTCAGGTTCTTGTAGGAGAAAGCGGATTCATGTCCGGCGCCCATGCAGCCTGTGAGGCTGAGCGGGGCAAGCAATACACCTGTCAGGAATAGGCGCGAGAGGGGCGCAGTCATCTCTGTCCTCCGTCTGAGTCAGTGAGTGAGTAACCTGTGCGATGTCATTGCGGCACGTCAACGTTCTCGCACGAACTCTATTATAGCCTGATTGGCAAGGGCAGGCTGTTCCCATTGAGGAATATGGCCGGCTTTCGGGATGCGGACCAGTGTTGATCCCTTGATGGTCCGGTGCAATTCGTCGCCGACCGCCACAGGAAACACCCGGTCTTCTTCACCCCAGAGAATCAATGTCGGGCGGGCGATGTCCCCGATGCGTTTGGCAAATCCGGCCTCCCACAGCGGGAGGCTCTGGCGCACGCTGAGGAGCGGCTGGATCAGGCCTGGCCGCTGGCGATTCCGGTTGGATCGCTCGATGACTGCCGGTGTCAGCAGCGCCGGATCGTACACCATTTCCTTTAAGACCGATTCGACCATCAGTCCGCCGAAGAGCCAGTTGCCGAAAGAGACCAGCCAGGACGGAGCACTGGTGTCCAAGGCCCGCCTGATCGAAGGGCTGGTCAGCTTCTCCCGCACGTTTGCCGGCAGGCCGTCGATCAGAATCAGTTTGGTGACTCGATCGGGATGGGCAAGGGCCATGCCGATGGCGAGCCCGGCTCCCATGGAATTGCCGGCCAATATGGCGCGGGGCAGTTGTAGGGTATCCATAAAGGCGACGAAGTACTCCAGCATCTGTTCAGGGGTGTATTCGATATCCGGTTTCTCGGAGAGCCCGGAGCCGATCAAGTCCGGGGTGATCAGCCTGACTTGCGCCGAGAGGGGTGTTTGCTGGTGCTCCCACTGCCACATGGATCCCCCGAAGCCATGGATCAAAATTACCGGCTGGCCCGATCCGATATCGAGGTACGCCATCGTCCGGCCATTGACGGAAACGGTCTTGATCGGATGACGTTCGATGGCTTCGAACTGAGACGGGATCGAAAGAGGAGAGGAGCAAGCCGCCATCATGGCCATGAGGAGACTGAGAGTGAAGAGCGAGAGGCACACGCTTGCCGGTAGTCGATTCAGGAGCAGACGCTGATCCGGACTATTCCAGTTGGATGACCGTTTCATCGGTCTTCACGTTGTCCCCTTCGGCGACGAGGATGCCCGTCACTGTGCCGTCGACCGGCGCAGGCACGCGGCTTTCCATCTTCATTGCCTCAATGATCAGCAGCGGGTCTCCGGCCTTGACCCGGTCGTCCTTGGCCACCAGCACCTTGACGACCCGTCCCGGCATCGGCGGCGCGACATCGCCTGGTTTCGACGGCTTGGGGCGCTTCGGCTTGGCGTTGCTGCCGCTTTCCGGCGCTTCCGGCACGCCGGCAAGGATTTCCTGAATCGGTTCCAGCGACACTTCTTCGAGCTTGTCGTTCACGCGGATGTAGTACGGTTTGCGGCCGTCGGTTTTTCGTCCGGACCCGGAGACCTTCACACGATAGGTTTCGCCATGGACCGTGACGTTGAATTCGACCGGCGCCAGATGGAGTTCGCCCGCGACGGCCGGCCCCTTGGGGGAAGTCTCTTCAAGCGGTTCCGGCACCAGGTCGCCCTTCTCGCGCGCCTCGAAGAAATCCCGCGCGATGGCCGGGAACAGCACGAACGAGAGCTGATCCTCCAGCGTATCGGCTGATGCCGGAAGATCCTTCTTGGTCGCGTCCATTTCCGGTTCGAGCCGGTCGGCCGGCCTGGTCTTGATCGGTTCTTCGTCGCCGATGGCGCGGGTCTGCACGTTCCGGTCGACCTGTCCCGGCGCGCGGCCGTAGAGACCCAGGAAATAGTTTTTCGTTTCGTTCGTGATGACTTTGTAACGCTCGCCGGTCAACACGTTGAGCGTGGCTTGCGTGCCCACGATCTGGCTGGTCGGTGTGACGAGCGGCGGGTAGCCCATGTCTTTTCGTACGCGCGGCACTTCGTCGAGCACCTCTTTCATCCGGTCCAGCGCGTTCTGTTCCGTCAATTGCGCGGCCAGATTGGAGAGCATCCCGCCGGGAATCTGCGAGGTCAGGATCTCCGCGTCGACGCCGGTAAAGTCGCTCTCGAATTGACGGTACTTCCGGCGGACGGTTCTGAAGTGCTCGGTGATCGGCAGAAACGAGGCGAGATCCAGTCCCGTGTCGTAGGGAGTATTCTTCAACGAGGCGACGAGTGTTTCCGTTGCCGGATGCGAAGTTCCGCCGGCCAGAGGCGACATTGCCGTGTCGAGCATGTCGAGCCCGCCGAGAATCGCCATGAGCGACGCCATCGACGCCATGCCGGAGGTGTAATGCGAATGGAGATGGATAGGCACTTTCACCGCGGCTTTCAGGCGGCGGATCAAATGGTACGCATCGAGCGGCGCCAGCAGGCCGGCCATATCCTTGATGCAGAGCGTGTCGGTCCCCATGTCTTCCAGTTGCTTTGCCAGGTCCACGAACCGGTCGATGCTGTGCACGGGGCTGACCGTATAGCTGATGGCCGCTTCGGCATGTTTGCCGCAGGCTTTGACCTCGCGGATCGCTCGATCCACGTTCCGCACATCATTGAGGGCGTCGAACACACGGAAGACGTCGATGCCGTTTGTCGCAGAGCGTTCGATGAACCGTTCCAGCACGTCGTCGGCATAGTGGCGATAGCCGACCAGGTTCTGCCCGCGCAGCAGCATCTGCAGCTTCGTGTTGGGCATGGCGGCGCGGAGGGTCCGCAACCGCTCCCAGGGATCTTCTTTCAAGAAGCGCAGGCAGGTGTCGAACGTGGCGCCGCCCCAGACTTCGAGCGACCAGTAGCCGACGGCATCGAGTTTCTGGGCGATCGGCAGCATGTCCTCGGTCCGCATGCGGGTGGCCAGGAGCGATTGGTGGCCGTCGCGCAGCGCCACGTCGGTGATCAGAATCGGTTTCCCCGGCGCCGGCTGGATGGCCAGGTCTTGGCGGCGCGGCTTCTGTCCTTTCGACGTCCTGATCGCAGGTCCCGCCGGTCGCTTTTTTGCCGCTTGTTTTCTTGCTGAAGGTCGTTTTGTCGCCATGGTGTCGTTCTTCGCGCTCGCGCCTCACCAGATGAACAGCAATGTGGGTGGTTATAGCCCTTCGTATGCCGCAATTGCGGCGGAGATCGCGACCACCAAGTCTTCTGGCTGTTCGATCTCGTGATAGTCGAAGAGGTCGGGGTGTGTCTCCAGGTACGAGGTGTCAAAGCGGCCGGCGAGGAAATCCTGGTCCTGCATGATCGCTTGCATGAACGGGATCGTCGTTTTCACGCCGCGCAAGACGTATTCTTCGAGCGAGCGGCGCATGCGGCTGACCGTCTCTTCCCAAGTTCGCCCGCGGACTGTCAATTTGGCCAGCAGGGCATCGTAATACGGCGGAACCACATAGTCCTTGTAGACGGCCCCGTCGATGCGCACGCCGATGCCGCCCGGCGACAAGTAGGCCGTGACGGTGCCGGTGCAGGGCATGAAGTTGTGTTTGGGGTCTTCGGCATTGATCCGGCACTGGATCGCATGGCCCTGCAGCGTGACATCCTTCTGCTGGATGTCGAGCGGCTTGCCGGCTGCGATGGAGATCTGGTTGCGGACAATATCGATCGCGGTGATCTGCTCGGTCACCGTGTGCTCGACCTGGAGGCGGGGGTTCATCTCGATAAAGTAGAAGCGCCCCTCCTGATCCAGCAGGAACTCGACGGTGCCGGCGTTGTCGTAGTTGACGGCACGTGCAATGGTGATCGCCGCCTTGCCCATCTCGGACCGGAGCTTCGGGGTCAGGATCAGCGAGGGTGCGATTTCGATCAGTTTCTGATGCCGGCGCTGAATGGAGCAATCCCGTTCGCCGAGGTGGATGATGTTCCCATGGCGATCGGCGAGAATCTGGAATTCGATGTGATGGGGGCGTTCGACATATTTCTCGATGAAGACGCTGCCGTCGCCGAAGGCGGCCTCGGCTTCCCGCGATGCCACTTCCATGTTCTCGCGGAGTTCTGCATCGGAGCGGACTACGCGAAGTCCGCGGCCGCCGCCGCCGGCACTGGCTTTGATAATGACGGGATAGCCGGCCATCTTGGCAAAGGCCAGGGCCTCTTTCACGTCGCTCACGCCCCCATCGGTTCCGGGGACGATCGGGACGTCCACCGCTTTGGCGAGCTCGCGGGCCTTGACCTTGCTTCCCATGAGGGTAATGGCTCGTGGGGAGGGGCCGATGAATGTGATTCCGGAAGTCTGGCACAGTTCAGCGAACTCGGCGTTTTCAGACAGGAATCCATAGCCCGGATGTATGGCATCGGCGCCGATTCGCAGCGCCAGATCGACGATCTGCTGTCCGTCGAGAAAGCCCTTGACCGGTCCTGGTCCGACGACATAGGCCTCGTCGGCTTTTTTGACGTAAATGCCGGTCGAATCAGCCTCGGAATAGATGGCGGCCGTTGCAATATTGAGTTCGCGGCAGGCGCGGATGATCCGCATGGCGATCTCACCGCGATTGGCCACGAGAATTTTCTTAAACATGTCCGTCTTGATCCCTGTCGCGCGCACGCGTCGCTCCCGGTAGACCGGCGCAAAGGAGCGCGTAAGCTAGCATAGGACCAAGAGTCCTGTCGAGGGAGCGGGAGTTTCCAAACGTGCGGATCGGGAGGTGGTCGAGAGAGATGGGGCAGGGGTTGTTATCCCTGCCCCGTACAACGACGGGCTACTTCGACTGGACCAGAAATCCCTTGGATCGGGCGTTGCCGCCGCCTGCGACGACATCGATGAACGACATGCCGGCCCGGACGTCCGGAACCGTCGCTTCTATCGTCGTGTCATTGAGGAATGTGTACTCGATTTTGGCTGGGCCGGCCGCACTGAACGCCACGCCGTGGAAGCACTCTTTGGTCCCGAAGTTTTCGCCTTTGATCGTCACTTTTTGCCCGGGCTTGGCTTCGTCCGGTTCGACTTTGAAAATCTTCGGGCGCTTGCTGCGGTCGCAGATCGGATCGCGCTCCACCTTGTCGGAGTCGGATCCTTTGATGGATTCCATGTCGTAAAGCGTAAAACCGGCGCCCTCGACGATGGCGCCTTTTCCGCTGGATTCCTCGGCGCCGACCGGCCCGGTGAAACCGAATGTCAATGCGGCCAGTCCCATGATCATGAAGACTGATGATCGCCAGGTCTGCATAAGCCCTCCTTGATGAAAAACGGAAGATTAGTTCCGATCGAACGGGACATAGGTCTCGGCAATGATTGTCCGGCCAGCCGGTGAGAATGCAAACTGCGCAAAAGCCTCGATCAGCGGATTGGAGTCTTTTTTCGATACCAGCAGCACGGGACGTCGCAAGGGGTACCGTCCATCCTTGACCGTGGGCACTTCCGGTTCCACTTTGTCCACGGGAAGCAGTCGGACGGCGACGCCGCTGGACACGACCGACAGGCCCTGGCTCAGCGAGATATAAGCAGTGGCTGAGAGCGGCGGCAGGGTGCCGACGACCGTCTTCACGACTTTTTCGTCTTTGCCGATGACTTTGGCGCTGTCCGGGATTTTTCCCGTGATGCCGAGTTGACTCTCAAACGCATCACGGATGTTCTGGTTCTTTGGCCGGTCGATGATGAGAATCTTGGTCTCCGGCCCTCCGAGCTCCGACCATTCTTTGACTTTGCCGGAGAAGACGTCGGCAACCTGTTGCTTCGTTACTTCTTTGGTGAAATTGGACAGATGGACGAGGATACCGATGCCGTCCCAGGCGATCTGGGTTGCAGCAAGGCCGGGTTCCTCGGTTCCGGTTACGGCCAGCTGCGCGTCGCCGGCCTTGACCATGTCGACCGGCTTGGAGTGGTCGTCCCAGACCACGTCGATATAGGCCCGCGGGTTGGCTTTCTCAAAGGCGCGGGCGAGTGATTCGATCGTCGACAGTTCCGGCCCGTTGCCGGCAATGATCAGATTGCCCGAGATTTCGGCCCAAGCGGGGACCGGGATCGTTAGCGCAAAGACAGCAGCGAGAGCGAGACGCGTCAGGGCGAGCCCCCGTCCTGCTTTGCCCGTCTGACGATCGCTTCGAAGGTAGGTTCTCACATCCCGGCCTATGCCTTGATTAGTTTCCTGAATCGCCGCCGGGAGCGGGGGTGGAGTCCGGAGCGGCACGCTTGCCGGTGATCGGGGGGAGTTTGGCGAACTTGTCCATGCGTTCGTTGTACATGTCGTAGGCTTTCATTTCGGCGAAGCCCGGCTTGTGGGTGCCGACGACTTTGGAGGCGAAGGAGGAGATCAGCCTCGTCGCTTCCTGTGCCTGACAAAACGGGCAGACCGTATCCTCCGCTCTGGCATGGACGGACTGCGTCTCTTCAAAAGTTTTTTCGCATTGTCCGCATCGATATTCGTAGATCGGCATCGTGAGACGTCCTTCTCTTAATCTGGCCGAGAGCGGCTCCATGGGACCCTTGACCGCTCGTTGAACGATGCCGTATTGTAGCACACCTGCCTGGTTTGAAGACTAGGGGATTGCTGAGCGGATGAGGAGGATGTTCGATGCCGGTGTTAATTCGACGGTATAAGGGCAATAACGGGATGATGCAGGAAGAGCGGATTGACGATGAGGACCGGATCGAGCGCTATTTTCGGCTGTTCGAAAAGGATGACGTCAAGAAGTTGGAGACCGGGGTCAAGGTCTTCATTGAAAAGGATGAGTGGCAACTCCTTCCCTAAACCGCCTAAGGGTGAGGGGGAACTGGCCAAGGGTTGCAGACCGAGCCTATCCCCCATACCCGTCACGCCTTACCCGCACCAATTAGTATTATGATGTATTGGATTCACATCGCTCGCTCGATCGATCGGGTGACCCTTCACAAGGATCGCTGTTCGGAAGTGCCGACCAGGCATTCCTCGAGCGATTTTTGGGAAGGCGGCTGGTTCGACTATCCGGACAAGGAACGGGCTCTGGCGGCGATGGAAACGGCTGGTACGAGCGACCAGCGGCGGTGTCCGCTCTGCAAACCGTAGCAGAATGTTGAAAAAGCCTGCCGGCGTTGTTCTCGCTTCGCTCAGAGGCTCGATGTACGGCACAACGTACGATTCACCTCCTCGCTTGCTGCGGCCGCGCTGAACAGGCTTTTTGAACATCCTGCGAAGTGCTGAGTTCTTGGTGGGCCGAAAGGAACTCGTGACTCAGCGCTCAATCTCCAGCACTTTTTTATCTCTATGCCACGACTTGCGTTATTGTTCACGACCCTGATCTGGGGCGCGACATTTCCTGCCACCAAAGCGGTGCTGGAGCAGATTCCCCCGCTCTCGTTCCTGCTGCTTCGATTTTTACTGGGCACGTTGCTCGTCGGCGCATGGTTCGTGGTGGCGCGATATCGTGCGCATCGCACCCGAGACGTGTTGTGGGCCAGCGGTGTGGCGACGATCTTTTTGTTTCTCGGATATGTACTGCAGACCGTCGGATTGCGGTACAGCACGGCGTCGAACTCCGCCTTCATCACCGCCCTCTACGTGATCTTCGTACCGCTCATCCTCCGGCGTTTTGAGGGGCGTGTCTTGATTGCCACGGCGATTGCCATGGTGGGGCTCTGGCTGTTGGTGAAGCCGAGCGCATCGATGAACATCGGCGACCTCATGACGCTGGGCTGTGCACTGGCCTTTGCCGGACATATCATCTGTCTCGAGCGGTTTACCCGCCGGTACGATGCCCCCTCTCTCTTGCTTTGGCAGATGACCGCGATGAGCCTTCTCTTCATCCCCACCACATTGTGGGAGCAGGCTCCGTCGTCGGCATTTGCACCGACGGGCCTGCTGGCGCTCGGACTGATCGTCACGGGGGGACTGGCGACGGGAGCGTTCGCCGTGCAGATGTGGGCGCAGCAGATCGTTCCCGCGCAGCAAGTGGCGCTGGTCTTTGCCTCGGAGCCGGCCTATGCGGCCTGGCTTTCGTGGTATTTCCTCGGCGAGACGATGGATCTCCACGGGTGGATCGGGAGCGGGCTGATACTGCTGGCCGTGATCCTCGGTGCGTTTGGCTCGGGCGCGCCGCAGCCGGCTGTCGAGCGTGCTCAGGCGGCCTGAGGCGGCGGAAGGGACTTCCATGGCGCAAAAGTTTGGAAATGGACGCTGGGTTCAGGAAGGGTTTCTCGATAATCGCGTCGAAGGAACGGTTGTCGGGCGCATCATGTTTGCAGCCATCGGTCCGGTGGATCTGTATTTGAAGGGGAATTTCAAAGCCGACATCATCGGCCAGGTGATTCAGTTCCGCAACGGCCGGTTCGAGGACGACGATATGGCGGCTCAGGTCATCGGCGACATGGAAAACCCGCAGATCGGAACGGTCAATCTGATCTCGTTCGATCCGCATCCCAATCTGGTGCCGCACCCCTACGTCGAATGGTTTTCAGCCCGGAACAACCACTATCGATTTGAACTGAATCCCGACGAAGCCTGGATTGTTCCGGAAGGAGAGCGGAGCGAGATCGATCGGGAGAGCCGGCGAATTCGAGAGGCTTTCAGCGGGCCGGCCTCTCAGCGGCAACGGTCTGAGGAAGAATCAGATTGGGTGTAAGGCGGAAACCCGCCGCGCTTGTTTCTCGCGTCGCGTATCTTGCCAGAGCTGATGAGTGGCAATGGGTGCGAGAGCGATGAGATCGTAAAACAGAACCCTTTGCCGTTGGCCGCTCGCTTCGCGCCGGTATTAAATTATACCGCGATCGCTTCCTGCTTGCTCTTTTGTTCGCGCACGTAGACCGGCACGTCTTTGATATCCCATACCAGTCCCAGCCATTCCATGGCCTTGAGGCCGTAGTAGGTCATGTCGATTTCCCACCAGTAGAATCCCTGCCTGGTTGACGCCGGGTAATAATGATGGTTGTTGTGCCAGCCTTCGCCCATGGTAATCAGCGCGAGAATGAAGTTGTTGCGGCTGTCGTCGCCGGTCTCGTACCGCTGCGAGCCGTACACATGCGAAAGCGAATTGATCGTGCAAGTGCCGTGGATCAACGCCACGGTCGAAACGAAGAATCCCCAGATGAGCATCTGCGGGCCGTTGGTGCCGAGTTCCGGCGCGTAAGCCTCCAGCAGTTTCCCCAACCCGAACATGCCGAATCCGGCGATCGTCGGAACGAGAATGTCGAAGCGGTCGAGAAACCGGAGCTCCGGAAATTTTGCAAAATCTTGGATGGCTTTGAGCCGGGGCGGGAAATGGGTTTGCGAGGTAAACCATCCGATATGCGACCAGAGAAACCCGCCCTGCCGCGGTGAATGGACGTCGTCGGGCGTATCGGACGCAATGTGATGATGGCGGTGGTGGCCGGCCCACCAGAGCGGACCGCGCTGGGCGCAGGAACCACCGAGGATCGCGAAGGCCAGCTGGCATGCGCGGGTCGTCTTGAACGTCCGATGCGAAAAATAACGGTGATACCAGCCTGTGATGGCGAACATCCGAGCAAAGTAGAATGCAACGGCGACCGCGACGGCAATCCAGCTGGTTCCGACCCAGATCACGCCCAAACACATGGCATGTACGGCGATAATGGGGATGCAACGGAACCAGTCCATCTTGGGGACTCCGTCCGTCTTCATGTATTCGAGGCCGGCCCAGGAGTCGAACCAGCGCAGGAACGTGAACCAGATATCCTGGGTCTTGGTCGGGTGCAGGGTTCGTACGTCGGACATTCGGCTAACCTCCAGATCAGGACCGGCGGGATTTCGCCGGACACACACACTATCCCGTGAATCTCAGTGAGGCCGCGGCACGTATTGGTGGTTCGCTTGGCAGGCCGCAGAGCGATAGGTTGCGACAAAAATCACATCGCAACCCTGGATGACAGGCGCCTATTATACATAAGAACAGCGCCGAATGGTACTCGCAATTTTCACCCCGGTTTGCGCCTCTCGTTATTGTACCGGAACGGTTCGGGATGTCTATTCAAAGTGGAGTATGGGGTCGTCACAAACCGGTAGCCGTTGCCATCTGACGAGCACACGAGGAATTTGACACCCTCGCCCGTGCGTCTCTAGAATGCGCGAACGATGAACGAGCGATTTCTGAAAGCCTGTCGGCGGGAGCCGGTCGATTGCACCCCTGTCTGGTTCATGCGCCAGGCGGGGCGATACATGGCCGAATACCGCTCCCTTCGCGCCAAACATTCGATGTTGGACCTCTGTAAGACCCCCGAACTGGCCGCCCAAGTGACGCTTCAGCCGATCAACCGATTTCCGCTCGACGCCGCGATTATTTTTGCCGACATTCTCCTGCCGCTCGAGGCGATGGGCCTGAACCTGGAATTTGCGGAAGGGGAGGGGCCGGTGATCCACAATCCGGTTCGTGAGCGGGCCGATGTGGACCGGCTGAAGGTGATCGACGGGAGTGAGTTGGACTATGTGGCGGAGGCTATTCGTCAAACCCGCAAGGCGTTGAACGGACGCGTCCCGTTGATCGGGTTTGCCGGTGCGCCGTTCACCTTGGCCAGCTACGCAATCGAGGGCGGCGGGTCGCGCAACTATGTGCTGACGAAGTCGATGATGTATCGCGAGCCGGAGGTCTGGCACAAGCTGATGGACAAGCTGGCCCGTGTCGTCACCGGCTACCTCCGCAGGCAGATTCATGCCGGCGCGCAGGCGATTCAGCTCTTCGATAGCTGGGTCGGCTGTTTGTCCGCCGGCGACTATGCGGAATATGTCATGCCGCACGTGCAGCTGATTTTTGAAGGATTAAAACGCGAAGGCGTCCCGATGATCCATTTCGGGACGGGCACGACGGCGATCTTGCGACAGATGCGCGAGGCGGGCGGAGATGTGATCGGCGTGGATTGGCGGATTCATCTCGATGAGGCGTGGGCGATGATCGGTTACGATCGCGCCGTCCAGGGGAATCTCGATCCTGTCACGCTCTATGGCCCGCTCCATGAAATCGAACGCCGGGTCGAAGATATCTTGCGTCGCGCCGCCGGCCGGAACGGCCACATCTTCAATCTGGGGCACGGCATTCTGCCGACCACTCCCGTCGAGCATGTTGAAGCGGCGATCAACATGATTCACAAATTAAGTCAAAGATAGGAGTGGGTTCGAGGCACTGGGCAATGGGCAACAGAAAGTAAATGAAAACTCGCGGTCAAGCCTCTTGCCTCTAGCCTCTCACCCCTTGCCTGGAGCAGCCATTCCCATGCCAAAGCCGCAGCGTCCGATCGCAGTGCTCCTGATGGCCATGGGCGGCCCGGACTGTTTAGAGAATGTCGAGCCCTTCTTGCTCGATGTGCGTGGCGGGCGGCCCACGCCGCCAGAACTCGTCGAAGAAATTCGCGAGCGCTATCGCGCGACCGGTGGAAAGTCTCCGGCGGTCGGGATCACCAAGGATGTGGCAAAAAAACTCGAAGCGCGCTTGAACGAGACCGGTCCCGAGCGCTACCGGGTCTATGTCGGCTTGCGGCATTGGCACCCCTTCATCAAAGACGCCTATGCCGAGTTGCTGGGCGACGCACCGGAACACGTCATCGGCCTGTGCATGGCTCCGCAGCAGTCGTCCTTGAGTACCGGGGCCTATCGGAAGAAAGTTGAAGAAGCGCAGTCTTCCCTGCAAAGTGCCTGTTCGGTCAGCTATGTCGGGAGTTGGAACAGGCATCCCAGGCTGATCACGGCGATTGTCGAGAGTATCAAGCAGGGGCTCCTCAAATTTCCCGCCGACATGCGGGCCGGCGTGCCTGTGCTTTTTACGGCGCACAGCTTGCCGGAACGGATCGTTGCGATGAAGGATCCCTATCCCGACGAAGTGAAAGGGACGGTCGAAGCCGTGACGGGGTTACTGGGAAGTCAGCCGACGCGGTTCGCCTATCAAAGCCAGGGGCGTTCCGGAGAAAAATGGCTGGGTCCGACGGTCGAATCGGCCATCGAGGATCTGAGCCGGGCGGGCCATCGCCATGTGCTGGTCGCGCCGATCGGTTTTCTCTGCGATCATGTCGAAACACTCTACGATATCGATATCGAACTGAAACAACTGGCGGCCGGTCGTGGAATGCAGCTTGAGCGTATCCCGATGCTGAATGACTCCCCGGCCTTGGTCGAGACCCTGGTCGACGTGCTGGCCGCGCACGAATCCTCTTTGACGATCACGTCGTGAGCAATTCCCGCACAGTCGCCATCGTTGGTGGAGGCATTTCCGGCCTCTCGACGGCCTTTGCCTTGCAGGAGCGCGCGGCAGCAGCCGGACTCTCGATCCGCTGCACCGTCCTCGACGCAAGCCCTTCCTGGGGCGGCAAGATCGTTACGCATCGGATCGGCGATCTGGTGACGGAAGCGGGGCCCGATTCGTTCCTCTCCCAAAAGCCGGCCGGCCTCCAACTCGTCGAGAAACTCGGTCTTACCGATCAACTGATCAACACGAACGAGACAGGGAAGAAAGCCTTCGTGTATTCGAGCGGCCGCTTGCGCGAGCTGCCGGAGGGCCTCGTCGTCATCACGCCGGGACAGATCGGCCCTTTTCTCAAGAGCGGTTTGCTGACGATGGGCGGTCTGGCTCGTATGGGGATGGATCTCATCATGCCGGCCAAACGCTCGCAGGAGGACGAATCGCTGGCCGCGTTTTTCCGGCGACGATTCGGCAGGCAGGCGTTCGAGCGCATGATGGAACCCTTGATGGCCGGGATCTACGCGGGGGATGCGGAGCAGATGAGCCTGAAAGCGACGTTTCCGCGCTTTCTCGAATTGGAACGGGAGCATGGGAGTGTGATCCGCGGGATGGTGGCGGCGCGGAAAAGCGGCGTACCGCAGAAGTCTGCCGGTCCCAGGCGAACGATGTTCGTCAGCCTGAAGAACGGATTGGAAGACCTTATCTCTGCGCTGGTCCGCCGATTGACGGATCAAGGCGTCACGCTCAGGAGCGGTGCCGCGGTCGAATCGTTGCGCGTGCGGTCGCATCAGCTCGGACGTTGGACCTACGACGTCATGCTGAGCGAAGGGTCGGCCCTTTCGGTGGACAGTCTGGTGCTGGCCACTCCGGCCTATATCTCCTCTGAACTGTTGCGGCCCTTGACACCGATCGCAGGCGGGCTGTTAGACATGATTCCCTATGCCTCCACGGCGACGATTGCCATGGCCTATCCGGCTGCTGTGATCGGGGGAGCGGTGCAGGGGTTTGGATTTGTCGTTCCACGCGTCGAAAGGCGGGATTTGATCGCGGCGACCTGGACCTCGCTCAAGTGGCCGCACCGGGCGCCATCGGACCAGCTCATGGTCCGATGTTATGTCGGTGGCGTGGGGCGGGAAGCGATTCTTCAGTTGGATGATCAGGCCTTGGTGGCGAAGGTACGATCCGAGCTCAACGCAATTTGCGGTGTGACTGCCGAGCCGCTGTATGTGGAGGTAAATCGCTGGATGAGGGCGATGCCGCAATACCTCTTGGGGCATCTGGAGCGGTTGGAGCAGGTGGAGGCGGCATTGAGCCGGTACGGCGGACTCGTGCTGACCGGCGCGGCCTACCGCGGCGTCGGTATTCCCGATTGCATCCGCGATGGGGCGGTGACGGCGGATCGTGTCGTGCGGTATCTTTCAGGCGAACGAATATAAGAGGAAGAGGGAATGGCAACAGAAAGTAAAATGACGATCATCGATGTGAGCGGGCCGTTTCGGGAGCCGCGAGAGATGACATTTTCCTATGACTATTCGATTCAACGGACGAATTGGCCGACCCCGCACGCCGTGCGGGTGAAAGTCGGCATTCCTGAAGAATTGGATGTGTTCAAGGAAAAGATTCTCGGATCTGCGAAGGGGTCTCCCGGGCAGCAAATTGTCATCTCGCAGCTGCTCTCCAGACGAATTGCGGATGAAAAGCTTCGTATCGCCGAGGAGGAGGGGCAATTGCTGGAACGGCGCGAGGTGATCGTTCCGCCATACAGTGGGCCGCTTGCCCATTGGTTTGCACGTCTCGAATCCTGGCTTGAGCGGGAACGGGATTCATTGAGGGCGGAGATCAAAAAAAGAGCAAACCTCTAAACGATCAAAATATCTTCCGATAATGCTTCGAATGAACGCCTGATTCATCGGCGAATCCGATGGAGCCGGTGTCAGGCGCGCCGGTGTTGTTCAAGTCGACGCGGTAGTGTCCCCGGATTTCCTCCATCGCGACCTCGAACGGTATGGCATCGGGGTAAAGCCCTCCTGGCGCATGGGCGCCACGGGTCAGCGTCCGAATCACCTCAACCTGCGCATACTTCGCATCCGACAGCACGTAAATGTCGGCTACGGCATGGTCGCCGAGTTTGTGGCCGGGGGTGGTGGCGGGGAGATGATCGGTCAACGTGCCGGCCAGCCGTTCTTTTCTCAACCGCTTGAGAAGGCCCACGACCTGGCTTTCAGTGGCTTGGGCCGGGACAACCAGGCTGATGGCGTTCATGTCGGGGACGGTCGCCTGGACCTTGAAAATAACCGGAGCGGCTTCCGGGTCTTCGATGACCGGCCCCGCCGGCCCTTCCGTACCTGTCGCCTGCTTGTTCCGGGAACTCGGCACGATCAGCGCGACGAAGAGCCAGAGTCCGAGCAGAATGCCGAAGACGACCACCAGCGGATGAAGTCCTGCGCGTTTGCCTTCTTGGTAGGGATTCTTCTCTTCGCTCATACAGGCTTCCGGGTTGGCGTGTCGTGCCGTTGTTTCGCTTCTTCCCACAGCCGGTTCATTTCGTCAAACGAGAGGTCGCCGACGGTTCGGCCCGAACGGCTTGCCTGTTGTTCGATGTACTGGAACCGTTCGACGAACCGGTTGATGGACAGGCGCAGGGCATCCTCCGGGTTCACCTTGATAAAGCGGGCCAGATTGACGAGCGAGAAGAGCACGTCGCCGAATTCTGATGCGATCTCCTGCTGCCGTGCAGTGGCCGTTCCATCCGATGGCGGAAGCCGAAGGGCCATGCGCAATTCACGAATCTCTTCCTCGATCTTGTTCACGACTTGATCGAAGCCGGCTTGATCGCGGGTCCAGTCGAAACCGACGCGCGAGGCCCTCGCTTGAATTTGAAAGGCTCGGAGGAGAGCGGGGAGTGTGTTCGGTACGCCGTCCAGGACGGATTCCGGCCGCCCCGCAGCTTGCCGCTCCGCGCGTTTGATGTCCTCCCAGCGAGCGACAACCTGGTCGGCGTTCGTGGGGGTCGGATCGCTGGAGCCGTTCGGAAAGACATGAGGATGCCGTCTGACCAGTTTATCCGCCAGCTGATCGAGGACATCGTCGATGGTGAACGTCGCGGCCTCGGCGGCGATTTGGCTGTGAAAAAGGACTTGGAGCAACACATCGCCCAGTTCTTCGGGAAGTTTTTTCCGATCCTGTTGATCGATCGTATCCAAGACTTCGTAGGTTTCCTCGATCAGGTAGGGCTTGAGGGACTCATGCGTCTGTTTACGATCCCACGGGCAGCCACCTGGGGCACGCAACGCAGCCATGAGATCGACGAGTTTGTTGAAGCGTTCCGACATGAAGCGTCCCTGTGCCACGATCCGAAGCGAGGCCCATTATACCTGGTTCTTGTGCGGCTTCAATGAGCCCGTGCGGCTTGCGGGGCTTCGAAGCCTATGGTACCCTTCACCGCATCTGGAGCGGAGGAACGGCTGTGGCTGGGGAAAAAGGCGAAGGATTTGTCGTTCGGGATCGACGGGGGAGCAGCGGAGCGGAGAAGCCTGCGTCGCCGCCGGCTCCTGCCGCATCCAAAGAGGCGCCGGCTCCATCTGAATCCGTTCAGGGATCCGGAGTGCCCGTGACGTTCGCCTCCTTCGTGATTTCCCTGGGCAGTTCCTCTCTCATGCTTATGGGAGAGCAGTTGGATCCTCAGCAGCCTGCGTTACCTGTCAGTTTGCCGCAAGCCAAAGAAATCATCGATTTGCTGTCGGTCTTGGAAGAAAAGACCAAGGGCAATCTGACGTCTGACGAGCAGGCGGTGCTGCGTGACATGCTCTACGCGCTCCGTATGAAGTATGTGAGTTTGACTTCGAAGTCGTAACCCTGCCGCACGACATGCCTTCGTTCGACGGTCATCTTGGCGCCGACGGATGTGACATTCCTTTGAGCCGGGCCGCTGATTCCGTTATAGTGAACGGTAGTCCCTGTCACGCGATCGATCGATAAAAAGGAACGACTGGCGTGAGTGATCGCCACAAAGACACCGCTTCACTGGCCTGGACCGGTCCCGAGCGGCGGGCTCCCTCAGATCGTCCATTGAGCGGCGTGTCCAATCGTGCGGCCGGCCCGTTTGTGTCCGGCTCGGAGCCCGAACGTCGAAAACGGCATCTGAGACCGGTTTGGATCCTGCTCCTGTTCCTTATTCCCTGCCTGGCACTGACATTCTATTACGGCCAGGTGGTTGTGCCGGGCGGCGAGGACCCCGACGCGTTCTTCCCGACGACCAGCTATGCCTTTGTGCTGCTCCTGATCAACCTCGATTTGATCGGCTTCGTGGTGCTGCTGCTCCTGCTTTCCCGAAACCTCATCAAAGCCTATTTCGAACGGCGGCATCGGCTGATCGGTTCCGGTTTCCGGGCGAAGCTTGTGGCCTCGTTTATCGGATTTTCGTTGATTCCAACCGTGCTCCTGGCGCTCGTCGCCAGCGGGCTCGTGAACAAAGCGGTGGACGTATGGTTCAGTGATCAGATCGATCGGGTCATGCGGGACTCCTACGAGGTGGCCAAGATGCAGCACGCCGGCCACATCACGCTGGCCGTCAACAGCGCCCGCGCGATCAGTCATGAGATTTTCCGCGAAGATATGCTGGTGCCCGGGCAACGTGATCTCTTGGTGGCGGCCATGGGACGCAAGCGGGTCGATTTTGGGGTGGCGGGCATCGAAGTCTATTCGGCCAAGATGGAAACGCTGACGAAGTCGCTCGATCCGGAGGTGCCGCAGGGCGTGCTGGATCTGCCCATCGGGCAGTTGGTGTTGCAAGCCATTAACAGCAAGCAGGAAGCGAATACGGTGCAGGAGGCCCAAACCGGGCGGCTCGTGCGGGCGGCGGCTCCGGTTGCCGCCAGCGGGCGAGGCAGCGAGGTCGGGGGCGTTGTGGTGGTGGATGCCTACGTGCCGGAATCCTTGCTGGCCAAAATGGATGGGATCGGGCGCCAGTACGAGGAGTATAAACAGATCAAGGCGATGAAAAATCCGATCAAGGCCGGCGCCTATTTGTTCGTCGCCGTGATTACGCTGCTGATTGTATTCGGCGCGACCTGGTTCGGCTTCTACGTCGCGCGCAGCATTACCGTGCCGATTCAACGCCTGGCCGAAGCGACGGAAGCGATTGCCCAGGGGGATCTCTCGGTCCGCATCGATGCGAAAGCCACCGATGAAATCGGCACGCTGATTGATTCCTTCAATCGCATGACGGCCGACCTGCAGGGCAGCAAGTCGACCATCGAAGCCGCCAACGTATCCCTGCGCCAGAACAATCTCGAACTCGACCGGCGCCGGGCCTACATCGAAACCGTCGTCGAGACGATCGCCGCCGGCCTTCTGTCGATCGATAAAAACGGTGTGGTGACGAATTTCAACCCGTCCGGGGAGCGGATTCTCGGTCTGTCCGCAGATCGGCTGCGCGGGAGGCCGGCGAACGAGGCGTTCAAAGAATTCGGATTGACGCTCTTTCAAACCATCTACGACCGGATGCTTCAGGATCAGCGCGACGATTTGACGTTGGATGGCACCGTTGAGGTGGAGGGAAAGTTCCTCACCGTCGCTCTGCACGCTTCGCGGATGAAGGATGAGGCGGACCAGGATCTCGGCGTCGTGCTCGTCTTCGAGGATCTCACCGAACTGCTCAAAGCCCAGAAAGTAGCCGCCTGGCAGGAAGTGGCGCGGCGTGTAGCGCACGAAATCAAGAACCCGCTGACCCCGATCCAGCTGTCGGCGCAACGGATGAGGAAAAAGTTCTTCGAGAAAGCGCCGGATTTCGAGCGGGTGTTCGACGAGTCGACGAACGTGATCGTGAACGAAGTCGCCAGCCTCAAGCACATGGTCGATGAGTTTTCGAAATTCGCCCGATTGCCGGCTCCGCAACTGGCGCAACAGTCGTTGCATGACGTGGTCAACGAAGTGGTGGCGTTGTACCGCGGTGCGCACAAGGATATCGAATTGATCGTCGCGTTGGACGACGATCTGCCTTCGCTGAAGTTCGACCGGGAACAAATCAAGCGTGTGCTGGTCAACCTCCTCGATAACGCGATTCAGGCGATGAATCAGAAAGGGCGGGTCTGGTTGACAACGCAATACGACATGAAACGCCGGCGGGCGGTCGTGAGTATCGCCGACGAGGGAACGGGTATTGCGCCGGAGGATCAGGAAAAGCTGTTCGTTCCGTACTTTACGAGAAAGAAGACCGGCACAGGACTGGGTCTGGCCATCGTCCGCCGCATCATTACGGATCATGAAGGCCAGATTTCTGCGGGGAACAACCAGCCGCGCGGAGCGCTGTTTACGTTTGAATTGCCGATTTGAAAATTATACTGATAGATGAGCAAGCAACGGGCTGACAATCGGAGGTGCCGCGTCAGTTTGTATGCGTGTCAGCTTGTCACACTGAGAGAGGAACTATGTCCGCCTCGATATTGGTCGTAGACGATGAAGATGCCATTGTGTCATCGCTCAGCAGCATTCTGCAGGATGAAGGGTACGACGTGTCCGTAGCCAAGAGTGGCGTGGACGCATTGAAAGCGTACACGACCGATCCTCCGGATCTCATGCTCCTCGACATCTGGATGCCCGAGATGGACGGGCTGGAGACGTTGCGCCGCGTGAAAGAATTGGTGCCGACCGCACAAGTCATGATGATGTCGGGACATGGCTCGATCGAGACGGCGGTCAAGGCGATCAAGCTCGGCGCGTACGATTACATCGAGAAGCCGCTTTCGCTCGAAAACGTCACGCTCCGTGTCAAACATGCGCTGGACCAGTACAGGCTCGAACAGGAAAACCGTTCGCTGCGGACCAAGGTTGAGAAAAAGTTTGAGTTAGTCGGCCAGTCGTCGGCCATGCAGCAACTTCGCCAGCTGATTGAGACAGCCGGGCCGACAAACAGCCGTGTGCTGATCGGAGGAGAGAATGGAACGGGCAAAGAGTTGGTGGCGCGGGCCATCCATCTGAGAAGCGCCAGGGCGGATCGGCCGTTTGTGGCCGTGAATTGCGCCGCCATTCCTGAAACGTTGATCGAGAGCGAACTCTTCGGCCATGAGAAAGGATCGTTTACCGGTGCGACGTCGATGAAACGGGGGCAGTTCGAACAGGCCGATGGAGGTACTCTCTTCCTCGACGAGATCGGAGACATGAGCCTGAGTACGCAGGCCAAGGTGTTGCGTGCGCTTCAGGAGCAGCAGTTTACAAAGGTCGGCGGAACCAAGCTGATGAAGGTGGATGTCCGGGTGCTGGCTGCTTCGAACAAAGACCTCATGAAGGAAATCGAAAAGGGGGCGTTTCGAGAAGACCTCTATTACCGGCTCAACGTCGTTCCGATCGTCGTGCCGCCGCTGAGGGAGCGGCGGGAAGATATTCCGCTCCTCATCCGCCATTTTATGAAGCTCCATGTGGAGGAACAGGGCTTGCGGATGAAGGAGATTACGCCGGAAGCGATGAGCGTGTTTCAGCAATATGAATGGCCGGGAAACATCCGTGAGCTTCGCAACCTGATCGAACGGCTCATGATCATGGTGCCCGGAAACGTGATCGATACGGCGCAGGCGAATATGTCGCTGCAGGTGAAACCGTCAGGAACTGCTGCGTCTGCTGCAAATAGCGCGGCGGCTCCGGCCGCTGTCAGTCCATTGTTCACGCAGGCGTATGATTCGCTCAGAGACGCGCGTAATGCGTTCGAAAAGGAATACATCGGGCGGAAGCTTCGGGAGCATCATTGGAACATTTCGCGCACGGCCGAGGATCTGAAGATCGAGCGGAGCCACCTGCATCGGAAGATCAAGCTGCTGGATGTGGAGATGCGTCCGGAAACCTAAGCCAGCCGGTATTCCGCGGGCGGTGAACATTATCTGCCGAAGACTTCTTTGAGGAGGCTCGTGACGCGAGCGGAAGGGTTCGTACGGATGTCGCGCTCTTGTTCGGCGACCATCACGAAGAGGCCGTCGAGGCTCTTTGTGAGCACATATTGATCGATGTCGATGAAGTCGGTCTTGGCGAAAGGAATCGTCTTGAAATGGCCGACTAACTCTTTATACAGCTTGGTCACTCCCACCTCATTCATGGACCTTTCCACCTGCGGGCGGAAGGCGGCGGAGAGCTTCTCCGTCGTCTTGGCTTTAAAGTAGTCCGTGGCGGCGGTTTGGTTCCCACCGAGAATCTGCTTAGCGTCCGCAAAGGTCATCTCGCTGATTGCGGCCAGAAAGATCGGTTTGGCCTGCGGCGCAGCCCGCTCGGCCGCCCGATTCATGCTCATCACCAGTTCGTCGACTTGCGAACCGAAGCCGAACGTACGGAGCCCTTTTTCGAATGCCTGCAGTTGCTCCGGCATCAGAATCTTGATCGCTTGGTTGCGGAAATATCCGTCCACTTTGCCGGTCAGGCCGACGGCGTTGCCGGTTCCGACCTGTAGCGCTTCTTTCAACCCGGCCGCGATTCTTGATTCATCGATCGGGCCGGCCGTACCTGGAAGGCCCAGGATCTTGAGCGATTGATCCAATTCGGCGCAGCCCGGGAGCGAGATGAGAAGCCAACCGAAGAAAAAAAGCATGGACGGCATAGACCTGTTCCTCGGGGATCAGACTTGGGCAAGCGGAAGTATAAGCGAACGATAGCATGTTGTCTCGCAGGGAATGCGCGGTCTGTGCGTTGACCTCACCGAGACCCCTCCGCTAAGATGCCTGCCTCTTATGACTACCTATCGTGATGCAGGAGTCGATATCGATGCGGGCGACGAATTCGTCGATCGCATCAAGCCGCTCGTCCGGTCCACTTTTCGGCCGGAAGTGCTGACGGACTTGGGCGGATTCGGAGGCCTGTTTCGCCTGCAGGCCAAGAAATACGAAGATCCTGTTCTCGTGTCTGGAACCGACGGGGTCGGCACCAAGCTCAAAATCGCGTTCATGATGGACAAGCATGACACAGTCGGGATTGACCTGGTGGCGATGTGCGTGAACGACATTGCCGTCAGCGGCGCGGAACCCCTGTTCTTCCTCGATTATTTTGCCACCGGGAAACTGGCGGTGCCAAAAGCGCGCGAAGTCGTGTCCGGCATTGCGGAAGGCTGTCGCCAGGCCGGTTGCGCGCTGATCGGCGGAGAAACCGCCGAGATGCCCTCCATGTATGCGGACGGCGAGTACGATCTCGCCGGGTTTGCCGTGGGCGTGGTGGACCGTCCCAAGATCATCGACGGGAAGCACATACAGCCGGGCGACGTCATCATCGGTGTGGCCTCGAGCGGATTGCACAGCAACGGGTATTCATTAGCCAGGCGGGTGTTCTTCGACAAGGCCAAGCTGACGGTGAACAGCCGGTTGTCCGAACTGGATCGATCGCTCGGAGATCTGCTGCTCACGCCCACGAGGATTTATGCCAAGCAGATTCTGACATTGATCCAGGAATTTCCGATCAAAGGCATTGCCCACATTACCGGCGGCGGGATTACCGAAAACCTGCCGCGCGTATTCCCTGGCGGCGTGCGGGCCCGAATCAACAGGAAGGCCTGGGCCGTGCCGCCGATTTTTCAGGTGATGGGTAAGCTGGGACAGGTCGAGCGTGAAGAAATGTATCGTGTGTTCAACATGGGCATCGGTCTCATTCTCGTGGCGCCGGGCCACGCTGCCGATGCGGTCATGGCGAGAGCGACAGCGTTGGGTGATCGGGCCTATCGAATCGGCGAAATGATCGCGGGATCGGAGGCCGATCCTCAGGTGGAGTATGTCGACTAACCGATCGACTCCGCTGCGCATAGCAGTGTTGGCCTCGGGTCGCGGGTCGAACCTCCAAGCCATCATCGACGCAATTGAAGCTGGACAGGTGCAGGCGAAGATCGTCGCCGTCATCAGCAATAAGAAAGATGCGGTCGCGCTGGAGCGGGCACGCAAACATGGAATCATGGATCTGTTCGTCGATCCCAAGCCCTTTGTCGGACGACCGGACAGCCGTGAAGCCTATGACCAGGCGTTGCTGGAGGTGCTGGTCAAGCAGAATGTCGAGCTGGTGCTGTTGGCCGGGTACATGAAAATCGTGACAGCGGTCCTCGTCAACGCCTATGCCAATCGCATGATGAACATTCACCCGTCGCTGCTGCCGTCGTTTCCGGGATTGGACGTGCAGAAAAAAGCGATCGAGTGGGGATGCAAACTCGCCGGCTGCACGGTGCATTTTGTCACGGAAGGCGTTGATGAGGGACCGATCATCCTCCAGGCAGCTGTTCCGGTCCTTGACGAAGATTCCGCTGAGACGCTCGCCGCGAGGATTTTAATTCAGGAGCACACAATCTATCCCCGCGCCGTGCAGCTCTATGCCGAAGGCCGGCTACGGGTGGATGGTCGACGGGTGCTTATTGGGGGCGGGAAACCGGCGGGAGAAGCTGTCATCAGCCCGTCGTAACTGATTTGGAGAAGCTCGGCAAGAAGAAGTCGGAGGTTTTCCCGGGGGCGACAACGAAGAGAGGCTTCTCCTGATGAATCGCCGAACGAGCGAGCTTTGTTTGGTGGAGGACAGGCGAAACGGCCATCGTTGGCACCGCTCCTCCGCTTTGAAATTCATGGGGTTGCACTGGCAGGTTAGACGTGAGCGAGCCCCTTCGGCAAGCGGGGATAACCACAGAGCGAGCGCGCCCCAACGCCTAGCTGTGACCTGCCGAGGGTCATTACAAACGCGGCTTGACTGGTTGGTTGGCCGCGATAACCTCTTGGTATCGCTTCGCTTCGATCAATCTCGTCTTGAAATACCCGTGGCTCCAGGCAAATCCCGCAGCGGCTTCGACAAGATAATTGCTGACCACAGCTTGACCGGCACCGGTTGGTTGTTTCATCACGAGAGAGCAGCCCCATGGACCAACTTCTAGGTCGGTTGTGAATCCCCCAATCAGCTTGTCCTTCCATACATCGAAGGTCTCCAGGCAATTGGCAGGACTGGCGTCTTGCTCGTGGAGCAGGCGCCCCTGGAGATCATAGATCCAATATCCTAGTCCATTGATCACGAAGGATGGAGGGCCATGCTTTTCCCGGACGGCCTGGGCAAAAGCTTCCCCGGAACTGGCTTGGCTGAGCCGCATACCGGCCCCCATGAGAACAAGCACATCAGACGGCCATCCCGTGACCTCCCGAGCAGCAGCAAACCCGCCAACAGTATTCAGAGAGTCGACCGGTTTCCGAAACTGTTTCAAATAGCCCCCTTCTAAAGAGTTGGCATTGAATGAGGAGCTGCTTGACTGTCCGGTGGCGGTCCCTAATTCCACGGGGCCAAGACGTACCCCCTTTACGGCATGACGATCGAATGGTTCAAGAGACCAATTCGGTATGGCCAAGGGAACCCGTGCGGCAATTTTCAGTTTCCGGTTCAACTTGCCTTGGAGAAACCGCACCGTTTCGGAATCTTCGTATTGGATCGTAAACAGATTACATATTTGCCTGGGAAGTGCATGCTGTCTTTTCTGAAGTGAATCAGCCATCCCAAATGTCAGCGTTGCGCCGTCCTGTTGCCCCTCGGTCAACCAGGCGATACACCCCCCATGGCTCTCCGGTAACCCCTCAAAAAGAACACGAGGTCCTGAGACATAGGACCCTTCCGGGCTTAGATACACCACGATGTAGCCTCCCCCATGAGGTGGAGCACCGATCAGGGGAGAGGCATCAATAATGGTGATCCCTGCAAACGGCCCTTTTGCCAATGCAGCAAGTTTCGGATCCGGCGGCAACGAAGGAGTCGCAGAAGTCTGCACACGAGCGGTTGAGGGCGCACTGGCCGGCACGGGCCTCTGGACCAACTGGTCTAATTCTTTGCAGCTACATAGAAGTCCCACCACGGCGACCAGCAATAAGAAACCGCTCAACCTCTGCATCCACACCTCGTTACCATCCCTCCGCTCGCATAGCGTCTGTACCGTTCTTGGCATTCCTGTCACCCAGCCCCCGTATGATTCACTATGAAACGGAGCTGCCTACAACTTCGGTTTGGCAGTACGGAACTCCTCGACTCTCGAAGCCAGTTCACCCACTTGCAGGAGTTTCTTTCGAAAATACATCGTCGTTATCGCGGCAGCCGATATGGCTTCAACACGATACTCCGACACTCCTCGCTTCAATAACCCACCATGCTCGAGCGTAAAGACCATCGAACACCCCCAGGGCCCCATACCTTTCCCCATACCTCTCATGGCGTTGTGAATTGTAAAGACCGGTCCCCAGAGCTGCACCGTGCCCAGACAGTTCTGCGCCCCGGCATCAGTGTCCTTGAGGAAATGACCTTGAAGATCGTAGAGCCACTGGTACACAACTCGCATTCGACCTTGCAGTTCCCGCTCTTCAACACGAGTCGGGCGGCCATATTTTTCAAACACGGCCTCATCGAAAAGGTCATTGGTTGTCGGTTTTCCAAAGGCTTCACCATACATTGCCTGAACCACCGCGTCGGAGGACCATCCGGTCATCCTACGATCCGCAACAAAGCCGTTTACGATCTTCGGCAACTGCTGGCCCGATTCCCTAGGCAGCTCAACCTGAAACGACCTGAGCACCCCAGGCTCCTGATTTGCGCTCATCGCTTTGGCAAAAGGACCGGCGAGGGGTCCCTTTGCAAGTTGTTCGATCGGGCCCAACCTCACGCCTTGAATAGCATGCCGTTCCAGGGCAGGGCTGCTCCAATCTACGGACGTCAAGGGGATCCGAGCGATTACCTTGTGTGTCCTGCTATAGATCTCTTTGCTCCTCCACGTCGCGCTTGTGACGCGAACGCTATTCTCACCTTCGCTCATGAGCGTAAAGGGCAGACACACAGGGGGAAGATCTTCCCCGGGATTCTGCTGACTTCTTACATTCCAACTAAAGGGGCCGGCTTCCTCAACCCCAAATGCCAATGTTGAGGGATTGCTATGAGATTCTAAAATCCACGCCGCACAACGCTCCGCATGTGGTTCCAATAATCCGGCATAACCCCCGTCTGGGCTAACAAAGACAACGATATACGACGTAGTCGCACTACCGGTCAGTGGAACAATCGAGGGAGAGGGACCTACCCCAGGCTGATCCAACCGGACAATTGTGATTCCGGCAAAGGGACCCGTTGCCAGCGCAGCCATGCGTGGGCTATTCGTTCGGAGCACTGACGTCTCCGTTTTTTCCTGCGCTATCACAGGTTGCGATTTTTCTAAAGGTAGTGAATTAGGCTCTCCCTTTGAGCCGGCTTGCTTCACGATAGAGTACAAGGCACCAACCGTATACTCCGCGCCCTGCCTCTGCGATCCTTGATCCAATTCCTTGCAAGCAGACAACAGTCCGCCCACGAGACATACAGAGATTGCAGCCTTGTGTACATTCCCTCGTTTTGACACGAGCCGAATGAGACTGATCATAACCTCTCCATAACTGAGTGCCACGATCTGTTCATCGACCAGGTCATTGCGAAGCTCTTCCGATTTCAAAAATTTGGATTGGCTGCTCCAGATCGGGATCCTCATACAACCCCATCACTTTCGTCCTCGCCTGCAATTGAGGACGTGGGATGTCGATGTACAATGTGGCTGCTTCCTGAGGACCAGAACACTTTTTACTATCGCAAGTGGAGCCAGAAACCGGCGTGAGTTCAACAATTGCCCCCCAATATACGGTGCGTGCAGGCAGACGACCCAACAGCTTCTCTGCCTCTGTTGGCTCAATGCTCCATTTCGAAGCCGTATAGGGTTCTCCGACAATGAAGAGACCGCCGCAATGCCCTACACCGAATATTTTGGGGTGGACGGGTAACGACCGACCCTGAAACATTGGGAATGTCTTTTGTGATGCATCGTACGGAGGAAGGCTCTCCTTGGAGACAAGGGCCAGTTCGAGTGGCAATTTGATAGCCGCGACTTGAAAATCATTTTGATAGTCTCGAACGAACTCTTGCCGTGCCCTCGCCTTCTCAAATTGATTATTTCCCTTCCACGGATCCCCATCGAGCCCTAGCCCTGCAAGAGTGAATGGTCTTCCTACCTGTTTGCGCTGGTCACGGACTCTGATCATCTCAATGACCGCTGCACGGCTGAGATAAGTCTCAGCAACGGACTGTGGGGCCTGGTCCATCAAGTAACACCCAGATCCCTTCTCAAATAGACCCGGTGTCAAACCGAGATCAATTAGATCCACGAAGGATTGAAAGGCACTGTCAAAGCTATAGGCGACTCTCCCAGAGATCCGCTTGACCTTCGGAAGCTGAATCCGAGAACTGCTTAATGCGACAGGAGTAGGCGCCGGAAGGTTAGACGACGTAGCAGTGCTTTCCTGTTTGAGAGTGCCAGCCGGACTACCAGGCATTTCTTGCTTAGCCTTCCCGGACCCAGCAAAGGTCCAAGATTGGCCGTCAAATACAGCCATGGGACGTTCCCAGGCCGGATCTTCGTACCAGCCGAGCGATTTGAGCGTCGCCTGAAAGGTCGCCGACTTGATGGGTTCTGTGTAGGTTGTGCCATCCCTTCTATTCTTTCCTAAAACCACACCCGAGTAGGGCTCAGAACTAGACACTTTCTGAAACTCAAATATCATTCCCACCACAGCAGGCGCTCCTGGACGAACGCGATTGGTAAATGCCTCTGCTTCTCCTGGCGAGATCTTCCACTCTATGCTATTCCCTTTGGCGAGCGGCGAAGGCACGCCAAACGCAAGTTCAGAGCAGTACCCTTTCAGCACCCCGCTTAGACTACGCTGTGGGCCTGGACCAGGAAGGAATTTCGACCAATGTGCCGCATCCACCCAATCGTTTAGATTGTCAATCAGGAATTGGAGAACAAAACTCTGCGTTTGAAAGTTGTATGGCCTATAACTCGCGGCATCATAGAACGCTATTTTGATTGGCAGTTGCACAGCCTGAGATTGAAACCGAGATCGGTATTCTTCGATAAATGCTTGCTGAGATCGTGGTTTTTCAAACTCGTTGTTGCCCTTCCAGGGAGTCAACGCGTCATCGCGGATCATCCCTTTTACTTTCCCTGTCTCTAGATATTTGCCTCTTTCAGCACCAGCCAAATAGTTGTCAGCGAAACATAATGCATGCTGTTCAAAATATTCTGGAATCAACCCCAAAGTGACACGGTCGATGAATTGTTTTACCAGATTGGGGTATTGCAGCAAGAGATCGCGCGGCATTTCGTAACCAGAACCATTAATAACTAACGCACCGTTTCTGTTTCTGAGTTGCTGTGAGCCTGCAGAGTCTGAACTGGTAGTCGTAGTGGGGAATTGCGAATTCGACGAGCTTGAAGGTTGGGTACTTGGATCTGTACCGGCCCCTTGAGATGGGGCAGACCGCTCGGGGCGTGTCGGTGCCGGCGTCGGCTTGAGCATCTTTGATGCTTCTTCTTGCGCCTTTTTCTTTCCTTCCTCCAACAGCTGGTCAAGGAATCCAGCTGCCGCCATTCCTGACGATCCAGCAACTCCTATAATTGCGACTGCCATTGCCAGAATAATCTTCTGCATACTCGTCCTCCATCACACGACAATGACTATTTGTTGCCCAATTGCTCCCCGAAGGTCTTCGCACATCGAAAGCCGACATCATAGGTCCGACTGCCCCAGTTCCCAGAGCCTCGGAAATGAGACTCCAACCCCGCCCCGCTCTTAGCGCGCCAATTCCCTCCACGCACCACCCTTCCACCTCCACCTAATGGACCACCCGGGTTTTCTTTGGAGCTTTTCCTGTAATAATCTTGCTCGTACCAATCAGCCACCCACTCAGCTACATTTCCAGCCAAATCATAAACGCCATAGGGACTCTTTCCGGATTCATACTCGCCCGCAATGCTCAGAGTCTTCTCATAACCGAGCCACTCTTTACCGAAATTGGCATGACGATTCGTGGGAGGCTCGTTTCCCCAGGGATAGTTCCTGCCATCTACACCACGTGCCGCCTTCTCCCATTCCGCTTCAGTCGGCAGCCGCTTGCCATAGTGCTGACAGTAGGCGTTCGCGTCCTCCCAATTCACCCCAATGACCGGTCGGTTGGCGTCACTTGATTGATTCGCCTGATTCCAATACTTGGGTTCCGCGTGGCGGGTGGACCCTATAAATACGGCATACCGTTTGACCGTGACTTCATACTTGTCGAGGTAATAGCTCGATAGGTAGACGCGATGCGCCGGCTCCAGGCTGCCCTCACTGCCAATTCCCATCGTGAATTCCCCTGCCTGCACGAGCACCATCGGTGCCCCGTCATCACCAATCATTTCCAGCTGCCGATCAGGGACTTGATTAACCATCTCAGTAGGCTTAGGAGCATCTGTTGCTGAGGCAGAGGGTCCTGCCTGGCTCGGCGGTGGCGCGCTTTCCCTTGGCCGCGAAGCCTTTTCTGGTTCCGTTTGCGATGGCGATTCAGGCCTCACTAACTTCTCAGCCCCTTCCTTGGCCTTTTTCGTCCCCTCTTCCAGAGCTTTTTTCTTTCCTTCCTCCAAGAGCTGATCCAGAAACCCCGCTGCCGCGAACTCCACATTGCCGAGAGACAACGTGACTAGTGCCAGACCACTCAACACGGATCGCTTCAACATACCTACCCTCCGCCTAGCTCGACAGCCATCAAACCTCACCAATTGGCGAGTTGACGCAAAAAAAAGCTGACGCTCCCGGGGATTCCCGGAGAGGTCAGCCTTCGTGCCGCCAGTTGGCCCCTGCCAACTACGTGTCGATCTGGCTATGGTCTATGACTGTCGTCGCACCTCCACCGTTGTCTTTGGTTGTCGTGGCTGCAACTCTTCGTTCACCGCCATACCTTGCACGCCGCCTTGTGCAAATCGGATGGTCACCGTGCCGGTATATCCCCGCTCCGACAAAGCGCGTAAGGTTTGTTCAGCCCATTGCAACGTCGGCTTCGTCTCTCCCATTAAATCAAACCTCCTCGTGAGGACAGCGCACGCCAAGATATATTCGGCCTCCGATCGTCGAAAGAAAATGCACTGCATTGATTCAGGTTGGTTGTTATTGGAAGAGCGACAATGCCAAACTGGTTCACAGGGGGAAGCGCGGAAATCCGATGACGGGCCGAAAGGCGTGGAACTTTTTGTGGATGGAGCAGATCACGATCGTAAGGATATGTGGGGACCGGATTGGTTACGAGGCTGGCGTTTCGTTCCGCATCAAAAACCCTCATGATCTTTGCTGGATACTCCAATGATCACGAACGTCTCATGCAACGGAGGCGAACTATACGACTTGTAAGACAAAACTGTCAATTCAATGAAAACACTTAAGCTGTCGAAATGGTACATATTTTCACGGCGTAATAGCGCAGTTCCTATAAATTCACGGTCGCGGCTTCATGCATCTTTGCGAACTCAACTGACATAGAAAATTACAAGCAGCTGGAAGGCTCATCCGTTGCCTTGATAAACATGCTCCAGATCGAGCGAGCCACTTAAGAGTGAACTACTCGTGAGGTTGGCTATGTCAAAGGCAGCGATGGAGTGAGGGGTGCGCTTGATGAGCCAGGAGTACGACATCAGAAGAAAACTGCCAACCGGTGTGTGTTTCCGTCTCCAGAAATTTCAAGAGCCGACAACACGGCAGCGGTTCGACCGAAATGAGAGCAAGACAAGACCAGTGGATGGTTTCATCCAGCGGCGTCAATCAAGAGAGGCTATGGCTGGTGAAGAGGCAAAGGAGGCCTTAAATTCAGGAAACAATCTCTTGAGGGGTTTATTCGTCCGCGATAATCCGATACATCGACAATTAGCGGACGGTACGCACGAAGTGTGGTTTGGTGGAGGGCAGGGGAGTTGAACCCCCGACCCCTACGTTGCGAACGTAG
>CAZOUA010000031.1:0-33504 GCA_964582865.1 uncultured Nitrospira sp. | reverse complement strand
ATCAGGGAAACTCTCGTGGATCAGCCACCAGCGTGATCCCGTACGATCACCTTACCCCACGGTTCTTTTAGCCGTCAAGCCAAGCGCGAAAACATGAACCGTCACACGAGTAACGAAACGATTAACAACGCCACGATATTGATGACCTTGATCATCGGGTTGATGGCCGGACCCGCCGTATCCTTGTAGGGATCGCCGACCGTATCGCCAGTGACTGCCGCCTTATGCGTGTCCGTGCCCTTTTTACCCTGCTCTTCGATGTACTTCTTCGCGTTGTCCCAAGCGCCACCGCCGCTCGTCATGGAGATCGCGACGAACAGACCCGTCACGATGCTGCCGACCAGCACGCCGCCGAGCGCCTGCGGGCCAAGAATGACGCCCACGAGAATCGGGGACACGACTGGAATCAAGCCCGGCACCATCATCTTCTTGATCGCCGCCTGCGTCACGATATCGACGCAGGTTCCGTATTCAGGCTTGCCTGTCCCTTCCATGATGCCTTTGATCGTCCGGAACTGGCGCCGCACTTCTTCCACCACCAGGCCGGCGGCCTGCCCAACGGCCTTCATACAAAGCGCGCCAAAGATAAAGGGCAACATTCCGCCCAGGAAAAGCCCGACTAAGACGGAGGGATTGGAGAGATCGAACGTGCTCGCCGCGCTGCCTTTGGCGACCTCACGCGCATACTCGGCGAAGAGCACCACAGCCGCGAGACCGGCTGATCCGATCGCATAGCCCTTCGTCACCGCTTTGGTCGTGTTACCCACGGCATCCAACGGATCGGTGATGTCCCGCACTTCCTTCCCAAGATGCGACATTTCGGCGATACCGCCCGCGTTGTCCGTGATCGGACCGAACGCATCGATCGCCACGACAATTCCGGCCATCGAGAGCATCGAGACCGCCGCCACGGCCACACCGTACAAACCACCCGAAGCTGCGCCGCCGCAGATCCAATAGCTCCCGAGAATCGCCGCGGAAATCACCACGACCGGGGCCGCCGTGGACTGCATGCCCACCGCCAGACCGGCAATGATGTTCGTCGCATGGCCTGTTTCGCTCGCCTTGGCGATATCTTTCACCGGCGCATAGCTCTTGGAGGTGTAATAATCGGTGATAAACACCAGTGCCAGCGTCACGGCCAGCCCCATCAAGGCCGCAAGGTAATAGCTCATGCCGCTCACGCCACCCACGCCTTCCATGATCTTCGACGTAATCGGAAAGAACGCGACGGCCGCAATACCACCGGCCACGAACAGTCCCTTGTAGAGAGCCGGCATGATCTCGCCGCCCGGGCTCACTTTTACAAACAGAATACCGATGATCGTCGCGAAGATTGTCACACCGCCTAAGGCCAGCGGGTAGAGAATCGGCGCGCTGGCGCCCTTGAAGAGCGTAAAGGCTAAGACCATCGCCGCCACCGTCGTCACCGCATACGTCTCGAACAGATCCGCCGCCATACCGGCGCAATCGCCGACGTTGTCGCCCACGTTGTCCGCAATGACCGCCGGATTGCGTGGATCGTCTTCTGGAATTCCCGCTTCAACTTTCCCGACAAGGTCCGCGCCCACGTCCGCAGCCTTCGTATAGATACCGCCGCCCACGCGCGCAAAGACGGAAATCAAGCTGCCACCGAAACCGAGACTCAACAAGGCATGGATCGCTTTTTCCTGCCCGGCCATCTGCGCCGCAATCGTATAGAAGCCGGTGATCGCGAGAAGGCCCAACCCAATCAACAGCAACCCTGTTACAGCCCCGCCGCGGAAGGCGACGGTCAAGGCGGCGTTCATGCCGTCATGCGCCGCCTGCGCCGTCCGCACGTTGGCACGCACCGCGATGATCATGCCGACGTAGCCGGCAATCGACGAGGCACCTGCCCCGACGAGGAAGCCGATCGCCGTCAACATGCCAAATTTATCGGAGAACGATCCGGCTCCCCAGAGCACCACGAACAACACGGCCGCCACCATGCCAACCGTCTTATACTGACGGTTCATGTAGGCGCCGGCACCCTCCTGAATCGCCTTGGCAATTTCCTGCATCTTGGCATTGCCGGCGCTGAGTTTGAACACCCACATGGCCAGGTACAGGCCATAGGCAATGCCGGCCACGGCTGCTATCAACGCAAAGATGACAATCGCTGAATCGCTCACGGGATACCCTCCTAGTGGTTAAACGAGGTGCTTATGTCACACAGCTCCCCATGGCTTCAACCCATCAGAAGTACGTGGGACATCGGGGGAAACCGCAGGGTGGTGCAGAGTCGATGTGTAGCTAACTGCCCGAAAAACTGGGCCATTCTAAACGGATGGGAAGGGATGATCAAGTCGAATTTCGGCTGCGTTCAGCCATTGGCCGAGCGATCAACGCCCCTGTTTCTGCACGTCGAAGGCGAAGCGGAGTTGCACGGCCCAGTACTCCTGGATGAAACCGGAACGATCGAGCGGACGGTCCTGTTCGCGGTAGAAGCTCAGCTCATAATCGTGCCAGCGCATGGCCAGACCAAGTATCCAATCCAGTTCTGACGGCCTGACGGCGTTCGAGGAGCTGCGATCGGTGAACATGTTGAAGTCGCCGAAGAGCAAGACCTTCTCACGGTAGAGATTCAGGTCGAAATGGCCGACATAGCGAAAGAGCGCGCGGCCCGTATTATCAGGCCGCGCGAAATAGTTCTGATTATGAAAGAGCCAGCCCAATCCCCCGTACACCGTTAGACTATTCTTGGGAAACATCGTCCGCCACCAGGACCAATCTTCGTTACTCCGGATACGGTAGTTCACCAGCGCATCGGCATAGATCTGCTTGAGACCGGACCGGTCCAGCGGAGCGTCTCGTTCATACTGCGTGCGCCAACTCCAATGGCCGACGGTACCGGTGACACCGTAGGTTTGATCCCACTCGCTCAACACAATCCAGCCGTTGTCGCGGTCGGAGAAGAAGTTCTGGTCCGAATACAATGTCAGGTATTTCTTGTAGAGATCCGTCTCGGCATGGAGCATGTGGCGGAGCCCGACACGCCCTGTATTGTCCGGCCGGGCGGCAAATGACGGGTTGGAGATGAACACCCCGCTGAGGAGGTACCCGGCGATCAGCGACTCATCGACGCCCCGCTCCATCTGCCCGTCGTTTTCTTTCTCGAATTCAGGCAACGGACGCCCGTATTTTTCGAGCGCGGAGGCGTCCTGTCCTGTACCGGCCAGCACGCCGAGCAATACACAGCCGCTTAGTGCGGCATGGAATACCCTCTGACTCGTTGAGATTGTCGCGCAGTGCATGGTGACGGCTACCCGCTCCTTTGATCCATTCACACCATTGCATGGTAGCCGCTAAGGGCCGATACAGGGCTCGAAGATTTCTTCGCAGTGGTCTTCATCTTCGTAAGTGCTCGGCACGCTCTGATAGCGAATATCGCTGATGCGGTCTTGCTGCAGCGTGATCGTGGCGCGGCAGCCGTGATGTTCCATGGCGAAACTGCTTTTCGATCCGGGGAACGACTCCTCAAGAAGCGAGGCCTCCTTGTAATAAACGAGCAGCGTGCGATCTTCGTCGGTCCTTTCGTTGATCGGCTGTCCTGCGCAGGCCAACAGGACCTGCTTGGTCTTCCCGATCAGAATCTTTCGTGCGGGCTGCTCGTCCGACCCGTTCGGCAACAATGCGGCGCAGCCGGCCAGGGTTGTAAGGGCCAGGCACAAGGGCGCGACGCTTCGGATTGCGTGTGTAAAAACGAACATGATTGCCGCGAAGAATACGCTAGACGATTTAGAAAGGGAAGCCATGCGTGCAGACCGGCCTCGTTTGCGCGGCTGGTCCGACTTTGTTATAGTCCGCGCCGGAGGTCGCGCCGATGGGGCTGGAGCCGAACTACATCGTGGTGGACGGTGAAACGTTTACGAAAGCCAAACTGTCGCTCGACAACCACGTCTACAAGAACTGCCAGATCGACGATTGCGACCTCTATTACAGCGGCGGGCAATATGAACTGCTCGACACCCACATCACCAACTCGCGCCTCATCCTGAACCACCCTGCCAAGGGCATGTACAATGCCATCCAAATCTTCAAGATGAAATCCCCCGGCTCGCGCATCATCTTCGAGTAATTTATAAAATCTGCGCCGCAAGACCTAAGCGGTGACCTGCACCGAGATTAGGAGGCTGTTGCCTCGATAACCTGTCACCGTTCGCCTTGATGCGCGAGAGTCACTTGGCGACGGAAATATTCTGGCTGTACTTGACGATTTCGATCGGCTGGAACACCGGGTCTTGCGAACCTTTGGACGATTCGGCTTCAACCCGTTGGAGAAAGGGAGCGGGGCCTGTGATCGGAGCATAGTTGAGGATGACGTCCACGTCGAACGTCCTGGTGTCTTTCGGAGTGGGAAACGTGAAGGTCTCCACGCGTAACTCTTCCGGCTTCAAGACAGTGTCTTCAAGCACCTTGACCGCCTCGAAGTCGAAGTTCGTCTTCTGGCCCTTGGTATCCTGATAGACCCGCCCGTAGATGCGCTTTTCGGAAAAAACAGTTCTGAGATTCTTGCCTTTGATATCCAAATCGAGCACGACGGTCGCCCAGGCCGGATGGGTCGTCGGCAGATTGTGCGGCACGAGACTCTGGACCTTCACGATCACGACGGTCTTATCTCCGTCGATCTTGGTCTCGACGTCGAGCTTGGCCGCTTCCTGCCGCAGCTTGCCGATGCGGCCGGGGAACGTATGGTTGGCGACCGTGCGCTTTTTCTCACCGTTGGCCGACTCCCCGGTTTGCTCCGGCATGTGGCAGGATTGGCACTCTTTACCGGACTTGACGGCTTTGCTCTGGTCCCAGTTCCCCAGCAGATCGTTGCTCTTGCCGAGCGTGGCCGCCGACGGCACGGACTGATGACAGTTCAAGCAGAGATCGGACTTTCGGAAAAGGCCCAGCTCCATCGATTGATGCGCGAGATTCTGCGCAAAATCCTTGTAGGGACCGTAGAGCATCTTGCTGCCGCCGGGCTCGTACTTCGGCTCAGGCGGCTGCTTCGTCCGGTCCACTTGCTTGATCAGATGGCACTGCGCGCAGGCCACTCCGTCCATTTGCGGATCACCTGATTTGGCCTGATCGATAAAGGCCTGCACCTGATCGGGAAACTCCCGCACGTGCGGCGCATGGCAGCGGAAACACACCGCCTTGTCTTTGCCGGACGGTGAAGCGAGGAAAGCATCCAGACTCGCGCGAAACGCCGGCGAATGGATCGACTTTGACAGCGGCGACGTTTCCCATTCTTCAAAGACCCGTTCGTGGCAGCGTTTGCACTTGCCGGAATTCGGAAAGGCTTTCTCGATGGTCATCGGGGACTTGACGTCTTGTGCCGGCGTAAGGCCGACCAGGAAACCTGGCAGCAGCAGGGCTGCGAGCAGAATGGCCGCCCCCAGTATCGCCTTCACACCCGTTGAGCTGCCGCCGGTCATTCGCATCCTGCGCCCGATTGTTTAGAGGTTTTGCGCACGATAGGTAAGTATGCGGGGCTGCGTATACTCGTCGAGAATCTTCTTCGCGCTCTCCCGATCCTTCTCGCCGCCTAGCGTCGCCAAATATTTGGCTTTCAGTGCCTGATCCGGCGTGGGAATCAGCGCATAGTTCAGCACGACCTCCACCAGCGACGCCGTCGAGCCGGCCGGCAAGGCGAACGAGAACGGAACTTTTCTCGTGTTGCCTCCCTTGATGAAGGGGTCGGGAATGTCCCCGCGGAGGATCTTTTCATAGGGCAATCCAAACTGCTTGGTTTCCTGGCCCAGCACCTTCCCCTGCGCATCCTTAACGGTCACGACGAGAAAGAATTGCTTCAGCACGGGATCGCCGTCCGGAAAGCTATGCGGCAACGCGCCAACCTTGACCAACGCGGTTCCTTCCACGCGGGAAGCCGATTTGACCGCCTCGATATCGACGCGTGGCATCCATTCGGCCTGGAGGTTGCGATTCTTGAGCAAGGTGCCCGGAATGACCACGCCGCGGAACCAATGGCGACCGATGGAGCGTGTCATGGCTCCGCGTTTCGACGTTGAACTGCCCGTGGAAGGTTCCATGTGGCAATCCTGGCAGATGGTGCCTTGCAAAATTTCGCCCGGCAGATCTTTTTGTGTGACGTCTTTGACTTTGTCGAAATGGCAGGAGGCGCAATAGTTCGCGCCGCGAAACAGATCGCTTTGCGTCGCCGGATGCACGAGGTTTTCTTCCGGATCCTTGAACGGTCCGTACATCATCCTGCCGGGCTCGATTTTGAACGTCGGGGGCGGCGCCGGCGCCGTCTCGACGGACTTGATCAGATGGCACGACGCGCACCCGATGCCTTCGACCTGCGGTGTGCCCGCCAGCACTTGCGCAGCGACCTTTTCGGCATGCTGGGGAAAGATCGTGGTGGACGGCACGTGACAGGACAGGCACCGCTGCCGTTCCTGCAGAGTCGGATTCGTCTGCATCCACAGGCCCAGGACCGTCCGGAAGACCGGCGACTCCAGCGACGTCCCGTGCAGGAGCGCGGCATCGACGCGACCGAACGTCTTGAGGTCCGGAGTCTGTTCGCGTGCCCCCTTCCACTCCTCATAGTGGCGGTCGTGGCACTGCTTGCAGTCCTCGGACCTGATGAATACCTTCTCGATGTCGGACACCCACTCGGCAGACGCCTGCGTCTCGCCTTTTTGCGCGATGGCCCGCTCATGGTAGAACGCATTGGCGGCGATCACCAGGAGGACGAACAGCCCGGCCAGCAGTTTCTGTGTGCGACGCATAGCCACTTAGTCTCGCTTACACCCGACAAAATGAAAGTTCACGCCCCACCCGACCGGATCGCCGGGGTCCGCCGGCTCATACGTCCCGACGGTAAAATTGCATTCCTTCATCGCAATTTTGATCGCCCGCCCGAAATCCAGCATGCTACGGATTTCCTTCTTGTCGATCTCCTTGATGACCGACCGGACTTTGATCCCCGCATAATCGGCACGGGAGTTTCCAATGACCTCGAACACCGCCACGCCTTGCGCCCGCTCCAGCTTCAATTCTTTTTGAATGTCGGCGTCCACGTCGCCCACGATGACGCCGAATTCCTCGCCCAACCTGGCGGCCTCGTCGACCGTCATCGGCGACGGATCGGCGGCAACGGCCGGAGTGAGCGGAAGCCCGCACCAGAGACCCGCCAGCAAACCCAGGCACAATAAAAAGGCCCTTCTACCGCGAAGGGCCTGTATGCGTGGGTCTCCGGAAGTTTTTGAATCATCCCCCAACGCCTGAGCCTCTTGTTCACTCAACCGAGCCCAGAATCCTGCCCGATGACCCCTCGTTCATTTCACCAAACAAATCAAATCTTCGCAACCGGGTCGATCACGAGTTGGAACCAGGGCGCCACGGCCTTCTGGCCGTTCCGTTCCTTGTTTTCGCCGTTCCAGACGGCAAACGACACCGTTTGCACGCGGCCGGGGATCAACTTGGCTTCGTTTTCCTGCTCCTCGCTCGCCAACGGTCGGCGCATGACGACATGCCAGACACCGTCTTTCCACGTCGCCTTGCCCTGCACGCGACCTTGTTTTTCCTTCGTCGTCAACGTGCTGAATCCTCCGCCGATGAGATCCTCGACCGAAGAGATGCGGCGCGGAATGACTTCGAATGTTCGGACCCCTTCTTTCTGCTTGTCGGTATTCCGGGCGGCCCGGCGATCGATGTCGCTCTGCCAGTCGGCTTTCCAATGCCAAATGTTGATGTAGTGATCGAGCTGCCCCATGCAGAAGAAGGCCGGGGCATCGCCGAGCGGAAGCCCGATCGCAACGCCGTCACGAAACGTTCCTGGCGTGAGACGATCGTTCTTGGTGTTGTCCTGCCATTCCAGCAAGAACGCGATCTCCGTACCGTTGTGAAGCGCCCGGACCGTCAAGGCACGGGCGGTCGGCTCGGGCCAGACGGGCCTGGTGATCACCTGCCCGCTCAAAGGGAGCGTCATCGGAGCGACTTTTCCCCACGCCGCATCTTCCGGAGCAGCGGGCAGATCCCCTTCCACCAAATGGGCGCGGATGATCATGCCTTCGGAGCTGACGAGGGGAATCCCCAGACCTCCGAGCACGCCGGCCATGACCAGAATACCGAGGAACATGAGTTGGAGAGAACGTGAAGCGGTTGTCGTCGTCTTGCGCACCATGCAGGGTCCTCTGTTGACCAAGCCCACGGGGTACGACGATGTCAGAATACCACAAAACCCCGGCGGGACCAATTCGAGCAGCTGCCTGTTTCTACCAAAGCCTCACGCGGCGAATTTTGTTTTCGCCCCGTTCGCAGATATAGAGATGCCCGTGGGAGTCCAAGGCGAGTCCGACGGGAGAATTCACGACCGCTTCGACCCCGAGCAGACCGTCGCCATGCTTGACCGTACCGGCGGATTCCTTTGCGACGAACCGTGCGGCGCCGCAGCCGCCCATGTTCTTGTCTTCGTAACCGCTGTCGCCGTTCCCCGCCACCGTCGTGATGATGCCGGTCGCCGCATCGACCTTACGCACACGATGGTTCATCGTATCCGACACGTACAAATTGTCCTGTCCGTCGAACACCACGGCTTCGGGGGCATGCAGCATAGCGCGCACCGCTGGCTTCTCGTCGCCATCGTAACCGTATCGACAGACTCCGGCCAGGGTCGAGATGATACCGGTCGCTGCATCGACCTTGCGGACGCGGTTGCTGCCCTTGTCGACAAAAACGACGTTCCCCTTGCTGTCCACCGCGATTCCGACGACGTCGTAGAGGCGCGCTTCCAGGGCCGGCTTTCCGTCGTCCAGGTACATGGACATGTCCAGACCGTCGGAACAGACGGGCATCAACCAGCCATGATCGTCGCTGAAATCGATCCCGATGGCATCGCCGGACAACACCACCAGATTCCTGGCGACAAGCGGCTGTTCCCGCGATTCATCTTCGGCCGTCCAGGTCCCGGCAATCGTGGTGACCATTCCAGTGCGCGGGTCGTACCGGCGGATCTTATGGGCCTGGGTATCGGCGATGTACATGACATCGTGCTTGTCAAACGCAATCGCCGCCGGCCAAGTCAGGTTCACTTCGAGTGCCGGCCCGTCTCCGTTAAACCCGTGCTGTCCGGTCCCTACCACCGTCGTAATGACTCCGGTGTCCCGGTCGATCTTTCTGATGCGGTTGCTGCCGGAATCGCAGACATATAAATGGTTCTGGGAGTCGAAGGCGACGTCGAGGGGCAAATACAACCCCGCCTCGCCGCAGAGCCCTTCATCACCGCTGTAGCAGGTTTCGCCGATCCCCGCGAAGTTGTGCAGAGTCCCCTCTTGAAGATTGACGCGGCGGATGCGGTCGGATCCGGACTCGGCGAAGTAGAACCACCGTTCTTCTTTGTCGAGCGCCGCATGGTGCGGCAAGGGAATGCCGGACTTGACGGCCCGCTTCCCGTCGCCCGTGCTGCGAGCTTTTCCGTTCCCGGCAAAGGTCTCGATGTACCCCAGTGCGAGTTGCAGCTCTGTTTCCATATCGTAGGCCGATCCTGCCGCTTAGGCGCGCGTCGCGGGCTGGGCGGCTGGTTGCTCCACAACCGGAGCAGCCTGGGCCGGTGCAGCGGGGATCGCCTGCTGAGGCGCCGCCATCTGCTGCTGGGCGGCTTCTGCCTCGGCTTCAATGGCATCCGCTTCATGCACCGACTTCTTGAATCCCTTGATGGCCTTGCCGAGTCCTTCTCCCAGCTGCGGCAACTTGCCGGCGCCGAAGATGATCAACACGATGAAGAGGATGAGGATCAGCTCTGTAAAACCAAGGCTCCCAAACATGATGTGTTCCTCCGCTAGGGGTGAATCAGGATCCGCTGCTTTCTTTGCTCCGTTTCGCAAACCGCTCTTTCAACCGTGCCCTGGCCTGCTCGGCCTGCTCGAACATTTTGCACTTGTCGTACACGCTGATCAGATTGTAGTAGGCCAACGGTTCGTCGGGATTCTGCTCGACGGCGCCTTCCATGACCTTGACGGCCAGGTCGGTCTTCTTGTGATTCAACGCGAGCTCCATCAATTTGAAACTGGCCTCCAGATGTTTCGGGTCGAGCTCGAGCGTGCGCAGGTAGCATTGGATGGCCATATCGATCGTGTTGTAGTCCGACACTTGTGGATTATCGAGTTCTACATAGACGCCGGCCAGGTTGTACCAAGCGATCGGGTCCTCCGGCGTAATCTCGACCAAGCGCTCGTAGTAGCCCTTGGCTTCCATGTACTTCTTCTTGTCGGCATAGACGCGGCCCAGGTTGAAGAGTGCCAAGACGTCGTACTGGAACACGTCGAGCGCGTGTTTGAACTCCGTTTCCGCCTCATCCGACATATTCTTGGTCGCATAGATGGTCCCGAGATTCGAATAGTACATGGCGAGCGAACGATTCATCTCGGCACGAAGCCCCTCCGCCATCTCGATGGATTTTTTCACTTCGACAAGCGCGTCGTCCAGCCGGCCCTTGCTGAAGTACAGTTCGCCCAAGCGGCAGCGGGCTTGAAAATCGTCCGGCTCGGCCGCGAGCAATTTCTCGATCTCGGCGATTTCTTCGTCCGGGTTCAGCGGCATATCCCCGGGATCCACGGCAGCGCCACTTTGCTCAGAAGCGGAAGCAGTTGGTTCGTTCATGACAGCATCCTATGGCAAAAAATTGTTCCGTTACACATGGCCGCCAACCAGCGAGTCCGGCGTCCCCATCACGGTCGCGTCCGACGACGGCACCTGATCCGATACCTCGCGTCGATAGCGATCCATCGTCAATAGCATGACGCCCAGGACGACCATGAGCGTCAAATTCGAGTACAACAACGCATACCCTGCGATAAACATGAGCCCCAGACCGTAGCCAGCCAGCCGCCCCATCGTCAGCAGCTTGATCACGGTATAGGACCAGCAAATCAATCCGGCCATGTACAGCGCGAAGGGCAGATAGAAGGTGTAGCCCATTCCGAACTGGAAAATCCATCCGATCCCGTCCGCGCCCTTCCGCACGTTATTCGCCAGGGCAGGGTCGTAGCGGTTCAACAGATAGTCCAGGAAGAACATGGCGGTGAAGATCGCCACGGCCGTTCCCCAAAACCAGATCGCCCGGCGGCGTTGCCGCTGGTTGCGCGAACGGAACGAGACGCCACGGCCATAGGCCCAAAACACCAGGATGCTGGCAAGCACCATCAGCGCCTCGCCCCCCCGGTGCGACTCATACACCATCGGCGGCGCCGCCACCGTACCGGCAAAACTGTAGAACGTCGAAACGATCTGATAGTACAGCCAGCCGGAAATTCCCAACAGATAGGTCACACCGAGAGTGCGGTGGGACCACTCTTGCTGGGTCGCTAAATATTCGGTCATCAAAAGAATGATCGCGATCAACGCCACCGAGTTATAGAGGCCCGATCCCAACATGGTCGGCGGCACGAAGAGAAATCCGATCGTCAACAACATGAGCAGGGCCACACAGGGAATCGTCAGCCGGTTGAGACCGGTGAATCCCCGACTTGCCGCCCGGTTGGCCATCCCGACGGCCAACCCGAGAAAGAGCAGAATCGCCACCACGTTCAACAGCCACTGCCCGATTTCCGTCAGCGCCGTAAAGGTCGGAATGATCCACTCATGCGTCTGCGCCAGCTTACTGAGGTGCATCCCCAAACGTGACACCAAACGGTACAGGATCAATTCCAGAAACGCGACCAGCAGCACCAGCTTGATGGTGTATTGAAATAACAGGGGCTGATCGCTCAGCTTACCCGTCATCCGTTCGATGGTCGTTCCCGGCGATACCACGCGGTCTGCTCCGTGAAAGGTCAAATGGAGTCGTGAATTATACAGAGCGTGCAAAAAGCGGGTCAACGCCGCCCCAAAGGGGATCTTACGACTGCGCTGCCGGAATCGCCCGCCCCTCTTCGGCCTTGGCCCGTGCGATGTAGAGCAATCCGTCCGCCATGGAATAGTTGAACGGCAGCTCACACACCACTTCGCCGACTTTTCCGTACACGTACTGATACAGCCGCTCGGCCTGATCCGGCGTCATGCCTTCCTGTACCTCGTAGAAAAACCCGAGGCTCAGATCCTCCGCAGAGGGCCGCATGATGCGTCTGATGCCATAGCCGCCCGGATCGCTCATGATCGGCGCTTCCTTTTCCAGATCAAACAGGCAGGGCTGGCAGGAGAATCCGTAGGACTCGTTGAGCTTCTTGTTCTCCACGATGAAATTCATCGTTTCCAGCGCTTCTTCTTCCTTTTCCGTGGGGAAGCCAACGATGATATAGCAATGGACGGCGATCCCCAGATCCACGCAGTCGTTCGCGATCCGCCTCACCCATTCCTGCTGAATCCCTTTTTTCATGAAATCCATGATGCGCTGGTTGAAGGACTCCAGCCCGAAGACGATCTTCAAGCAGCCGGCGTCGCGCATGGAAGCCAGCAGTTCGCGGGTGAGATGCTTCTCGAACCGCATCTCGCACGTCCACTTGATGTCCAAGCGACGGTCGATCATCTGCTGGCACAGCCGTTTCGTCGGAGACAGAGCGAAACATTCGTCGGTAAAGAAGAAATTCCGCACGCCGTACCGCTGCTTGAGCCACTCCAACTCCTCGATCGTCCGGCCCGGATCTTTTTGCCGGAAGTTTTGATGATCGAGCGTCAACGCGCAGAACGCGCAGTCCTTGTAGTAGCAGCCCCGCGAGAACTGCACCGGCAGGACCGGCTCCGGCGAGAGATAGCGGCCGAGCGGAAAACCATCGTAATTCGGCGCCGGCAACTGGTTGACGTTCTCCGAATAAAACGGCTGATTCACGTTGATCTTGCCGTTTTGGCGATAAATCAGGTTTGGAACCTTGCTGAAGTCTTTCTTCCCCGCCATCTGATTGACCAGCTCCAGCAGGGCCGTTTCCCCTTCGAACACCACGATGTCGTCGGTGAGATCGAAGAGGCTGGGAACCCGTCGCAGATTGTCGACCAACCGCGTGAAGATACTGCCGCCGATCGTGATATGAATGTCGGGAGCCGTTTCCTTCAGCAACCGGCAGAGCGTAAGGCCGGGAATGATTTGCGACGTTGCCGTAATCGATACGCCGATCAGCTCCGGACGATCTCCGATAATCGACGGCAGAAACCGTTCGCGGAACAGCTTGATGTACGGGTTCTGCTGTTCGTCCCGGATCACCTTCATCAGATCCTTGGACGAGTAGATGGAATAGGTGCTGAACTGATTGTCGACAACCGTCAATCTGGTCGGGAAATAGAGCGAGGAGATCACTTCCAGCCACTTGTCGATCAGAAAGAGGCTTTCCCGGTAGGCCTCCATGTCATAAAAGCCTTCACCCCTGAGCGTGTCCTTGGCCAGTTCGATACGGTCGATGAGATAAGGGAATCGATCCAGGGATTCCACCACTCGCGCCAAATGCTCGGCACTGCCGGGGCCCGTCTCACCGGTTCGCTCCCGTTCGAGTGCTTTTTGTTTGTCGGCAAGTTCTTGATACAGTCCCACCCCGTAGGACTTGGTCACAATCTCGTCGAGCAACTCGATTCCCAAATCTCGCTGGGATACGTTCGTCACCCCGGCTTGCGCCAAAAACCCCGTGAGCGAAGGCAGGCTGAGATAGGGCTGTGATGGGTGCCAGGTCGGTGGGAAAAGAAGTGAAACCTTCATACGGATTCTCTACCGAGAGAATTGAAAAATAAGATAATTTCTCGAAAGATCCGGAATCTGTTTTATACACTCCGCATCAGTTCAAAAGCAACCCTGCGACGGGCTGGCTGTTGAACCGGCAAGTGTTTCGATCGGCACGACCACGCGGCTGTTTCTTCTGAAAAAGAAAAGCCCCAGCTCAAAGAACTGGGGCTTTCCTTTATGCTATCTGCTCCACTCTCGGGAGTGGAACAAGGACCCTCTAAACCGGTCAGCTCACGGAAGCTTGAGCGTGAACCAGGTGGAGAGCGCCTTCATGCCGTTACGCTCGATGTTGTTGCCGTCCCACACCGCAAACGCGATGGGCACAGACATTCCGGCCTTGAACTGGGTATCGTTCGCATCGCCCGTTTCCAGGGCGCGCTTCACGACGACACGCCAGGTCGGACCGGTGTAACCACCGCCCTTGACCGAGCCGGCCGGTTCCCACACGCCGTTGCCGATCACATCCTGGTGCGCCTGCGTCGTCAAGGTGCTGAAGCCGTTGGCGTTCAGATCCTCGACCGAGCTCACACGGAGGGTCGGGTCAGACATGATGTTGCCGGACCAGATGCCGGGATTGAAGGGTCCGAGGCTGCGACCGATCCGGTCCGGATAAGTCACGCCGCCCGCAGGCTCTTCAAAGTAATAGTCCCAGAAAATACCAGGGTATTGATCGTCCACGTCCCAGATCCCGGCACTGTCCTTGCCGAGGTCTTTCTGCCATTCCGCGTTCCACCGCCAGATGTTGGTGGTGCCACCGGACTGACCCATGCACTGGAACGGCGGCGCTCCAGACGTGTTGACGGGGAACATGATCGCCGCTTGATCGCGGAAGTCCTGCGGACCGATGGTCGTATCGTTCTTCGTTTGATCGCTCCACTCAACGCGAAGACCGACTTCTTTTCCATTGGTCATGGCTTTCACGAACACCGACTTCACCGAAATGTTCGGATGCATCGGCGTGGTGATGAGCTGGCCGCTCAACGGCACGATCACACCCGGCACACTCTCCCAAATCGGGTTCGCTCCATCCATGGGGATGGAACCCTTGACCGCCTTCGCCGGAATGGTCACCGGCTGACTGACGGCCAACGGTACCTGCCCAATCGTCAGCATGACGCCTACGATCAGGGCAGAGAGAAGAATGCCGAACACCACATGCTTGTTGTGTGTCTGCACTACTCTCATGGACTATGCCCTCCTCTCGATTAAGTGATTAAGAACTGTGACCCAAAATGACTGCCGACAAACAAAAAATGGAAACACCGGACATGAATGCGAATTCGTTAGGCGGTCCCGACCGGCCCTCCTTCCTCCTTGTCTTTCTCTTTGTCCTTTTGATCCATAAAGTTTTGCGTGCCTGTCTCGTTCAGCAAGAGGCTCAACTCGTTGCCCTGGTCCTGCGCACCGCACTCATAGGTCTGCCCTTCCGGAGAATTGAAGGTGGCGGGACGATAATCCGCTTCCGAATAGGGTTGCGGAGTCACGCCCAAGAACACAGCCTCGAAATCCATCCAGTCGGATGTCATCTCTGCAACATGCTTGAAGAGGCCTGAATCGGCCTTCTTGATCAGCATCCGGCAAAACAGTGGCACCCAGCGGCCCACGTGATTCTTCACGAATTTCTTTTGGGCATCGACGACGATTTGCGTTTTGTCGGCCCCGTCGTGGCAGCGCGAATAGGACTCTTTGTAGGCCAGGAAATGCATGAACTCAAATTCCACGCTCAGGTGATCCAGCCGCTCATGGATGTCCTTGGAGAGCTCGACGCCGAAGGCTTTGTAGAAGCCGGCGATGTCGCCCATGACGTGGGATTGTGCAAAGACGTGGTCGTTGCCGAAGAGCGTTTCGTAGGGAGGACAATCGAGCGTGATGACGTTGCTGAAGACCCGCCGGTGCTCGGCCTGCAGATCGCTCAGCTGCCAATTGACACATTCGGAGGCGATGAGCTTTTCGATCTGGTCGAGCTGCTTGCGCATCAGAGCCAGCTTCTGCTTGCCCCGCTCGCCCCCCATGCCATCGAGCGCCGTTTCCAACGCATCGAGCGCCGCCCGGCCGTCTTCGACGAACTCACCGCACTGGAGATAGTCAAGAAACTCTTCGTCTTCAGGGTAAAGCAAACTCCACGATACGAGTAGATACAGCTTGCTGCGATTGAGCGCACGTTCGACTGCGGGAGAGTCTTTGATCGCCGGGGAAGAAGTGGGGATGACAGCTGTAGCGGCTTGCGTGGAACTTGGTACCGGCTGCTTACTCGTCATGAGAATCAGCTCCTCGGTTCAACCCGTTACCGCGAAACATTTCTGCGGCATCGGTGGTCAAACCAGTGGCAGAAGTTTGGGTATGATAGGTAAAGGTCTTGGGGATGTCAAGCACGATCTCAGCCCTTTCATGACAAAAGATAACCGGATGATTTATGGGCTCATTCACGGCTTCCAATCCTCACGATTTCCACACATTTTGGCCAAGATTTTGGCCTATTTCAGCCAATCGCATTTTGTCAAGAGGGCAAAGATTCCAGCACACGTGCCGGGGTGACCCGGATCGCAATATGGTCGTTCACCGTGCGGCAGATTTGCTCACAGATACCACATCCGACACAACGCTCTGCCGCGACCACAAGCCGTTGCTGGTCGAAATCCATTGATAAGGCATCGGTCGGACATTTCGACACGCAGGCGTGACACCCCTGCCCTGCTGTACAGACACGATGCGACACCGTAGCTACGCCCATCCGCACATGCTCAGTCCCGTCGACCGGAAGCAAGGCCTCTGCCGCACAAGCGGCGATGCAAGGAAAATCCTCGCAGAGATAGCACGGAGTTTGGTCTGGAAAGATCACCGGCGTGCCGTCCTGCTGGTGGAACAGGATCGATCCATGAGGACAGGCCTTCACGCAATCGTTGCACTTCGTACAACGCTCAAGAAATAACGACTCCTCAACGGCCCCGGGTGGACGAAGCCAGTCCTTGCGCAACACCGGCGCCGGCTTGTCGGGAAGGGCATCTTTGTGTTTGGAAAACTCTTGGGCGGCCTTCGCAACCGAGAGGACCGAGTCTTTGAGAAAGTCCCGGCGCCCGTATTTAGGATCGGTAGCCATTGTATCCGCAGGTTGAGGTTGAGGTCGAGGGAGCAGGTGATCTGCTCGCCTCCTTGATCTCAGCCTGAACCTTGGCCTTCCTACGCCATTACATCACACCGTCGGCACGCAGCTTATAGACTTCGACGCAACGATCGCACGCGCCGAATTCCACATCCCATCCGGGATGGTTCTCGCGGATGAAATCCAGCACATATGTTTCGGTCTTGTTGCCGAGATCTTCCACCCAGGAATAAGTCGGAAATCGGCAGAGCGGACAGGGGAAACCCGGCATCAGCATCACTTTGTTTTCAGTCTCGGGCACTTCGCCGCCCTCGACATCCACGGCGCGGTCCATGACCCGCAAAGTGTCTGTCGCCATTTCGATCAATTCGGAATGGGTGAAAAACCCGGTTTGCCAGAGCCCCTCAAAGACCGACTTCAACTGCGGGGCGGGAATCTTGCGGTACCAGGACCGGAATTCCTTGAAGCGATCCTCTTTCTTCAGCATCGGTTCCTTGCCCGCCGTCGTCAGCCGGCTATCGACGCTGAGACTCCACAAAATCCGGTAGCGATGATGAATCAAGGTTTCTTCGCCCGGATTCTGTCCGACTTTCGTATCGGCATCGTATCCAAAGAGCGGATCGACCATATCGGAGATGTGCATCAATTCATGCCGGCAATAGCGTGTGAGCGCCGGATCGTAAAACCGCCGCGGAATGAGCTTGATGCCTACCCCTTTCAACCCTTTTTCTTCAAACTGCCGGGCGAGGTCCTGCTCAACCGATCCCCACTTTCTCAGAATGTCGACGCCTTCCTGATCCTCCTTGAGCACGCCCTTGACCAATACAATCCCGATTTGCTCTTTCAGAATAGGGTATTCGTTGAAGGCATCGCGAATGATGTCCGAGAAACCCCAAGTCCCGAAGAGATACTGATAGAGCTTCTTGAACTCGCTCTCACGGTCATCCAGAGTGAACTTCTCGTAGATGGGATCGGCAAGCTCATGGAACTCCTTATAATAGGTCGGATCACCTTCCCGTTCGGTCTTTTCCACGAAGGAGTCGATGACTTCCTGCAGCAATGCCGGTTGAAAGCGAATTTCCATGACGATCCTCAATACTCCGATTCAGAAATGGCGCCGCCGTTCCCCGTCCGCCCCCTAATACCCGGCTCGAAACGGCTCTCCTCGCGGCTTGACTTGATGGCCAGGCTTCTCTTACGATCACCCGACACCAACGCAAATTATACTGGCCCGAAACGGCGATTTGCAATCAAGCCCGTCGCCGCAGGTCGTTTTACCCTGCATTTCGTTCAGAAGGACGGCACCATGGCAGACCAAACCGCTTCTCCCCTTGCACCAGCCCCTGCTTCACCGGCGCCGGCGACACCGGCACCAGTGATCGACCACCTTGAATTTTGGAAAGCGGGAGCCCGGGAGCTCACGACGTTCCGCGGCCATTCCCACGGCGTCTGGGCAGTCGCGTTTGCGCCGGATGGATTGACACTGGCCAGCGCCGGTGTCGACCGGCTCGTCCGGATCTGGGACATCGAAACCGGACGCTTGCTTCGCTCCATGCGGGGGCATACGAACGACATTCGCGCCCTTGTCTTCACTCCCGACGGACAAACGCTCGCGACCGGCAGCGAAGACCGGACGATCAGACTCTGGAATCCCAAGACCGGCGAACCGACGAAGCTCCTGTTTACGCGCTACGATCACAACGTCTGCAGTCTCTCGCTCTCACCGGACGGCTTGATGCTCGCGCGAGGCAGTCACAACAAAGACATCAAGATCTGGGAAGTCACGACCGGCACCGAGTTGATGACGCTGTTGGGCAAGGATCAATACGATCATCAATGGTCCGTCTGCGTCGCCTTTTCGCCGGACGGCATTCATTTGGCCAGCGGCGCCGACATCGGCAAGATCAAGGTGTGGGAAGTGCTGCCCAGCGGTGAAGAGAAGATCCTCCACAACGGCCATTGGCGGCAAGATGAAGAAGACGGAACGGAAACGCGCGGCTACTTCGTGGAAGACGATGGTGGATTCCAAAAGCCGATGGATTATTGGATCGGCGCCATGACCTTTACCCATGATGCGAAATACCTCATCACGGGCAGCCGCGATCAGACGATCAAGATGTTTGAAATGCCTCAGGTCCTCGAGCATCGCACGCTGAAAGGCCACAGCGGTTGGATCCGCTCACTCGTCGTCACCCCGGACAACAAAGTCCTCATCAGTTCAGGGGACGACAATACCATCAGGTTTTGGGACCTTTCGAACGGACGATGCTTCAGAACCGTCAAGGGCCATACCGGGGGCGTGCGCTGTATCTCGCTCTCGCCGGACGGGCGCCGGCTCGCCAGCGCCTCATGGGATCGGACGGTGAAGTTGTGGGAAGGCGGGGCCGAGCCTGCGGAGTAACTTAGGCCTCGTTTTCTGGCTCGTCTTTGGCTGACGGAATCCCGTAGCGTTTGCACTTTTCCCACAAGGCCTTGCGGGAAAGCCCCAAGATCTTCGATGCAGTCGTTCGACTGCCGTCGACGCGCTCCAGCACCGAGACAATGTAGTCCTTCTCAAACTCCTCGCGGGCGGCAGCCAGTGACGTCATCTGGCGCTCCGGACGCTTCTGCCCCGTCAATCCTTCACTGCAGAAGCCACATGATTCCTGGGGCGCTCCGCCTAAAAACGGGCAAGACTGAAATCCGCAGAGATCGGGAGGGAACACAGCATCGCGATCACGACCCAACGCGACTCCCCGCTCAACCATATTTTCGAGCTCGCGGACGTTGCCCGGGAACGAATAGCGTAGCAGGAGTTCGCGGGCGGCCGAGGAGAATCCCTTGAGCTTCTTGTTCATCTTGGTGGAACAGGTCTTCAAGACATGCTCCGCGATCACCATGATGTCTTCTTGACGTTTCCGCAACGGGGGGATCACAACCTGGACGACATTGAGCCGATAAAACAAATCTTCGCGAAACCGGCCCTGCGCCACTTCCTTCCGCAAATCTTTTTGCGTCGCGCACACGAGACGAACGTCTGCATCGATCGTATCGTTGCCGCCCACCCGTTCGAATTTGCGTTCTTGCAAAACCCGCAAGAGCTTGACCTGCACGACCGGAGAAATTTCTCCGATTTCATCCAAGAACAAGGTGCCGCGGTGCGCCAGTTCAAACCGCCCGCGCCGCTGGCGAATCGCTCCCGTGAACGCCCCCTTTTCATGGCCGAATAATTCTGCCTCCAAGAGCGTTTCCGGCAGCGCGGCGCAGCTCACTTTGATCAACGGATGCTGCCTGCGTGCGCTGTTCTGATGGATGGCATTGGCAACCAGTTCCTTCCCCGTTCCGCTCTCGCCAAGAATCAAGATGGTCGAGTCGGTTCCCGCCACCAGTTTGATCTTGTCGAGCACCGCCCGCATCTGGCTGTTCGTACCTAAAATACCGTTGAAGCTGAACTTGCTCTCCAACGTTTCCTTGAGATCCTGGTTCTCACGCCGCAAGGCCACGACACGACCCACCCGCTCGACGATCAGCAAGAGCTCATCCATCTGAAACGGTTTGGTGATGTAATCGAAGGCACCGAGCTTCATGGCGCCAACCGCCGTTTCCACCGACCCGTGTGCCGTGATGACGACAACTTCCGTGTGAGGGGATTGTTCCTTGGTCGCTTTGAGTACCGTCAGCCCATCCGCGCCGGGCAATCGCAGATCGGTGATCACCAGATCGAACGGTTTTTGACGAATGGCTTCGATTCCTTCGGGTCCGGATGCGGCGGCATGCACATCGTAGCCGACCGCTTCGAGGGCATCGACCATCGAAAGGCGCATCAACGGCTCGTCATCGACGAGGAGAATGGCAAGCCCTTTCATGACATCCTTTCCACTAACGACCGCTCGCGTGACAACGGAAGACATAAGGTAAACGTCGTTCCTTTTCCGACCTCGCTCTCCACAAGAATCTTACCACCATGTCGCTCCACGATGCCCAGACTGACCGACAGACCGAGCCCGGTCCCCTCGCCCTCGCTTTTAGTCGTGAAGAACGGATCGAAGATGCGGGGCAGAACCGCCGGAGGAATACCGGACCCGGTATCCCCGACCTCGACTCGGCAAATCCCTTCGGCGACGGCGGTCCGGATCGTCAAGACTCCGCCGTTCTTCATGGCTTGGACTGCGTTCAAGATCAAATTCATCAGCACCTGCTCGATCATATGCCGGTCCACCATCAAGCTCGGCAGACTCTGGCCCAGCACCGTTTCCAATGTGATTCGATTGGGGACGAACAGATGGTTTGTCAGCACCAATACGCGATCAACCACCTGATTGATATCCGTCGGACTGAATTCCGGTTGATGCTGCTGGGAAAAGTCGAGCAGCTGCCGGACGATCTTTTGCACCCGCCGCACGCCGTCTTCCATCGAAGCCCAATATTCTTCCTGGCGGCTGGGCGATAACGTGCCTTTGCGCAGATTGTAGAGGCAATTGAGAATCCCCCCCAGCGGATTGTTGATCTCGTGTGCGACCCCGGCTGCCAGCTTTCCGACCGACGCCAGCTTTTCCGAGTTTCTGATTTGTTGCTCCAGTTTCTTCGTCTCCGTCATGTCCCGGGCAATACCCAATACGCCCAGGGTTTCGCCGTCCACCCCCTGAAGCGGAGAGACGCTGACCATGACTGTTCGCAGCTCGCCCATGCGGGTCACGACTTCGACTTCGTACACCTGCTTGGCCCCGATGTCCAACGTGTTCTTGAGCCGTCGCCCCCGATGCCGTCTCGACAGCAGTGAGAGATAGGGGCGGCCCAGGAGATCGTCCTTGCGGTACCCCCACACATCGACCTTGCTGTTCACATAGGTGAAACGCTGCTCGGGATCGAGGGTATAGATCACGTCGTTGGCATTCTCGAGCAGATTCTCGAGGTACTGTTTTGTCTCTTCGATTTCACGCGTCCGTTCCTGCACTTTGATCTCAAGCTCTTCGCGATAACTTTGCAGCTGGCGTTCAAGTCTTTTCCGGTCGGTGATATCGCGCAATTGCACCATCACCAGCAGCTGATCGGCGCCACCGATCCGGATCAAATCCATCTCAACCGGCGTTTCGAGTCCTGCAGCGTTGTAGACCGTAATCTCCTGCGTCGGCACCTGCCGCTGTCCGGTGCCGATCTCGGCAAGCCAGGCCGCCAGCGATTGGCGATGCGCCGGGAGAACCACCTCCTGCATGCTGCGCCCCACGACGTTTGATTCGGCATAGCCGAGCGCCTGCTCTTCGCGTTTATTGACGGCGACAATGGTCCCTGTCGCATCGACCATGAATACCGAGTCCGCCACCAAGTCGAACAGCGCTTTGTACCGCGCCTGCGAAGCGACCAGCTGCTGGGTTCGCTCGGAGACCGCCTGTTCCAGCCCGGACGTATAGTGCTGGAGCTCTTGCTCCAAACGATGGCGCTCGGTCACGTCGCGGACAAAGGCGCGCGAATGCACGAGACCGCCACGTTCTTGGTCGAAGAGCGCGGTCGCGTGAATTTCGACGTCGATGGCATGCCCGTCTTTCGCCAAGAAGACGGTTTCCATGGAGCTCTGCCCTTGCGACACGAGCCGTTCGAGATAGCGCAGAACCGGCGGCTCCTGCCCGCGCGGGACCAGATCCCAAAGCTTCATGGCCAGCATCTCATCGAGGCTGTAGCCCAACTTGTCCAGGCCGGTCTTATTGACGTGCACAAAACGGCCGCTGCGGTTCAACTGGTAGATCATTTCAGGGGAATGCTCGATTAAGTCTCGGTACTTTTCCTCCAGCCGGTGCACGTCGGCCATCCGCTGCTCAATTTGTCCGAATGAACGCTGAAGATTCGCCGCCATCTGATTGAACGCATCGGCCAGCCGTTCGATCTCATCGCCGGTTTTGAGCTCGATCCGCTGCTCCAGCCGGCCGCTGCCGATGTCTTGCACACCGTCGTGCAAGATCTGTATCGGACGTGCGATGCGGCGCGCGACGAGGATCCCCGTACCCCACAAGACCGCCAGCACCGCCAAACCATACAGCAGCACCTTGGCGACAAGGTCGGCGAGCGGCGCGAACGTTTCCTTGGGATCTTGGCGGACCACCGTGATCCACTGCTTCCCGCCGATGCTGCCGGATGCGAGCCGATCGCTGAACCGGACAGGGGCAAATCCGATGAGCGCGTTGCGGCTCCCGTGCGAATCGTCCGCCGCCACCGCCCATCCTGCTTTGAGCGCACCGAGTGTATTGACCAGCTCGGGCTTGATCGAGTGTTCTTCGGGGGCCAGGATTGGACAGATCACCGGTACGCCATCGGAGCTGAACAGCATCGCGTGGCCGGTCAAACCGATCGAGACTTCGGCGATGGAGTGAAACAACGTGTCGCGACGAAGCAAAATTGTCACGGCGCCGATCACGGATTTCTGTATGTCGTCGAGAATCGGCGCGGCCACCACCACAACATGGGTTCCAAATGCCGGATCAAACGTGATCTCGCTGACATAGGCCTCCCGATTGCCTCCCTTTGCCACCGCCCGCCACCAGGCGGTTTTACCGTAGTCATACTCCACTTGAGGAATGGAGCTGACCACCAGCGCCCCCTGCCCGTCGGTGACGAGAATCCCGACATAATCGGTTTTGCGGATATCGTGCCATCGAATCAAATAGTTGGTGACGATCCGGTTGATGAAAAGCGGAAACTCGCTGCGCTTGTCCCGTTGTTTCCACCGCTGCTGCCAATCCTTGATCATCTCCTGGATGCCTTTGGCATCTTTGCCTTCGTAGGTACGGTTGGATTCCGTGACGGCGGTGCGGAGGAACGGGGTGGTGGCGAGCTGTTGCGCTTCGTTCATGCCGCGGCTGACATGCATTTCGATCCGGCGCGCGGCTTCGACGGCGACTTCTTTGAAGTTCGTCCCTGTCGTTTCGCGCAAGGCGCGACGCTCTTCGACGTAGGTCAAGGCGAGGAGGAGTGTGAGCGGCAAGAGTCCGACCATCACGATTGCCGTGATGATCTTGTGCTGGAGACTGTGAGACCGACTCCAGAAGTCCATGGGTATCTTGCGAGGCGCCGAGCGGGTCGGCGCCTCGAGTCCGCTCGGTTCGGCTAGCTACGTTTCAACAGCCGGCCCGTGGTTCCCGGCCACAACAGCAACAACGGACTGGCGACAAAGACGGATGAATAGGTGCCGAAGATCACGCCCCACAACAAGGCCAGAGAAAAGTCATGCAACACTTCCCCGCCGGCGAGCGTCAGCGGGATCAGCACCAAGACCACGGTGAGGCTGGTCACGATCGTCCGGCTGAGCACTTGATTGACGGCGCTGTTGATGATGGTCTCTTCGTTCTCTCGACGCCGCATCTTGAGATTCTCGCGAATGCGGTCGAACACGACGACGGTGTCCGTCAGCGAATAGCCGGCCAGTGTCAACAGCGCCGTGACCACCAATAAGGTAATTTCCCTGTCCAGGACGTAGAACGCGCCCAAGACCGCGAGCACGTCGTGAAAGGTCGCCAACGCGGCCGCAACCCCGAAGCGCAATTCGAACCGTGCCGCGATGTACAGAATGATTCCGGCAAACGAAACGAGAATGGCGACAAGGGCATCCTCCTGAAGCTTCTTGCCGATTGTCGGGCCGATTTCCGTCGTGGAATCCACCACAAACTTGTTCCCGGGAAATTCCTTCGTGAAAATCGCCACCACACGCTCCGCGGTTTTCTCCTCGATGGTCGTGGAGGCCTTCACGCGAATCAACAACTTGTTGTCCTGGCCGAATTCCTGTAACTCGGCGTCCCCGAGCCCGTTCGCCTCCAAAGCTTTTCTCGCCTCGTCGATCCGAACCGGCTGTTCGAACTTCAGCTGCACGGCGGTGCCGCCGGCAAAGTCGATGCCTAGATTGGCAGCGCCACGGCCGATCTGAATCAATCCGATAATCCCCAGCAGCACCATGATGCCGGAGAAGAGAAACGCGTACCGGCGCTTCCCCATGAAATCGATGTTGGTTTTCCCGAGAATTTCTAACATGCCGACTCCTTCACCCTAGATACTTAACTGTTCCACTTTTTGACGTTGATTCATCATATCGAAAATGACCTTGGTGCCGACCAAGGCGGTAAACAAATTGATGGCGATGCCCAGGCACAGGGTCACGGCAAACCCCTTGATCGGGCCTGTACCGAAGAGAAACAGCGCCACGCCGGTGATCAGCGTCGTAACGTGGGAGTCGATGATCGTCAGCAACGCCTTATCGTACCCGCTGTCGACGGCGAGGCGGACGGCTTTCCCGCTTCGAAGCTCCTCACGAATGCGCTCGAAAATCAGCACGTTCGAGTCCACGCCCATGCCGATCGTCAACACGATACCGGCGATGCCGGGCAAGGTGAGCGTCGCGGTCAGCGCCGACAGTGCACCCATCAGACAGACCAAGTTGAGAACAAGGGCGAAATCCGCGATGACTCCGGACAGCCTGTAGTACGTGATCATGAACACGACGACCATCGCACCGGCAAACAGCGTGGCTTTCACACCCTTCTCGATCGAGTCCTGTCCGAGCGAGGGCCCGACGGTCAGATCTTGAATGATTTTGAGGGGCGCCGGCAACGCGCCGGCCCGCAGCACGATTGCCAGGTCGTTGGCCTCCTGGGTGGAAAATGTCCCGGTAATCTGCGCGCGGCCACCGGTGATCCGCTCTTGGATGACCGGCGCCGAGTAGATCGTGTTGTCGAGCACCACCGCCATGCGTTTCTTGACGTTGTCACCGGTGATCCGCTCGAACTCCCGTCCGCCCTTCGCATCGAACGTAATCGACACGTAGGGATCGTTGAACTGGCCGATCGAGACACGCGCATCACTCAACACATCTCCCGTCAACATCACCCGCTTCTTGACGAGATAGGGAATGCGATATTCCCGTCCTGTGTCTCTTTCCACGGCCCGTTCGAAGAGGATTTGATCGCCCTCCGGCAATTTGCCCTCCGCCTGCTTGATGACGTCAGCCTCCTTTTCCTTCGGGATGCGGGCGGGAAGATCCAGCTTCATCTGGTTCTCTTCATCGAGCATCTTAAACTCGAGCAATGCCGTTTCTTTGATGAGATCCTTGGCCCGCTTGGGATCCTTCACCCCCGGCAACTGGACGACGATCTGCTTCAGCCCCTGGCGCTGAACCAACGGCTCCGCGACCCCGAATTGGTCGATGCGGTTCCTGATGGTCTCCAACGCTTGATTGATGGCCGAATCCTTGATGCGCTTGGCCTCCGTTTCTCGCAAGTCCCACACAAGCGTATTCCCGGACCCTGCAGACTCCGTTTCCGTGAACGTCGGGAAATCATCGAGCAACTTCTGAAGCTGCGCCTTGAGTTCGGCATTCTGGAACTGCATCGTGATTCTCGTCGCCTCCGTACGCTTGACGGATTCGACGGGGATCTTCTTGTCCACCAACATGTCTTGAAGGGACGTCACCGAACGATCGACAGCGATCTCCACCGCACGGTCCTCATCGACCTCCATGACCATGTGAATCCCGCCCTGCAGATCCAGACCTAGCGTAATACCCTTGTTTGGCAGCACCCCTTTGGCCCAGCCAGGCAGGGCCTGATACAGCGGCTGGTACGACGGCAAAAAACACACAGCCGAGACCATCATGACCAGCACTAATAACATCAGCCGCCCACGTACTTTTTTCATAATGTCTCTAACCCCTTTGTCCGCTACAGCCTACGAGTCCTTGTCTTCTTCGTCCGCACGCAGCCGTGAGATGAAGTCGCGTTGCATCTTAATCTTGGCATTGTCGGCGATCTGAAGTGTGACCGTCTCTTTCCCCAGATTGGTGACCGTTCCCCAGATCCCGGAGGACGTGATCACTTTGTCCCCCTTCTTCAGAGCGTCCAACAGCGCCTTCTGCTGTTTCTGCTTTTTCTGCTGGGGAAGAATCAGCAGAAAATAAAAGATGACGAAGATCAGCACAAACGGCACGAGGGACAGCAGCGTCCCCGTCCCCGCTCCGCCACCTCCCGATCCCTGAGCCCACGCAACCGACTCCATCAACATAGAACAGATCCCCTCTCTCGATTAAATATCCTGTGGCGTTCGCCGCACGGTTCCGGCCTCATGGCTCGCCAACGCCGCGACCTCCGGCACTTCTTGCTCTTGAGCCCGATAAAACGCTTTTCGAAACTCAGTAAAGGCGCCTTGCGCGATGGCGGCCCGCATCCGACGCATGAAGTCAGAAAAATACCAGAGGTTGTGAATCGTATTCAGCCGTGACGCCAGCATCTCCTTCACATGAAACAAATGATGCAGATAGGCTCTGGAATACCGCGCGCACACAGGGCAGCCGCACATTGGATCGATCGGCTGTTCATCGCGCAGATATCGAGCCTGCTTGATCAGGACACGACCGAAACTGGTGAACAACCATCCGGTTCTGCCGTGTCGGGACGGCACCACGCAGTCGAAGAGATCGATCCCGCGCGCCACACCTTCGACCAGATTTTCTGGCATCCCCACCCCCATCAAATACCGGGGCTTCGACGCGGGCAGCTCGGGCACCGTGACGTCCAGCATGGCGTACATGTCGGCCGTGCTTTCACCGACCGAAAGGCCGCCGACTGCGTAGCCGTCGAAACCGACCTCGACCAGATCGCGGGCCGAAGCCGTGCGAAGCTCGCGATCCAATCCGCCCTGAACGATCCCAAAGAGGGCTTGATCGGTCCGCCGCCTGGCGGCCTGGCAACGCTTGGCCCAGAGGGTGGTTCGCCGGACAGCATCGCGGACGATGTCGCGCTCTGCCGGCAACGCCACGCACTGATCGAAGGCCATGATGATGTCCGCCCCTAACGCTTCCTCAATCTCGATCGCCGTTTCAGGAGAAATGAAATGCGTCGAGCCGTCGAGATGGGATTGAAAGCTCACGCCGTCATCTGTCACCTTGCAGAGCTTGGCGAGACTGAAAATTTGAAATCCCCCGCTGTCGGTCAGAATGGCTCCCGGCCACCCCGTGAAACGATGAAGCCCGCCCATTTCGGCAACGACCTTATGCCCAGGCCGTAGATAAAGATGGTAGGCATTGTTCAGCATGAGACGAAACCCCAGTTGTTCCAGGTCCTGCGGATCGATTCCTTTGACCGGCCCAAGCGTTCCGACCGGCATAAAAGCCGGCGTTTCGATGTCGCCATGAGCCGTGCCGAGCGTTCCGACCCTTGCACTCGTCTGCCGATCTGCCTGTTCGACTGAGAAATCCACGTCCCCTCGCGAGTCGCCGGTTCGAACTACATCTGATCCGGCGCAGAAATGTCCAGGACCCCGAGCCCGTTCTTGATGACTTGCTGCACCGCGCTCATCAACGCCAATCGAGCGGCCGTACGTTCCGGGCTGAGCGTTTCCCGCTGCGGTTCTTCACCGGCCGCAATGCCCGGCGGCACCGGCTCGAGCAGGTCTTTGTCCGCCGCCGGAGGCAGAATACGATGCTTGTTGTAAAAGGTATGGAGCAGCGCGGCCAGCTGCTGGAGATAATAGGTCATCCGATGCGGCTCGTGCCCGGCGGCGCTCGCTTGCAAGACCGACGGATAGGCGGACAGTTTTCTGATCAGCCCCAGTTCATCCGGGTCGGTGAGTACCGTCAAGTCCGTCTGACTCGGCAGCGGACAGGCGATCCCGCGTGAAGCGGCGACGCGCCACAGGCTGGCGATCCGCGCATGGGCATACTGGACGTAATAGACTGGGTTATCGGCGGAGCGCTGTTTCGCCAGCTCCAAGTCGAACTCCAAATGCGTGTTGGCATCACGCATTAAGAAATAGAATTTCGCGGCATCGGCACCGACTTCATCGATCACTTCCCGCATCGTAATGAACTCTCCGGTCCGCTTCGACATTTTGACTTCCACGCCGGCTCGCAGGAGCTTGACCAGCTGAACTAAAATGACTTGCAACCGCTCTTTCGGGTGACCATAGGCTTGCATGACGGCTTGCATGCGGGGAATGTACCCATGGTGATCGGCTCCCCACACATCAATCAAGACGTCATAGCCCCGCTGGAGCTTATCCCGATGGTAGGCGATGTCGGACGCCAGGTACGTGTACTCGCCGTCCTGCTTCTTCACGACCCGGTCTTTTTCATCTCCGAATGCCGATGAGCGAAACCACCACGCACCCTCCAGTTCAAAGAGGAGCTGCCGGGACTTCAACTCATCCAATACGCGGTCAACAGCATTTGACGACAAGAGCGAGGCCTCGCTGAACCAGGATTGAAATTCGATGCCAAAGGATTTCAGGTCCTCCCGGATGAGCCCGAGCAGTTCCTGATAGGCCAACCCCCGGCAACGCTCTTCGAGCGCGTCGGGAGAGAGCCCCGCTACCGCGTCGCCCAGTTGTTGTTTGATGCGCTCCGCAACCGCCGTGATGTATGCGCCGTGATAGCCGTCTTCCGGAAATTCCACGACCTGGCCGCAGAGTTCGCGGTAGCGGGCATAGACGGACGCCCCTAAGAGCTTCATCTGACGACCGGCATCGTTGATGTAGTATTCGCTGACGACGTCATACCCTACGGCGTCCAGCAAACTGGCGACCGCCTGCCCCACCGCGGCGCCTCGGCCATGCCCCACATGCAGCGGGCCGGTCGGATTAGCGCTCACGTATTCCACCAGAACCCGCCGTCGCTGGCCAAGGTCTGTCTTGCCGTATGCAGCGCCTTGCGTCTCAATTTCCTTGAGCACTTCTTGCCATAACGACGGTTTGAGGGTCAGGTTGAGAAACCCGGGCCTGACGATTTCAACCCGGTCAAACAGTTGTTCACGCTGAGGAAGATTGTCGATGATGATCTGCGCGATGTCGTGCGGAGCCCGTTTCTCTGAAGAAGCGAGCGACATCGCAACCGTCGATGCGAGATCACCCCACTCGGGCCGTTTGGGCGCATCGAGGCTCAGCGTCGGCCAGGCTTCCGCCTTCAACTGACCCTTTTCCCTTGCCCCATTGAGGGCTCCAAGCAAGGCGCTGGTCACCTTGTCTTGTACGACGCCTTGAGACACAAGAGAGCTCCTAAGTCCTTACCATTGAAAGGAAAATTTAACTTGCCACTCTAGCATACGGGGTAGGAGGAGACAAGGCTGGGCCAAGGGAATTCCAGGGTTTTTCGCACGTCTCTGCAGTTCAGCTCCATATCGTTAATCCCTCGAATCACCAACTGAGCGCCTTGTTGCAGGCACCTCACAGAATGGCATCGTTGAACATTCAGAGGCGTAAGGAGCCTTCACGGCGGTCACATGGCTTCCTAACGGAGCCCACCGGTCAGGATCGGTCGGCCCAAAGAACGCAACGGTAGGCACCCCGAGCAAGCCGGCTAAGTGTGTGACGCCGGAATCATGACCGACGAACTTTGTCGCCTGAGATAAGACGCCGGCCAGTGTGCGGAGCTCAAGATCCCGCAAGACAATCACAGGGAAAGACAACTTTTGAAGGAGGAGACACACAGCCTCATGATCAGCCGGCCCCTCGATGACGATCGGCAGCATTCCCTCGCCTCGAAGCCCTGCCATCATCGTGGCCATCGTCGCGATCGCGATAGACTTCCGGGGACTGCCGCTTCCAGGATGGAACATGATCAGAGGCTGATCCGGGCTGAGGCCAACGTCCGCCAGGCACACACGACCCTGCAGAGCTATGTCTTCCGGAAGTTGCAGCGGATGGTACTCTGCTCTGAGGCTCGGTAATCCTCGCACTGTTTCACAAAACCGGTCACTTTGGTGGGTGGCCTTTGCGGTCGTCGCGAAAGGAGAGGAAACGATCGTGCGTCTTGCGCCGGATTGCTTCAGAACCCCGGCAAGGCTTCCCTCCCGGTCTTGCAACCATGCGACCGCACAGTCGCAACGCGATAACCAGTCCTGTAGTCGTCCCTTGATGGGCGCATCCGGATGAAACAATTGGGCGCAGGAGATCCCTCCCACGGACGTCCAGTCATCGACCACACGGCACTGATGAAGGAGTTGCGCGACAGGCCCTTGAGCGCAGAGCACAAGCTCGTACTGCGGAAATTGCGCACGGAGCAGCCTCATGGCCGGGACAGCAAGCAGCACATCCCCCAGGGCTCCCGGATGAATGATGAGGATTGAACGTCGCATATCGCGGTCAATGAGCGTGAGGATCTCGTGGAGGCCTATGCAGTTTTCGAGCGGCTTCAAGATCCGCTGGTGTATTCACGTTGAGAAATGATCGGCCTTCTGGATCAATCCGGCTCAACTCAGCCATATTAATCAATCGAACTTTGAGCGATGGATGTGCAACGATGTCCTGGATCTTCAAGCGATGCGTCCGGACCATCTCCTCTAAGACCGGAAGACAGCGTCGGCTATAGACCGCATGCATCGGCTGCAAGCCGTTCTCCCCCTCCGCCATGACGATATCCGCCTCCTCCTTCAGGCCGATCACATATCGCACAGCCTCCTGGTTGAGAAACGGCATGTCACAAGCAACGACGAACACATGCTCGGTCGAAGCTTGGTGCAATCCCGTATAGAGACCGCCCAAACTTCCGCAGTCCGGAACGAGATCGCGAATGACAGGCGCGTCCGTCTCCAGAGAGGGACTATCCTGCGCAATCACGATAAGAACATCCCGAAAGATGGAGCGAAGCACTGTAAGGCTTTGCTCAAAGAGCGTACGCTCCCCGACATGCAGGAAGCGCTTATCCTCCCCCATTCGCCTGCTTTTCCCTCCTGCCAGGAGGACGCCTGTCATATCCGTAATCATGACCGTCGCATTTCAGCTTTCTCCAAAAAACAAGAAGGGGGTGGGTTTCCCCACCCCCTTCGTTGTGTCTTTCACTCGATCTTCCCGCGAAGCTTAGAGGGTCTTACCCTTCTTCTTATTCGCGCGACGGGTCAACACCCATCCTTCCAGGAGGACCACGCCAAAGGCGATGACCACCGGATAGATGTAGGTTTCCCGCGGAATCGGAGGATTGAGGAACGTGTAGTAGAAGGCCGACACGGCCATCTTCCGGCCCGCATCGCCGTTATGTCCGTCCCAGGCGAAGAAGACCGTGGGGATATACTGGCCGACCTCGAAGAAGGTGTCTTCATCGTAGTCTTGATCCTTCTTGTTCCCCAGCGGACGCTGAATCATGACGTACCAGCGGCCATTCTTCCATTCGCTCTTGAGAACTTTGAGATTCTCTTCGTAGGTATCGCGTTCTTCGAAATCCTTGTCCCATCCGGTTCCCTTGAACGCACGGATGGATCCATCGGCTTCCCACTTGACGATATCGACCGGGAACTGATCGTTGGTTCCGAACAGATACCGCGGCTTGATCGGAGCGGGTAATTCTTTCCACTTTACCGGAGTTTCCATCGCGATCGCGTCGTTATAGACCGCGTACTTATTTTGGTTCGCTGCAATCGAACCTTCCTCACCGGTCTTTGGATCCTGCTCCTTCACATCGACATTCACCTGAGTCGGTGCCCAGGGCAGCTTGCCCTCAGCCACGCTCTTCGTCCGGTCATCCCACTCAAGCAAATAGACCACGCTCTTGTCGTTATACAGCGAACGCACCCAAATGTCGTCGATGCGGTTCACGAAGTTACGCGGCTTGTGCGTGATCTGTCCGCCCATCGCCACATAACGCTTCGGAGCCTTCTGCCAGGCTTCGTTTTCCATATCGGCAGGGATTTCTCCCTCAACCGGATCAGACGGCACCACAAAGTTGATCTTGGGCTTGTCCGTCAACGGATCGATCGGGAGCGGATTGCCTGCCGTATCTCGCTCGCAGAGCGAGTTGACGAAGTTGGCGATATCCCATCGTTCATCGACGGTGGTGTTGTCAGCAAAGGACGGCATCGGAGTACCGTTCACGCCCGTTGAGAAGGTTCGGAAAATGTTGGCGACGTTATACGGATCTTGCCGGCTGCCGCGGAAGTTCCAGCACTTGTGCCAATCGGCCGGTTGGATGGAAAAACCCCAGTCATCCTTCAGGTTGAACGCATTGCCGTCACCACGACCTTCTACTCCGTGACACTCAATGCATTTCTTCTCGACGATGAGCTCGGAACCGCGCTTCTTGCTTTCATCCGTTTGCGGCTTTGGCTTGAGGTCCGCAAGCTGGAGAATCGTCTGCGACTCCGACTGCTTATCCGTAAACTTCCGATCCTTGACGAGCTGGGTCGTGACGAACGAGAGAACTTGGAGCCGTTGTTCTTCCGTCAAGATACCTTCCCAGGACGGCATGGCAGAGCCTGGCAACCCGTGGGTTACGGTCTCAAACAGGTCGTTTTGGCCCGGGACCGGCTTCTTGGCGTCGAACAATGGGAGCTCACCGCTCGCCGTATGACGGATCTTGAAGGTGCCTTGATTGAAGTTACGGGGACGAGGCCAGAGCCGGTCGGCACCAGGCCCATCACCCGCGCCATCGACCCCATGGCACCAAACACATTTGGTAAAGTAGACGCGCTTACCCGCCTCAATCATCTCGGCCGAAGGTTCAGGGGCAAGCTCCCCCTTCTTGAACCCTTCAGGGACTGCATCTTGGGCAAAGAGCGAAACCCCGGCGCTGCCTGAAGCCAGGATGACTCCGAAGGCGGTCGCGATAACCACTCCTGCCTTCCGACTTAGACTGTTCTTCATATTTACCCTCATCTCGTATATCCAGGTTAGCGATGAATCTCGTAAGCGATTAATCCCAGGTACGGGGATAGTAGCCAGTGTGCCAATACTCGAACAGGATCACCTTCCAGATTTCATCGACCGTCAGGTGCTGTTCCCATGGCGGCATGAC
>CAZOUA010000030.1:32493-34233 GCA_964582865.1 uncultured Nitrospira sp. | reverse complement strand
GCCCCCAAGGCTACTCTACGCCACTTTTGACCCCGATTAGGGACGGGTGGGGTTTACCCGTCGGCTATTGGTGTCACTTCTTGTGTGTTGTCGATGGGATAAGAGGAGTTGCTTGTGACCACCGGGCACCCTGAACTCGTCGCTGCCATCGCGTCCGAGATCGCCTCCTCGGGCCCCATGCCCTTCGTCCGTTTCATGGAGCTCGCGCTCTACCATCCTCAATTCGGCTATTACATGCGCCCGCCGGAATCCGGTGCTGAGCGCATCGGCTGGTCCGGGGATTTCTATACAAGTTCCGACGTTCATCCGATTCTCGGTCAGGCCCTCGCGAAGCAAGCGGCGCAGATCGACGCCCTGATGGGATCACCCGGTCCTTTCACCGTCGTCGAAATGGGCCCTGGGAAGGGCCTCCTGGCGCGTGATTTCCTCACCGCGATCGAGCACCAGAACAACCAGCTTCGCCACCGGCTTCGCTACGTCCTCATCGAGCGCAGTCCGGCTATGCGCGCCTTGCAACAGCAACAACTCCGGCCCTGGTTGAATCAACCGGGACAAGTCACGTGGCTCGAGGACGTGACAAGCTTGGCGCCGAGAAGCGTAACCGGCCTGCTGTTCAGCAACGAATTGCCGGATGCCTTCCCTGTCCATCGCATCCAGATGGTGGGGAATGAAGCGCGGGAAATCTTCGTGGATTATCAAGACGGGCGGTTTCTGGAATGTCTCAAGCCGCTCTCGCATCCGGCGCTGCGCAGCTATCTTCAACAACTCCGCCTCGAACTGCCGGATGGTTACCGGACCGAAATCAATCTGCAATCGCTCACGTGGATGCAGCAAGTCGCGGCGAGCCTTGCCCATGGCGTCGTCGTCACAATCGACTACGGCCATGCCGCGCAAGATCTGTACGGCCCGGACCGATCCAAGGGGACCCTGCTCTGTTACTACTCGCAGATGACATCTGAAGATCCCTATGAGCGGGTCGGCCTTCAAGATATGACCGCGCACGTGGACTTCACGAGTCTGGCGACGGTGGGAGAAGAGGCCGGCTTATCGGTGACGGGATTCACTAATCAGATGAGTTTCCTGATGGGGCTCGGCATCGAAGAAATGATCAACGGCCTTGAACCGGACAGTCCGCAATTTCGAGCGGCCATCCACTTGTTGAAGCCGGAAGGGATGGGCCGCACGTTCAAAATCTTGGTCCAACACAAAGGAATCGAGCGGCTGGAACTCGACGGGTTGGCCTTCAAACCGTTTTTCGGCTCGGCACTGATATCGAGCCAGGCACAAGGCGAAGGGCACGAGGCAAGGGAACGAAATCTCTCCTCTCGCCCCTCACCCCTCACCCCTAGCCTGCAGGTGTAGACGAGATGGGCAACACAGCCGTTCCAGAAAATTACGTGCCGATTCTCCTGTTCATCGGCATTGCGATCGTCTTCGGCGCCGTCTCGCTCCTGGCCGGCTGGTTCGTCAGGCCCAGCCGCCCCTACCGCGCCAAATTGAATCCGTATGAAAGCGGCAGCCCGCTCTTTTCCGATGCCCGCATTCAGTTTCCGATGCGGTACTACATCATCGCGATGCTCTTCGTCATCTTCGACATTGAAGTCATTTTCATTATTCCCTGGGCCGTGCGGTTTCAATCGCTCGGCCTGTTAGGCCTGGTCGAGATGCTGCTGTTCATTGCGATTCTGTTGGTGGGATTCTGGTACGCGTGGAAAAAGGGAGCGCTCGAATGGGATTGAG
>CAZOUA010000030.1:0-32393 GCA_964582865.1 uncultured Nitrospira sp. | reverse complement strand
GATGAGTTTTTTGGAACGACAGTTTGAAGCAAACATCCTCACGACGAACCTGGACGCGGTCGTGAACTGGGCCAGAAAGTCGGCTTTGTGGCCGATGACGTTCGGCCTGGCCTGCTGTGCGATTGAGATGATCGCCAGCGTATCGTCGCGCTACGACCTCGATCGTTTCGGCGCCGGCGTCTTCCGCGCATCGCCCCGACAGTCGGACCTCATGATCGTGGCCGGCACCGTCACCCGGAAAATGGCTCCCGTGATCCGCCGCATCTACGACCAGATGCCGGAACCGCGGTATGTGATCTCGATGGGATCCTGCGCAACGTCGGGGAACCACTACAACAGCTACGCCGTGGTGCAGGGGGTTGATCAGATCGTCCCGGTCGATGTGTACGTGCCGGGCTGCCCGCCTCGTCCGGAAGCGCTGTTGGACGGGCTGCTGAAACTGCAGGAAAAAATCCAGCGTGAAAAGGTGTTTGTGAAATAAGAATGGCACGAGGCCATGGGCAAGGGGCGAGCGGTAGGACTCTGACCGATTGCCCATCGCCTCGTGCCTCTGGCCTGGGCATAAGATAATGCAATCTTTGATCGAAACATTGATGACCAAGTTCCCCAAGGCGGTGTTGTCCGTCGAGGCGGATTCTGCGCGTGCGGAGGTGTCGATCCTCGTTGCGGCTGAACACATCGTCGAGTTGGCTCGGTACCTTCACGATGCCCCTGAAGCCTCGTTCAACCACCTGACCGACATCTGTTCGGTGGACTACCCGGAAGATCAGCATCGCTTCGAAGTGGTCTATCACCTCCACTCACTGCCCCATCGACGCCGGTTGCGCTTGAAAGCCCGCGTCTCCGGGGAAAACCCGGCCATCGCCTCGGTCACCGGCATTTGGAAAGGCGCCGACTTTCTCGAGCGTGAAGTCTACGACATGATGGGGATCACGTTCTCCGGCCATCCGGATCTTCGGCGCATCTTGATGCCGGAAGATTATGCCGAGGGCTATCCCCTGCGGAAGGATTTCCCGACGGAAGGCCGCGGCTGGCGCAGCCAGTTCGATTTTATTCCCCGTTTGGACGAACCGCCGGGGCTTACCGCGGAGAGCGAAGTCCCCGAAGCGGAGAAACAGGCGTTTCGGGCCGAACCGTCAGGTACACGTCGCCGCGAGGAACTCCTGCTCAACATGGGACCGCAGCATCCGAGCACCCACGGGGTGTTGCGCGTCGTGCTCGAACTGGACGGCGAACGAATCGTGAAAGCCACGCCCGACCTCGGCTATCTGCACCGGGGGGTGGAGAAACTCTCCGAGGGCCTGGCCTACATGCAGATCATCCCGCACACAGACCGGCTCGACTACGTCTGCGCGATGGCCAACAACTACGCCTATGTGCGCGCGGTCGAAAAGCTCCTCGGCATCACGATTCCGGAACGGGCGGAATACATCCGGACGATCGTCGCGGAAATGCAGCGGATTATCGGCCATCTCTTCTGGCTGGGAACCCAGGCCCTGGACATCGGCGCGATGACGGTGTTCTTTTGGACGTTCCGCGAACGAGAAATTCTGCTCGACATGTTCGAGAAGCTCTGCGGCGCGCGCCTGACGTTGAATTACTACCGCATCGGGGGCGTCGACGGTGATTTCACGCCCGACCTGGTTCTCCGACTCAAGACCTTCCTCGATACCTTCCCTGAAAAGGTGAAGGAATACGACTCACTGATCGCCTCCAACCGCATCTGGCTCGGCCGCACCAAGAACGTGGCCGTGATTTCGGCCGAGGACGCGATCAACTTCGGCTGCACCGGACCGGTCTTGCGCGGCTCCGGCGTCGCTTACGATGTGCGCAAGGAGGAACCGTATGGGGTCTACGACAAAGTCGACTGGGAAGTGCCGGTCGGCAAGAACGGAGACACGTACGATCGATATTGGATCCGCATGGAGGAGATGCGGCAGAGTTCCCGGATCATCAAGCAATGCCTGGATCAGATGCCGCAAGGTCCCATCATCGCGGACGAGCCCCAGTACATTCCTCCGCCGAAGCAGCAAGTGATGCGCGACATGGAAAGCTTGATTCACCATTTCATTATTTTCACTCAGGGCCTGAAGCCGCCGAAGGCGGAAACCTATTGCGCCACCGAAGCTCCGAAGGGCGAGTTGGGATTTTTCATCGTCAGCGACGGCAGCGCCCGCCCTTATCGATTGAAGATCCGCTCGCCGTCGTTCGTGCATATGGGCGCTTTCGATCACATGGCCCGGGGCTACCTGATTTCCGACATCATCACGATCTTCGGCACCTACGACATCGTGATGGGAGAGTGTGATCGATGAGACTTAGGAGCCGGGTGTCCGCAGTGCTCGCGGAACGCGCGCCTCAGAAGGCCTCGTTCGACGCACGCACATTGGGACACCGTAGCTCCAGTCTCATCTTCTTGGGGTAGCGGGGAAAATGCTGAAAGAAAAGTACCAGAAGGAAATCGACGACATCCTGAGCCGGTATCCGGTGAAACGGTCGGCCCTGATTCCGTTGCTGTATCTGGCTCAGCGGGACAACGGCTATATCTCGGAAGCGGCGATGATCGAAATCGCCGGCATTCTGAAACTGACGCCGCCGCAGGTCTACGAGACCGCGACCTTCTATACGATGCTGAATCTCAAGAAAGTGGGCCGGTTTCATATTCAGGTGTGCAAATCGCTGATGTGCGCGCTCGTTGGATCGGATACGGTGATCGGTTGGATCAAGACCAAGCTCGGCATTGGCCCGGGCGAGACCACGTCGGACGGGCTCTTCACACTGACGGCGGTGGAATGTCTCGCGGCCTGCGGGACCGGCCCCATGATGCAGGTTAATGACGACTATTACGAACGGCTGACGGAAGAAAAAGTGGACCGCATTCTGGCCGATCTCAAGTCGACGGGCTCTTGTTCGTTGAAGACAGGCCCCTTCATGTGGCCGGAGCGGACTCAGGCTAGCGGCTAGGGACAAGAGGCCATGGGCAAGGATTTCAGGATGTCCCTATCGCCCATCGCCTCGCGCCTCGCGCCGAAAGGCGCGTACGGGCGCGGCAGCGCGGCAGGATAATAGGAACAATGGCACTACCACGATACGAATTGATTCTTTTGAAGAATATGTTGCAGCCGGGCTATACCGGCTCGCTCGCGGATTACGAGAACGCCGGCGGCTACCAGGCATTGCGGAAGGTTCTGGGCAAGATGGCGCCGGCCGACGTCACGCAGCTCGTCATCAAATCCGGCCTGCGCGGCCGCGGAGGAGCCGGTTTCCCGACCGGCGTGAAATGGGGATTCCTTCCCAAGGATTACCAGGGCCCCCGCTATCTCTGCTGCAACGCCGATGAGAGCGAGCCCGGCACATTCAAAGACCGGCAACTCATCGAGCGGGACCCCCATCAGATTCTCGAGGGCATCGTGCTGGCGTGTTATGCCATCGGCGCCGAATCCGCCTACATTTACATCCGCGGCGAATTCGTCTTGGGATCGAAGATTCTGGAGAAGGCCATCGGGGAAGCGCGCGCGGCCAACTTGATCGGCAAGAACATTCTGGGAACCGGTATCAACGTAGACGTATGGGTCCACCGCGGAGCCGGCGCCTATATTTGCGGAGAAGAGACGGCTCTGCTGGAATCGCTGGAAGGTAAACGAGGGCTGCCTCGCGTCAAGCCGCCGTTTCCCGCCACGCACGGCCTGTACAACAAGCCGACGGTGGTGAACAACGTCGAAACGCTCGCGAATCTGCCTCACATTATCAGTCGCGGCCCTGAATGGTTTGCGGCGATCGGCTCCCCGCCCAAGAGCACAGGGACGCGCATCTTCTGCGTCAGCGGCCACGTGAAACGGCCGGGCAACTATGAAGTGCCGATGGGCATCACCTTTAAGGAATTGATCTATGTGCATGCCGGCGGTATGCGCGGGGACAAGCCGTTGAAGGCCTTCATTCCCGGCGGCGCCTCCGCGCCGTTCCTCACGCCGGATCATCTGGACGTGAAACTGGATTTCGAATCCGTTGCGGCGGCCGGTTCGATGCTGGGGTCCGGCGGCGTGACGGTCATGGAAGAAGGTACCAGCATGGTCTGGGCCGCGCTGCGCTTGATGGAATTTTTCTATCATGAGTCCTGCGGGAAATGCAGTCCTTGCCGCGAAGGCAGTTCCTGGCTGGTGCAGACCATGCGCCGCATCGTGGCCAAGCGAGGGCGGGCGCAAGATCTTGAAACACTGACCGATCTGTGCAAGAACATCGCCGGCCGCACGGTCTGTGCCTTTGGCGATGCCGAAGTCGCGCCGATCATGAGCACGTTGAAGCATTGGCGGCATGAATATATCGCGTTGATCCACGAGGCGGAAGCAGTCAATCTGCTCCGTCCCGAACCGGTAATGATACGGCATTGATCATGGCTGAGCGCACGACTGAAACCGTCCGTTTGACCATCGACGGCATTCCGATCACGGTGCCGAAAGGCACGCTCGTGATCGAGGCCGCCCGGCGCGTCGGCGTCATGATCCCGCATTTCTGTTACCACCCGAAATTGAAGCCGGATGCCAATTGCCGCATGTGCCTGGTCGAAGTCGAGAAGATGCCGAAGCTCCAGACCTCCTGCAGCACCGTAGCCGCGGAAGGCATGGCGGTGCGGACCGCCACCACCGTGGTGAATGACGCCCACAAGTCGGTGCTCGAATTCATTCTGGCCAACCATCCGCTGGACTGTCCCGTCTGCGATCAAGGCGGGAAGTGCGACTTGCAAGACTTCTCCCATCAATACACGGCGACGGCCAGCCGCTTCGTGGAAACCAAGCGCATTTTCCAGAAGGAATATTTCAGCCCCCTGATCGAAACCCAGATGAACCGCTGCGTGCAATGCCTGCGCTGCGTCCGCTACTGCGACGAGGTGATGGACGTGAAAGCCCTGGCCCCGGTCGGACGCGGCACGATGACCGAAATCAAATCGTTCGGCACGCATCAGCTGGATTGCGAGTTCTGCGGCGGCTGCGTGCAGATCTGTCCGGTCGGCGCCATCACCAGCCGGCTGTCGATGTACGAGTACCGTCCCTGGATGCTGAAACGCGCCGACACGATCTGCCAGTTTTGCGGGGACGGTTGCCAGATCACGGTTCAGACGAAAGCCAACGAATTGATCGAGGTCAACTCGGCACACGGCGCCGGTCGCAACAACGGCGATCTCTGCGCGCGCGGCTTCTTCGGTTTTCACGCCGCCAGCCACCCGAATCGCCTGACCAAGCCACTGATCAGACGAAACGGCGTCCTCGTCGAAACAACATGGGAGGAGGCGCTGCAATACAGCGCGGACCAGATCGCCCGGATCAAGGCGACCCATGGTACACAGGCTTTGGGAGGATTGATCTCCAGCCGCTGCACGAACGAAGAGCTCTACCTGTTCCAAAAGGTCATGCGCGTCGCGATCGGCACGAACAACCTCGACAGCAGCGCGCGCTACGGGCAGCTCAATGCGGTGCACGCCATGCGGCAGATCCAGGGTACGCATCGCTGGACCGTAACGTACGAAGACATCGTTCAAGCCGATGTTCTGCTCCTGATCGGGACCAACATCACCGAAGCCAATCCCATTGCCGGATTGAAGGTGAAGGAAGCGGTCAAAAAACATCTTGCCCGTCTCTTCACGATTGAATCGATCCAGCCGGCCGTCGGCACGATCAGCAACATCACCAACCTGGCCGAGCAGCAGATCTGCGTCCTGCCGGCACAGTATGGCTCAGCAATTCTTGGGCTGCTGAAAGCCGTGGTCGAAGGCCAGCTTGTCGATCAGGCCCTCCTGAGGCAGGCGCCTGAGTATGTGGCCGCGCTCACGCAAGCCCTTGCACGACTCGCTTGGACGGACATCGCGGCTGCGACGGGAGCGAGCCGAGAAACATTCGTTCAGATCGCCGCCGGGATCGGCAAGGGCCGCCGCGTCGTCGTGCTCGCCGGGCAAGACCTGTTGCGGAGCGCCGGCGGCTACGGCGCTTGCCTCAACCTCCTCGATCTCCTGCTGCTCGCAGGAAAGTTGACGGAGCCTGGTTGCGGCTTCGCGCCCCTGGCGGAAGAGAATAACGATCAAGGCGCCGTCGAAATGGGCGCCGTGGCGGAATTCCTTCCGGGCGCGTTGGAAGTCACAAATCAAGACGCTCGCTTGCAGATGGGCCGCGCGTGGAAGACAGACCTTCCCCTCACAGCCGGCGCCACGCTCGTCGAGATGATCGATCAGGCCCGCTCAGGCATTCTGAAGGGCATGCTCGTCGTTGGAGAAAATCCCGTCGGAAGCCTGCCGCTTCATCTGGGTGCGAAGGACGCCCTCCAGAAGCTGGAGTTCCTGGTCTGCCAGGAGTTGTTCCTCACCGAGACGGCTGCCTGCGCCCATGTCGTCCTGCCGGCGGTTTCCTCCCTGGAGAAATCCGGGACCTTTACCAATCAAGAGGGCCATGTTCAAGCCGTGCGCCCGGCGATCGAGCCGATAGGAGAAAGCCGGCCGGATTGGGAGATCCTGTCGACTCTCTCAATGCTCTTGGGCGCTCCCCTCGAATACGGGGATGCCAAAGAACTGTTGACCGAGATCCGGAGCGGCGTGCCAGGATACGGGCTCCTCGGCCCGGCGCCGATTCCGCCGAAAGTCGATCGAACCGCCATCGGGCGCTATGTCACAGGGGGCTATCGCCAAGACCTCGCCGCTCGCTATACTCTGGCCGCTCGGGCGGCGCGCGTTGAGGGCGCCATGCAGATGGGGTTGACCCAGAGCCTGTTCCATTCGGGAAAGTTCTCGACCCGCTCGAAGGGGTTGATTCAGATCGAAGCAACGGCTGCGTTGCGGATCAATCCCGCAGACGCCGCACACTTGACGCTGGCCGACGGCGACAGGGTCCGGCTCTCCAACAAGCGAGGAGGTCTGACGACAACCGTGAAGCTGCTGGAACGCGTGCCACAGGGATCGGTATGGTTTCCCGATCATTTCGCGCAAGACGCGGCCACACTTTTTGAATGCACGATCGACCCCGAGACGAAGGTGCCGTCTTTCAGGACGGCCTCGGTGTCCATCCAGAAAGCCCCATAATCCAATGTCCTTACCTCCACCATCCACTCGTTATCCGGGAGAGCTGTCGTGACTGAACTAAGCTTGCGACTTGCGGTGTCACTCGCTCAAATTGCAGCGGTCATGGGCGTGGTGATGTTGACGGTCATGATTCTGACCCTTGCCGAACGCAAGGTCCTCGGCTGGATGCAGGACCGCATGGGTCCGATGGAAGTCGGTCCTTACGGCGTTCTGCAGCCGATCGCCGACGGTTTGAAGCTGTTTTTCAAGGAAGACATCGTCCCGTCCGGCGCGAATAAGTTCCTGTTCAGCCTCGCGCCGATCCTCGCCATGGTCCCGGCCCTGATCGGATTCGCCGTCATTCCATTCGGGCCGAGCCACAAGTTCGAGGCTTTCGGGATCACGGTCGAACCGTTCGTGATCAGCGACATCAACATCGGTGTCCTGTACATTCTGGCTTTCGCGTCCATCGGCGCCTACGGGATCATCCTCGGCGGCTGGGCTTCGAACAGCAAGTACTCCCTCTTGGGAGGCCTGCGATCTGCGGCTCAAATCATCAGCTACGAGTTGAACGTCGGCCTGGCCATCGTCGGCGTGCTCATCCTGGCCGGCTCGCTCAGCCTGGTGAAGATCACCGAAGCTCAATCCGGGGGATTCTGGCATTGGTATGTATTTGCATTGCCGGCCCCCCAAATTTTCGCCTTTGTCGTCTATGTGATTTCCGCCGTCGCGGAAACCAATCGCGTCCCATTCGATCTGCCGGAAGCGGAGAGCGAGTTGGTTGCCGGCTTCTTTACCGAATACAGCGGCATGCGTTTCGCGTTCTTCTTCATCGCGGAGTACGCCAACATGGTCCTGGTCTCCTGCGTCGCCGCGGCGATGTTCCTCGGCGGATGGAACGCGCCCTATCCGGGCACGCTCTTAGGGCATTTGGGACTGGAGCAGTTCGCGTGGGCCGAGAACATCGCCTGGTTCACCTTTAAGACTTATCTTTTCCTGTTTTTATTTTTCTGGCTCCGCGCGACGTTGCCCCGTCTCCGGTACGATCAACTGATGAAGTTCGGCTGGAAGGTCATGCTGCCGATCGCGCTGGGGAACATCGTCGTGACGGCGATCGCCGCGTATTTGTTCCCACGGTAACGTCAGGACGCAGCCGGCGCCGACGTGCTTCTCGAAGGGATGGATTGCTGACCGCCGAGCACCATATATGATGACGAAACTCACAGTATGGCTGAAAACAATCGTCTTCTACGAGCTCCTCGTCGGGATGAAGGCGACGATGTCCCATTTGCTGAAGTACAGGCCCATTACGCTGCAATACCCTCATGAGAAGCGGATGCTGCCGGACAACTATCGCGGCATGCTGGCCTTGCTCCGGTACGACGACGGGACGGAAAAATGCGTCGGCTGCGACCTCTGCGAGGCCGCCTGCCCATCGCGTGTCATCCGTGTGGTGAGCGCCGAGGTGCCCGGCGAGCCGACCAAGCGCTACTCCAAAGAATATTATATGGACATGACCCGCTGTCTCTTCTGCGGAATGTGCGTCGACGCCTGTCCGGTCGATGCACTCGGCATGACCCGCGAATTCGAGTGGGCGGTCTACGACAAGCGGCAGCTCCACCTGAACAAACAACAACTGCTCGCGATCGGCGATCGTTCATTCCCCGTCCGCGAGAAACGCTTGGAGCTGCAACATCCGAACGTGGCCTTCTTCAACGTCGCGTTCGGTCATGTGCCACAGAAACCGAACTGAACGTGACAAGACCGGCCGGCCGGCCATCGGGCCGGCGGACCGGGAAACGCATTGTCTTCGATCGGGAGCGACGTAGTACGCGGAATGATGGAACAGCTTTTCTTTTTCTATTTTGCCCTGGTCATCGCGTGCTCTTCGATGCTGGTCGTCGCGCTTCGCAATCCGGTCTACAGCGCGCTCTCGCTTCTGATCATGTTTTTTCACGTGGCCGGTCTCTATGTCACCCTGCGTGCCGAGTTTCTTGCCGCCGTCCAGGTCATCGTCTACGCCGGCGCCATTCTCGTCCTGTACCTCTTTGTCGTCATGCTGCTCAACCTCCATCAGGATGACCGGTACCATCAGCAATGGCCGGTCGCCGGCATGATCGGGGTGACGCTGATCGTCGAAGCCGTCGTGCTCTCGCTGGTGAAGGGACGGGCCATCCCGCCTGCGCCGGCCAACGGTGGCACGACCGTCGAGGGCCTCGGCAACACGGAAGCCTTGGGTGACGTGCTCTACTCTACCTACCTGTTTCCGTTTGAAGTCGCCTCATTGATTCTGCTCGTGGCCATGATCGGAGCCATCATTCTCGCAAAGCGGGACCTGCTGGAGCCCAAAGAATCATGACCATTCCCTTGTCCTACTACCTTGTTCTAAGCGCTATCGTGTTCCTGACCGGCGTGGTCGGCGTGCTCATCAGGCGCAACATCATCATTATCCTGCTGTCGGTGGAACTGATGTTAAACGCCACGAACATCAACTTCGTCGCGTTCTCGGAGTATTTTCATAATGTCGCAGGGCAGGTCTTCGTGTTCTTCGCGCTGACCGTCGCCGCGGCGGAAGTCGCCGTCGGACTGGCGATCATCATTGCATTGCACCGGGCCAAGTCCACGATCAACGTGGACGAGTTCCAGTTATTGAAATGGTAGAACGGCTCCGATGACGTACGAACTGATCCCCCTGCTTCCTCTCGCGTCAGCCGTGATCCTTGGAGTCTTCGGCCATTGGATCAAGGACCAGGCTCACTTGGTGGCGGTCCCCGCCGTCGTGCTCTCCTTTCTGTTCTCTCTCTTTGCCTTTTTCGACGTGGCCGGCGGACACCATTCCACCTTTCGCCTCTATACCTGGCTCACCTCCGGCACGCTCGATCTTCATATCGGATTGACGATCGACCGGCTGACGGTCGTCATGCTCTTGCTCGTGACGACGGTCAGCACGCTCGTCCATGTCTATACGATCGGCTACATGCAGGGCGAGCCGGGCTATGCCCGTTTCTTCAGTTACATCGCCCTGTTTACCTTTTCGATGTTGATGCTGGTGCTGGCCGACAATTTCCTGCAGCTGTTCGTCTTCTGGGAAGCGGTCGGACTCTGCTCCTATCTCCTGATCGGGCATTGGTACGAACGCCCATCGGCTTGCGCGGCTGCGACCAAAGCCTTCATCGTCAATCGGGTCGGAGACTTCGGATTTCTCCTCGGCCTCTTGCTGGTCTGGACCACCTTTAATTCGCTGGATTACTCGGACGTCTTCGCCAAGGCCCCTGATGTCGCCGGCCGGGTCATGAACATGCTTGCGCCGCTTGGAGGCAGCTGGGACGTGCCGGTCCTCACCGTGATCTGCCTCCTGCTGTTTACCGGCGCAATCGGAAAATCCGCGCAGGTCCCCCTGCACGTCTGGCTGCCGGACGCGATGGAAGGCCCGACCCCGATCTCGGCCCTCATCCATGCGGCCACGATGGTCACCGCCGGCGTGTTCATGGTTGCACGGCTCGCTCCGCTCTACAACCTCTCCCCCGCCGCCATGACCGTGGTTGCCATTGTCGGCGGACTCACGATGGTGCTCGGTGCAACGATCGCCCTGACACAAACCGACATCAAACGCGTCGTAGCCTATTCAACGATGAGCCAGCTCGGATACATGATCATGGCCTGCGGGCTGGGGGCCTATAGCGCCGGCATGTACCACTTGCTGACGCACGGTGCCTTCAAAGCGCTCCTCTTTCTGGGCTGCGGATCGGTCATCATCGCCCTGCACCACGAACAGGACATGCGGAAGATGGGCGGTCTGAAAGACAAGCTTCCCGTCACCTACTGGACCTTCGTGATCGGCTCCCTGGCGCTCGCCGGCTTTCCGCTCACCGCCGGTTTCTTCAGCAAAGACGACCTGCTTGTCTCAGCCTGGTCATCCGGCACACTCGGCCAGGCACTCACGATGTTGGGACTCCTGACGGCTCTCATGACAGCCTTCTATAGTTTCCGGCTCGTCTTCGTCACCTTCTGGGGCCCCTCGCACGTCGATCACCACCATGCCGCGCACGTGCACGAGCCGTCGCAGACCATGACCGTACCGCTGATCATTCTTGCGGTTCTCAGTATTGTCACCGGCTATGTCGGCATTCCTGAATTTCTCGCACCGATGTTTGCGAATGAGTCGGACGGCGCTTCACACCATGGGGGCGACGCGATTGTCATCATGGTGCTCGCCACGGCAATGGGACTGCTCGGCATCGCCGGCGCCTACTACGTTTATGTCCTGAATCCCTCGCTCCCCGATCGTTGGGCCGGGCAATGGCAAGCGGCCTATCGGCTCTCGCTCAATAAATGGTACGTGGACGAAGCCTATGACCGCAGCATCGTCCGTCCGACTTTTTCCGCAGCGATGGAACTGTGGAAACGGGTCGATGTCGCGGTCATCGACGGCGCGGTGAACGGAGTCGCGCGGGCTATCGCCTGGGGAGGCTGGCTCCTGAGGCTCATCCAGAGCGGACAGACTCAGCATTATGCATTAGGGATGGCGCTGGGCGCTGTTGTGGTCTTAACCCTGTTCATGGTGTTCTGAGGATTCATGCAATCCGGCGGATTCCCCTGGCTCACGATGCTGATCTTCCTGCCGCTGGCAGGAGCCGGCGCGCTCTATTTCGCCAAGGATTCGTCCGCCCGATTGATCGCGCTCGCGGTGACCGTCGCCGATTTCGTGCTGGCCCTTCCCCTCTGGTGGTTGTTCGACCCGGCGTCCAGCCAGATGCAATTCGCCGAGCATGTGACCTGGATCCACTCGCCGCCGATTCATTACAGCCTGGGGCTCGACGGTATCAGCCTCCCGCTGGTGCTCATGACGGCCGCCTTGATGCCGCTCTGCGTTTTGATCTCGTGGGAGGCGATTACGACAAGGGTTCGCAGCTTCATGGCCATGCTGCTGCTGATGGAAGCGGCCATGCTGGGCGTCTTTGTCGCGCTGGACTTCGTGCTGTTTTACGTCTTCTGGGAAGCGATGCTGATCCCGATGTATCTCCTGATCGGCGTCTGGGGCGGGCCGAACCGGCTCTATGCCGCGATCAAATTCTTCCTCTACACCCTGGCGGGAAGCGTGTTGCTGTTGGTTGCAATCCTGGTCCTCTACTTTTACGGAGGACACACGTTCGACATTCTTGCGCTCAGCCAGGTCACCTACCCGGCCTCGCTCCAGGTCTGGCTGTTCCTGGCATTCTTTGCCGCATTTGCCGTGAAGGTTCCGATGTTCCCGTTCCATACCTGGCTTCCGGACGCCCACGTCGAAGCTCCGACCGCCGGCAGCGTGATTCTGGCCAGCATCCTGTTGAAGATGGGCACCTATGGATTCTTGCGTTTCAGCTTGCCGATGCTGCCGGATGCGAGCAGGGACATGACGCCGGTCATGGCCCTGCTGTCGATCGTGGCGATTATTTACGGCGCGTACATGGCGCTGGCACAGACCGACTTGAAGAAATTGATTGCGTACTCCAGCGTGAGCCACATGGGATTCGTGACGCTCGGGCTGTTCGTGCTCAATCAACAGGGCATCGAAGGAGCCGTGCTGCAGATGGTGAACCACGGCATTACGACCGGCGCCCTCTTCCTCTGCGTCGGCATCATTTATGAGCGCACCCACAGCCGGCTGATCGCCGACAACGTCGGACTGGCCAAACCAATGCCGCAATACGCGACGCTGCTCGTCATCTTCGCGTTGTCTTCGCTCGGCCTGCCCGGCACGAACAGTTTCGCGGGTGAGTTTCTCGTGCTCGTCGGCACATTCCTCTGGAGCAAGACCGCGACAGCCTTTGCCTCGTTGGGGATTATTCTCGCAGCGGCCTATCTCCTCTGGATGATCCAGCGAGTCGCGTTCGGCGTCCCCTCGCCGCATCATCTTCCCGCATTGAAGGACTTGAGCCGGCGTGAGTGGGCGACCTTGGCACCGCTCGTCGTGCTGGTGTTCTGGATCGGCCTCTACCCGAATCCCCTCGTCAGCCGAATGCATACGAGCGTAACGAAAACCTTGGACCTGATGGCCCGGACGAAAGTGGCGCCGACGTCGCATCCGTCGGCGGCGCTGCCGTTGCCAGCCGTGGCGACCTTGCGAGAGGTTCAGACCGAGGGAGCGAGCCAGCGATGACCTCGTACGGCACAGACCTCCTGGTCATTCTTCCGGAGCTGATCGTCGTAGCAACCGCCTGCCTCGTTCTGGTGCTGGACCCCATTACGCCAACCTCCCGGAAAGAACTGTTGGCGTGGCTCAGCCTCGGAGCCCTGGCTCTCTGCATCGGTTTGACCGGAGGGCAGATCAGCGTCTTGAACATGCGGTTTGTTGCATTCAGCGACCTGGTGGTTGTCGACGGATATGCCCGCTTCTGGAAACTGCTGCTTTACGGCGTGACGGGTCTGACCATCCTGATGTCGCTCCCTTATCTCAAGGCCGAGCGGCTGCAGCTCGGAGAATATTACGGATTCATCCTGCTGGCACTCTCCGGCATGATGGTGATGGTCTCCGGCGCCGACCTGCTGACGATTTATCTCGGCACGGAACTGATGTCGCTGTCGCTCTACGTGATGGCCGGACTCAAACGGTCCTCGCCGCGCTCCCTGGAGGCCTCGGCCAAGTATTTTGTGTTGGGCGCCTTTTCCTCAGGCTTGCTGCTCTACGGCATCTCGCTTCTGTACGGGGTCGCAGGCAGCACCAAGCTGGCCTCGATCACCGCGGCGATCGGCACACGAGGCTTTGAAGACCCTATGATCCTGATCGCCACCATTCTGTTGGTCGTGGGGTTCGGCTTCAAGCTTGCCGTCGTCCCCTTCCATATGTGGACGCCGGATGTCTATCAGGGCGCACCGACCTCGGTCACCGCATTCATGGCCGTTGCGTCAAAAGCCGCCAGTTTCGCGGCTTTTTTACGCATCTTCGTCGAGGGGCTCGGCGGCCTCAAGGCCGACTGGTCGAATCTCCTGCTCCTGCTCTGTGTGGCCACGTTGATACTTGGCAATCTCGTGGCCATCGTTCAGACCAACATCAAACGCATGCTGGCTTACTCCAGCATCGCGCACGCGGGCTATGCGTTGATCGGCCTCGTTGCTGCAGGCCGCGGCATGGGCGAATCGGGAGGCGTGCCGGGGCTGGCGAGTGTCATGCTGTATCTCGCCTTCTACGCCTTCATGACGCTCGGCGCATTCGCCGTGATCGGCATGTTCCGCAAAGGGAATCTTGAAGGAGAAGAGATCGAAGATTTCGCCGGGCTGGCCAAACGGCAGCCAGCAGCCGCATTCTTGATGCTGGTCTTCATGGTTTCGCTGGCCGGCATTCCCCCGACGGCCGGGTTCATCGGAAAATTCTACGTGTTTATGGCGGCGGTCGAAGCGGGGTTGGCGTGGCTGGCTGTCGTCGCTCTGATTTTCGCCGCTGTTTCCGCGTACTATTACATGCGGGTGGTCATGGTGATGTACATGCGCGAGCCGGATGCAACGGTCGTGGATCCACCCCAATTGCTGGCCTCGCCGGCCCTGTCGGTTGTTCTGGCCTGCGCGGTCGCCGGGGTCATTATTTTCGGCCTCTTTCCCAGCCCGGTCGTCAGCCTCGCGCTCCAGTCGGTCCTCTCTCTCAAGTAGCTGCTTCGACTCGCGCCTCTTCGTGCAGGAATGCCCGAATCATGCTAGTCTAGCCCTGCCTCACACATGCCTATGCTCATGTCATTCTGGCGCCTCGTTGTGGATCTGGCCAAATCTTTCCTGCGCCACGGTTGTGGCAGCTTAGCCGCCTCTCTCGCATTCTTCGCCCTGCTCTCGCTGTTTCCGCTCGTGTTTCTCTTGCTCTATGGTGTCGGTTTTGTCGTCAGCCACGATGTGATCGGCGGACAGGTACTGCTCAGCTTCTTGAAGGGCTTTCTCCCCAGCCTGGGAGAACGACTGGCGGTGGAGTTGCAGAGAGTGAGTGAAATGGAGTCGGTCCGCTGGTTCGTCTTTCTGTCCTTCGCCTGGTTCGGCACGCTCGTGTTCTACGAACTCGACTATGCGCTCAACGTCGTGTTCGACAGCAGCTGGAAGCGGCATCCGCTGATCTCGACGGCCATTGCCGTCGCCTCTCAGGGGGCCGTCGGACTGCTGCTCGTTCTGTCCTATGTGGCGACCCAAACGGTCACTCTGCTCATCGCGTATATCCCTCGTCTTTGGGGACTCGATCTGATCGCGCTCGCCGCGCATAATGTCTTCCTGACCTACACGCTCCCGTTCACCATGGCCTTTTTGGCCGTCGGCATTCTCTACCGCTACGTTCCACGCCGCCGCCCGCAATGGCGCGAAGCCTTGATCGGCTCGCTGACGTTCAGCCTCCTCTGGGTGGCAGCCAAGCTGATTTTTGTGACGTATAACGAATACGCCACTCTCTATACCAAGCTCTACGGGTCGCTCCTCGAGGTAATTCTCCTCCTGCTATGGATCTATTATTCGGCGGCGCTGCTCCTCTTCGGCGCCGTGGTCGCCCATGCGCTCCAGCAGCGGGCACAAGCCGTTGCAGCAGGGAGCCTGGCCCAGACCGACGTCGTGTCCCAGTCAGCGCCCGCCCACCGCTGATTTCCGCCCTGTCGGCTTCTAGGCTTTTTCTGGTGGTACACCCCCTTCCTGGCTAGAATGGGCCACGAAACGGAGGGTGTGAAATGATGGATGAGATAGGGAAAGAGCTCTTGATGCTGGGAGGAGCCATCGTCGGCTTCCTCGGCGCCTTCCTCACGGTCCTGGATAAAATCCTGGACCTGCGGACTAAATTCAAGCCGGACAAAGAGCGCAAAACATCTGCTCCGGCTGAACGTCCTGCGCCGGCCGCCTCATCACCCATCGATTTCTTTTCCGCGAAACCCTTGCGCGGGTCTTCCTATCTCCTGCTGTACGAAACCAGTGTCATCATAGCGGCCGGACTCATCCTGAATTATGTCGGCCTCACGCTCAGCCGCCACATGGAGAGCATCCTGTTCTTGGACATGACCGGCACGGCGCTGGTCGCATTCCTCCTGGGGCCCTGGTGGGGAGCCATTGCCGCGCTGCTCTCAAACTCGGTGGTCAATTGGCTGCTCTTTCCCGAGTCGGGAGCGGATGTGGTGATCTTCCCCTGGTCGCTCGTCAGCATGACCGGGGCCTTGTATTGGGGATGGATGGCACGGCAAGCGGGCTTCCAGAAATATCTTCGCACCGGAAAAAGCTCCGCACTCTCGCACGCGTGGTTCCTCTACATCTTCGGCGTCGGAGGCGCGGTCATCATGAGCATCCCCGGCACGTTCGTTCAAGCCGCCCTGAACGAACACTCCACCTTTGCGTTGAATCCGGAAGTCGCCGAAACTCTTAGCGCCCGTGTGCTGCAATGGGAGCACATGGTGCATGAGTATATGGAATCGATTTTCGGGCTCACCTGGGGAGAGCATGTCGGCTGGTGGATCGTGAACTGGTTCCAAAACTGGGTCCGCTACGTCCCGGACAAGACGATGAGCGCCGCCATTGCACTCGTTGTGTTGAAATACGGCTATCCGCTCTTCGAACGGGAACTCATCCATGGCGGCCCGGACGGTGAACGCCCCAAGGACGAACGGATCCTGCCGTTGGTTCTGGGATTGCTCTACGCTCCCTCCTTTGGCACACTCGTCAGCAGTGAAACGTATGGAGGCAGCGCCTATTGGCCGCTCTGGGCGATGCCCTGGGGTTTAATTCTCCTGGGGTACGTCTCCCTGCGCTATTGGGGGCCCAGCGACTCGATGTTGCAAGAAGCGCGGCTTGGGCGGGCCGAACGTTACGCGCGCGCATTGAGACCGATGGGGAAGGAAGCGTCCTATGAATTTTGCCGGCGGTTGACCTTCATGACCCTGATCGCGAGCCTTCTCTTCGCCCTCTGTCTTCCCATCCTCTTGATGGACTTCTACCGCGTCACGTTCAAATTCTTCTGCGTGGTGTACGGGTTCCTGCTGGTCGTCCACCTCGTTCGCATCGCCATCGCACAGAACATCTCCGTCGCCCGGGCGGACGGGTAGTCAGCCGTAGCTCCTCCGCTGGTTACGCCTTGTGGAGTTGCAAAAACTGCGCGATCGAAGATCGTGTAATGAGGCCGATCGGCTGCCCTTCTTCCACGACCACTAACTGATCCCATCCTTCCTGAGCCATGCGGTCCAGCGCCTGCATGATGGACCAATCCGGCGGAATGAAGAGGTTCGGAGAAGCCGGACGCATGACATCGCGGACGGTCCGCCATGCCCAACGTGCCTGCGGAACCGCCTGGACGTCTTCCACCGCGAGCACGCCGACCACCTGCCCTTCATCCGAAACAGGAAATCCCCCATACCCGTAGGCGACAAAAAACTCGTCAACGACGGCCTGGAGAGTCAGATGGGGCGAGACCGTGACCACAGCCCGAATCATGACGTCGCGAACCGACGCCGAGGAAAGGGCCATGCGTAGAGAGACCTGCCGCCTGGTACTCCACGCCGCTCCAAAGAGGAAGGCTCCGATAAACATCAGCCAGCCGCCATTGGTCGCCGTGGAACGGTCAAACGTTCCGGAAATTGCGCCGCCGACAAGGAGAGCCCCGAGCGCGCCAAGCAGAATCCCGAATCCTAATCCGATGAGTGCAGCCTGACTGGTCGCTCGATGAAAGTTCTTGCTCCAAGCCCAGAGCCCTGCACGCAACGCCCGCCCGCCGTCCAGAGGAAATCCGGGAATCAGATTGAAGAGGCCCAACGCCACATTGTTAAATCCCAGCAGTCCTCCGAGCACGACAAAGCCCTGCCCTCCCGAGAACAGCGGCAACGACTCCACAGCCACGGCCGCACCGAAACACAAGGCGCCAAGCGCAAAGCTCACCGCCGGTCCTGCAACGGCAATAAGAAATTCGGCTTTCGGACTCGGCGGCTCCTTCTTCATATGGGCGATGCCGCCGAATAGGAACAATGTAATTTGGCCGATCGGTATGCGATACCGTTGCGCGACGTACGAATGTCCGAGTTCGTGTAGAAGGACGGACAGGAACAGCAAGAGTGCAGCGATTGCGCCCATGCCCCAGTACCGAGAGCCGGACAGCCCGGGCAGGGCTTCGGGCAAATAGCCGGTCGCCAGCGTCCAGGTCACAAACGCGAAGACCAGAAACCACGAAGGGTGAACACGGACCGGAATGCCCAAGGCCCGCCCTATTTCCCATGCCGGTGCATTCATGAGCGTCACGCTATCAGCGCGTGAATCGAACCGTCAACATCTTCCTCGCGGCCCGTCCTTTTTCAGGTCTTGCCGCCGGATAGTTCGGGTATACTACAAGGCATGCCTTGGCGATACGCTCTCCGGATCGCAGCCCTGTGGCTCGTGATCCTCCCGGTTCAGATGATGCCGGCGGCCGGCCATGCGCAAGTGATCAAGGCCGGCCCTTCCGCTTGCCCCAACATCGCGTTGACGTTCGACCTCTGCCCGGTCCGCAAAGGTCCTGGATACGACCAGGCCCTGGTGGACTATCTCATCGAGCACAGAATCCCTGCCACGTTCTTCATGTCCGGACGATGGATCGCCAAGCATGATCCGGAGGTCGAGCAGCTTCTGGGAATCGGTTTCTTTGAAATCGGCACGCACGGAGAGATTCATGCGCATTTGCCCATGCAAAGCGCTGAGGAACAGCGCAAGGAGATCCTCGGACCCGTCACGATCTTGAGCGAACACTACGCCCACGATGCCCGGTTGTTCCGTCCGCCGTTCGGGGAGTACAACAGCACGACCGTTGATGTCGTCAAAGCCTTGGGCCTTCAATTCATTCAATGGAATATCGAGTCCGGCGATCCGGACCCAACCTTATCAGCCGATCAGATCCTGGCACGAATCGAACAACGCGCAAAGCCGGGAAGCATCGTCGTTCTGCATGCGAACGGTAAAGGCAGGCAAACGTACCAGGTCATTCAACGGCTCACAGCCGAAGTGCTGCCCCGCAGGGGGTTGAAACCGGCGACCGTGAGCGAGCTCCTCTCCTGCAAACCGCCAACCAGATGACTCGTCACGATATCAGACCCATGCAGCCCCAAGACCGTGACGCGGTGGTCCAGCTCTTGGCCGAATCCGACCCCTGGAAAACACTGGGCTACTCGAAGGAAGACTGGGGCCGGATCTTTACCCCGATTCCGGAAGGGCGCGACAGCTTCGTCTCGGTCGTTGAAGGGACGGTCGCTGCGATTGCGATCCTTCGCCAGAAGTTTCTCCTCGGCGACTACTTGGAGCTGCTCGGCGTGGCCGACTGGGCCAGAGGCAAGGGGGTAGGGAAGGAACTGCTGGCGCACGTCGAGTCACTCGTCTTTGGAAGGACCAAGAACCTCTTCGCTTGCGTATCGGATTTCAACAGCGGTGCACGAACCTTCTACAAGAAGCAGGGGTACCAGGAAATCGGCCCGATGCCGAATTTTTTGATTCCTGGCAGCGCCGAGATGTTGTTGCGGAAAACGGCGGGGCCAGCACGGGACAGAAAGGCATAACTCCCAGCGTCCGGGGGGTAACAGCCGGACGCTGACGGTTGAGCGCTGGCAACAGGGATCATGAAGATCAAGAAACTCCTCCACACCCGCATGCGGGTCAGCGACATGGACCACACCATCGCGTTCTACCGCGACGTATTGGGACTGGAGGTGCTGGAGCGCCACACTTCGCCGCGAGGTTCTCATCTGGCATTCCTGAGCGTGCCGAACAGCGACGAACTGATCGAACTCTGCAGTTTCCCTCCCAGTGGTCCCGTCAATGTTCAAGAAGACCTTGTGCACCTTGCCTTCCAGGTCGAGAATCTCGATGAAACCATCTCCGAGTTGCATGCCAAAGGAATCAGAATCACCGACGGACCGACGAACAGCTCGTCCGGCAGCCGATTCATCTTTATCGATGCCCCGGACGGTTACGAAGTAGAGCTGATCGAACGGCCGGCCGACGTCAAGATCGTCTAGCGTCCGCCCTCTTTTCCCGCCGATCGTCTTCATGTTACCTTTCCTGGCGGCAGATTCGTTACATCCTTACGGAGACTGGCATGAAGAACGGGTTTTTTCGCGGGCATGGATTAGGCAACGACTATGTGGTGATGGATCCCAAGGAGTTGAGCTTCGCGCTTACACCCAAAACCATCCAATTAATCTGCAATCGGAACTGGGGATTGGGCAGCGACGGCATTCTCGCCCTGAGCCCTTCCAAGAAAGCCGACTTCGGACTTCGCATCTTCAATCCGGACGGGAGTGAGGCGGAAAAGTCCGGAAACGGCCTGCGCATCTTCGCGCGTTATCTCCATGCGACCGGCAAGACCAGGAAGAAACGCTTCACCGTCGATACCAAAGGCGGCCTCGTCACTATTGACCTCCATGTAGACCGTCATGGCGATGCCAGCGCCGTAACCGTGGAGATGGGCCGAGCCACCTTCAAACCGGCCGCGTTGCCCTGCACGCTTTCGGCAGATGAGTTGATCCAGCGACCGGTCGACGCAGCCGGCCGATCCCTCACATTCACCGGTGTCAGCGTCGGCAATCCGCACTGCGTCGTCTTTAAGCCGGCCGGCGGATCCTGGTCGCGCGAGGATCTCCTGGCGCTGGGACCGGCCCTGGAGCATCACGCGCTCTTTCCCAAGCGCACCAACGTGCAACTCGCGGTTCCCACCGGTCCGAAAGAAATTTACATTTTGATCTGGGAGCGGGGCGCCGGCGAAACGCAGGCGTCCGGTTCCTCTTCCTGCGCGGCAGCCAGCGCGGCCGTGCGGCTCGGCCTGGTCAAAAGCCCCGTCACCGTCAGGATGCCCGGCGGCGCCCTCAACATCGATGTGGCCCAAGACTTCAGCCTGACGATGAAAGGCCCGGTCGCGGAAGTGGCGAGAGGCTCGCTGAGTCCGTCCTTCGTTCGCGGGCTCCGCTGAACAGACTGTCGCGACCAGCCTTCAGCTCTCAACCTCTGCTCCAGGTTGTCTGCCCGATCTCCACGCCGTAGAATGATAGCGGTCATCGTGGTTCGTTGCTCTGGCTGACGCCGAAAGTTGATCGCTCTATGCCTGGTCCCGACACCCTCCAATCCAAGCTTGCCCACTTGCCGGACCAGCCCGGCGTCTACCTGTTCAAGGACCGGGCCGGAGATCTGCTCTACATCGGGAAAGCGGCCAGGCTCGCCGATCGCGTACGCTCCTATTTCCTCAAAAGCGCCGACCACTCACCGAAAACCGATCTGCTGGTCAGCCAGATTGCCGATCTGGAGACGATGGTGACGCGATCCGAACTGGAGGCGTTGATTCTGGAGAGCAATCTCGTCAAACGTCATCGCCCGCGCTTCAACGTCGTCCTGCGTGACGACAAGCAATACCCCTATCTCCGCCTGCCCGTCAAAGAGGATTTCCCGAGACTGTCGATCGTGCGCCGCGTGCAAAAGGACGGCGCGCTCTACTATGGCCCTTACACACCGGCCGGCGCGCTGCGCGAGACCCTGAAGATCATCAAGAAAGTATTCCCCTTGGCTACCTGCACGATTGACATCGACGGCCAGGCTGAACGGGCCTGCATTGAATTCGAGATCAAGCGTTGCATGGCGCCTTGTACGGGCAACCAATCCAAAGCGGAGTACCAGGCCATCGTCAAACAGGTCCGCCACTTTCTCGAAGGACGCGACCGCGAGTTGCTGGATGAATTGCGGGCACAGATGGAATCAGCGGCTGAGCAGGAAGCGTTCGAAGAAGCGGCCAGGCTGAGGGATCGCATGTTCAACATCGAGCGCACGCTCGAACGCCAGCGGATCACCCAAACGGCATCCGTGGACCAGGACGTCGTCGGCATCGCCCGGCAAGGCGCAGCCGTTGATCTCCAGCTCTTGTTCGTGCGGGGCGGTCTGCTGATCGGCCGTAAAGATTTCTTCTGGCCTCAATCGGCGGATGCCACCGATGAGGAACTCGTCCGGTCGGCGATCGAGCAGTTCTACAACAAGGAAGGGCAGCCGCCGCGCGAATTGCTCATTCCTGTCGACATCCCGGATGCCGAACTGATCGGGCGCTGGCTTTCGGACATACGCGGAGAACCCGTTCGAGTGCTTGCCCCCGAACGAGGCGTCAAACACCAGCTCGTGCTGCTCGCGGAAGAAAACGCCATTGCCGCAGTAGCCGACCACCTGCGCGATGAGGCGCTCGACCGGCAAGCGGGCGAGGAACTGAAACGTCTGCTCCGTCTTGAGACCGTTCCCCGACGGATCGAAGGCTTCGACATCTCCAACACGATGGGGAATCAATCCGTCGCCTCGATGGTCGTGTGGGAAGACGGCCGAATGAAGAAAGCGGACTACCGGCGGTTCAAGATCGAAACCGTTGTGGGTGTCAACGACTTTGCCAGCATGCAGGAAGTGGTCACCAGACGGTATGGCGGAATGGAAGACCTCGCACGGCCGGACCTCGTGTTGATCGATGGAGGGCTTGGCCAACTGGCTGCGGCGATGGAGGGACTCAAACAGGCGGGCGAGCAGGGACTCCCCATCCTCGGATTGGCAAAAGCGCGCGGTGAGAAGGAAGAGCGAATCTTCCTGGCCGGCCGAAAGAATCCTCTCGTCTTGAAGCCCGCATCGCCAGCCACCCATCTTCTCCAGCGCATTCGCGATGAAGCCCACCGGTTTGCCATCACGTTTCATCGAAAACTTCGGAGTCGCGCACTCCTGGCTTCTCGCATCGATCAGGTCATCGGCATCGGAGAGATTCGCCGCGCGACGCTCTTAAAGCGATTCAAAACCCTCGAAGGAATCCTGGCGGCTTCCGATGCAGATTTGCGCGAAGCAGGGATTACAGCCCGATCAATTCAAGCGCTTCGGAACCTGCCTCCCCTTAAAGACAAAGCCTGATCCTGTCCCTCCAGCCCCTGGCCATCGCGGAAATTTGAACTTCGAACAGCCCGAGAAACCATTTCATCACACCACGTCTCATCCGGCTGATCCGGCCGTCCAGCAGCCTCCCACTACTTAACTTCCCTTATGACCGCCCGCACATCCCCCTAGATTTTCAGCTGTAAGACACCCTATGCTAGGAGCCCTTCCGCTCTCTGCATTCGAGGAGAAGATTATGAGCGCACCGCTTGAGGCCTCACCGGCTCTCGTCGAGGAGCTCCGGCAACTTCGACAGCGCGTGGCGGAACTTGAACGCCAGCGCACGACGGATCCGCCGCCTTCGGAATGTACCGCCCACCCCTCGTCGGAACACTATCGGCTCCTGTACGAAGATACTCCGTCCATGTCGTTCGCTCTTTCTCCAGAAGGCACGGTCCTGTCCGTCAACCGGTTCGGAGCCGACCAGTTGGGGTATTCGGCTGAAACCCTGACAGGCCAGTCCGTGCTGATCGTGTTCGATCCGGCCGACCATCACACGGTTCGAGAGCAGCTTCGAGCCTGTACCTCTCATCCATACAAAATTTTTCAATGGAGTATCAAAAAAGTTCGTCGCAACGGCACTCGCCTGTGGGTCAGAGAAACGGCCCGGGCCGTTCGAGACGAGAACGGCGCCCTTCTCGTCCTCGTCATCTGCGAGGACATTACGGCCCAGAAAGCAGCAGAAGAGGAAAATCGCATCACCGTGCAGGCGCTCCAGGCGCTCGTTCATATGTCACCGCTTGCCGTGATGGCGCTTGATACCACAGGAGAAACCGTCACGCTGTGGAACCAGGCGGCGGAATCCATGTTCGGATGGCGTGCAGACGAAGTGGTGGGACATCCTGCGCCGTTTCTTCCGTCCGACAAACGGGAGGAGTCAGATCGTCTCTGGGCGACGCTTCTTCAAGAAGGTTCCCTCTCTGCAGTTGAGCTCAGGCGTACAAGGCGGGACGGATCCCCCATCGACCTTGCTCTCTGGGCAACCATACTCAAAGACCCTCAGGGCATCGTGACCGGCACACTGGGGTTCCTGGCCGACATTACTGAGCGCAAGCAGGCCATCGATGCCCTGCGGGACAGCGAGCAGCGGTCTCGAGCCTTGTATGAGCAAGCGCCGCTCGGTATCGGGATCCTCGATTCCCTCAGCGGTCAGTTTCAGCAGATCAACAACAAGTACTGCGAGATCACCGGTTTCTCGGAAGAAGACATGCTCGCGCTCACGTTTCAGATGATCACGCACCCCGACGACGTTGAAGCCGACGTCAATAACATGACACGTCTCTTGAGCGGCGAGATAGATACCTTCCGAATGGAGAAACGCTACATCCGCAAAGACGGGTCGACTGTGTGGGTGAACCTGACCTGTGTGCCCCTCTGGCTCGATGCCACAGACCGCCGTCTGCATATTGCGATAGTTGAGAACATTACGGAGCGCAAGCGAGCCGAGCAAGAACTGCGCATGATCAGAGAACGGCTCCAGCACCTTATGGCCTCCAGCCCGACAGTCATTTATTCAGCCAAGACATCGGGATATTATGAGGCGACGTACGTCAGCGAGAACATTCTCGAGCAACTGGGTTATGAGCCGCGCGAGTTCGTGGACGATTCGGGTTTCTGGGCCGATCATATCCATCCTGACGACAAGCCTCGGGTGCTGGCAGACCTTTCGCGCCTGTTCCGAGATGGACACCATGTCGACGAATATCGCTTCATGCACAAGGACGGGACGTATCGCTGGATGCACGATCGCGCAAAACTGCTGCACGATCACGCCGGCAACCCTCTGGAAATTATCGGTTCCCGGATCGACATCACAGAGCGGAAACGAGCCGAAGAAGCGCTGCAGAAGAGCGAAGCCCGTTTCCGTCAGATTACCGAGACCATCGAAGAAGTCATCTGGTCCGCTGATCCGGCAATCGGCAGGACGCTGTATATCAGCCCGGCTTATGAGCGGGTGTGGGGACGCACCTGCGCCAGTCTGTACGAACACCCGAAGTCCTTCCTCGAAGCCATCCACCCTGAAGACCGCGCGCATGTCCTGGCCGGCCTGGCCGTACAGCGGGACGGCCTGCCGTTTGCCCACGAATACCGGGTCATACGACCGGACGGCATGATCCGCTGGGTGTGGGACCGGGGATTTCCCGTTCGGGATCGCGAGACGGGATGTCTCACTCATTACGTAGGCGTCGCATTGGACATTACGGAGCGCAAACAGGTTGAGGAAGCGCTGCGACTCAGCGAAGAGGCGGTCCGCCACGCCTTCGAAGAGCGGGAACGTCTGAGCCAGGACCTCCACGACAATCTGTTGCAATCGCTCTACGCAGTCGGTATGGGTTTGGAAGTCACCAAGCGGCGCGTGACGCGAATGTCGCCCGTCAACGCCAAGAGACTCGATGGCTCAGTCGCGCAATTGAATACGGTGATCCGCGAGGTGCGCAGCTTCATCCCCCGCATGCAAGCCTCCGCGATCCGGGCGGAAAACCTGACCGACACCATGCGGGCGCTCGTCAGTTCTTTCATCGCGACAGGAGCCGGCGACATTGCCCTTACCATTGATGATGAAGCCGCCGCGCGGCTTTCCCCCGAACAGAGCACCCAACTCCTTGCGATCACCAAAGAGGCGCTCAGCAACAGCGTCCGGCATACCAAGGCCGACCGCCGAACGGTGGCCCTTCAATTTTATCGCGGTGCTGTCCGTCTGGAGATTGCCGACAACGGCAAAGGATTTGAAATCACCCGCCGGCGCACACGGGGCATGGGGTTGAAGAACATGCGGGCACGAGCTCGCAAGCTCGGCGGCCGGGTCGCAGTCGCCTCGGCGCCGAATAAAGGGACTCGCGTGATCCTCACCTTTCCCCTGAGTTGAATACTGCTCCCTGCACGATCGCCCGCGATGGAATTGACAGGCAGGGGCCTGCCCTCTAGGATGTTACGCCGGTCCGGCACTTCAGTCCGATAGCGCAGGATTCACCACCACTTAGGAGCGTCATGTCCGATCAACTTCCCGCGTCAACCTCACAGACTTCCGCTCATTCGATAGAAAAAGCATTTGAAACGGTCGTATTCGCCAGCCGGTGGATTCAGGCTCCGCTCTACGGGGGATTGATCCTGGCGGAGCTGCTCTATGCGTATAAATTCCTGGTCGAACTGTGGGAAATGACCATCCACATTCAGCGGCTGAAAGAAACGGAATTCATGCTGGGCGTGCTTGGATTGATCGACGTCACCATGGTCGCGAATCTGTTGACCATGGTGATCATCGGTGGATATGCCACGTTCGTGAGCAAACTCGACCTCGAAACCCACCCTGACCGCCCTGATTGGCTGACGCACGTGGATCCCGGCACCATCAAGATCAAGCTGGCGGCTTCGCTGATCGGCATTTCCAGCATCCACCTCCTCAAAGCATTCGTCGACATCGCCAACGAGGATCCCGAGCAGGTCAAGTGGAAGATCTTCATCCACATGACCTTCCTCGGTTCGGCCATTCTCCTCGCCTGGACCGATAAGATCATGCAGAAGGACAAGAAACACTAGAGCAGCGCCCGGTATCGTAATAGATACCGGATGAATCAGATGTGATACGTATTCACTCTCCCCCGGTATCGGCATACCGTTGATTGCATTGCTGTCAGGCTTCCGAGCCATGGAGGGTTGATACTTGACCCTCCATGCGTTGAGGCATGCCGATTGCTCCTCACCAACAGAGCGCACCTCACACATGCACACACATGGAGGCCCGCTCTGTATCAATGGCCGGATGGGCCAGGCGTTCATCCTGACACCAACTGTCAGCACATGTGCTTCTTCATGTGGCAGATGATGGCAACGCTCTAACCGAGAGGTTCCAGCATGGCCGATCACAACGATCCGCAGAAACCCATTCCGCTCGCTCAAGTATTGGAAGAAGAATACGAGAAGGTTCATCAGCCCCTGCCGCCCGACTATCCGCATCACCTTGATCCGCGCGATCGGCTTTCGAAAATCAATCGCGAGATCCATCGATTGCCCGAGGGACGGACAGCTCTCTGCATCTCCGGAGGAGGAATCAGGAGCGCGACATTCGGCCTCGGCCTGCTGCAAGGGCTGGCGAAACAAGGGGTGCTGGAGAAATTCGACTTTCTGTCGACAGTATCAGGAGGCGGCTATATCGGAAGCTGGTTGACGGCTTGGGTCATGCGTCACCCGCAAGGCCTGGCCGGTGTGAGCCAAGAACTTGCCGCCGCTCCGCGCCACGCACTCACGAGCGAGCCGGAGCCTGTCGGCTGGCTCCGGAAGCACAGCAACTACCTGAGCCCAAAACTCGGTCTCGCTTCCGTAGATTCCTGGACTTTGGTCGGCACGTACCTCCGCAATGTGCTGCTGAACTGGCTCGTGCTGATCCCGCTCCTGCTCGCGCTCTTGGCCATTCCGCGCCTCTATATTTCATTGGCCCGGCTCACCGCATCTCAATCGATCCTACTCATCTGCCTCGTCGTCGGCCTCCTGTCGACCCTTGCCTCGCTCACGTACATCCATCTTTTCCGGCCCAGCCTGGCGGAGTATCGGGAGAAATGGCGCCGGCAGGAAGCACAATGCCGGACGGACCAGAAGGCGGGGACTCGCTTCGAAGAGCAGGGCTGGTTCCTCTGGTTGTCTCTGTTCCCGATGCTGTGCGCATCCATGCTTCTTACACTTGTCTGGGCGTGGGTGGACAACAGTGCGCAGGCGCCAGGCGAGCAGACGTGGTTGCGCCCTGCTTCCGCATATAACTGGACATACTTCGCTGGGGCGACGTCTGCCGTGCATTTTCTTGCCTGGCTGATTGCCTACCTCTGGCTTGGCCGATTCCGAGAAGGCCTTCATCGCTGGTTCATGGAAGCACTCACCATTCTGCTGAGTGGAGCATTGGGTGGTCTCTTCGCGTGGGTCGCGCTCACCCAGGAAACTCCCTACGGAGCGATCACCGACTCGCCTCGGTTCTATGCCTGTTTCGCGCCGGCCAGTTTTGTCGGCGCGTTCTTACTGGCTGCCACCATCTTCGTCGGACTCGCAAGCCGCTGGACGAAAGATGAAGATCGGGAATGGTGGGGTCGGTCCGGCTCCTGGATGCTGATCACGATCCTCGGCTGGTCTGGATTTGGACTCCTCGTTGCCTATGGCCCTTCCTGGTTCGAGCAGTTTCCCCTGACCTCTTTGACGTCCGGAGGAATCGCCGGTGCGATCGCGAGCTGGCTGGGATTCAGTTCCCGCACGGCGCCGGAAACGGGACAGGGTACCCCGAGCAAAAAACCTTCGTTACTCGCTGCATTGCCGCTTTCGATCATCGCCCCGCTCGCGGTGCTGTTTGTCTTGGTGGCCGGATCGTCATTGACCAGTTGGATATTCTCCACCCTTCCAACGGGAATCGGTCCGTGGGACGCATGGAACCGTGATCCTCGATCGCTCATTGAACCCATCGCACCTGAACCATGGGGCCACCGGGAGATCCTGTACTACACCTGTGCCACGATCGTCTTGTTCTTTGTTCTTGTCATGGGAGTGACGAGCGCCGTCATTTCATATTTCATCAACATCAACAAATTTTCCCTCCATGCCATGTATCGAAACCGGCTCATCCGCGCCTACCTTGGCGCCTCGCGGCTGGCACAATGTGGAGCAGCACGCCGGCCCAACCGCTTTACGGGCTTTGACCCCGACGACAATTTTGAACTGAAGGACCTGGCCTCTGCCGCCCCTATCAGAAAACCTTTTCACGTCATCAACGTCGCGCTCAATCTGGTGCACGGGAACAATCTCGCGTGGCAGCAGCGGAAGGCCCAATCCATGACTCTTTCGCCCCTGCACTGCGGAAGCTTTGCCTCCAACCTCGGATATAGACCGACGGAACAATACGGCACGAACCGCGGCGTCGGCCGCGCGATTACCCAGGGCACCGCTCTGGCGATCTCCGGTGCCGCCGCCAGCCCCAACATGGGGTACCACTCCTCTCCAGCCGTGACATTTCTCCTGACGTTCTTCAATATCCGGCTGGGGTGGTGGCTTGGCAATCCTGGACCAGCGGGTGCCCGCACCTTCAATCGATCCTGCCCGAAAATCTCGGTCTTCCTTCTTGCGCAGGAAGCGCTCGGTCTCACCGACGCCGAGAATCCTTACGTGTACCTTTCGGACGGCGGGCACTTCGAAAACTTAGGCCTGTACGAGATGGTCCTCCGCCGCTGCCGATACATTCTGGTGAGCGATGCCGGCTGCGATGAGGGGTCGAAATTCGAAGATCTCGGCAACGCGATCCGGAAAATCCGCATCGATCTCGGCATCGACATTGAGATCGACCTCACACCACTCAAGCCCGACGCCCAGAAGCGCGTCCAACGGCACTATGCCGTCGGGACGATCCATTACGACACCATGACGAAAGGCGTGCTGATCTATGTGAAGCCGTCGCTCACGGGGAATGAATCGGTGGACGTGCTCGAATACGACGCGCATCATGCAGCCTTTCCGCACGAGCCGACCTCGGATCAGTTTTTCGACGAATCCCAATTCGAATCCTATCGACGACTGGGCGAACACATCGCCCTGAAAGTCTTCGACGGAGGAGTCACCGGAGCCGGCACGTCGCTGTGCGACATCTTCGAGGCGTTCCAAAAGCGGGAACACGGGCCTCGCCGCGATTCGTGACGGGACGACCGCACCTACTGCCAGGCCGGTGTCAGGGCACCCTGCCCGTCCCGCCAATGCGGCGTCCAGGCGAGCGCCACCAACTTCACGGAGATATTGGCTTTGGTGGGTTTGATGAAAATCGATTCAAGCTTCTCGTTCAAGGGATCGATCGCGGCGGCCAGTGCCTCGCTCTCGGTTCGGAACTGGGCTTCGAGATCCGCCAGTTGCTGTTGAAGCGCCGCCGCGTTTTCTTCCGCTGCACCGACATCCTGCGATTCCTTCATCACACGGCCTGCGCTTCTGATCGCCGTCGTGGCCCGTCCAATATTCGTGGCACTGATCGTCTTCCGGCCGAGAAAGGCGCCCAGGATCGAAGCCCCGACTGAAATGGCGGCCTGCACCTGGCTGGACCGCGCCTCGGTCTGCTGCCGAGCCTTCATCTGTTCCGCACGCCTGACGCGTTCCTGCAGCGCAGCGATCTTGGGTGCATACTTTTGACGGAGCCCTTCGGCCTGTTGGTCCCGTTGTTCACGCCCCACCTGCTGCAACCGGACACGGAAATCCCGCTCCGACTCACCGGGTTTGGAAATTTCTTTCGTGCCGGGGCTCTTCAGCAGATCGACCTTCTGGGTTCGAAACAGCCAGCTCGAAAAGTCTCTGCTCCACGCATCGTAGCTCTTGGCTTTGCCGGCAGCACCAGGGACAGATCCGAACTGCGCCCCTTCCGCCGGCGATGGCTCCACGTCAGCAAGAACGACTCCCGCGTCCGCGGCGTGGTCCCAGTCCACGGCCACCGCGCCATCCGAAATCGGGGCAAACACGGTCACGTCCTGCGTCGTATCGACGCCGGCTTTGCTGTCGGACAGGCGCACTTGCGCGGCGCCGAGCAACATCGGCTGATAGATCAAGGTGCTGCCACTCGGCCGGCTTCCACGAATCGGAATGAACTGTTGCGGCACATCAGGCGGCAGCATCGGACGAGCTCCGCCGGGCAGGCGGCTAGAGGCATGAGGCAAGGGGACGGAAACAGCGTGATCCTCCCTTGCCACGAGCCCCTGACCTCGCGCCCTATCCATGAGCGTCCTGATCTGCGTGCGGGTGAGCGGACCTCGAAGATACGAGAGCGTCCAGCGTGTCTGAAACACTTCCGGCGCATCTTCATGCACGTTGTTCAACAGAAACACCCGATTGCCCAGGCCGGCCAAGATCTGCTCCATCCCCTGTTTGTCGAACTTCTTTCCGCTGCTCGCCGCGGCCCCTTCGAGCCCTTCCAACACGCGCGCCTTGTCCCGTTCGGTTTGCAGACGCCCGATAAACCAGGTCCCGGTGTTGGCCAGCCCCTTGTAATCCAAATCGACCGGATTCTGCGTGGCCAAGACGACCCCAAGGCCGAACGCACGGGCCTGCTTCAATAACGTCAGCAATGGTTGTTTGGAGGGCGGATTGGCTACCGGCGGGAAATAGCCGAAGATCTCGTCCATATAGAGGATGGCGCGGAGGCTGGTCGTGCCCGATTGCGCCCGCACCCAGCCGAGTGTCTGACTGAGGAGGAGCGTCACAAAGAACATGCGCTCCGCATCATTGAGATGGGCGATCGAGAAAATCGCCAGTCGAGGCTTGCCACCGGCCGAATGGAGCATGTGCCCGACGTCGAGGGCCTCGCCTTCCAGCCAGGCGGAAAATCCCGGTGCCGCCAGCAGGTTGTTCAGCTGCATCGCCAAGGCAAACCGGTCCTTCGACGGATAGAACGAGTCGAGATCGAGTACGCCGATCTTCTTGATGGGCGGGGTCTGAATCTGCTGAATCAACGAGGCCAGATCGAGATCCTGTCCGGCCTTCCAGGTCTGGTCTAAAACCGTCGAGAGGAGAATGTGTTCACGGCTCTTGATCGGGTCGGCTTCCACACCGATCAGACCCAGGAGACTCGTGACCGTCGTGCTGATCCGCTCGCGCAGCACCTCAACATCGCCCAGGATTTCCTCCGACGGTGCCGCGAAGGACTTCAGGATTGAAACCGGAATGCCTGCGCTGCTGCCCGGCGTATAGACCACCACATCGGCCGCATCCCGCAGCTTCTGAATCCGTTCGCCGCTCTGCCCCCAATCGCCCAAGCCCTTCTTCCAGAGTTCGGCCTGTGCCTTGGCGTAATCTCCCGGCGAGAGCCCCTCCTTGCGCGCATCGTCCTCATTGATCCAAGGCGCAAAGTCTTCTCCGCGCAGTTGCGGAAACGTCAACATCAAGTTGGCCAGATCACCTTTGGGATCGATGATCAAGGCGGGAATACCATCGATCGCCGCTTCTTCGAGGAGACCGATGCAGAGACCGGTCTTTCCGCTTCCGGTCATCCCGACGCAGACTGCGTGCGTCACCAAATCTTTGGAGTCGTAGAGCAGCCAGCCGGGCTTCGCTTGCTTGGCTGCCAGATCGTACGGACGTCCGAGGTAAAACACGCCGAGCTTTTCGAAGTCCTGTGTGAGCTGTTGCTCCTTCGGCGCTATCTTCTTTGTTTTTGCCATATCGCCCCTTCCCCTCTCGCCCCTAGCCTCACACCACTCGCCATGCTCTACCATTCCTTGAAGATGAGAAACACGGCTCCAGCCATCAGGCCAAACCCGGCCAGATAGTTCCACTTGAGCGGCTCCTTGAGGTACAGCACCGAGAACACACAAAACACCACGAGGGTAATGACCTCCTGGATGGTTTTCAACTGGGCCGCGCTGAATTCATAATGCCCGATCCGATTGGCCGGTACCTGGAAACAATACTCGACAAAGGCGATCCCCCAGCTCACCAGAATGGCGATCCACAAGGGCGAGTCCTTGTACTTCAAATGCCCATACCA
>CAZOUA010000029.1:33395-37150 GCA_964582865.1 uncultured Nitrospira sp. | reverse complement strand
CCACCGCGTATCCATCGCCTCAAGAGTGATGGATACGCCTCCGACTTTGCGCTAGACTCGCCACCGTAGATTTCAGAGTTCGACATCTCAAGTCAACACATGTCAGACAACGTGCTTTCGAGAGAAGAATAAGTAGCCTGTCCAGCATGTATCTTTCCCATGCTGGAGCGCCCGGCGAGGGAGGACGCGGTCCGTGAAACACCGGCGCATCATTGTGACGCACTACGGCGGACCCGATGCACTTCGGGTGGTTGAAGAAGAGTGCCCCGAGCCGAAGGACGGTGAAGTGCGGGTGAGAGTGTTGGCCGCCGGTGTGTCCTTGCCAGACCTGATGATGCGCGAGGGCATTCATCCCGAGACGCCTTCGCTGCCCTTCACGCCGGGATGGGATCTGATCGGCGTGGTGGATCGGCTCGGCGACGGTATCTCTGGACTCGAACCAGACCAGATCGTTGCCGCGCTGCCGATCAGCGGCGCGTACGCGGAGTTCGTCTGCCTGCCGCAACGTGAACTGGTTCCGGTGCCACCCGGGCTGGACGCTGCCGAGGCTGTCAGCCTCGTGCTGAACTACGTCACGGCATACCAGATGCTGCATCGTTCGGCTCAGGTCAGTCGGGGCCAACGCGTGCTGATCCACGGCGCGGCAGGCGGAGTCGGCTCGGCGCTCTTGCAGCTTGGGCGACTCGCCGGGCTGGAAATGTACGGGACCTGTTCATCGCGAGGGGCGCCGGCCGTTTCCGACCTGGGCGCTATCCCGATTGATTACCAGCAGCAGGACTTCGTGAAAGACATTCACCGCCTAACCGGCGAAGGCGTCGACGTCGTCTTTGACAGCATCGGTGGCGCGCATATCTGGCGTTCCCGCAAGGCTCTGCGCCCCGGCGGAACGGTCGTGGCCTATGGCCTTACTGGCTCGCTACGTGGGGGACGATTGGCTTCAGGTCGTTCAGGTGGTCGCCATCGCTTCCGCGAAATCGCCATCTTCGGATTGTATATCGCCGGCGGCTGGCTTCTCCCGGGCCGGAAACGGGTGGTCCCCTACAGCATCCAGTGGCTCAAACGGCTGAGGCCGGCATTGTTCCGACAGGATTTGATCGCCTTGCTCGACCTTCTTCAACAGCGAAAGATCAAGCCGCTGATCGCACAGCGATTCCCTCTTACCGAGGCAAGACGCGCGCACGAATTGCTCGGGACGGGAGGCGTCACAGGCAAAATCGTGCTCGTGCCCAACGGGTCATCACTTGAATCAGGCACGGCATAACAGCGGTATGCCGAGAGAGAAAGAACAGAAGTCGGGAGTCTTTTCTCATTGTGCAACGGTGTCAGGTCGAATTCCCGGCTTAATCTGACGTGATTCCGCTCCCGTCACGAGGAGGATGCAGGTCCCATTTCCCGCGCGTGGCAGGCTAGTTTCTTCCGCTTCCTCCATTCACACAGCGATAGGCCGGCCTTTCTCGGCACGTTCAAGTACGCCATTGCTCAACCTAGCGTGTTCCGGTTTTAGCGAGCAGGCTTTGGATGTAGTTCGCGATGGGATGGTCCGGGGCCTGTTGATTGCCAAGCGTGTTCCAGAAGGACGTCACGGAAAACCGCTCGGCTTGTGGTTCGGCAAAATACGCATATTGAGAACCGTCTTTCAGCACGACCTCGGGGCCGAAGTGCTGATAGGGACCTTCGTCAAGAATAGAAAAAATATCGAGCGGCGGCATCAGCGGAACGGGGTCCTTGTCGTTCACGAAGCGCAGCAGCGGAAGGGAACGGTATTTTGCCACCCCCTGGCGATTCGTCACTTTCGGTTGGCCGAACGTCAGAGCCTGGCCCAACCTCATGCCGTCCTCCTTCAAGAGCATCAGGACAATCACGGCTGCGGCTCCGCCCAAACTGTGGCCTGTGACCCGCGTCTCATAGTCGGCTTTGAGCAGCGGCTTCGCAAACCGATACACAAACAGTGCCGTATCGGCGAACCCCTTGTGCAGCGGAACCTGAAGGCGAGAATCGACCACCTTGTTATAGTCTACATCGATCTTCACATTCGCCAGATTCGACGTCCCTCGCACGACGACCCATTGGGTTTTCTTCGCATCATCGATCTCCACATAGGCCTTCACTCCCGCTGCGGTCTCAGGCATGATCGAGACCGTCGTGCCGGCCGGACTTTTCTGCCGGATGACCGAATCGGCTTCATACACCAATGCTGATCGCTGCGCATACTGGAGCGCTTGAGAAAAGTCGATCGGCGCGGGCGGCGTTGTCGGGACAGGCTTCACCACCTTCGTGCAAGCCGTGAGACCTGCCAGCATTCCGACCAATAAGATAGACGTCGACCATGCTCGAACGGACATTCGTGTTCTGAATGGCATGTCAAACCTTCCTTTTTGATTCAGGTTCTGGAAAGCGCTACGGTTCTTGTATAGGCCTGAAGGGAGCAAGTCAACGCCTGTCACCTCTTGCTGCTTCACCCCTCTCTTCAAACCGTGCGTCCTCAATTCAGATGTAGCGGTTCACTGCACGACGAAGGCATGGCCTCGCCCCTCCTAACAACGTAGAATGTCCCGATTCCTTTCCCCGCGTTGTGTTGTCTGATCACACGAGCACTCCATGAAGGATCTATTCGATGAAGAGTGACTTACAGGTGGAGCGCTCTCTGCGCCGGATTCCCTCAGGAATCTGGGTGTTGGGGTTCGTCAGTTTGCTGATGGATATTTCGTCCGAAATGATCCATAGCCTGCTGCCCTTGTTTATGGTCACGATCCTGGGAACCAGCACCATGGCGGTCGGCCTGGTTGAAGGGCTCGCCGAGTCTCTGGCGCTGGTCGTCAAAGTGTTTTCAGGAACGCTGAGTGATTATTGGGGCAAGCGGAAAGGGCTGGCCGTATTTGGCTATGCCTTAGGCGCATTCACCAAGCCTCTCTTTGTCATCGCCTCCGGCATTGACCTCGTTTTGACCGCCCGCTTGCTGGACAGAGTGGGGAAAGGTGTGCGCGGCGCACCACGGGACGCTTTGGTCGCGGATATCGCTCCGCCGCAACTCCGGGGCGCCGCCTTCGGTTTGCGGCAAGCGCTCGATACCGTTGGGGCATTCCTCGGCCCCCTGCTCGCGGTCGGGTTGATGTTGCTCTGGGCCAATGATTTCCGAGCCGTATTCTGGGTGGCCGTGGTGCCGGGGTTGATGGCGGTGGCACTCTTGTTGTTCGGTATCCATGAACCGGAACATCGAACGACATCGAAGGGCAGGAATCCCGTTCGATGGGACAATCTGATCCGCTTAGGATCAGCCTACTGGTGGGTGGTGGGCATCGGTGCCATCTTTACGCTCGCTCGATTCAGTGAGGCTTTCTTGGTTCTTCGCGCCCAACATGGAGGAATTCCCATCGCGCTGGTTCCTCTCGTCATGGTGGCGATGAATCTGATCTATGCCATCTCGGCCTATCCGTTCGGCAAGCTGTCCGATCGGATGAGTCACATGCGGCTCCTCGCTCTTGGTCTTCTAGTGCTCATTGCAGCCGATGTGGTCTTGGCTGTAAATGATCACTGGGGCGCGGTCTTATTGGGCGTCGGGTTGTGGGGCCTTCATCTGGGCATGACGCAGGGCTTGCTCGCTACCATGGTCGCCGACACGGCGCCCGCCGATCTACGCGGGACAGCCTTTGGTTTCTTCAACCTGGCCAGCGGCCTGGCGATGCTCATTGCCAGCATCCTCGCCGGATTCTTGTGGGATCAATTAGGCGCATCATTCACATTCTATGCGGGAGCCG
>CAZOUA010000029.1:0-33295 GCA_964582865.1 uncultured Nitrospira sp. | reverse complement strand
CCCGTCTGAACAGAAGCGCAGACAGCGCTAGCGTCGCAGCAGTCCGCCGATCGAGATTCGATATTCACAGGGGCGAACGGGAGTCAGCGAGACCTTTCCAATCCGGCTGAGACGGTCCACTGACATGAACACCTGCGCCCAGCCGATCCCCGTGACTGTGCTGAGGCTTTCCATGGATAGTGCGCCCTTTTTCCTGAGCACACCGAGCATTCTTCGATCAACCGCTTGTGGAGTGGCGGGTGGTTGGCTCTGAGTTCTCATGGTCCCCTCCGTGGAAGCAGAAAGGTGAGAAGCAATGTGGCCGATACGTATGTACTTACGTGTAAGTATGCTCCTATCTTTCCAGCTTGCAACGAATTCGTGAAATTCTGTAGGGCAGCATGAGGCGCAGCGGCAGTGCAACTGGAATGTGCTGAGTTTTCCGGCGCGTGGCAGGGGCAGAACGATGGTTACTCGATTGGCGTCAACGTTGCGGGCGACCGGAGGGGCCTTCTCCGTTTCTCGTAGTCTTGCTCAATCAGCTTCAAGGCATTCAGTTGAGACTCTAACTCCTCAATGCGCTTATCCCGCTCTCGTATTTGTCTCTGGTAGGATTGCACCATTCCCGACACATCGACAACCGGTTCGCTTTTACGTTCAACAGGGCTGGCGGGAGCTGTTCCGCAGGCGCTCAGGGTGAGCGCCGCAATCACGGCACTTCCCAGGCTCCTCCACATCTTTCTGCACCAGATAGTCATGGTCTAGATGTGCCATCAAGGGCGACATCCCGCAAGGACATTCACGATTCCGGCCGGAGAAAAATGGGGTGGCAGGTCTTACTATCCAGCATTTCTGGCGCTGGTGGGCTTTCGTCCAGAAGTTGGTGTAAACTTTCATCGTCACGAGTCGCCACCCTTTCCGAGGCTCGCATGGCACTGGGTAACCAGGCTCAGCGGGGGCAGACCTATCGAGAGCAAGCTCTCAAAATATTGCCGTGGATCTGTGCGCACTGCGGACGAGAATTTGACGGTAAGAAGCTGAGCCAGCTCACGGTCCATCACAAGGACCACAATCACGACAACAATCCACCCGACGGGAGCAACTGGGAGTTGCTGTGTCTCTACTGTCACGACAATGAGCACCAGCGGTATCAGGTGGCTGACGCATCTCGTGAGGCGCCGTCGGGCCGGACACAAGGTCAGCCTTCGACCTTCAGGCCCTTCGCCCATCTTGCGGACTTGCTCAAGCGCAAAACATAGTCGAGAGAAATGCGCCCGAAGCCATTTCCCGGCAGGTTTCTTTTCACCATCTTACAGAGAAGGCCGCACGATGCTGGAACTCAGACCGACCTGCGAACATTGCAATACGGCATTGCCGCCCCACTCGCGTCACGCGCGCATCTGCTCCTATGAATGTACGTTTTGCGCAACCTGCGTGGAGCAACTCTTGGGCAATGTCTGCCCGAACTGCGGCGGCGGGTTCGTTCCGAGACCCATCAGACCGTCGAAGAACTGGAAGGGTGACAACTTTCTAGGCAAGGATCCGGCCAGCACGGCAGTCAAACACAGACCTGTCGATCCGGCGGCTCACGCGCTGTTCTCTGCCGCTCTCAAGACCATACCGCCCGAACGACGGTAGCACGTCAACGAGGGAAATCAGGGCGTTGGCCAAGAGACGTGTGACATTGTCGTTTTACAATGCAGACCATCACGGGACAGGAGAGAGACAGGACCTCAAGGCTCCTTATCCTAGACCCGGATCAGCCATGCGCCCTATTGGCCGGAGGGTGCAAACTCTTGATCCACTGCTGCCGTGCGAAGCAACGTTCGCCCGTCCTGTAGCCCCATCGCATACCTCTCGAACACACCTGGCGGACCATACCGGTACTGATTCGAGTGATCACGATTGAGCAGGGCATCCCGGAGCCCCTCCTCTTCGGCATGCCATCCTTCCAGCTCACGCTGCGCACGCGCCTGCACACTCTGCCGGCGGCACCATTCAATGCGCCAGACAATGGATTTGGTTGCATATGCCATGGCTCTCCTCCTTTGCTGGGTCGTACGAGTACTGACCATGCGGCGGGCCTGCCTCGTCGCCCGCCGATTCAAATGTTATCTCGCAAAGAAAATGCCAGATGACTTACATTTCCTGCCTCCCCTTCTTGTTCGCTCGCTGAGGATCGTGTTTTCTACATATTCCAACCAGTTGTGACGTTTCAGCGGCTCCTCCTCGAGGACACGATCGGGTTTCGGTTCACACAGGCTGCGGAAATCTGAAGGATTCAGTATCCACCTCGGGACAAACTGTCCCACCAGACAGGATTAATCATTAATGGTCAGACCCGGCCGACCCTCAAAGAATTGACTGTCCCGATTTCCCGAGCCAGCCGGGCATGCCGTTCATGTTCCTTTCATGGCATGCGTGCCGTGGGTGATCGCCCCGCCCGCGCGCAAGGCCGCTGCGACCAGTACGGATTCGGCAATCTCCGGATCTGACGCGCCGTTCTCCCGCGCCTTGTTCGAGTGGAGCTCGATACAATAGGGACACTGGGTCGTGAACGCGACGGCGAGCGCCATCAACTCCTTATACTTTACGGGAATCGCTCCCTCCGCCAGAGCCGCCCTGTCGAACGCCACAAAAGCTTTCATCGCCTCGGGCGCATGAGCCTCCAGCGTCTTCATCCTACTAAGGTTCCTCATGTCGTACAGGCCCACATCCTGATGCCGATCGCTTGCTATGAGATTTGCCATGTTTTTCCTCCTTTTAACATTTCACGTTTCACGCACGAATGCCGGTCACTTCGAGGTATTCCGCGAAGACGGTGGTGCAGTCCCTTCCTGCCCGATTGTGAGTAGTCCACATCGTTTCGAGTTCCCGGCGAAGACTCGCACAGCCGTCAGCGTCGAGAGATGCAAACGCCTGATTGGTCGGTCCGTAGTAGAGACGGAAGAACTCCACCACCTCTGCGGGAGGAAAGGGATAATTGAACGTATAGTGCCGCCTGACCAGACTGAGATCCGACAGTCCGTTGCCGAGCCGTTCACGGACGGTGGTTTCGTCACCCCACAGAACTGGCGAGGGCATCCCGGACGGCGCAATGAATTTCGACACAGCCTTGAACATCTGCCCGACGAAACCCTGCGGAGTCCAATTGGCCATGGCAATGATTCCCCCCGGCTGGCAGACTCGCAACAGTTCCTTGGCGACAAGGTCCGGTCGTGGCGCGAACATGGCCCCGATCAAGCTCACGACGATGTCGAAGCTCGCATCCTCAAAGGGAAGCGCCTCGGCGTCGGCTTCTTCGAAGCGCACCCTCAGACCCTCCGCTTGCGCACGCGCCCTGGCCCGCTCCACCAAATTGCCGGCGATGTCCACGCCGGTCACCTGCAAACCATCCTTCGCCGCCATCAAAGCCAGCTGGCCTGAGCCACAGCCCACGTCCAACAATTGATACCCGGGAGCGGCGTTGAGACGCTCGTAGAACTCCCGCGCGCTCCCTTCCAGATAACGCGAGAATCGATCGTAATCGCCGGCCATCCAGATCGTCTTGAGACGCGTCTTCACACTCTCTACTTCAGGCACTACGGCGTTGACAGACATGGTCTCCTCCTTCGTGTGTGGGGTTAGATCGAAGAGCGGTTCGGCATCGCCGCTGCAACGACAGGCCACACTCTAAGACGATTGCTTCTTGGGGTCTTATCCGGGAGTCTGGTTCTCTTTGCAGAGGCGTGCTAGGCTGGAGTTCACTTGCTTCAGCGTCCGGCACACTTTGCCGGCTCGCTGTTATTGCGTGGAGCCCGCATGGATGTCTTGTCCGAAGTTCTGAAGGCCGTCAAACTCGACGGCGCCATGTTTTACAATGCGGAGTTTTCAGCGCCCTGGTGCTTTCGCTCGCCCGGCGCGCGCGCCCTGGCTCCGTATCTTTCGCCGAACGCCGGGCATGTCATCATCTATCACCTGCTCACCGAGGGACGAGGCTACGGACAGGTCGAAGGAGACGACCGGCTGCTCCCCCTCGATGCAGGAGACATCGTCATTTTTCCGCACGGCAATCCCCATATCTTGAGAAACGGTTCGCCCGTCACGCCGATGGACGGTGCGCAGGACCTGGAGCGAGTGTTATCTCAAGGCCTCAAGGTCTCCCGCCTGGGCGGAGGTGGAGAGCTCACGAAATTCATCTGTGGTTACATGGCCTGTGAGCCGCAACTCAGCGGGGTCTTTCTCGGCGGGCTGCCACCTATTATGAAAGTCAACATCCGCAACGACGCGTCGGGCCAATGGCTGGAAAACTCACTCCGCTACTCGGTGGATAATGCGGATGCGTCCAGGCCCGGCGGTGAGACCGTGCTCGCCAAGTTGTCCGAGGCCTTGTTCGTCGAAACGCTGCGGCGCTACATCGCGCTGCTCCCGCGGGAACAAACCGGATGGCTGGCCGGCGTCCGCGACCCGGAAGTCGGGAAAGCGTTGGCCCTGCTGCATCGCAAGCCGGCTCATCCGTGGACGATTGCCGCACTCGCGACAGAGGTCGGAACGTCACGTTCCGTCCTGGCCGAACGTTTCCGGCGTTATCTCTCGGAGACCCCCATTGCCTACCTCACCCGCTGGCGGCTTCAGCTCGGCGCGCAACTGCTCACATCCACGAGCAATAGCGTGGCGCAGATCGCTGTTGAGGTGGGGTATGAGTCGGAACCGGCCTTTAACCGCGCCTTCAAACGGGAGTTCGGCCTCCCGCCGGCCCGATTCCGCAGTCATTCGAAATCAGTCCGCAGCGGAGCCCTCCGCCAGGCATCGACAGGCCGGCACGCTGGCGTGAAACGCTGAGCGCCGGAATGCACACGGAAGGGAACCCTTTCAGGCGCGTGTCACACGCACGTGTTCACGCCAATTCGATAACCAGTACGTGGAGTCCGCATGCCACACGTGTTGATCGTTCATGAGGTCGAGGCCTATCCGGCATGGAAAGCGGTGTTTGACCAAGCGGCCGGCATCAGAAAAACTGCCGGAGAAATCAATTATCAACTACTGCGATACGACAACGACGCCCATGCCGTCGTGCATTTCTCCGAATGGACTTCGCTGGACCATGCCCGCCGGTTCTTCGAGTCCCCGGAACTGGTCGCGATCAGAAAAACAGCCGGCGTGAAAGCGCCGACCTTTCTTTACCTGCATGAGCTAGAACGCGGCGTGCTCTGACCGAACACGGTCCCCCTACGTTTCCATCATTTCCAACCGGGCATCGAATTCATGTCCACAGGCCGTGCAGCGGATGCAATCCGACTCCACGGTAAACTCGTCGCACCGAATCCCCATGCCGCCGCAATCCGGACAACGGGCAAGATGGACTTTTTGATCAAGGGTGGTCTCATACTGCACACCGCGAAGACAGTACACAGGCTTCCCGTCGAGCTGCCAGGACCGGCCGGCATTGTCGACGACCGGCAAGACCAGATAATGATGGTTCACGTAATCTTCGAGTTCGCGCCGATTCGCGAAGCCGTCTTTGATCAATTTGCCATTCACCGCGTCGTACAGCCCGCTGCCGTTCACGACCACTTTCGTCGGTCCCATCGGTTCACCTCCCTGGGTGAAGATACGGAGATCGTTTGGCATGAACAAGAACGAGGCCCCACAGATCGATCATGCTTCACACCCGACAATCCGGGCATTGTTAGACGACGCCTGAATAGTACCGCAGAATATTGGAGACCGAGATGACGCCGATAATTTGTCCGTCTTGCGTGACGGCAACATGCCTGGTGGCCTGCTCCTTCATGAGACGCACGGCATCGATGATGGGACGATCACCGGGGATGGCGACCACCGGTTTGCGCATGCACACCTTGACCGGCGTGGTGTTCGCATCGAGGCCGTTCGCGACCACTTCGCGCGCGAGCATCGAATCTGTGATGAACCCGACGTACGACTGATTGTCGGTCAGGAGGAGGGAGCCCAGTTTCCATTTCTGCATTCTCTGCCCCGCCTCCCGCAGACTGGCATCTTGAGAGAGGCTCTGGATCTCTGACGTCATGTGTTCCACGACCTGCGGCCCGATCAGGGTCCGCCGCCTGGCTTTGGACCCTTTTGGCTCCGCAGCCCGCCGCGCTTCCAGTTCGGACACGCAGCTTTCCAACACCCGGCTCCGCTGAAGCACGCTTTGCCGCTGGCCATCCATACCGACGCTTTCCGGCGCCTCATCCGTCATGTTCACGAGACCGGCTGCTTCGCCCAGCTCCGCATATTCGTACGCATGGAGGAGCTCGGAGGTCTGGCCGAGGAGATCGCCGATCAGCCGCTCCGTGTCCAGATCGAACTCTTCCAAACTGCGGGTCGGCTTGCCCTTGCCCAGAAAAGTGGCCAGCTCAGCCAGCTGTTTGCGCATGCGTTCGATGCTGCGGTCGAGAGATATCCGTTGTTTCTGGAGTGCGGTGCGGACGGCCATAGCACCTCCTCTTGATACGGCGGGGTAGCGGATCATACCTCCATCAGCATCGCGAGGCAAGCGCCGATCCCGGCATGATCACGCACATGATCCGAATCGCCGTCGTTCCCTGATTCGTCTTTCTTGAATCCTCGTATATCATTCGCCAGAAATGCTTCGCGCTCGTGCACCACGCATGCCCGATCAGCCGGACGTACAGGTATTCCCGCACAGCACAGACCGCAGCCTGATGCTGCGCTCAGCCTCGCATTGCTTTCTCGAAGAACAATCCACGGTTGATGTCGCCGATACTGAGCATCCCGACCAGCATGCCTTTGTCGACGACAGGGATGCGCCGGAAGTTCTTGAGACCCATGTAGGAGGCCGCTTCCAGAACGGGATCGTGAGGTGCCACCGTCAGGGGATTCGAACTCATGACCTCTTCGACTTTCTTGCCGAGTGTCTCCGGGTACCCCTCTTCCATCTCGACAAAATCCCGGCTGTGTACGTTGTCATGAATGTAGTCGCCATAGTTGGGATACAACGGCAGCAGGACGTCGCGCAGCGTCACCATCCCGATGAGCCGGGCATCTCCCTCCACGACGGGAATGGCCCCGCAGTTGCGATTCATCATTTTCACTACAACCGATCGAACCGAATCTGTCTTTCTGGCAGTGACAATACCGGTTGACATGACATCATGGACTTGCATGGCCACCTCCTTCTCTCGATGCAATGAGAAGTCCGGCTCTCGCCCCCGTGTGTGTTCCCTCAACGCCGCAGCGACCGGGGCGGGTCGCCTGCCTTCAAAGATGGCCGGATCGATCAAGAAGGAAACAGCACGGGCGACCTTGCACTAAGGTTGGAGGTCGCCCGTGTGTGGCGCTTAGGACGCCGACTGACTTTCTCTTGTACTGGTCCGAAAGACCCGTTCGAGGAGTGGGTGCAACGGCGGCTCGTCAGGGGAGAAGCGACTCGATCCCAGGCGCTTGTGTTCCTCACACCAGCGCGGGCTCTCCAGAATGGCTCATCGGTATGTGTAATTCCCTGATGCGGGAAGGCAACAGCCGATGGAGAACCGGCTAGCGTGACTGACGAGAAGCCCGCCCGTAGCTCGGCGGGCCGTGGTGGTCCGGTGGACTAAGGTCTTCCATTTCCACCTCCTCCTGGCTTCTGAGTGATCTGAGGGATTGTGCTGACAGCCTCGCCCGCGCTATCCCTCTACTCATGAACGACTGCACGAACGGTTTCATCCTTACTCCTCTTCCACAAACTATGTCAACGGGTGATATTCCATTTTTTTTAACAGCCACCAGCATAACCCGTGCCATCCGCACACAGACTCCGTATGGAATGAAGTAACGACAGGAGGAGAATCGCCCTCACCCCTATTTCTTCCCGCCCCCACCAGCCATTGGACCAGACCGCCCCAACGAAGTAGAATGGCTTCCGCTGTTCGGCGCCACTTTCAGTGAGGTCACCGATGGAGATGTTGATGATCGTGTTTCGCGCGTCGCTGAAAGAACGCGTGCATGAGTTGTTGCGGACGTGTGAGGTGATGGCCTACACGGAGATTCCCGAAACGATCGGAACAGGACAATCGGGGCCGGCGGAAGGAATTTCATTCTACCCTGGAGTGAACAACGTCATCCTGGTCTCACTCGAACCGGCTCAACGGGACAGGGTCGCCAATGCGATCAAAGCCTGGTGTGCAGAAACGCTTCATCATACAGGCTGGGTCAAACCGGCCATCCGGGTGTTCTCCTGGCCCTGCATGCAAATCGTGTAATTGAGATCGAACAGAAACGGACGCCTGAACGCCGTCGGCAGCGCGCAGCGGGACCGATGGCCATGTGACTCCGGCCTAATCGTGAGACGTGCTACTTCTTGTCCTTGGGAGTTTCTTGAGCGGACTGATTGCCTGAATTCTTCCCGGTGATTTTCTTTAATGTCTCGCCGATGGCGGAACCGATTTTAGGAATCTCTTTTTCGACGTTCTGCGCGGCGCTCTTCACGCCACGGCCGAGATCTTCCACCGTCGTTCCCTTGCTTTCTTCTGTTTTCTGTTTGCCGGCGGAATCCGAAGCAGCTTCAGCCGTTTGACTCAGTCCCAGCAGGAACAGCCCCGCGATGATCCATGTTCTCTGCATCGTCCACCTCCATGACGCCGGCATTTACAGAGACTATAGCATGCCGGATGACTGAAGGGTGGCATCCTCACCTCACATGTCGCACCGCGTAGCGGGACTCGCTGCCTCTGCACATGTAAACCACCCCGCTGAGCCTGCTCTTGCGCGGGATCACTCCCCGCTCGGCCACGCGCATAGAAAGCGCCTCGGGCGAGTCCGCTTTTACTGCCCGAGATGAATGAGCGCATTGCGCAGCGGAGCACTCGAAATTCTCATGAAGCCTTCCAACGGACGGCTCATTTCGTCGATCAGAAGAATCGCTCCGGCAACCGACAACGCCCAGATCACGAGAATCGCGATAACAGCCGGATGCTTTGTCGAGAGCAAACCCAAACCGGCGAAGATGATGGCAAGCCAAAGCACCATCACAATCAGAAACGGAGCCGGCAGGGCACTTTCCCCTTGCACGATGACCAGCCACCGCAACTCTGCCATCTGGTCAAAAACGTCCACGGCGCGCGACTGAAGCGATCGCTGGGCATCATTTCGCGGCGTGAGTGCATTGAGCATGGCCTGCAGATGCTCGAATTTGGCTCGCCGTTCAGGATCGTCGATCTTGGGAAGTCCGTAACCTTTTTCAGGAAATACCGTCTCGAGCATGGACCCAAAGATATCGCGGAGCAGCGCGCGGGCCTCCTTCGTCTCCGGTCCGTAGTCCGCAAGCACACGATCGAGCTGGACAACCTTGGCAGCAGTCTCCGAAACCTCATCTTTTGTCTTGTCGAAAGAAGCCGATGCAGAGGCAATCAGGAGGCCAAGGACGACGGCGGCCAGCGTCGCGATCAGACCAGTTCCCGTCCTCACCACATCCAATGCATCTTCCCCCGTGGGAGGCTTAGGCAACGTAGGGCGGAGGAACAGGCCGATCAGCGCGCTGCCGAAGACGCATACAAACACAAGTGACGCAACTGCCAATGAGCTCATCAGTTCCCCCAGACCTTAGATTCGCAACTTTCCCGGCTTACGTGATGCCGTGGCAGAGCAACCCCCTCATGAACAGGCTCCGGACACGAGCCGCTTGCGACCACCTGCTTCACGACTCATTACGGTTTGATGTCCAGCCATTCGAACACTCTGCAATCCGTGCACGATCCAAGGATTTTCTGCACCTGCTCTTTTTCCTGGCAGTCCTTCATTTCTTCTAATAGGTTTTCGCGTTCCGCATACAGTGCGGCCGGATCGTGAAGGAACGGCAGCACGTTCATGGCACTGATTTTCCCTTGCTGAAGGAGCCGGACCAGGTCCAACGCCTCACCCATGTTCTTGAAATGCCAGTGAACTGACCGAATGTTTCCTTGTGGATGCTTCAAAGGAATGGCGATGAGATGCTCTTCCCGTCGGGCGAGTTTGACATGTTCAAGGTCAAGTTCTTTGGCTGGAACGGTGAGAAGCGGGAACCACTGTTCAATTCGAACGGCACACTGCTGGAACAGCGCACTGTGGTCGATCGGCGACATCTCGTCCATCCTGGAATAACCAGCCTGCGGCTCCAGAACGAAAATACTCGTCACGATCATGCACGCGAACACTCGACTAGCGATTCGTAACATAGAGCATCTCCTGATTATGGCCTGCGTGAGCGTCATGCGCGGATACACAGAACGGCGTTCATGTTTCACTGCTTGGCTGAAGAGCCGGCTCCAAGCATACGCCGAAGAACCGTGGTAAATCGAGATCTGCTGAACGCCTTGTTGTTCCGCGGGGGAAACGCAAATCCATCCCCATAACGCTCGTTCGTTCTCCCTTTCCCCCTTCCTTGACAGGGTATCGGGTGGCTCGTATGCTGAACATCGTTGCTCGCGTCCCTTTGCTTCAGCCTTCCACAGGAGGGACAGCTCAATGCAGCTCCCGAAACGTCGCCCCCGTTTTCTCTCCATTCGGCTCATGCTCTCCGGTGCTGTGCTCCTCACCGCATGGCTTGCCGCCTCGTTTCCTGCACGCGCCGAGTCGTTCGTCGTGCTCGCGACCTATGATGGGGTGATCAATCCGGTTTCTGCCGAGTATCTGCACGATGCGCTCCTGTCCGCACAAGAAGGCGGGGCGCAGGCCTTGATCATCCGGCTTAATACACCGGGCGGCCTGGATACGTCGATGCGGCTCATCATCAAGGACATCACCGCCGCCACCATTCCTGTCGTCGTCTACGTGTCGCCGTCCAGCGGACGGGCCGCCTCTGCCGGGGTGTTTATCACGCTGGCTGCGCATGTTGCGGCGATGGCTCCCGGCACGAACATCGGAGCCGCTCATCCCGTGGCAATGGGGGGGCAGGAGATGGACAAGGAGATGAAGGAAAAGGTCGAGAACGACTCTGTCGCCTACATCAAGTCCATCGCCGAACAGCGGGGCCGGAACGTCGCCTGGGCGGAAGATGCCGTCCGAAAGAGCCTGTCCGTGACGGAACGGGAGGCCCTGAAGCTGAAGATCGTGGATCTGGTGGTGGAGGATCTGCCGGCGTTGCTGAAACAACTGGACGGCCGTACCATTCCTCTCCAGGCCGGCCCGGCCGTGTTGCACACCGCCGGTGCGGCTGTGCGGGAATTTCCGATGGGACTCCGGCTGGAACTGCTGAAGACGCTCAGCGACCCGAACATCGCCTATTTGCTGATGACGATCGGCACCGTCGGACTCATTGCCGAATTGTATAACCCGGGAGCGATTCTGCCGGGCATTGTCGGCGCCATCAGCCTGATCCTGGCTTTTTACTCTTTTCAGTCGCTGCCGGTGAACTATGCCGGCGTCCTGTTGTTCCTGCTCGGAATCGTCTTCTTCATCCTGGAAGCCAGCATCACCAGCTACGGCTTGCTGGCCATCGGCGGAGTCACGTCGATGCTCCTTGGGTCGGTCATGCTGATCAAAACCGATGTGGAGTTCTTTCAGATTTCCTGGTCGGTCATCCTGCCGGTTGTCGCACTGGCCGCAGCATTCTCGCTCTTCATGGTCGGAATGGGCGTGAACGCCATGCGGCGAAGACCGGTGACCGGCCGGGAGGAAATGGTCGGCCTGATCGGCATTGCAAAGACGGCGCTGGCTCCGCACGGACAATTGGCAGTCCACGGCGAACTGTGGGAGGCCATCAGCGACCAGCCGCTCAGACCGGGCGACGAAGCTCGGGTCACGCGCGTGGAGGGCTTACGCTTGCACGTGACTCCTCTCACTACACAGAAAGAGGCCTAACATGTTGCTGAGTCCTTTGGCGCTCCTGATTCTTGCGGCGATCCTGGTCTTGATGGGGTTCAATGTCCTTCGGGAGTACGAACGCGCCGTAATTTTTCGATGGGGCCGGCTGGCCCGTGGAATCGTCGGTGGAAACGGACCGGGTGTCGTGATCATCATTCCGTTCGTCGACAAGCTGGTTCGCGTCAGCTTGCGGACCGTGGCGATGGACGTTCCGCCTCAGGACGTCATCACCAGGGACAACGTCAGCGTCAAGGTGAATGCGGTCATCTATTTTCGAGTCGTCGACCAGGAGCGGGCCATCATCCAAGTCGAAGATTATCTCTATGCGACGTCCATGATGTCGCAGACGACGCTCCGCAGCGTTCTGGGACAGAGCCAGCTCGACGATCTGCTGTCGAAGCGGGAACAGATCAACTCGGACCTCCAACGGATCATCGATCAGCAGACGGAACCATGGGGCGTCAAAGTCACCGCCGTGGAAGTGAAGAACGTGGATTTGCCGCAGGAAATGCAACGGGCGATCGCACGCCAGGCGGAGGCGGAACGGGAACGCCGGGCGAAAGTCATCCACGCCGAAGGCGAATTCGAGGCCTCGCGGCGCCTGGCCGATGCCGCCGACGTGATCAGCCGGAATCCGGCGGCATTGCAGCTTCGCTACCTGCAAACCCTGGTCGAGATTGCGGCCGAGAAGAACTCAACGACTATTTTTCCGATCCCCATCGACACGATCGCTCCCTTCCTCAAGAACTGGGGCAAACCGGCGGAACCGTAAACTTGCTCCGAATGCTGCGCACGGCGCCTAGCGGTCAGGATTATCGCGCTATTCAACAGGCTGGGGGACTGGGGCGAGGGCAACGCATCGGACGACGCTCGATGATGCACGGGCCCGCCGGACTGGTCCGGCGGGCCCTTCCTTACTCACGAGCCACAGGGACAGACTGGAACCGGCCCCATCCGTTTGCGGAAACCTAGCGGCCCTTCGGACCGCCGCCGGTTCCCATGGTAAACGTGATGGATGCGGCCGAACTGGACATGTGCCCGACACGGTCTACAGAGTAGACCGTGTATGTATATGCCGTTCCGGCTGAGACCGTGCGATCAGCGAACGACGTGGTCGCTGTTTCGCCCAGCAATGCGCCGTTGCGAAACACCTTGTAGGAGCCGACACCGGTACCTCCGGCCGTATCGACCGCTTGAGGCCACGTAAGCTGCACCGCCTGTTTCCCTTGAACTTTTTTCTGCGCCGCACTTAACGACGAGGGCGGCAAAGGTGCTTGAGTATCCACTTGCAACGTGGCCAGCGCCGTAGCCTCATGCTGGCCGGCCGGCACGTTCTGGTCGGCTGCTTTCACGGTCAGCTGATACGAACCGTCGGCCATTCCCGTAGTCGACTGCACACTCACATTCGCGCTGCTGGATGCCCCGGGCGCCAAGGCCATCACGGCTGGTTGGAACGACCCGGTTATTCCGCCGTTCATCGACAGGGCAAACGACGCCTGATCGCACCCGATGCTGTCGTTGTTCATCACGGTCGCATTGTAGGTCACAACCCCTCCTGCGACGGCCAACATCTGCGTGGCAGGAACGAGCGTGACTGCCGGATTACGCCTGACGCAGGCCCCGAACGCGATGTCGACCGTTACCTGCGTGGAATCGCTCGCCAATTGATGAATGGAAATACCATTGGTGCTGTCGCTGAACGTGGACAGCGTATCGTTGTTCAGCACGGCGACTTCATAAGACCAGCGGTCGGTCTTGAGTCCTCGATGCACGTTGACGCCTGTCGTGTACTTCGAAGGAATGGTCGCGTCCAGACCGACTGGCCGACGGTATGACAGATAATACGTCCGGCTGTTATCAGGCGGCGTAATCTTGAGGATATGAGGGTAGACCGTCGTCAACGGATCGCTGCCGAGCGGAGCCAGATGGTACAGGCCCGGCGCCGTCACATTAACTACTTTGGTCGCGAGGCTTCCGCCATTGAACCAACCGATCTGGTCTGAATGCACACTATTCAACTTTCGTTTGCCGCAGCAGTACCCCATCAGATCCGACGTATCGCCATACTCGACATCCAGTGTCCCGTCGTTGTTCGGGTCGGTGGCGGCATGGTGCCATCCGAGGTTATGCCCGAGTTCATGGGCATAGGCCAACGAGTCGTTTCTAGTCGACCACGACTTGTAGACAGCCGTGCTCCCGTAGTTCCCGATCTGCCCGAGCGCCAGCCACGTGCAACCGGAGATCTTGGCCGGCGGGACCAGATAGACGCGATGTTGATACTGCGTCAGACTGACACCCCCAAGTTGCGCTGCCGAATCGGCACTAGCCGCGATCGTGTTATAGGCACAGGCATCGACATAGGGCACCGACAACAAGATCACGTTCTCGACCGATCCGGGGAAATTCATTTGCGAAAAGGAGGCTTCGTTGTAGACCGTATTGACGGAATACGACGTCCCGAACATCTGCGTCGCAACCTGGCTGACGGTCGTCGCATCGTACGGTGGCGTGGTGCCGTCGTAGGGCGTCGGAGAACCGGTCATGTTGAGCACCATCACAATGGCGTGGTGCGGAGTCGCCGCTGCCGCCACGGTCCCATCTGTTGATGGCGTCGCACTGGTATCCGTCGAATCCCCGACCGCAAAATCCGTCACATTCATCACATTGTTCGTCTTTCGGCCTTTGACACGGATCCTGTCGCCGCTGCGCAACAGCTTCTTGGGAGGCTGCTTGAACAGGAGCTGCGTCATGGCCCGCGTCTTCGCATCTTCGACAAAGTAGTCGTAGTGGGATTTGGTGTGATCGACCTCATCGACGTGCACGATTGAGAGCGTGCCTTCAAGAGCTACTTCGCCGTCCATCAATCCCTGCTGACCGATGGCTGGCGCGACCGCCCAGATCAGCATCACAATCACTGTCGTGGCCAGCGCAGTTGCGGCCTGCTTTCTTCTCTCATTCATCGACGCCTCCTCAGTCTCAATAGTGATTCCCGAATCATCTGCTTCGATTGCGCAGGAGCGATACGGAGAGGAACAAAGCAAGGGGAATGCCACTTGGATTATCGCGGAGATAGGCGCACGGAGTTGTCTTTGAGTTACCGGTTTCCGCCGTCAATTGTTCGAAGTTGAAAGGGGTGAAAATACCGGGGGGAACCGGCTGGTTGATCGGTGGTATACGGAACTCCGGTTTAGGAGATGGCCTTCATTCAGGTAGCTCGACATGACGTAGCGAGAGGCTGCTTGACCCAGCAGCCCCGATACACGTAGCATCAACCCAGGACGTTTCAGCTACGCCGACTGTCTCATCTCTCGCGTTTCCCATTCTTTCCACGCGACCGATTCTCCAGTCTCCGCCGCTCCGACGCCGGCATCGCACTCCGCACTTTCATCAGATTCGTATATCGCCGCTAAGGAGGAATCCGGATGTCACAACAAAAACCTATAACCGACCGCATCCTCGAACTGCTCCGAGGCTCCCCGGAATGCGACTTCGAAGCCCTGGTGGCTCGCTATCCTGAATTTACCTGGAATGAGCTCTTCCAAGAAGTGGCCCGCTTGAGCCGCGCGGGACAGGTGATCATTACCAGGGGCGTGGGAATCTTTACCATCAAGCAAGCGGCCGTGATGAAATAGACACCGGCGCCATCACCTTCCCCCTGCCCCCTGCGCGGCAACCGTTTCGCAGACGCTTGTAGAAGTTCCTCGCAACCGGTACTCTTCCTCCACAGGCACAGGTCACCTATGGAACAGCCATCTTCCATATCCCATCCTCGCGATCCCTTGCACGGGATCACGCTGGAGACGATCGTCACGCAACTGGTCGAACGGCATGGCTGGGCCGAACTGGGCAAACGCGTCCCCATCCGCTGTTTCCGCCACAACCCCACGATCAAGTCGAGTCTCACGTTCTTGCGCAAGACGCCCTGGGCGCGCGAGCGGATCGAACGGATGTTCATTGCAGAGATCGGACCATGACGCGCTGACCTTATGGCTTCCAACGCAACCATTTACAAAGCGACGTTGCAGATCGCCGACATGGACCGCCAGTACTACCGGGACCATGCGCTCACACTCGCGCGCCATCCCTCTGAAACCGACGAGCGCATGATGGTGCGCCTGCTGGCGTTTACCCTTCACGCAGATGACGCGTTGTCGTTCGGCCGAGGAGTGGGCGCCGAAGACGAGCCGGCGCTCTGGCAAAAAGATCCGACTGGCGCCATCGATCTCTGGATCGAGGTCGGCCAGCCGGACGAGAAATCCATTCGTCAAGCCTGTGGTCGAGCCAAACAGGTCGTGATCTATAGTTACGGAGGCCGCGGCGCCGATCTCTGGTGGGAGAAAAACAAAGCTGCGCTCGATCGGCTGGAAAATTTCGCGGCGCTGAATCTTCCGCTGGACGGAAGCCGCGCCCTCGTTCAACTGGCCCGCCCCCATATGCCGCTGCAATGCACGATTCAAGAAGGACAGGTGTGGCTGGGAGACGGAACACATGCCGTGCATCTCGAATTGGACGTCTTAAAAACCTCTTCTGTTTCGGCCAGGCGTTAACGCAGGAATGGGATGAGCAGCAAAAAGCGCATTCCCACAGACGGTGAGCCGGCAGCGTGGACGAGTCCGTTTGCCGCACTGAAGGATGTGTCCCTGCCGCCGGCCTCTGATGTGCGGCCCATGGCCGATTCAACGCCTGCGCCGCCAGCCGCAGCCAAGAAACATCGGGGACGCGTCGATATCATCCGCCAAACCGCGCATCGCGGCGGCAAGACGGTGACCGTCGTGACGGGTTTCGTCGGGATCGGCCAGGCCGAGAAGGAACGTCTTGCGAAGGCGATGCAGAAAGCCTGTGGAGCGGGAGGCACGGTGAAAGAAGGACGGATCGAGATTCAGGGCGACCAGCGCGAGGCCGCCGCCCGCATACTCACGGACGCGGGCTTTCGACCCGTGTTCGCGGGAGGATAACTCGCACGCGTCCGCCGTCCCGCAGGGATGAGACCGGCCCCTATCAGGGCTGGAATGCCCGCATCAGATGCTCGCGATTCCTGACGACAAGCGAAGGATTGCCGCCTTCGTCGACGCTGAGCACGAGTCGTGTTTTTCCGTCGGTATCATGCACCGCGACTCCGGTCTCCCGTGCCACCCCCACCCATACCCCGCCGGCATCGTTCTCGTCACGGAGTTGGAGATAGGGTTGCGCGTCGGATGAAAATCCTAACTTCCCCCGCGTCCGCCCTTTCGCATCGATCAGTTGAATTTCCTGAGCGCGCAAGACTTGAACCGTAGTCCGGTCCGGTTGCTGGGCGATACCAGGCGTTCCCATCAGGATGGATGTGGCAAACCCGCCCATTGCGCCGGCCAATGCACTGACGACGACGATTCCTTGCATCCTCTGAAACATGCGATACCTCCTTTAAGCACGGTCCTATTCAGGCGTAGACGGGTGTGATTGTAGTCAAGCTGGTGCAGCGACGCAACGAACCCCTCTTGCGCTCTTATCCGTCGACGATTTCCCGGTAATAAGACTCGAGCATGGCAGCCCTAGCCGGTTCAACGAGTACCAGCTGGCGCTGGTCGAACGTATTGGCGCAATAGAGATATATACCTTGCGCCGACCGGCCGAGCTCGACGTGCATTTGACGGCCATCCGGCTCGGTCTTGGTGTGCTCGTTCACGATCGATCGCTCACCCAGTTGCTGCCAGGCCTGTTGCGCGGAGGGATGATGATTTTCATAGAGCGGCGCGCCGCTGCCCGACGACGAGAAAAATGATGGATCGAACGGCGGTCCTTCGTCCGGTTCCGGCGATTCGTCCCAGTTGATCGACAGCCCGCGCCCCTTCTGCACGACGTACAACGGCCCATCATCCGCGACTTCTTCCACCACGTGATACCGGATGGGCTCAGGTTGTTCGGCGAGTTGCAATCCCCTTGCAGCCAATGCGCGCTGAAACGGAATTCGCCGGGCCAGCTGGCGGGTCTTTTCAAACAGGACCATGCGGCCACCGGCAACTAAGCCCGCCGCAAGATGATCCAGCCGAAGAGCGATGCCCGTTCGTTGCTCGAAAGCCGCCTGTTGACCTGCATCCTGCGCCCGTTCGAACGTGTTCCAACTCCGGCTCGGAACCCCCGGATCCTGTTCGGCCTGCACCAGCGCATGAGTGGCAATGACACAGTCGTACGCGCCGGCTATCTCTCGCGTCTCCGCGTCGAGGCATTCAAATCGAACGTTCGTAAGGCCCCACGTTTTTGCCTTCGCTTGGGCAATGGCAATCGACGCCGGCGAACGGTCGACACCGACGAATTCCGTCCGGGGAAACCGGCCGGCGTAGAAGCTGGTCAGAATCCCGACGCCGCACCCGAAATCGAGGACGAACTTGGCTTCAACGAGATGGCCGGCTATGCGCGCACCGATGGCTTGGTAATACTCGTAGCGCTGACTGTAGAGAATCGGCAGGATCTGCGGCTGGGCGGTCAGGTCGTAGAAGGCAATTTCATCGCGGCAATCGCCTCCTCGCTTTCGTTCGACCTGTTCGTTCAGTTGGTTCAGCGCGGCCGGGGGGAGCTGCTGCCGCTGCCAGGCGAAGTAGTCCGCATCGGATGTAACGTGCTTGAGGCCCCACCGGGCAAGATGGGACGCCAGAGCTTCTTCAATGGATGAGCGTTCCACACCTGCTTAGGGCCTTTTGAGCATGATGGCATCGAAATAGGCTTCCGGCACCGGATGCGGCAGGCGAAGCTGCCCCGATCCGAATGCCACATACTTCTCGCAGGTCAGCTGATCGAGTCCGATCGGTCCCTTTGCGTGGAGACGGGCATTGCTGAGCCCGATATCGGCGCCGACCCCGTAACTGTCACCCGCATTGAGCCGCGAGGACGCATTGATGAACACGGCGCTGGCGTCGACTTCCCGGGTAAAGCGCATGGCCGAGCTGTAATTCGTCGTGGCGATCACGGCGGTGAGACAGGGGCCGTGCTCGGCGATGTGCGTGAGGGCCTCGTCCAAATTCGCCACCATCTTGACGGCCAGCACCGGTCCCTGAAACTGCGTCCGCCAATCCTCTTCGGTCGCAGGCTTGATCGAGGTGTGTCCCGTCATCGCCATCTGCCCCATGAGCGCCACCGTCTTCGGGCAGCCGCGCACTTCGATCTTGAATTCGTCAAGCAACCGATTGATCAAGGGAGGAAGAAATTGCCGCCCGATCACCTGCTGCACCAGCAGGGTATCCAACGCGTTGGCCGCTCCCATCGCCTGGGCCTTCGAATTGATCGCGATGTTCTGTGCCATGGGCATATCGGTGTCGGCATCGACATAGAGATGGGTGAGTCCTCCATCGTGGCAGAGCACCGGCATCCTGGCGCCTTCGATCACGGTCTTCCGAAGCCCCGCCCCACCGCGGGGAATGATGGCGTCGAGTACCTTCCCCGATCGAATCAACTCGATGGCCGCTTCTTTTTCCGTCCGCTCTACGATCATCCAGGCTCCTGCCGGAATGCCGTGCTGCTGCGCCACTTCGAGTAATCCCTTTCCGATCGCTTGATGGGTGAGGCTCCATTCCGGCGCGCCCCGAAATACCGTCACGTTCCCGGACTTGAAACAGAGGCCGATCGACTCCACGGTGATCAACGGTTGCATTTCGGAAATGATCCCGATGACCCCGATCGGCACGCGAACGCGGGATACTTGCAGTCCGTCCGGCCGTTCCCATCGTGAGGTCACTGCACCGACCGGATCGGCCTGATCGGCGATCATCCGGAGGCGATCGGCCATCTCCTTGATGTTGTCGGCCGTCATCCGTACACGCGCAACGGCTGCCTTCATGCGATCCTTGATGACATCGCTGCTGTACGACTTCCCGACGGCGTCGACATCTTTTTCGTTCTCCGCAAGAATGGTTTCTTCATCCGCCGCAAGCCGGTCCGCCATGGCACGAAGCACCTTGTCTTTTAACGGCCCCGGCAAAAGAGCCAGCTGCGAAGCCGTATTTCTACAGTCTTTCAGTAGCTTATCAAGATAGAGCTTAACAGGAACTTCAGGCATTGCTGACCTCGTAAATTGTGAAACGTGAAGAGCAAAACGAGAAGCGACTCGTACAGCTGCACAGCAGCGTGCAGGGACTATAGCATGCGTTTTTTCCGACAGTAAACAGCCCGCACCGGCGGATTCAGATCTTCCGGATACGCTGCTCCTCTTCGGTTCGAGCCAAGCGCCAGCCCAGCCATCCCCACCAGAGCGCTACGGGAACCAAGAGCCAGGCCATCTGCCCGGCCGTGGCACCCAGCGCCTTGACGCCTTGGACGATCCACCCAGTTGCCGCGTCACCCCCGCGCGAGACCGCCGTATCGATAAAGTTTTTGGCTTTGTATTTTTCCTCGCGGCTCACGACGGTGAACAAAATTTCGCGCGCCGGTTTGGCGATGGCGTATTCGCCGATCCGCCGCACGATCGTAAAGAGGACGAAGACGACGAGCACCGGCATGATCCCAACCATGCCGAATCCCACTGCGCTGGCAAGCGGCAAGACCGTCAGCGCCGATGCCAATCCGAACCGGCTGATCATCTGGCTGGTGATGCAGATCTGAGTCAGGAAAGTCACCACGTTGACGACCAGATCGATCAGGGCGAAGAGTCGCGTCCGTCCCTCGGATGACTGGATTTGCTCGCCGACAAGGCGAGTCTGCTCCAAATACAAAAAAGTTGCGGTCGTCGTTAACAGCAGCAAGTAGAGGCAGATGCCCAAGAGATAGGGCGATGTCAGGGCGAGACGAATCCCCGCCCACATGCTTCCGCCGATCGGCTCTCCCTGCGGCTCTGCCCGGTGTATCGCCCGAAGTCTCGACCAGCGATCGAGCCGGGCAATGCAGAGCCCGCAGGCTGCAAGAAATCCGGCGGATACGAGCATGAGAAGCGGGATGGGGACCACATAGGTGAGCGCCGTCGTAAGCAGCGGCCCGACCATCGCGCCGGTGCTCCCGCCAGCCGCAATCACGCCGAACAGCCGGGCGCCCTGAGCCGGTGTAAACAGATCCGCCATAAAACTCCAAAACACCGAGACCACGAACAGATTGAATACCGACAACCACACGAAGAAAATGCGCGCAATCCAGTGCGGCGCTACATGGCTGGTCAGCAACAAAAAGAATCCGAGCAGATTAAGCCCAAAAAACGCATAGACCGTGACCAGCAGGCGATAGCGCGGGACCCGGGCGGACAAATAGCCGAACAGGGGCGTGACCGATACCAGAGTCAGAAAGGTCGCCGTCATCATCCACGGGAGGTGCTGCACCCCTCCTTGGATGGCCATCTCATCACGCACCGGACGCAGGATGTAGTAGCCGCACAGCAGGCAGAAGAAATACAGAAACGACCAGCAAACCGGCAGCACCTCATCCGGCTCTGCGCCGATGAGCGATTGAATGGCCGTACGCGCGTTCGACATGGACCGGCATCCTGACGAGGAGCCAACTCCCACGCAAGCGAAAAGTTTGCTAGAATGCCCCGCCGAAGACCACTCGGTGGAGGTTCCCGTGCGGATCATCGACTTGCGCAGCGACACGGTGACCAAGCCGACCGACGCCATGCGCGATGCGATGGTGAAGGCCGAAGTCGGCGACGATGTCTACGGGGAAGATCCGACCGTCAACCGGCTGCAGGAGATGGCCGCCGGGTTGCTCGGAAAGAAAGCGGCTCTTTTCGTCCCTTCCGGCACGATGGCCAATCAACTCGCGATCCGCATCCACACACAGCCGGGCCAGGAAGTCATCGCTGAGAGCAAGGCTCATATCGTGCGCTATGAGCAGGGCGCCGCAGGCGCTCTCGCCGGTGTGCAATTACACTGGGTGGTGGGAGACCGCGGCATTATCGGCCCGGAGCAAGCCCAAGCGGCAATCCGCCCCAAAGATCCGCACAGCATTCAAACCGCGCTCATCTGCCTGGAGAACACACATAACGCCGGCGGCGGCACGATCTATCCCCTGGCGACGATCGAACGGATACGGGCCGTGGCCTCGACGCATGCGATCCCCATGCACTTGGATGGCGCGCGCCTGTTCAACGCCGTCGCCGCCACCACGCTGCCACCCGCGGCCTATGCCACCCATTTTGAAACGGTGTCACTGTGCCTCTCGAAAGGCCTGGGAGCCCCGGCCGGTTCACTCTTGTTGATGAACGATCCCCTCTTGCTCGAAAAGGCAAAGCGTTTTCGCCGCATGTATGGCGGCGCGATGCGGCAAGCCGGCATTCTGGCCGCCGCAGGCATTTACGCGCTGGAACACCATGTCGGGCGGCTGAAAGACGATCATGAGAATGCCAAGCGGCTGGCGAGAAAGCTCCAACAAATCCCGGCCATTACGATCAATCCTCAGCATATCGAGACGAACATCGTGATCTTCGACGTGATCGGCCACCGGCTGGCACCCGCGGCCCTCGTCGCCGCCTTGAAACAGGAAGGCGTCTTGATCCACGCCATCGGCGGCACGAGCTTTCGCGCCGTCACACACCTGGACGTCTCCGCCTCGGCCATCGACCGGGCCTGCGACATTTTCGCCCGGGTCCTGGGTTAGCCCCTTCTTGCATTGACTCCTCCCGCACCCAAATTTAGAATGCCAGGCATCGGAACAGGATATGCCCTTGCAGGTTGTCTCGTTTGCGCACATCAGCCGCATTCTTGAGTTGACCGACTCGCTCGGCCTGCATCGCGAGTGGGTGGAAATTCCCCTGTCGCCCGAACAACCAGGCGTCGTCCGGCGGCTCCATAACGGGAAACTGGAAATCGTCGTCGACGCCGATCAACCGTTCGAGGAATGGCTGAACTTGCTTCCCCGACTGATTCAACAAGCACAAGGAACCACAACGTAATGGACACCGAAAGCACTCCGACCCTCCCAAGCCGGGAAGAGCTGCAGGCTGAGCTCGTTCCCGTTCCTGAACCGCTTGAGCCGCCGGAACCGCTCAACGAACCGGCCTATGAAGAGATCGTCGCCAAAGCGTTGCGTCATGCGCGTGGCCGCCGTGGAGGCGACCTGGTCAGCGTGCTGCTGGTCGGCTCCGGCGTGCGTCGGGCGGTAACGGCCCATAGCGATATCGATCTCATCGTCCTCGTGAAGGGACATGCCGACGGACACGAAATCGTCCGAATCGCGGACCGCATGGCCGACATTCGATACTGGGGCCACAAGGAAGTGGAAGAAGACCTGGCCTTCTCGCCCCGCTTGCCGTCGCTGCTCCGCAAAGCCCGCATCCTCCACGATCACGACGGCACCGGCGCAAAGCTGATCGAACGGGCAAATCACCGGTTCAGGCAGGGCCCCCCGCCTGCCAGCATGAACGAGCAAATCCGGTTGAAGGCCGAATGTTTTCATTGGCTCGGCAAGGCTCAAGACCTCGCGGACAAGCCGGCGACCGCCCAATATCTGTTGACGATCTTCTTCGACGATTTTGTGAACGCGTTTTTCCGTCTGAGAGGCCTCTGGCTGACGGCGCCGGTCGATGTTCCCCGGTTCATCTCGTCGCGCGAAGCCGGCCTCGGTGAACTCGCCGGACGCTTTCTCTTGGCTACCACGCTGCCCGAACGGCTCAACTGCGGCCGGGACCTGGCGAATCTCCTGTTCAAAGACGTTCCGAATCCTGCCCGTATCGACTAGACGCGTCGTGCGATCGCGGCTGCCGAGCATGCGGCCGGAGCGCTGAAGAACAGCCGAAGGCGGAAGCGCATACCTGGCAGACTATGATGGAGCGACAGAATCATCCCATGCTTCCGACACACCGCATCGACATCAAACCGACGCAAGAAGCGCTCGCTCCTGTCGACCCTTGCACACTGGTCATTTTCGGCGGATCGGGTGACTTGGCGCGCCGCCGGTTGATCCCCGCACTCTACAATCTCATGCTTGACGGCCTCCTTCCGTCAAACTTTTCCGTGCTCGGCCTCGGACGGAAAACCATGACCGATGAAGAATTTCGGGCTACCGTCCGGGAGGGTGTCCTGGCCCATTCACGCCAGTCGCTGTTCGAAGACCGATGGAAGGCCTTCGCAAGCCATCTGTTTTACTTGGCGGGGGAAAATGACAACCCCAAAACCTATCAGGCGCTCAAAGCCCGCGCCGATGCCATCGAACGGTCGTTGGGGTTGCCAGGGAACCGTATTTTTTACCTGAGCATTCCGCCGAGTTCGTTCGCCGCCGTGTGCGAGGGGCTCGAAGAGTCGGGATTGGCGGTGCGAACCACAACGCCGTACGCGCGCGTGATCGTCGAAAAGCCGGTCGGCCGCGATCTCGCGTCGGCTCAGCACATCAACGCCGTGACCGGCCGCGTATTCGACGAATCACAGATCTTCCGGATCGATCACTATCTGGGAAAAGAAACCGTCCAGAATCTGATGGTCGTCCGGTTCGCCAACAGTATTTTCGAGCCGATCTGGAATCACAAGTACATCGACCATGTGCAGATTACGGTCAGTGAAGCGGAAGGCGTTGGCTCCCGGGCCGCTTACTACGAAGAAGCCGGCGCATTGCGCGACATGGTCCAAAATCATCTGCTCCAGCTGCTCTGCCTGGTTGCCATGGAGCCGCCCTACTCCCTTGATCCCGATGTCGTACGCAACGCCAAGATGGAAGTGCTGCGTTGCCTGCGCCCGATTACCGGCAAGGAAATCGACACCTATACGGTGCGCGCCCAATATGCCGCAGGCACCGTGCAGGGTCAGTCGGTTCCCGGCTATCGCCGCGAGAACGGCGTGAAACCCGAGTCGACGACGGAAACCTATGTCGCCTTGAAGTGTTTCGTCGAGAACTGGCGCTGGTCCGGTGTGCCGTTCTATCTGCGAACCGGCAAAGCCATGCCGCATCGCGCGAGCGAAGTCGCGGTACAGTTCAAAGACATTCCTCAAATCCTCTTCAATGCCAACGCTCAGCAACCGCAACCGCCGAACGTGCTGGCCCTGCGCATCCAGCCGGAAGAGGGCTTGTCCCTGCGCATCGTCTCACGGGTACCGGGAACGCGCGCGCAAACACATCCGGTAGAAATGGACTTTCAGTACAGCGATGTGTTCGGACGTCCCTCTCCGGAAGCCTATGAGCGGCTCCTGCTCGACGTCATGGCAGGCGACGCCTCCCGGTTCATGCGGCGCGATGCCGTGGAGGCCTCCTGGGCCTGGGTTACAAACATTCTTGAGGGATGGCGGCAGCAGGGAGCCCGATGGTTGCCGGAGTATACGGCTGGCAGCTGGGGACCGGTCGAGGCGGAGCGCCTCATTGAGGAAGACGGTCGAACCTGGCGGACCTTGTAGACCGACCGTTACGATATCGCGAGTTGCTTGAGAATCTCATCCTTCGTTCCGATACCGCCGATAAATCGCTCGAACTGTCCCTGCCGATAGAGGGCCAGCATCGGCAACGAGCTGATCTCGAGTTCCGCGGGAATTTGAAAATTCTCCTCCACGTTCATTTTTACAATCAGGAGCTTTCCCGCCACGTGCGCCTCGAGCAGTTCCAATTGGCGCATCAACGCCCGGCAGCTTCCACAGCCCGGCTTCCAGAACTCAACCAGCACCGGCATTCCCGCCCCCTCCACCACACGGTCGAAGTCTTGATCCGTCACGCCGGCGATCATCGATTCATCTCCCGCCCAGCCGGAAATGCGTGCATGAATACCTGGTCATAGAGCAATCGAGCCAACAGGCGATAGCCCGCCGTCGTCAAGTGCAACCCGTCGTTGGAGTATTCAGTCAGCAACTGGCGCGTAGATGGCTCCATCGTGGCCGTAAAGAGATCGATCCAGGGAACACCGGCCGAGACGGCGTATTCGCGAATCAAGCCGTTCAATTCCACCCGTCGCGCCACGTGCTGCCCGATCCACGCTTCGGCATCGGGTCCGCCCCCTGTCGCCTCCACACGGATGGAAGGCACCGTCACAGGAACTGGAATGATCTGCGAGGCCCGAGCCAGCTCATACATCTTCATCAGATTGCTCATAATGTCACGTGGCAATGCATTCCACCCCAGATCATTGGTTCCTCCCAATAGCACCACGTGACTCGGCCGGCGTTGCAGAACATCCCGCCGAAACCGCATCACCATCTCGCTCGTCAGCTCTCCGCAAATCCCGTTGACCTGAATCTCCGAAGCTGCACCCACCCACTCCTGCAGGAACTGCCCGTAGGGAGTCTCCTGCCCCATTGGATTATCCGGCGTGGGAGATTGAAATCCTGCAGTAAGGCTATCGCCGAAACAGACGATCATGACTGTCTCCAACATTGAGGTCTTCGGTCAACCAGGTCCTTGCGCCTCATGATCTTCATGCATTTCCGCTGGATTCTACTGTCCTCTGATCGTGTAGGACAACGGCCCGGCCTTTCCGAATTCCCTGCATCAAGAACCGGCCTTGATTTCCAGCAAAGCCAGGATACCAAAACTTCCGATTTCCTTGACCAAATGCCGGGTTACCGGTACGACAGAACGTAATGTCAGACCTCAAAAGTGCTCAAGACATGATGGCGGCTGCCATGGCCGCCAAGCAGAATGCTGACCCCGAGCTGACCTCGGTCGTCCAGCTCCTCAAATCGCTCGACCGGGCATCGAAAAATGTCCGGACCTTCGGCCAGCGAAACCCCGTCGCCAAGAAGTTTTTCGAGCAGTTTTATACGGAGCTCACGACGCATTTATCCCAATTCCACTTGCTCACCTTCGTAGTGCAACGGGAAGGCTTGTTCCTCAAGGAGGAGCTCGTCTATGGCTCGCAGACGGGAGATTCGAGCGAAAACTTCGCCTTCAAGCTCTACAGCGATGGCATCAGGGAAATCACTTTCCACGAGGACATTTCCGACGAAGACGTGTTGTTCTTCTTCGACGCGCTCTGGGATACCGTCGGCGATGCCGGCAGCGACGATGACGATATTGTGACCCGGTTATGGGCCAAAAACCTCCCCACATTGACCGTCGTGACCGCCGACGAAGTCATGAAGATCTCCGAGCTCGACGATGTGCTGGCCCCGCAAGGGAATGCCCCGCTGGACAGCTCGCTGCGGGAAATCATCGCCGAGGCCAAGGCCAAAGAAGCGAGAGAAACGAGCGAGGCTCGGCAGCAGAAACCGCGCTTTTCCTCAGGTGTCACCGGCTACGAAATTTCGGATGAGGAGCTGGCTGCGCTCGCTAAAGAAATCGCGGCGGAATCAAGCCGTGACAACGTACTGTATATCCTTGACATGTTGACCGCAATCCTCTCCTCCGAAAAATCCCCTGAACTGCTGAACAAACTGTTCGAAATTTACGAAATCATTCTCAAGTCACTCGTCCAGGGAGGCCATTGGTCGACCACAGAACTCGTCCTAAGCCTCCTGTCTGAAGCGGAAGCAGTCCGTCCGGACCTGTCGGAAGAGCACAAGAAGTCGATTCAGCAGCTCTTTGAACAGCTCGGCAGTTCCGAGATTGTCGACTTGATCGGAACCTATCTGAATACGACGGAAGCACCTTCGACCGATGGTCTCTCAACGATTTTCCTCATGATGAAACCTTCAGCCGTGCCCGCCCTGTGTGCGCTGCTCGGCAATCTTCAACAACAGACCCACCAGATGCTCGTCGTGAATGCGTTGACGGAACTGGGGAAAGACACTCCCGAAACCGTCGCTAAACACCTGACCGACCGCCGTCCCATGTTCGTCCGCAATCTCCTGGGTATCATCACCCGATGGAATATCCCGCGGCTCGCCGACAGCGTCGAGAAAATTCTCCGGTACCCCGATCCGCTGATCAAACGCGAAGCGGTCAGGACCCTGACCACGTTGCGCCCTAGCGGGAATGCCGCGAAACTGATCCCCTTATTGAACGATCCGGATGAAGGCGTGCGGCTGGCCACGATAAAACCGCTGCTCACGGGCAACTATTCGGCTTCTTTTTCGAGTTGGGAACCTATCGTCAATGCGGAGGCCTTCAGCGATCGGCCACCTGCGGAAAAGCGGAATATCTTTCATTCGATGCGCGCGACCTGCGGAGATGAGGCCGTTCCCTATTGGACCGGCTTGTTGAGTGAATGGGGATGGACGAATCGGAAAAAAAGAGAAGAGCTGGCCCTGATGGCTATCGATGCGCTTGGGAAACTCGGCACTCCCGCGGCTCAAGCCGCCCTGACAACCGGCACAAAGAAGGGCACAACCGCCGTCAAAGAGGCCTGTGCTACAACGTTGGCCGGCGTCAGCAAACATTCGAGAACGGCGTAACGCCACCGTGGTTGTAAGGAACATCGTTCATGGCTGAACCATTGCGGGCTTCACATTCACCGTCTTCTCCGGCCTCGGCCGGTCAACCGATCCTGACCCACGAAAAGTCGCTGACCAACAAGGTCGCGAAGGGATCGGAAGCCGGCGACATTTACGACCAACAGCTCCTCATGCTCGGCACTCAGCTGGTCACCCAGATCAGCATCCTCATCAAGATGTCGCGACTCCATGGGCGGACCAACGCCGCGCTCGATACTCCCATCGAGAGCGCGTTGACGGTCATCAAGACCCTCGCCCACGACGAACCCATCTCCATCCGACTGCAAAACGACTTTCTCTTTCTCGGCCAGCGCCATCTGAAAGTGACTGCGGCCCAGATGCCCGTATTTTCCACCGTGATCGACACGCTGAATCACTGGAACATCGGAGGCATTTCATTTTCAAACGAGACGGAGTCGCAGAGCTTTCGTGAGTTTGTGTTCCAGCTGGGACGTTTCGACCCTGCGACCAGCTCCATTCAAACCCTGAAGAGCGCCCTCGAGGAAAAATCAGTAAAAGGAATCGCCCTCGAAGAGCGGCGTGTCTTGCGGGGCAAAGCGACGGCCAAGACCCGCTATGCGAACGCCGCCGCCGCGGTCGGCAAGCTCGTCCAGGACTCGCGCGAGAAAGGGACGATCGGGTTCAAACAGGCCAAGCGGGCGATCCAAAGCATCGTGGATCTCATGATGAACGACGAGGCCTCGTTGCTGGGCCTGACCACGCTGCGCTGTCACGATCAATATACCCATAACCACTCCGTCAACGTCTCCTTGCTCTCGATGGCGTTGGGCAACCGGGCAGGCTATCCGAAAGTCGAACTGGCCGATCTTGGCTTAGCCGCCTTATTCCATGACTTGGGAAAGGCCAACATCCCGATGGATGTGCTGAACAAGCCGGGCGAATTCACCGACGAAGAGTGGCAGATGATGCGGAATCATCCCACCGAAGGCGCGCTGAGTCTGACCAAAATGCGCGGGATCACAAACTTGCCCGGACGCATGGCCTCGGCTTCCTTCGAGCACCACATGAATCTGGACTTCTCCGGCTATCCCAAGGTGAATGTGTCCTGGAAACTCTCGATGACCGGGCGCATCCTCATGATTGCCGATTGCTACGACGCCATGACCTCTTCGCGCGTATACCGGCGCGAGCCGATGTCTCCGGCAAAGGTGCTGGGATTCATGTTCGGCAAGGCCGGCAAAGCTTTCGACTCCACGTTGATGAAGCTCTTCATGACCTGCGTCGGCATCATCCCCATCGGCAGCCTGGTCATGCTCGATACCAACGAGCTTGCGGTCGTCCTGAAACCCGCGATCGATCCGGCCGACGCCGAACATCCGTACGTCAAGGTCATCACAGACGCGAATGGTACTGCCATAGAGAACGGGCGTGAAATCGATCTCCACGAAAAAAATGAATCCGGCGAATACCGGTTCAACATCATCCGGCTCATCGACAATACGGAACACAAATTCGATACGAGCCGGTATTTCGTCTAGTCCCCATTCGATCCCTTGACAGGACCCCGGTCGACCGTTATTCTCACCGGCTTGAATCGTTCACACAGTTCACCAATTCAAGGAGCGGACACTATGCCTACCGTGAAGACCCTCTGGGGTCACACCATCCTCGCCATCGTTGCTACCGGCATCATGCTCATCGGGTTTGGCACGACAGCCACGGCGGCGGAAGCGTTTAAAATGGGAGTCGTCGATCCACAGGCCGTTTTGGAAAAGTCCAAGGCCGGCAAGAAGGCCCTGGATGGCCTTAAAGAATATGTCACGACCAGGCAAAAGCTGCTTTCCCGGGACGAAGAGGAGCTGCGCAACACGGAAAAAACATTCAAGGAGGCTGCCGCCAAGTTGAGCGACGCCGAGAAGAAAGAGAAAGAGACCCAGTTCCGCGCCAAGATCCAAGACTATCAGAAGCGGGCACAGGAGTTTAATCAGGAATTGCAAGGCAAGCAAAAAGAGCTGGTCGACGACTACATGAAGCGCATCGCGTCTGCGACGCAGGCCGTCGCGGAGAAAGGCGGTTTTTCGCTCGTCGTCGACAAAGGCAGCGAGCAGACCATCAAGATCGTCATTTACAACAAGGACACCATCGATCTCACCGACCAAGTGATCAAGGAATTCGATCGGGTCAACAGCAAATAATCCCGACTCGCCGTGACGGGGCCTCGACTCTGCGGGGCCCCGCTATGGTTCCATCGGATAGCCGGCGTTCCTCCAGGCCTTAATCCCGCCGTCCATCGACAGCACATTCGTATACCCCATCTGCTGAAGCGCATCGGCCGCCAGGACTGATCGATACCCGCCTCCGCAATACAAGATCATCGCCGCCTGTTTGTCGGGAATGAGGGTCTCGATATCCCGTTCGATGATCCCCTTGCCGAGATGGCGCGCACCCTTCGCATGATCCTTTGCATACTCATGATCCTCCCGCACGTCCAGAAAATGCACCGTTTCCTTCTGCTCAAGACGCGCCTTCGCTTCCGCCGCCGTACATTCCGTCACGCGCGCACGCGCGGCATCAACCAATTTCAAGAAACCGGCGTTGTGTTTCATCCCTCCTCCATCGTCACTCAGTCAGAACAGCAGGGCCTGTTCAACCCCCGGCCGCCGAAACGTACGGGGAACGGCCTCATCGTCGAGCCTCGCAAATCCCGCCTTTCGTCTCGACACTTTGAACAACTGTTCGATCATGTTCCAGTACGGGCCATTCCCGCGATGACGTTCGAAAAAGGCGCCGTTTGTCATCGCACCTCCGCGGACCTCCTGAATACGATGCGCAATCTTTGAGATCCGATGGGGAAACGCCTGCCGCATCCGCTCCAGAAACACGTCTTCGACCGGTCCGGACAACCTCAGCAGGGTCGCCATCGACTCGCATGCTCCCGCCTGTTTCGCACGTTCCAAAAGCTCGGGAATATCTTCGTCGTTGAGGCCTGGAATGATCGGTGAAATCGAAATGCCCGTTGAGATCCCGGCTTCGGACAACCGAGCCATCGCCTCGAACCGCTTTCGGCTCGTCGGCGCATGAGGTTCAACCAATCGAGCGATCTCATCATCCGCAAAGGGAATACTGAAGTAGACCCGAACCCAGGCATCCCGCTGGAGCTGTTTCAACAGCTCCAGGTCGCGAAGCACCAAAATCCCCTTCGTAATCACTCCGACAGGATTGCGATACTCCGCACATACTTGCAGACAGGCACGCGTCAGTTCAAACGACGCTTCCATCGGCTGGTAGCAGTCGGTATTGCCTGAGAAGACGATCAATTCTCCTTTCCATGTCGGTTTGTCGAACAATCGTCGCAGAAGCGCCGGAGCATCCCGCTTGACGACGATCTTCGACTCGAAATCCGTTCCTGCACCGAATCCCCAGAACTCATGGGAAGGCCTGGCATAACAATACGCACAGCCATGGAAACAGCCACGGTAGGGATTGAGGCTCCAGCGAAACGGCAAATCCGGACTGTCGTTGCGACTGAGAATCTCGCGCGTCGCATCCTCATAGAGTTCGAGCCTCATCGGCGGAGCCGGCTCGAGCAGATCGCGATGCTGGGATTCGAATGGATTGGGCGGATTGGCAACAGCGCGCATGGCTACATCGTCCTCATTCGCACCGGCGCTGTCAAGCCGCGCGGAACGCCTCCATTGATTGACTACACGACACCTCGATGTTAGATTCCAGCCGCCCATTGGGAACGCTGCGCATGTACGATTTACGCATATTACGCGAGAACTTGAACGCGATCAGGGACCAACTCGGACCGCGCGGAGCCGATGTTCAATGGGAACAGATCAGAACACTCATCGAAGAGCGGCGAGGGCTTACCGCTCAAGTCGAGTCCCTGCGCCATGATCTCAAGAAGGGGTCGGAGGAAGTCGCCCGTCTGAAGCGGGAAAAACAGCCTGCAGAAGAAGCCGTGGCCGCCATGAAAGCGGTCGGCGATCGTATCGCGCGCTGCGAATCCGGACTTCGAGGCATCGAAGAGAGCCTTCAAGATCTGGCGCTGCGCATTCCCAATCTCCCTCACGCCACGGTCCCGGTTGGACGGAACACCGAACAGAATACAGAAATGCGGCGGTGGGGAACGCCGATGACGCTGGCCGGCCCTGCTAAACCCCATTGGGACATCGGGGAAGCCCTCGGCATTCTTGACTTCGATCGCGCTGCCAAAATTGCCGGCGCGCGCTTCGCCGTTCTGACCGGTGCCGGAGCCAGACTCGAACGGGCATTGATCAACTTCATGCTCGATGTTCATACGACGGAACATGGCTATCGAGAGGTGCTGCCGCCCTTGATGGTGAACCGATCGGCGATGACAGGGACCGGCCAGCTGCCAAAATTCGAGGAGGATTTGTTTCGTCTCCGCGATGAAGACTACTTCTTGATTCCGACCGCGGAAGTCCCCGTGACAAATCTCCATCGAGAAGAGATTCTCGATGAATCGGCCCTGCCGATCCGCTACACCGCGTTCACCCCCTGCTTCCGCCGGGAAGCCGGGTCCTACGGGAAGGATACCCGGGGGTTGATTCGACTGCATCAGTTCAACAAAGTCGAGTTAGTCGCCTTTACTAAGCCGGACCAGTCCCACGATGAACTCGAGCGACTGACCGGACATGCTGAGACGATCTTGCAACGATTGGGGCTCCACTATCGCGTCATGGCATTATGCACCGGCGACATGGGATTCTCCGCGGCTAAGACCTACGATCTTGAAGTCTGGCTTCCTTCGCAGAATCAATATCGTGAGATTTCTTCCTGTAGCAATTTTGAAGGGTTTCAAGCCAGAAGAGCAGGAATTCGCTTTAAGGGAATCGGGGGCAAAAAAGACGCCAAAACCGAGTTCGTTCACACGCTGAATGGGTCAGGACTCGCAATCGGAAGAACTCTTGTCGCGATACTGGAAAATTACCAGCAACCGGATGGATCTGTCCTGATCCCCGCCGTATTGCGACCATACATGAGAGGGATGGAGCGGATTCAGAAAGAGTAGAACACTGAATAATGGGTATATCCAATCGCCAAGAGCTATTATAAGGACTCCCGGTCGGGGCAAGAGTTGATAACAGATGATCAAGTTGTATTATCCTGCGCGCTCGATGTTAGCGCTCTAGGCCGAACAGGTTCGGCATTATGTATGGGCAAGAATCCTGGTGGTGTTTATCCCGTCGGCAAGCGCAATCTGATTGCCGATGGGTCGAGCGAGCTTGGTTTGGAGGGGTGACGGAGCGGCCGAACGTGCCGGTCTTGAAAACCGGAGACCTCGTAAGGGGTCCGCGAGTTCA
>CAZOUA010000028.1:0-37582 GCA_964582865.1 uncultured Nitrospira sp. | reverse complement strand
TATCACCCGCAATCGGACTATTCCTTCTATTCCGTTCAGGCTAAGGCCATCCTCCTGGAACTCGAACCAGCGGACATCGTAGTCACTCTCCGCACACGCTAAGCACAGCCTTATCTCGCCTGGCCTTCAATTAACGGCACGCGCTTGTGTCGGAATTTCCGGCAATCCGGAAAGTCTGTCGTCTTTTTCAAAACAGCGTGTAAATAAACGGAGCCACCGCAGACCCCTGCGTCAGCACGATCAGCGTGCCAAGCAACAGCAGCACGGTGATGATCGGCAAGAGCCAGAACTTCTTGCGCTCCTTCATGAACGCCCATAACTCCATCACAAACTCACCCATGCTGTACCTCCTCGGTCACCACCGCATCAAAACTGATATTTCATATGCGATCGCGGGCGCGGCTGGCGCACGACCCGGTAGGTCGGACTGTGCGCTGAGAATGCCTGCCTCATCGCATCCTTGCCCATCAGACGAAACACAATTCCAATCGGCGTGATCAAACCGTAGAACACGATACCGAGAAGAATTCTCGTATTGATCCAGCCTAAAATGTGCCCGACCCACATCCAGCCCTTGTGAACAGGACTCAGCGCCTGGGGAAAGATTGCACCCAAGGCTATCAGCAGTCCTCCTCCCCCGACTGCCCACATTCGGATCGATTCCCCGTGCAGCAACATCGGCCATAGGCCAAGGACGCTGAATACCCCTCCCACCAACAATCCGAAGCTCCGCAACTCTTTGGCGTTCGCTGATTGATTCACCGGTTCCTCTGCAACGTTAGTCGAGTTCGAACTCTTTCTTCCAATCGGAATCCCCTTCCAGGGGCTTCTGATCTTCCTTCAGCAACACACAATTCTCGAGTACCAGCACATCCATTTCAGTCCGCATGAAACAGCGGTAGGCATCTTCCGGCGTGCAGATAATCGGCTCCCCTCTGACATTGAACGACGTGTTGACCAGCACCGCGCATCCGGTTTTCTCCTCAAATGCCTGCAACAGCTTGTAGTAGCGAGGATTCGTTCCTTCGTGCACCGTTTGCACTCTCGCCGAGTAGTCGATATGCGTAATAGCGGGAACGTCCGAACGTGGGACATTGAGCCGATCGATTCCCCACAGGTCTTTCTGTTTCGGATCGAATGGAAGCCGTCGCTTTTCCGCGACCGGTGCTACCAGCAGCATGTACGGGCTGTCACAATTCATCTGGAAGTAGTCGGAAACTCGCTCTCTCAGCACAGAAGGGGCAAATGGCCTGAACGATTCACGATACTTGATCTTGAGGTTCATCACCGACTGCATCCTGGTATTTCTGGCGTCGCCAAGAATACTGCGCCCTCCGAGCGACCGGGGCCCGAATTCCATACGCCCCTGGAGCCACCCGACAACCTTTCCCGCAGCCAGCGCCTCGGCAATATGACCGCATAGTTGCGCATCATCTATCCTGTGATACACAGCCCCGAGCGCCTTCAGGCTGTTTTCAACATCATCATTTGAGTGCTTCGGGCCTAAATAACTGCCCTGCATCATGTCGTTAACATTATCGGCTGTTCTTGGCTGATTCTCGTATTGGTACCAGGCGCTCAGCGCGGCGCCCAACGCCCCGCCCGCATCACCGGCTGCGGGTTGAATCCAGATGCCTTTGAACGGCCCTTCCCGTAGGATCCGCCCATTTCCGACGCAGTTAAGCGCGACCCCGCCGGCCAGGCACAGATACTCCACTCCGGTTTCCCGATGCATCGTTCGAGACAATCGCAGCATCACCTCTTCCGTCACTTCCTGGATGGATCGGGCTAAATCCATTTCTCGCTGCCCTAACTTGGACTCAGGCTTACGAGGCGGCCCTCCGAAGACCTCGTCAAACTTCCGACTGGTCATCGTCAAGCCCGTGCAATAGTTGAAATACTCCATGTTCATTCGGAATGTGCCATCCGGCTTGAGATCAAGCAGATGATCGTAGATCGCCTTGACATACTTCGGCTCTCCATAGGGAGCGAGTCCCATCACCTTATATTCGCCCGAATTGACCTTGAACCCGGTGTAGTAGGTAAACGCCGAGTACAATAACCCGATCGAATGCGGGAACGGGATTTCCCAGAGCGGAGTTACGCTATTTCCCTCGCCAAGCCAGGCCGAGGTGGTCGCCCATTCGCCCACTCCATCCATGCAGAGCACGCCGGCCCTCCGATAGGGAGAGGGGAAAAAAGCGGAGGCAGCGTGAGACTCATGATGTTCGCCGAAGAGAAACTCCGGAAGCCGGCTCTTGTCCAGCCCCGGAGCGCAGGCGAGCACTTCCTTCTGCAGCAAGTTCCTCAATAGAAGTTTTTCCTTCAACCATACCGGCATGGCCGCGAGAAACGACTGAATACCCTTGGGTGCAAATGTCACATAGGTCTCGAGCAGCCGCTCGAACTTGATGAGAGGCTTGTCGTAAAAGACGATGTACTTGAGGTCCTGGATTCCGATGCCGGCCTCAGCAAGACAATACTGTGCGGCGCGATGCGGAAATCCCGGATCGTGTTTCTTCCGTGTAAACCGCTCTTCTTGTGCCGCGGCCACAATATCGCCATCCCGCACGAGGCAGGCCGCGCTGTCATGATAGAATGCTGAGATACCAAGAATATGCACGCCAACCTGCTCCTGTCACAATGCCGGGCGCGCCACAATTATCTCTGCCCGGACTTGGATCCTTCGCCCCAAAGCACCGCTCACCTAATCCTTCACTAAAGACGCGAATACGCGGTCGTAGGCGATCGCAGAATGTGCCCATGAAACATCCGTCCGCATCCCCGCCTCCACGAGCCGGTCCCACGTCATCCGATCTTCGAATGTCCGAATCGCATACCGTAGACTCGCCAGTAACGCTTTTTCGCTCTGCTCCTCGACATGGAATCCCGTAGCGCGTCCAGTCCCTGGAGAGGCGGTGTTAAGCGGCACAACGGTGTCTGCAAGTCCTCCCGTATTCCTGACGACCGGTACCGTGCCATATCGCAAGCTGTACAGCTGAGTCAGCCCGCAGGGTTCATAGCGGGACGGCATGACCAGCATGTCGGCTCCGCCCTCGATCCTATGAGCAAGCCCTTCATCAAATCCGACATGAAGCCCCATGCGATCAGAATAGCGGATCTGCAGGGACTTGAACTTGTCCTCATAAGCCCGATCGCCTGTGCCCAGCATGATCAGTTGCACATCGAGCGCCAACAATTGTGGGATCACCCCTTCGATCAAATCAAACCCTTTTTGCGACGTCATTCGCCCGATCACCGCAAGAAGTGGACGCCGGGTTTCAGGCAGTTTGAATTCCTGCTGCAACGCACGTTTGCACCGCAGCTTTCCAGCCCGGTCACTCAGGCTATAGTGCGCAGGCAAGTATGGATCGGTTTCCGGATTCCATGCGTCGACGTCGATGCCGTTCAGGATTCCCTGCAACTGTGCCTGCCGATTATGCAACACCCCGTCGAGGCCGAAACCGCCGGCCGAAGTCAGAATTTCACGCGCATACGTCGGACTCACCGTAGTGAGGTAGTCGGCATAGACAATCCCGCCCTTCAGCATATTGACCGAACCATAGAATTCCAGTCCCGCAGGGGTGAACAACGAAGAAGACAGCCCTGTTTTTGAAAACTGGCCGCCGGGAAAGAGACCTTGATAGCCTACATTGTGGAGCGTCAACACCGACTTAACGCCCTGCAGTTCGGCTCGCTCGCGGACGGTCGTCTTCAAATACACGGCGCAGAGTGCCGTCTGCCAATCGTGCAGATGGAGAAGATCCGTCCTCCATTTCCTCTCCCTTTCGAGATAGGCCATCGTCTCCATGATCGAACGACAAAAGAAGACAAACCGGTCGAGATTGTCAGGATAATCGAGCCCACGCTCTTGATAGAGACCGGGCCGGTCGAAGTATGGATCGTACCCGATTGCCCAGACTCGAAGACTCGAGGCATGTCCGGCAACAGGAAGAACATCTTCCTCGATCGAAGCTTCTATGGTACCGCCGGGTGTCCGAACCGGCAGACGGGCAAGCGGACGAAATGACCGGCCGGACTCAGCCACACAGCGATAGCGCGGCACGAGCAGAATGACATCGTGCCCCAGCTTGGCCAACTCTTGCGGAAGAGCTCCGGCCACATCGGCCAAACCACCGGTTTTCGCATAGGGAATGGCTTCAGACGCCGCCACAAGAAGATTGAGGGGAGGGAATTGAGTCACGAAAGGCCTGCAACTATTCTGGCATTAACGGCCGGATGATTTATCGATTCCCGTTCGAAACTTGTCTTCATGCTGCCATGCACGGCCGATCTCATGGAGTTTTTCGGCAGACAGTGCTTCCCGGTATACGAATACTTCGTCAAGAAAGACAATCAACCATCCGTGGTCCGGATACGCGAGAAACAGCGCATCGCCTGCATCAATGCCGGCTTCCCATCCCTTTGGGGGCTCTCCATCCGTGAGTCGAGAGCGAGGGATCAGTGACCCGTCCTTCATCCCGAAAAACGGCATGAATTCTTCCCGTTGATACGTCGGCTCGCCCCAAGCACGGACGAACGCCCTGGGCTCCAGTTTTCGCAGCGTCAGATCGTTCGTATGAATACGCTGCACTTGTTCCGTCAGCGAAGGTACGCCGCTGCATCCGGACAACGAACCCAGACTCAGTCCTCCGGCAAGACAGGCACACCATGCCGCCGAGAGAATCCATCGATTAGCCGAAAAACCGACTGTCATAGGCTTCCCTCGGACCCGACGCATCACAAGAGCCTCCGGCTCTTTGGCTCGACTGTCTTGACTGGCTGGCAGACATCACACTGGCAGAGTCGCCGCAGGAGGCTATAGGCGTAGATGCCTGTATCGTGGCCGTCGCTCCATGTGAATTGAAGAGCGTAGCGTCCGACCGGCTCCACGTCCTGAAGCATGATCAACAGCGGAACATCGTCGGCCTTCAACCGCCGTTCTCCTGTCCATTCGTCGACGCAGGCGGCGCAAGGACAATGCAGCCGGAGATGGCGAACCGGATAGACGCCGCGGTGCCCGTCGCTCCATTCAATCCCCAACACGCCCTTTTCGATCCAGGACATGTCTTTCGGCTCAAGCAAGACTTCGTTCGGCATCGTTCCCACGCGCGCGTGAATATCGGTTACACCAATGGCTGCGTCAGAAAATCCACAGGAGGAATGTGCCGTCCCGCCACCACAGTCACATACCCTTCGATCGCGTCCTCTACCTCGTTTCGCACTTGCCCCGCCGCCTTCAATCGCGTGATCATGGCCGGCGCCAGCCGCAGTGCTTGCTGCAGGAATGCCAAACTCCCTCGCGACAGCGGCAAACAGGGGAAGCGCTGGTGCGAAGCACAGACCGTACAGACCAGCCCGCCCGATGCAGGAGAAAACTGCGGATCTTGAATCACTTTGGTCATGCCGCAAGCCGCACAATGGTCGGTCTGCGGGCGAAATCCGATCAGGCCCAGCAAGCGAATCTGAAAGAGCAGCGCCGTGAGCCCTGGGTCGTCGCTCGCCTGCAATGAGTATAATCCCTGCTCAAGCGTCTCGTAGAGTCGCGGATCGGGATCTCCATCGGGCGTCACCGCCGCAACAACATTGGTCATGCGCGCCGCCGCCGCCATCAGAGTCAAATTTTCCCTGAATGGCACGAACGGTTCGATTAAATCGACCTGGGACACGCGATAGAGCGAATCCCCTGATTTTTCGAACAGGTTCAAGTCACAAATCGTTAGCGGTTCCAGAGCCGCTCCCATTCGGCTCTTCAGCCGTCGCGCGCCCCGGGCTACTGCGCGGATCTTTCCCACGTGCTTGGTATAGAACGTCAGGATACGATCCGCATCGCCCCACTTCCGGCTTTTCAGGGTGATCGCAATCGTCTTAATGAGCGGCATTGAAGCAAGACCTCTGGAGCGTGCGAACCGATATGCCGGCGTCAGCGTTCCCGTTCGCTACCGCAGGTATTCCATAAAGACGGTCGCCAGCGTGAGATAAATGGTGATGCCGGTGATGTCGTTGGCTGTCGTCACGAACGGGCCGGCGGCGATGGCGGGATCGACACCCATTCGTTTCAAGAAAATCGGCATGAAGGTCGCCATGCTGGTCGAGACGAGAAAGGCCGTGATGAGCGACACCCCGACGACCATGCCGAGAAATCCCTGATGCCAGATCCAGCCGACGATGGTCAGAATGATCCCGCAGGCAACCCCCATCAACAGCCCGATTTTCACTTCCCGGAAAAAGACGGTCCACACGTCGGTCAATTCCACAAGGCCGGTCGCCAACCCCCGGATGATCAGCGTGGAGGACTGCAGGCCGACATTTCCGCCCATTGCGGCAATGACCGGAATGAAGCTCACGATCGCCACGACTTCTTGGATCGTATAACGGAATTCCCAGAGAATGGCCCCGGAGAGCAAACTTCCCACGAGATTGGTAAAGAGCCAGGGCAACCGCACCTTCGCCGCCGCCACGCTGGACGATTTGGACACCGCCTCTTCTTCCACCGCGCCGGCCATCTTCAACATGTCTTCGGTGGCTTCCTCACGGATGACGTCGACGACGTCGTCGACTGTGATGATCCCGACCAAGGTCCCTTCCTTATCCACGACGGGAATCGCCAGGAGGTTGTAGCTGGCGACTTGGCGAGCCACTTCCTCCTGGTCCATATCGACCGAGACACTGATCACCTCGCGCGTCGCGATGTTCTTCAGGGGTGTCGCCGGAGGGACGGTCAACAATTGGCGGAGCGACAGCACGCCGACCAAGTGCTCGTGCTTGTCCGTCACATAGATATAGAACACCATTTCGGCGTCTGTCGCCTGTTGCAGACGACGGATCGCATCCTGCGCCGTGGCATCCTCCGGCAACGCGAAGAATTCCGTCGTCATGATGCCGCCCGCCGTATCTTTGGGATACTTCAACAGGTCGGCGACTTCGGTGGAATCCTCGGTCCGCATCAATGAGAGGATTTCTTTCGCACGCTCTTCGGGAAGAACGCCGAGAATGTAGGCCACGTCGTCCGGAGCCAGATCTTTGATCAACCAGGCGATATCAGATTGGAGGAGGTCCGCCAGCACTTGGGTGATGCTGTCGGTATCGAGTTCGCTCAGCACCTGGCCGCGCTTGGACTCACCCCGCACTAACTCGAAGACTTCACGCTTTTCCTTGGGAGACGACAGGTGCGTGATGACCTTCGCGACATCGGCCGGGTGCATGCGGCCCAGCATCTTCGAAAGATTGGTGATGGCGCCGCGCCGCAAGAGCCGCTGAACCGACAAGAGCACGATATCGGACTTGCTCTGCCCTCGATCCCCCTGCTCCCGTGACGCTTCGCGCAGCAGGTCCTTGTCCACGAGACGCGGCTTCGATTCCACCGGACGAGTTTCTGCGGGTTTTTCCGTCGGCTGCATAACCTATCCGCTAGTAGCCCAGTTCAATGAGCGCGTGCTCATCTTCGCGCCACGACTCTCGCACCTTCACCCACAACTGCAAGAATACCTTCATGCCGAAGACGCGTTCCATCTCAAGCCTCGCTTCGGTTCCCACCGTCTTCAATCGTTCACCGTGTTTGCCGATCACGATGGCCTTGTGTGTCTCCCGCTCCACCAGCACCGAGGCGCTGATGCGGGCGAGCTTGCCTTCCTCGACGAATTGATCGATCTCCACGGCAATTGAGTAGGGCACCTCTTCGTAGGTCTGGCCCAGCAGTTTCTCCCGAATCATCTCGGCTGCCAGCGTCCGCATCGATTGGTCGGTAACCGTGTCCTCGTCGTACGCAGCATCGCCCTCTGGAAGATGCGACACCGTGACATCGACCAGCCGTTTCACGTTATCCCCTGTCTGCGCGGACACGGGCACCACCTCAGTCCACGGATAGAGCCTTGCATAAGCTTCGATCACGGGCAGCAATTTCATCTTGTTGACGAGATCGACCTTGTTCAGCACGAGAATGACGGGACGGGCGCGCTTCTGAACAGCCGCCTTCACATGATCCAGCACCAACAGATCGCCGGGCCCCGGCAGGCTGCTCACATCCATCAAGACGAACAGAAGATCCGTTTCCTCCAGCGTCTCAACCGTCGTCCGAACCATGCGACGATTGAGGAGATGCTCCGGCTTGTGGATACCAGGCGTATCCAGCAGTGCAATCTGTGCACCGGGCGTATGTACCACCCCGAGGATCCGCGTTCGCGTCGTCTGCGGCTTTTCCGAGACAATCGCAATCTTTTCGTGCAAGAGGCGGTTCAACAACGTGGACTTGCCCACATTGGATCGTCCGATGATCGCAACCGTTCCGAATTTCATGGCATTACGGCTTGGGCCGCTCCTGGGTGGACTCCGGAATCAACTGGTACACGGTTTCGCCCTTTCGCACATACCCGAGCCGTTCCCGCGCCAACTGCTCGATCCTGGCCGGATCGTGCTCCAGTTGATCGATATCACCGCGCAACGCCTTCGTCGTCCGCTGGAGTTCCTGGATATCCACCTCCAGCTGTTGTGCGTGATCCCGCATGGAGAAATACCGCGGCAACCCCATCTCGCCGAAACAGAGGGCCAGCAGCAACAGCACGCAGGCTCCGGCGCCGATATAGTGCGCGACAGCCACCATGCGACGCTGCCAATCCAGCCACTTGCGCCCGCGATTCTGCTTGATGATCATATGTTCGTTACCGGCTCCTAGGATCGACCAGGCATGGCATCCCGACCCCGATAGATCGCCGCCGCTCCCAACTCTTCTTCGATCCGAAGCAGCTGATTGTACTTTGCCACTCGGTCCGTTCGGGACAACGACCCGGTCTTAATCAATCCGCTGTTGGTCGCCACCGCCACATCGGCAATCGTCGTATCTTCCGTTTCGCCCGATCGGTGGGAGATGATCGCCGTATAACCGGAGCGTTTGGCCAATTCGATCGCGTCCAAGGTTTCCGTCAGCGTACCGATCTGATTCAGCTTGATCAGAATCGAATTGCCGATTCCCTCGCAAATCCCCTTGGAGAAGATCTCCACGTTCGTCACAAAGATGTCGTCGCCGACCAGCTGGACGCGCGCTCCGAGCTTCTCCGTGAGCATCTTCCAACCCTTCCAATCCACCTCGCTCAAGCCGTCTTCGATCGAAAGAATGGGATAGCGATCCAGAAGTTTGCCGTAATAGCTGATCATCTCTTCGGAGGAGCGCTCACGATTTTTCTCCGCCTCCAACACATAGCGATTCTTGTCGTACAGTTCGCTCGCAGCGCAATCCAACGCCAGCGCGATATCCTGTCCCGGTTGGTAGCCGGCCTCTTCGATCGCCTGCATAATCAGCGTCAGGGCCTCCTCGTTCGATTGCAGATCCGGCGCGAATCCACCTTCATCGCCGACGGCCGTACTCAAGCCCTTTTTCTTCAACAGCGATTTCAATGAATGGAACACTTCCGTCGCCATCCGCACCGCTTCGCTGAATTGTCTCGCCCCGACCGGCACGATCATGAACTCTTGAAGATCGAGCCGATTGTCCGCATGGGCTCCGCCATTGATGATGTTCATCAACGGCACCGGCAACACACGCGCGTTCGTTCCGCCCAGGTAACGGTAGAGCGGCTGCCCCGTTTCGTTGGCCGCCGCCTTCGCGACAGCCAGCGACACGCCAAGGATCGCGTTTGCGCCGAGCCTGCCTTTCGTCTTGGTGCCGTCCAGCTCGATCATGGCCTGGTCGACGCCCACCTGATCAAACGCGTCCCTTCCCAACAGCTCCGGAGCAATCACCTTGCTGATGTTGCCGACGGCTTTGGACACGCCCTTGCCCATCCAGCGCTTCTTGTCGCCGTCGCGCAACTCAATGGCTTCCTTCTCGCCGGTCGACGCGCCGGACGGCACCGCCGCCCGCCCCGTTGCCCCGCTCTCGAGCGTGACCTCCGCCTCAACCGTGGGATTCCCACGTGAATCAACGATCTGCCTGCCCTTGATCTCCCTGATCCCGCTCATGCGCCATCCCTCTCCAGTTATGTTCCTAATTTCTGTTTGAGCAACTCATTCACCTTCCCGGGATTCGCCTTCCCTCCGCTCACCTTCATCACCTGACCGACCAGGAAGCCCAGCACTTGCTGTTTTCCCTCTTTGAACTGCGCCACCTGGGTCGGATTTTTCGCCAGCACTTCGTCGATGATTTTCCCCAGCGCACCTTCGTCCGATACCTGCGTCAGTCCCTTCTCCTGTACGATCTGCTCAGGCGTTTTCCCACTGCTGTACAGTTCGGGAAAGATCTCCCGGGCCACTTTCAAACTGATTGTACCCTTATCCACCATCGCCAACAGGCCGGCGAGCCGCTCCGGCGTCACCGGCGAGACGCTCGCATCTGTTCCGGAATTGTTCAACTCCCGCGTGAGTTCCCCCATCACCCAGTTACTGACCGTCTTGGGTTGATTGAACAACTTCACGCAGGCTTCGAAGTAATCTGCGATCCCCTTGGAGGCGGTCAGCAAACCCGCATCATACTCAGGAAGCCCGTACTCGCTGAGAAAACGCCCGGCACGCACCGCCGGCAATTCAGGCAGATCGTAACGGAATCCTTCGATCCATTCCTTCTCCAGCTTCAACGGCACCAAATCCGGGTCCGGAAAGTAACGATAGTCGTGCGCCTCTTCCTTGCTCCGCATCACCGCCGTTTCGCCCCGATCGAGATTCCAGAGGCGCGTTTCCTGTTGAATCTTGCCGCCCTCGTTCAAGACCTTCGTCTGGCGCTTGATTTCATACTCGATCGCATCCTTCACGAACTTGAACGAGTTGATGTTCTTCAGCTCGACCTTGGTGCCGAACTCCTTTCGTCCCAGAGGGCGCAACGAAAGATTCGGCTCGCAACGGAAACTTCCTTCGTCCATGTTTCCATCGCAGACCTCGAGATACATGAGAATGTCCCGCAGGCCTTTCAGGTAAGCGACCACTTCATCGGCCGAACGCATGTCCGGCTCCGTGACGATTTCTAACAACGGCGTGCCGGCCCGGTTCAAATCCACGCGGCTGCCGTTCGTTCCGGTTTCATGCACGTTCTTGCCGGCATCCTCTTCAAGATGCGCGCGGCGGATGTGCACCCGCTTTTTCCCTTCGCCCACGGCGATCTCAATCCAGCCATGCTCGCAGATCGGGGATTCGTACTGCGAGATCTGGTAGCCCTTGGGAAGGTCGGGGTAAAAATAGTTCTTCCGGGCAAACCGATTGTTCGCGCCGATCGTGCAATTCAAGGCGAGTCCGGCGCGGACGGCCATTTCCACCGCCGCTCTGTTGATGACCGGCAGGGTGCCGGGCAGCCCCAGACACACAGGACAGGTCTGGCTGTTTGCCGACTTCCCGAACGTCGTCCCGCACCCGCAGAACATCTTGGACTGTGTCCGCAGCTGCGCATGGACTTCGACGCCGATGACGATTTCGTAAATCATGCCCGCCATTACCCCTCGGTCTTCATCCGATCCCGCTCGCGCTTCATCGCTTCACGGCCCGCCTCGAACGCTTCTCGAAGCACCGACTTCTTGGCCTCTACAAACTCTTTCCCCTGACCAAGAACCTCTTCGAACCGTTCGCCGGCCTGGCCGGCGAGATCGTGGAGGTTCTCTTCCGCCCGGCGGGCATAGCCGCGCAACTGTTCCCGTGACTCACGCCCGGACTGGGGCGCCAGCAACAGCGCGGCGATCGCACCCAATGCCGCGCCGCTCAAGAACGCCAGCAGCACTGCCGACGAAGACCCTCGTTCATCCCCCATTGTGTGGTTCTCCTTCATGTTTCATGCGCTCGCGCATGACCGCCGCGGCCGCCTTGAATCCCGCTACGACACCGGCCACGTTGGTCAGCAGCGTTCCGCTCGAGCCTCGCACGACGTTGTGCACCTGCTGCACCGACTCACCGACTTCGCCGACAGCGTGGAGCAACACGGACGCGTGCTCTACCCCACTACGAGCCTGTTCCGTCAAATCGTTCACGTTCTGGCTCATGGTGCGGAGTTCGGACAGCAGCGACGGCACTTCCGCCCCCATCTTTGCCAGCAACTGTTCGGATTCCGCCACCGTTTTCCGAAGCTGAATGAGCACCGGCACGAGGTATCCGACCAATACGGCAAACGCAACGGCGACAAGCATGGCGGCAATTTCAACGATGGTCATATGAACCTCCAGGCTGGGGGCATGCGGCTAGGGGCAATAGGAAATGTGCTGTTCCACTTGCCTCCGGCCCATTGCCCTTCACCTTCTTCAACGAATCACGGCCTTCTTCAAATGCCACTGCGTCGACTGCTCGTAGGCATGCGCTGCTCGAAGCAACGTTTCTTCTTCGAACGCCCGTCCGATCAGTTGCAATCCGATCGGGAGGCCAGCCTTACTGAATCCGCAAGGCAGCGAAATCGCCGGCAATCCGGCAAGATTCACCGAGATGGTGTAGATGTCCGACAAGTACATCTGCAACGGATCTTCGCTTTTCTCACCCATCCTGAACGCCGGCGTCGGCGTCACCGGCGTCACGATCAGATCGACTTCTTTGAAGGCTGCGTCAAAATCCTGGCACACTAACGTCCGCACGGCTTGTGCCTTGCCATAGTAGGCATCGTAGTACCCGGAGCTCAACGCATAGGTGCCGAGCATGATGCGGCGCTTTACTTCAGGGCCGAATCCTTCCTGACGCGTCTTCATGTAGAGATCGAGGAGATCTTTCGTTTCTTTTGCGCGCAAACCGAACTTCACGCCGTCGTACCGGGCCAGATTGGAACTGGCTTCCGCCGTTGCGATCACGTAGTACACGGCCACAGCCGCATCGGTCCTCGGCAGCTGGATTTCCTTGATCTCCCCACCGAGGCTCTTCAACTCGTCGATGGCGGCACGGACCGCCTGTTCGACTTCCGGATCGAGCCCCTCTGCGAAGAACTCCCTCGGGACGCCGACTTTCAGCTTCTTCAGATCTTTTTTCTTCAACGCTTTCATGTAATCAGGAACAGGCACATCCGCCGACGTCGAATCCATCGGATCGTGCCCGGCAATGGCCCCGAGCAAAAAAGCGGCGTCCGGCACGTCCTTCGTAATCGGACCGATTTGATCCAGCGAAGACGCGAAGGCCACGAGGCCATAACGCGATACCCGCCCGTATGTCGGCTTGAGTCCGACCACGCCGCAGAAGGCCGCTGGCTGGCGGATCGACCCGCCGGTATCGGAACCCAGCGCGGCGACACACTCGTCCGCCGCTACCGCCGCGGCAGAACCTCCGCTCGAGCCGCCGGGCACGCAGTGCAGGTTCCAGGGATTCCGGCTGGGGCCAAAGGCGGAATTCTCGGTCGAGGACCCCATTGCAAACTCGTCCAGATTCGTCTTGCCCAAGAGAATGTAGTCCTGCTCGCGCAACTTCCCGATGACCGTCGCATCGTAGGGAGGCACGAAATTCTGGAGCATACGGGACGAACAGGTCGTGGACACCCCTTCCGTGCAAAGATTGTCTTTGATTGCGAGCGGCATTCCGGTCATCGGCTTCGTCTTGCGCCAGCCTTTCAGCTTCTCGTCCAATCTGCCGGCTTGGGCCAACGCGCCTTCTTTCACCTGCGTGACATAGGCCTTCACCTTCGACTCCACCTGGCCGATGCGCAAAAAGTACGCGCGCACAATCTCGGTCGCCGTGACTTCGCCCGCGGTGAATTTCTTCTGCAATTCGCAGAGTGACAGTTTATGAAGTGCCATTACCGCTTATCCGTTGCTTCAACGATCCGATTCTTCTCGTTCACACGGACGATCTTAGGCGCATGCCGCTTGATCTCCTCTTCGCCGTAATATTCGTAGCAGAAAATGATGATCTGATCGCCGACCGCCGCCTTCCGAGCCGTCGGTCCGTTCAACACGATATCGCCGCTGCCCCGCCGTCCCCCGATGGCGTAGGTCATAAACCGCTCCCCGTTGTTCAGGTTGGAGCACACGATCGCTTCATACGGCAAAATCGCCGCAGCCTCCATCAAATCCAGGTCGATGGTGAGGCTGCCCTCATACTCCAGATGCGCCCCCGTGACCGTGGCGCGGTGAATCTTCGATCGCAACATTTGTCGAAACATCTTGGCCTCTCGTAATTCGTCGTTCGTCAATCGCCTTCCCGTGAAGGACGATCAACGGTTAACGCTCTTCCAGAATTTTCGGCACGCAAAATCCATCCGCTTCGCGCTCCGGTGCATTCGCCAACGCCTTCTCCGCCGGAAGCGAGGGGCAGATCACATCGTCGCGGAACACGTTTACCTGGCCCAGCACCGTCGATGTCGGCTCAACGCCTTTCGTGTCGTACTGCCTGAGCTTCTCGACATGCGTCAGGATCTGACTCAATTGCTTGGCAAACGCTTCCTCCTCAGCCGGCGTGATTGCCAGCCTCGCCAATTTAGCGACTTTTTCCACTTCCTGTTTTGTGATTTCCATTCTTATACTCCGACACGAGGCAAGGGGTGAATGGCTAAGTAAGAAGGGACTCAACCTTCTTTATTCCACCGTCACGCTCTTCGCCAAATTTCTCGGTTGATCCACATCCGCTCCGCGCAATACCGCAATGTGATAGGCCAGCAATTGCAACGGAATCGTGAACAGGATCGGCGAAATGAGCGGATGCGTGTCCGGAATCGTGAAGACGGCATCTGCAATCTTGCCCAATTCCCGTTCGCCCTCCGCCACCAATGCAATGACCGGCGCACGACGCGCCTTCACTTCCATCAAGTTACTCACGGTCTTTTCGTACAGCCTATCCTTCGGCGCAATGACGACGACCGGCATGTCTTTATCGATGAGTGCAATGGGCCCGTGCTTCATCTCGCCGGCGGCGTATCCCTCCGCATGAATATACGATACTTCCTTCAACTTCAACGCGCCCTCCAGCGCAATGGGATAATTGATGCCCCGCCCAAGAAAGAGAAAGTTCCGCTTTTTGTGATAGCGCTTCGCGATCGCTACAATTTCAGCTTCCCGCCCCAGAATATGTTCTACCAACGAAGGCAGCGTGACCAGTCGATCCAACCAGGCCTTGCCATCCGCCGCTTTCATCACGTTGCGCACACGTGCCAGATGCAACGCGAGCAGGTAGAGCGCGGTCAGCTGCGCCGTAAAGGCCTTGGTCGACGCCACGCCGATTTCCGGGCCGCAATGGGTGTACAGCACGCCGTCCGACTCACGCGCCAACGTACTCCCGACCACGTTGACGATCGATACGACATGAGCCCCCTTCCCCTTCGCTTCTCGTGCAGCCGCCAGCGTATCTGCCGTTTCACCGGACTGCGAAATAGTGATGAAGAGATCGCCCTTCTCGACAAGCGGATCGCGATAGCGAAACTCGCTGCCGATATCGACCTGGACGGGAGCTCTCACCATTTCCTCCAGCAGATACTTCCCCACCTGCCCCGCATGCCAGGAGGTGCCGCAAGCCACGATCCAGATACGCCCTACCGCCGCAAACTGTTGCGGTGAAAGACCGATATCGGGCAAATCCGCTTCACCGGTGTCATACGAGTAGCGCCCGCGCATAGTATCGAGGATCGTCTGCGGTTGCTCATGAATTTCCTTGAGCATGAAATGGGAGAATCCGCTTTTCTCCGCCGCCGAGGCATCCCAGGTGATCTTCGTGGGCTTCCGGGTAATCGTTCGCCCTTCGGCATCGGTCAGTTGCACATCCGAAGCTGTGACAACGGCCACGTCGCCTTCTTCCAAATATGTGACGTCGCGGGTGTGAGCCAGCATGGCCATCACGTCTGATGCGACAAATGATTCGTGCTTGGTCCGCCCGATGACGAGCGGACAACCGGAACGAGCCGCGACCAAGACCCCCGGTTCACGCTCGGAAATAACGGCGAGCGCGTAACTTCCGCGGACATCTTTCGTGGCCGCGCGCACGGCATCGGCCAGCCTCTCCCCTTTCTGGAGATATTTATCGATGAGATGGGCGACCACTTCTGTGTCGGTCTCCGAAACAAACTTGTACCCTTCTCGCGCCAGCTGCTCTTTCAAGGGCTGATAATTTTCGATGATGCCGTTGTGGACCAGTACGCATCCCTTCGAACGATGCGGATGCGCATTTTGTTCCGACGGTTTCCCATGCGTCGCCCACCTGGTATGTCCGATTCCCACGACGCCAGGGATGGCTTTTTCGTCGAGCGACTTCTGGAGGTTGATCAGCTTGCCGACGCTGCGGCGCACGTCTATTTTCTCTCCCTGCTGCACGGCCACGCCGGCAGAATCGTAACCCCGATACTCCAGCTTGGCCAGGCCGCCGATGAGAATCGGAACCGCCTGTTGATCGCCGACATATCCGACAATGCCGCACATAGCTTTATTTCTTCCCTCTCTTCTTCGCCTTCCCATCCGTGCGGGCGAGCGGCGCTGGGCGAGAGGCAATGGGGTTGGCCACTTGCCGTTTGCCGCGTGCCGTTTGCCCGCCGCTGGCTGTGCCACCGTCTGCAAGGAGGGCGCGCCGCTTTGCCGCCCATCCTGGTCGAGTGACTTGAGGCACCCGTGCAATCACGAGCGAATCGGCGGGAACATTCTCCGTCACCGTCGTCCCGGCTGCAATGACTGACCCGGCGCCGACTATCACCGGCGCGATCAATTGGGTATCGCTTCCGATAAACACCCCGTCGCCAATGATTGTTTCTGCTTTCCGTACGCCGTCGTAATTGCAGGTGATCGTGCCTGCACCGATATTGACCCCTTTGCCGATTTTCGCGTCACCGAGATAACTCAAATGATTGGCCTTCGACCCTTCACCCAGTTCGGTCTTCTTCGCTTCGACAAAGTTGCCGACCTTCGCACCTTTCCGCACCAACACCTGCGGACGAAGATGGGTAAAAGGCCCCAGCGTCGCGCCGTCTTCAATACGAGAATCGCGAAAGATGCAATGGTCAAGAATCTCGACCCGATTTCCCACCACGCAATCGGTGATCCGAGTCCCGGACCGCACGATGCAATCCTCTCCGATCACTGTCGCGCCTTCGAGGATCACATTGGGATACAGAACGGAGTCTTTCCCGATTGTAACGCCGGCATCGATCCAGGCCGACGCAGGATCTATCATTCTCACTCCGGCATCGAGCCAGCGATGGCGAATCTGCCGGCGGATAACCCGCTCGGCCTCGGCCAGCTGTCTACGCGTGTTCACGCCCAGGCCTTCGTCCGGATTATCCGACACGACGGCGGCCACGCGGCGGCCTTGCTCCACCGCCATTTGCACAATATCCGTCAGATAGTACTCACCCTGCGCATTGCTCGGCTGAAGCTTCTCCAGCGCCGAAAACAGAAAGTCGCCGTCGACGACATAGGTTCCGGCATTGATCTCGCGAATCGATTGTTCATGCTCGTCAGCATCACGATCTTCCACGATGCGCGACACCTGATTCCCTGACGACGATTGGCGAACCACTCTGCCATACCCGCCGGCATCGTCCATCACTGCCGTCAGAATAGTCACCGCTGCGTTCTCTGCCTGATGCACCCGCAACAGTTCCCGCACCGTGGCTTCCCGAAGCAACGGCGTATCGCCGTTGAGAATCACGTACACCGACGGCGCAGGCCTCCCTGGCTCACCAAAGACGGGACGGCTTTGCAGAACCGCATGGCCGGTTCCCAATTGTTCCCGTTGCTCGACGATCGAGATCGGCGCATGGCCGTTGCTTCCGAACGTCGCGGCCTCGATAACCTGCCGAACGCGATCGGCCTGATGACCGACAATCACGGCGACCCGATGCCCCGCGATGCGCAAGCCCAGATCAACGGAATAGAGCACCATCGCTCTTCCTGCGACCGGATGCAGCACTTTGGCATGCTTGGACTGCATGCGCTTGCCCAAGCCGGCTGCCATGATGACAACAGCCAGCCCGGAAATCGCTCCTGTGAATTTCCCCGCCGCCGCTCTACGGCTCGTCGCGGAGGGTCGCTCCTTGAGTCGGCTCATCCGATCGGCACTCCTGCCTCTGGCTGCTTGACGCCGCTCCACTTGGCTTCTCCCGCCACAGCCGATCCAAGCGGTGGCGTCGGGGAATACAATCCGCCTGACACGATCAACTTCATCGCTTCTTCCACGCTGATGTTGACGGAGGTGACCTCGCGCTCCGGCACGAGAAGAAAATATCCGGAGGTCGGATTCGGCGAGGTTGGAACATAGACATGCACAAGCGGCTCCTGCGCCAAGTCCTGCATGTCCCCTTTCGTCACCCCCGTGACAAAGGCAAAACAGTAATGGCCGTTTTTGGGAAACTGAATCAGCACAACGCGATGGTAGGACCCGCGTTCGGAAAACGAGAGGATGTCCATCATGGACTTCAGCGTCGAATAAATCCCGCGAACCAGTGGCACTCGATTGAGCCACTCTTCCCACAACTTCACAATCTGCCTGCCCATGAAATTGGCTGCAAAGAGCCCGGTCAGAAATACCAACAGGATCAAGGTCACAATTCCCAGGCCGGGCACATAGTGATCGGGAGCCATTCGGGCCATCAGGTCGCCGAGAATTCCGTCAACGGCGACAAAGAGGGTCTTTAAAATCAGAACGGTGCCCCAGATCGGGGTGATGACCAGGAGGCCGGTCAGAAAGTAGCGTTTTAGTGAGGCTTTCAGCATAAATATAGGTGGACGGAGATAGCGGCTCATCATACAGAGATTTACGTGGCCCTCGCAAGCATTTTATTGCTATTTTCAACGACTTGGAATACTATCCCGCGCGCTTTTATCAACTCTGAGGAGAGCATGGGAGTGAAGGCCAAGAGGCGGCACACTCAAGGGCTGTTCATTACCCTGGAAGGCCCCGAAGGGAGCGGGAAAAGCACCCAGATTCGTTACCTTGCCCGGGCACTTCGCCGAGCAGGCTATTCAGTCGTTCAAACGAGAGAGCCGGGTGGAACGGTCGTGGCCGAAGCCATTCGCCAGACGTTGCTCCTCTCCTCCTCCCGTGAGGCCATCACACCCGAAGCCGAATCCCTGCTGATACTTGCCGCGCGCAGCCAGCATGTCACACACCTGATCGAGCCCGCATTACAACGCGGCGCGATCGTGCTGTGCGACCGGTTTTCCGACTCCACTTTCGCCTATCAAGGATTTGCCAGAGGACTCCATCTCGCCTGGTTGCAAACCGCCAATGCGATAGCGACAAATGGCCGGCAACCGGATCTCACATTGCTTTTTGATCTCCCCGTTGCCGTCGGTTTAGCCAGACGAAGGAAGGCGCAGGGGAAACAGAATCGACTGGATCGCGAATCGGAACGGTTTCATCGCCTCGTTCGGCAGGGATTTCTGACGCTTGCCGAGCAAGCCCCCCGTCGCATCAGAGTCATCGATGCAAATCGATCCGCACAAGAGATCCGCGCAGACGTCGCCGTGCTTGTGCTAGGCTGGGTAGCCGGGCGACGACGAACGTCCGGCAAGAGATAACATGCCGTTTCAGAATATCATCGGCCATCAACAGACTATCGCCTCATTGCAAACCGCAGTCGTGCGGAACAGGCTCGCGCATGCCTATCTGTTTCATGGGGAAGCGGCGATCGGAAAACGCACCACGGCTCTGTGCTTTGCCCAGGCGCTGAACTGCGAACGGAATGCTGCGAACGACCCGATCGATACCTGCGGCACCTGCCGCTCCTGCCAGCAGATCGAAGCCCGCACCCACCCGGACTTCCTCGTCATCGAACCGGACTGCGAGCAGGCCACCCCTCAGATCAAGATCGAGCAGGTTCGCGAGATCGAACAGCAGATCATGTATCGCCCGCTGATCGGGGAACGGAAAATCTGCCTGATCGACGAGGCGGACCGAATGACGATCGGCGCCGCGAATGCCCTACTCAAGACCTTGGAAGAACCGCCGGACCACAGTTTGTTTCTTCTGATCACCAGCCGCCCCGCCGCCCTTCCCGCTACGGTCCGTTCACGCTGCCAGTCGCTTCGCTTCGCCACGCCGGCACGCACACAGGTCGAGGCTGCGCTCATATTGAAACGGGAAATTCCACCGGCTGATGCGCGCTTGCTCGCGATCATCAGCGAAGGCCGGATCGGGGAAGCTCTGACGACCGAAGCCAAGGACACCCGCGCGCGGCAACAAGAAATTTTAGATCTGGTGCGCCCCCAATCCTTGCAGTCGATCACCGCGATCCTTTCGGCCGCAGAAGCCATGGCCAAAGCCGACCGTGCGCCGGAAATCCTCTCATGGCTCGCCCGCTGGATCAGAGATCTGATACTCCTTCAAGTCGGCGCGGATCACGACCAGCTCCTCTATGTCGAGGACATCGGCACCCTGGAAACCTATGTGCGGCAGGCCAGGACCGATTCCCTGCTTGACCTCTTGCAGGACATCGAGAAAACCGAACAGCAGGCGACAAGACACCTCAATCTCCACATGGCTCTCGAAAACATATTGCTCCGCCTCCGCGAGGCCCTCGCGCCCGCTCCAGCCGGAGCCTCTGCCTAGAATTCGTAGCGGCCAACCTGGTATCTTCCAGACAGTTATGCGCGACCAGAATACGTTCTACATCACCACGCCGATCTATTACGTGAACGATGTCCCGCACATCGGACACGCCTACACGACCGTCGCCGCCGACGTGCTCGCACGCTATTGGCGATTGCGCGGACGCGAGGTCTTCTTTTTGACCGGACTCGACGAGCACGGCCAGAAAGTCCAACAGGCCGCAGCCAAGGCCGGCATCGATCCTCAGGCCCACTGCGACAAGCTGGCACCCCAATTTCAAACTCTCTGGAAGCGGCTGAACATTTCGAACGATGCCTTCATCAGGACCACGGATGCGCCGCACAAAGATATCGTTCAACGATATCTTCAGGAGCTATACGATAAGAAGCTGATTTATCAGGATTCTTACACGGGATGGTACTGCACGTTTGATGAACGATTCTGGACCGAAAAAGATGTCGCCGACGGGCTCTGCCCCGACTGCAAACGCCCCGTCGAGAAGCTCAGCGAGCACAACTACTTTTTCAAGATGGGGCAGTATCAGGACCGCTTGATCGACTACATCAAGGCCCACGAAAACTTCATCCGCCCTGAGTCTCGCCGCAACGAAGTCCTCGGCTTCCTGCAGACACAGAAGCTCGGCGACCTCTCCATCTCACGACCGAAATCGAGGCTCTCCTGGGGCATCGAACTGCCATTCGACAAGGACTACGTGACCTACGTCTGGTTCGACGCGCTCGTGAACTATGTCTCCGCCCTGGACTATCTCCCCCCCACCCCATCACGCGATCGTTACTGGCCGGCCTCTGTCCATCTGGTCGGGAAAGACATCCTCACCACGCATGCCGTCTATTGGTCGACCATGCTCATGGCGTTGAACCTCCCGTTACCGGATACGATCTTTGCGCATGGCTGGTGGACCGTCGATGGTGAAAAAATGTCCAAGAGCCGCGGCAATGTCGTCGATCCCAACAAGATGGTCGATGAATTCGGCGCCGACGCGTTCCGGTACTTCCTATTGCGGGAAGTGCCGTTCGGTCAGGACGGAGATTTCTCACAAACTGCCATGGTCACCAGCATCAACAGCGACCTGGCCAACGGAATCGGGAATTTGCTCAGTCGTACGTTGACGATGATCGAACGTTTCGCAGGAGGCACAATTCCTTCTCCCGGCCCCCCTGCCCTACCAGAAATCGAAGAAAAGATTGCCGCAGCAGCTATAACGCTCCCGGAGAAGCTCGAGTGCGGGTTCGCAACCCTGACCTTTCGCGATAATCTGCAGACCATCTGGGAGTTGATCGCGCTCTGCGACGAATACATCGACAAGGCCGCCCCGTGGAAACTGGCGAAGAATCCGGATGATAGCCCACGACTCAGGACCGTGCTCAATACGGCCGCCCGTGCCTTGCGACTGCTGTCCGTTTCCATCTACCCATTTATGCCGCAGACCGCGGCCCAACTCGCGAAGCAATTGGGCTACAACTTCGACTTTGCAAAACCTGTTTCCGAGACAGCCTGTAGATGGGACTCCCCTCTCGATGAAGCCAGCATCGAGAAGGGCGCCGGGCTGTTTCCACGAGTGCTGCAATCTGCGGCTGGCGAGCTAAAGACTTCTGGGCAAGAAGCGAAACTTTTCACCTCTAAAGGAGCGCAACCCGTGAGCGAATCACCAGCGACACCGCAGCCAACCCTCGTCACGCCAACGACGGCATCGGCGCCACCTGTAGCCGCGCCCCCCGCACCGGCGCAGATTACGATCGACGAATTCATGAAGATTCAGCTGAAGACAGCCAAGGTCATCAGCGCTGAGCGGGTACCGAAGTCTGAAAAGCTCCTCAAGCTGCAAGTCTCACTCGGCAGCGAGCAACGGCAGATCGTCGCCGGCATTGGCAAAAAGTACGAGCCGGAATCCCTGATCGGCAAGACGATCGTGATCGTGGCGAATCTGAAACCGGCGAAGCTCATGGGCATCGAATCGCAGGGCATGGTCCTGGCGGCGGGCGACAGCGAAGTCCGCGGTCTGGCCACTATTTTGGAAGAAGTCGATCCCGGCACCAAAGTCAAATGACCAAATCCGCGCCTTTGCTGCTGCTCTTGTTCCTGGTATGTCTCACTCCTCTCCCCTGTTCGGCGATCCCCGCCGAAGACGAACCTCCTCCCGACCCGCACCTTAACGAACCTCGCCCCACGACGATTCTCGTTCGGGTCGTTGCCTATGGTGCGATGGTGCTGGGGCGAGAAGTCGGAGGCGCGCGCGTCACCATCACGGATGTCGAGACGAAGCAGATCCTGGCCACCGGCATTCAACAGGGCGAGGCCGGCGATCAGAACCAGATCATGCGCACGCCGCACCTCATGGATGAACCGCTGTACAGTTCGCGTCCATCCGCATCCTTCACAACGACCTTGGAACTTCGCCGACCGACATTGGTCGAGGTGACCGCCGAAGGCCCTCTGGCATATCCCGCTTCGTTACGGCGAACGACGAAAACCGTGCTGCTCATTCCAGGGCAGGATCTCACCGGCGACGGCATTGTGCTTCAGCTGAACGGCTACCTTGTTCAAATTGAGAGCCCCGTACCGGGCGAGCCCTTGATCGCCAAAGACGATGTCAAGCTACGGGCCTCGATACGAACCTTATCAGGCACCCTCGTCCGCCCGCATGGGGATTGGGACGCCCGCAAGCTACGCATCTATGGAGAACTCCTGATCGGCGAACGCGTGATCGAACGCCTGCAGATGTTTTACTCGAGCGATCACGCCAAGTTCGAAGCGCCCTTCTTCGTTCCCTCCCCCATGGACGCCCCAAACGGGATCATGCTACGCGTCATCGCAGTCGAGGTATCGAGCGGGAATTCTGGAGCGGGAACAGCCGCCTATCCCGTTTTGACCGAACGGCTGCGCGGAACACCTCGTCGCTAGCCCGGACGTCGCAACCCGATTGGCCAAAGACTTGCTGCGATCCAAGCGGCATGCGAAACTGTAACCCGATGCGCCTCTCGGCTTCATATCAACAGCTCCGTTTCCGCCTGCACCTTGCACTCGGCTTGAACGCGATCATCATCGCCGCCGAGTTTGTCGGAGGGGTCTGGCTCAACAGCATCGGACTCATGGGCGACGCCGGACACAACTTGATCGATCAAGGCTCTCTCTTCCTGGCACTCTACGCACATGTGCTGACGGCCAGACCCGCGACTGAAGAACGGACGTTCGGATACCACCGGGCCGGCATTATCGCTGCATTCTTGAACTCATTTATCCTGTTGTTGACGGCAATAGGCATCGCGATCGTCGGAGTCAAACGACTCCTCGAACCGGTGCCAGTCGACGGCAGTTGGGTGATGGCGATTGCGGCCGTCAGTTTTCTGTCGAATCTTGGAATCGCACTACTCCTGCAGCACGGCGCGAAGGACGACCTCAACATTCGCAGCGCCTTCTGGCACATGCTGGGAGATGCCTGGGTCTCGCTCGGCGTCATCATCAGCGGCGGCGCCATCATGCTGACCGGCTGGACGGTTCTGGACCCGCTCGTCAGCTTGTTGGTCGTCGGCGCAATTCTGCATGGCGCCTGGCCCCTGTTCAAAGAATCGCTGGAGGTTCTGCTGGATTCGACACCACCCGGCATCAGTGCTTCCCATGTGGCCGCGACGATTGAGGCGATCCCGGGAGTGAAAAATGTTCACGATCTGCATATTTGGGCTGTTGAACCACGGCTGATGATGCTGACCTGCCATGTGCTCGTTGACGGGAACGACGAAGCGCTGACCAACGTGCTGCTACGATCCATCCGTGACCGGATCGCCTCGGATTTCGGCATTCACCATATGACGATCCAGATGGAAACGGCCTGTTGCCATCCGGAAGCGGTGCATTGCGACCTCAGGAAACTGGCTGAGCAGCATCGAGAACCAGACACGCACCCAGCCCATCGGTAGCAGGCAACGCCATGGCGCCACATCCTGTCCCCTTCTACATTCTCTGTGGTTCTCTCGGAGCCGGGAAAACCACCCTCTTAATGAGACTGCTTGAACATTGGAAGACTCGCGGCATACGGGCAGGCGTGCTGATGAATGAGGCGGGTGAAATCAGTATCGACGGCCCCCGTGCGGGAACCATAGCCGAGCAGGTCATGAATCTCGCGGGAGGTTGTGTCTGTTGCGACACGAAAGAAGATCTTTCGTGGGGAATCGCGCAGCTGGTCAAAGACTATGGCTCGGAAGTCATCGTGCTGGAATGTTCAGGCCTAGCCGACCCGGCCGAAGTCGTCGATGCCGTCACGGACCTGTATACGGCCAGGCTTGCGAAGCTTGAACGCATCGTTGCACTCTTGCATCCCGTCTCGGCCGAGCAAAGCCCGTCCAGCAAATATGTCGCATCACAAGCCATTCGCTGCGCGGATGAGCTCATCCTGAACAAACGAGATCTCTATGTGTCGGGTCATTGGGAGCCGTTCAAAGATGCGATCCTCAAGCAGAATTCCACAGCCCGTTTATGGGAAACGACCCATGCTCGAATCGATCCAACGGCCTTGCTGGCACCCCATGCATCTGCCAGAGCACAAGTTCCGACGAATGTGGCATTTGGTGAATCGAGGCCGTCAACCCCGTCTATTCGAGCAGCCCATCATCCCATTGCCACTACAATCCGGCTGCCTGGACCGTTAAACCGGCAACGGTTCATGGCCTGGATCAAGGCGCTGCCCAAAGAACTTGAGCGGGCCAAGGGTTTCTTTCGCTTCGCCAACGAACCAGAACTGCAAGAATTTCAATATGCTCCGCCGGGGCACGCCGCCATCGCCCCGGTCATGCTCTTGGATGAACCGGACCATGCCATCGTCTTGATTGGGCGAGGATATGATGTAGAGCGTTGCCGCAAAGAAGTCGTATCCTGCAGCGACGTGCGACCGTAAAGAGGCGATCAACGGGTGTTGAACCGATCACTTAATGACGTTCCTGTCTATCTTCTTCTTTTCATTCTTGTCGTCGTTTTTTTCGTATGCCGCGCAGGAGCCCTCCCGCTCTTATCCAATTACCATGGCGATGAGAGCTGGTACACCGATGCGGCGATTCAGATGATACAAAGCGGAGATTACACCACACCTCGCTATGCCGACGGCACACTACGATTTCGAAAGCCAATTCTCTCATACTGGATTCTTGTAGCCAGCTATAAGATCCTTGGGATAAGCCTGTTCTCCTCTCGCCTTCCTTTTCTCCTTGCCGCCTGCATGCTCATAGTTGTGACATTTTTAATGAGCCTGTCCATTCTGGGAAATCCAAAAGCGGCGCTGCTTGCCGCCGCGATGATCGCTTCAAACGTTGAAATCATGGACTGGTCGGCACTTTCGCATCCCGATATCTACCAGGTGCTCTTTCTCACCATATGTCTGTGGGGCATGGCGCATCTTCTCCTGAAACAACACCACGCCACTTTTTCCCATGCGCTCATCTATCTTGGAGCAGGGCTTGCCGCAGCAACAAAGGGGCTGCTGGGAATCGCCGCCTTGGCCTATGGCGCTGTCTTCTTCTGGTTGCAACGCAACAGAAAGCTCGCGGAAGTCTTTTCTTTGAAATGGGCACTGCTAGGAGCGGCACTTCCATTCGTGTGGTTTGCCAGCGCACTGCATCAACATGGCACAGTCGTTGTCCTGGATTTCTTTTCTGATCAAGCAGGAGAAAAGATCTCAACGGACTTCATGCACATACTGTGGAATTCCGCTATCTACTTCACAGGGCCTGTTCGATGGTTCTTTCCCTGGTCTCTTTTCGCACTGGTGGCATTATTCGTAGGGGGTTCCTTCCTCTGGAAATCCTTTCGAGCTGACGACCAGGACCGCGCAAAGTTTCTGTCCTTCGCATTCTGGTGGTTCATTCTGATGGTGCTGGTCTTCAGCATGGGAAAACCAACAAAGGCTCGCTACCTTCTCCCCACTTATCCGCTCATCGCATGCGTTCTTGCTTCATTCTTGTCCGCAGTCGAATATCATGAGCGGCCTTCGGCTTTCATCGTTCGGCTCGGCAAGGGCTTGCTTATCGCAGGTGCGGCGATTGGAGGAATAACCGCAGCCGTTGGGGTGGGGATAGATTACCCGATTGTGCTTAGCGGACTGACCATCCTTATTGTGGCATCCGGCCTCTTACTTCTCTGCAGGCATCAACGCGTATTCGGCGTCTGCCTGATCCTGGCTCTCTTTTTCACGGCCACCTATTCTGTATATGACTCCTGCATCCACCCTCTATTCAGATTTTCCCCAGCCCCACACATGTCAAGACAACTCGCCGACATCATGCCAAACGGAGGAACTGTTGCCACTATTGGCATTCAAAGAAAGTTCGTCGGGCAGCTCGCCGTCATGTTGGAAGGCCGCTTCAAGTTTCAGCGATTCGATACATACCCTGGCCACGAGAACATCAGGGTATTTCCCGTGTCGCTCGTGTCAGAACATGACGTAGCACCGTTCGATAGGCGGATCTTCTCGGTCGAAGAGTGCGGCCAATCATCAATCAACTTGAGCACTGAGCAACTATGGAATGCGATTCGGAGCGGCAGGCTCAAGACTGTTTTGTCGCAATCCGTGCAACGCTATTATATTGTTCAGCCGATTCCCGGTGAAACACGGCTTTCTGGCTCGTTGCCAACCACGAACGCGATGCCTGACAGGCGCTACGACAGGCATCGCCCAGATGATGGCATCTAGAATCGATATCTTAGCGTGACACCGACACCGCCGGCCACGTCCAGAGGCATGAACGAGAGCCCTCTGTCGCCGTAGGTGTGTCTCCAGGCCAGAGCTTTCCCGACCACATAGCCGATCGCTGACCCTGCAAGGACATCCGATGCGAAATGCTTATTGTGGTAGACCCGCTCTGCACTCACCCCCATCGCCAGCGAATATACAAGCAGTTGTACCGGGAGCGAATATTGCTCGCTGAACACGGCCGCAAGGGCAAACATCTGGGTGGAATGGCCGGATGGCAATGATTGGTTGAGTCGTTGAAACGGCTCATAGGAATTCCCCTGGGGATCTCGGTTCGGTCGATTGCGACCGATCACAAACTTTCCTACCTGGGTGATCCCCCCGGCCAGCATCTGAGCCTCAAGACTGACCAGGGACGTCTGAAATAATTTATTTCCTTCGTCGCTCTTACGAAAGAAGTAGCCCGCCGCAGCGAGTCCTGCGTTCACCGGCAAAGCCGCGTCTCCCACGGTCCGGAATCCATTGAAGGCATCATTTCCGGTGTGTGACTGATTCCTCTGGACCCACTTCTGAATATTGGAATCAAAGGCCATCACACCTCCTACTGCGCCCACGACTCCGGCAGCGATCAATCCGGTTTCGAGATCCACCCTCGACGGAGACGTAACCAAATACCACACGTCATCCAACACCGTTGATCCGGCTGTTTTAAGTGTATCGACCGCTGGCCGCTCGGTCTGTCGAGGGCTCAGTCCGTCTGACTGGGATGCCGGACTTGGAGGCAGCGGTACCGGATCCCGAAATTCGTGGGCATCTGATGTCGGTTCGTCGGCATAGGCGGAAACGAGAGCATATGCGCCGAGAGGAATATCGGCATGCAACCATAGGACGAAGAGCGTTGCGGCAAATCCGAATGTTCTTAGGCTCACTGCGTGTAGACTCGCGATTCGCCCATGGGACGAGTTTTAAACCGCTTGTATTGCCACAAATATTGGTCAGGGCATTGCCGTACCGCCCGCTCAATCAATTGATTCACCCGTGAAACATCCTGAATGATATTGTCGCTTGGGAATCCTTCGAGCGACGGACTCAAGATAAGATCATATCCGGTCCCATCCTTCCGGCGATATGGGAACCCCAAAACCACCTGCGCTCCGCTCAAACGCGCAAGTCTGGCCAAGGTGGTCGCCGTATATGCAGGCACGCCACAGAACGGTGCGAATACCCCTTTCCTTTTGCGTCCGGGATCAATATCGGGCGTAAACCATACGAGATGGTTTTCCTTCAACGACCTTAGAATTCCGCGGAAATTGTGGGCCGGGATCAAATTCCCGTAATGCCGGCTACGACACCGGAGTGATACGTACTCAAGAACGGGATGCTTTTGCGGCCGATACACCACATCGCCGGGAATCTGCATATTGAGATGGCGGCCGGTCAACTCCCAGGTGACAAAATGTGCGCTGCACAAGATAACTCCTCTCCCTTGATCCAGGCTTTTCCGAAGATGCTCTAACCCGACAATAGTGCATGGAGGAAGACGGTGATCCGGGGCCCACCAGCCGAGACTGGTTTCAAAAAAGGCAACGCCGGTCGATTCGAACGCGCTTTTCAGCAACCGGCTATGCTCTGTCTTGTTGCAATCCCGGAAACAGAGCGCCAGGTTAATCGATGCCACGTGGCGAGCCCTGCGGGCAAATCGAAAAAACAACCTTCCGCCGTGCTTCCCTAGTAGCAATTGGATCCGGTATGGAAGCAACGACATCAAACGAACAATCATGATCAGGCACCACGGAAACCAGAACCGTGGCCACAACAAGTTTCGCGGTGATACTTCTGATCGCATTGTCGAGCGCCTTACTTGAATTACCGGAAGAACGCTCACGAAACCGCACGAACAGCCGTTCGAATTTTCTTTCCACCACCCGTCTTCTCCGGAGACCGGGCTGAAAGGGGCACATCTTTCTGTCCAGTTTCGCTACATCGAGTAGACTGGCCTCTAAAAGAGATGTCCTCAGGCATTGTCCGCCAAGGGCTTTTCAGCACGATGCGGCCCGGCGGAATTGCCTGATATCTGGCGTCCTGTTCGCCCCTTGGATTCTGTATGAGACCGACGCAGTGACCACCATATGCCCTCGCGATCGTAATCTTTCACCGGCTTTATAGCCATCCTTCCTGGAATTGACAAGCCTTGCGCAAAGAGAGCATAAGGAAGCCGCCGGTCCTGGGCGGAGACCTGGATGCGCCTTGCTTTCACCATATTTAGGTACTTCCCCTACGGTGGATTGCAGCGTGACTGCCTTGACATCGCTCGGGCTTGCGTTCGACGCGGGCACGACCTCACGCTGTTTACTATGGACTGGACGGGCCCCTTTCCGAGTGACTTTCGCATACACACCGTCCCTGCACAACACGCGTTGACCAATCACGGAAGAACCATCAGCTTTGTCAAACGCGTTCTACCTCAATTAAACCGCGAATCGTTCGACGCCGTCATTGGCTTCAACAAAATGCCCGGGTTGGACTTCTATTTTGCAGGCGATCCCTGCTATGCAGAGCAGTCCCGGCGAAAGCACGGCCATCGATGGAGTCCGTACTATTGGATAACTCCTCGAGTTCGCCACTACACCGCTCTGGAACGAGCCGTCTTCGATCCCAAGAACACGACAGAGATCCTGCTGTTGACCGCATCTCAACAACACGCCTATTCAGTTCACTATGGTACGCCGGCCAGCCGATTTCACATACTGCCGCCCGGTATCTGTCAAGATCGAAACCCCACTCTGAGCAGCGACGGGACTCGGTCTGAAATACGGAAGGATTTGCTGCGGGAATCCGAAGAACTTCTCCTGCTGGCAGTCGGAGCCGATGCCCGGCGGAAAGGCTTAGACCGGACATTTCATGCCGTCGCCGCGCTTCCATCCGAGGTCCGTTCAAAAACCAGACTGGTCGCCGTCGGCGAACGCCGCCCTCTGCCATTCGAGCGGTTAGCGAAACGGCTATCCATAGCCGATCGGGTAACCCTCCTGCCTCCGCGCACCGATATCCCGCGATTTCTTTGCGGTGCGGACCTATTAGTCCATCCCGCACATTCAGAAGCCGGTGGCACCGTGATCTTGGAAGCGATGGCATACGGGTTACCCGTCTTTGCCACTGATGTGTGCGGGTATGCACCTTATGTCATGGCTGCTCGATCCGGCTACATCATACCCGCTCCTTTTCAGCAGGAACGCATGAACCACTCGCTCCTCCGCCTCTTGACTTCTCATCAACTGCAGACGCTTTCTGACAACGCCAGAGCCTTTACTCGTTCAAACGCTCTTCATCGTCGATCAGAACATATCGCCACGATTATTGAGTCACAGATTGAAGGTCGCAGACACCGTGTATCTTCAACCTGAATTCGCTGCCACCTTATCGGAAGGCGAACGCACCTTCTCTCACCTGTTTCACCTTGATGGAGAGATCTACCGAGAGGCTCTCGGACGCAAAACGCTCAGATTCGCTCACGATGGGACCCACTACTTCCTGAAAGCCCACACCGGTGTCGGATGGAAAGAGATATTCAAAAATCTCCTTCAGTTCCGGCTTCCCGTGATCAGCGCGCTTCCGGAATGGAATGCCATTCACAAGTTACGGGCGCTCGGTATCGACACCGTGACACCTGTCGGGTATGGGTGCGAGGGGAATAATCCTGCTCGCCGTCGATCCTTTCTCATCACGGAACATCTCGCTGACACCATCTCGCTGGAAGACCTCGGCGCCAAATGGGGGCAGCAGAATGTCCTTTCCAAATCCGATGTGGCACTGAAGCGCTTTCTGCTCAAAAGAATCGGTATGATCGCACGCATAATGCATACCGGAGGGGTCAACCACCGCGATCTGTACCTCTGTCACTTGCATATCCCCGCCGCTTCCTTGTCCGCTGCTACTCCGTCAGACGCCCTGAAAATCTACGTCATGGACCTGCATCGAGCACAAATCCGACACCATCTGCCACCTCGACGATGGATTGTGAAAGATCTTGCCGGCTTGTGCTTCTCAAGCAAGGACGTTGGACTCACGAGACAGGACCGTTTCCGGTTCATCACTGCGTATAGTGGACTCCCCGTCAGAAATGCCCTCACCACCCAAGGATCACTCTGGCGGCGAGTTGAGCGACGGGCGCAAAGGCTCTATGAAAAGCATCATCGCCGAGCATTCGGGACAAAAGGCTAATCGAACCTTGCCTCCGGGGAAAAAGATATGTTGATGCCCAGTCCCCGTCGGACCGCTGACTCCCGAGCCTGGTTGCCCACGTCCGCTTTCACGACACTGCGCCCATCAGGAGCAGCATGATCGAGAGCGATCATTTACCTGCGAGTCGCTTCAGCTACGTCACGGAACGTTGGGGCCCCCGCTATCTGTTGATTCATCCCTCCGGCAAATTTGTGTATGTCTGTCATTGGGATATGGACCGGATATCGGCTTATGCCGTTGATCGAGGGACGGGTGCATTGACGCCACTTCCGGGCTCTCCATTCAGCACCGGCAAACAACCCAGAGCCATTACCCTCACTCCTGATGGCCGTTTTCTCTATGCCGCAAACTGGGGTTCCGGGACCATATCGGGATACGCAATTGACCCGTTGGCCGGAATCCTCAGGCCGCTCTCACATTCACCATATTCTGTTGGAGCACATCCACGAAATCTGCGCTTGGACCCCACAGGGAGCTTCGGATTTGTTTCAAATAGAGACTCTCAAACAATCTCCTCGTTCACCGTCGATCAGAAGAGCGGCAATCTCATTCCAATAGATGGAGTCGTCGCTGCGACTGGGCAACTCCCTCGTTCAACTGTGATCGGTTACACCGGTCGCTTTGCATGCACTGCCCATCAGAAGACCAGCACGATTTCTGCCTATTCCATTGACCCGGTTACAAAGAGATTGTCTCCTCTGCCAGGATCACCCTTCACCGTCGGGAAAGATCCCCGCTCACTGACCATGGACCCAGAAGACCGGTTCCTCTATTCTGCCGACCGGGGGTCGGGCACGGTTACCGTCATGACCATTGAGGCAAATTCAGGAGGGCTCCGCGATATTCCCGGCTCCCCGTTTAGGACGGGAAATCGCCCTTTTGCCATGCTCCTCCATCCTAACGGCAAATTCGGCTATGTGGGCAATGCGGCGTCAAATACCATCTCTGCCTTCACGATTGATCAGGGCACTGGATGCCTGTCTTCCGTTCCCGGCTCACCTTTCCTTGCAGGATCCTATCCAATGTGGCCCACTTTTGATCCATCAGCCAGATTTCTCTACGTGAATAGCTACGACTCCAACGATGTGCACGGATTTTCTGTCGACTCGAAAACCGGCGTCTTGAGGCCTGTCCCAAACTCGCCGTTCAGCGCAGGGTCACCATCCCTACCGGGAACTTATCCAGGAGAGCCTCTGATCGATTCATCAGGACAATTCCTCTATCTCGCAAACAGAAAGTCCGACTCCGTTTCAGCGTACAAAATCGATCCGGCATCAGGGGCTCTATCCGCTATACCGGGCTCTCCGTTCCCGCCATGTGGGCGCCCAACCTTGAAGTACCGATGGAAGACGGTCAAAATGGCGATCACAGCACTGGCTTGCGGGGGCGTACACTCATCCAGGAAGTAGCTGAGAATAAACTGGAGGCGATGAGATGCCGCTAACGTGTGTTCGGACTCCGATCATCATCATGGGCATGGCACGATCTGGAACCACCATGCTCGCGGAGCTGCTGTCAGGGCTAGGACTGTATTTAGGCGGCACCCGTGTCCAGGAAGATTTGGAGGCCTATTACTTCTTCCGAGCAAACCGAAAAATATTTCTGCAGATCCACGGCTACTCGGATAATCCTTCACCCATGCGGTATTTCTATCGCAATCAAGAGGCTGTCGAGGCAACGGCCCAGAGTCTTGAGGCCGATGTGCGATCATGGAGAATCGCCAAATTTTTAGGATGGCGGGATCTGCTCAAGTACCGCTCCCTTGCCCGTTATGATCGCCCATGGGGCTGGAAGGACCCGCGCAATGTGTTCACCTTGCCCCTCTGGCTCAGAGTCTTCCCGAACGCGAAAGTCATCTACATCGTACGCAACGGCGTCGACGTCGCATGTAGCCTCCGCATTATGGAACAGCGCGATATCCGGAAGCGGCAGAGCCAGTCACGACGGCTGTCGGCGTTGCTCAGAGGAAAATCGGCCCTTGAGCGCGTGGGGTTTCGAGGAGCCGTGCGGCATCTCTACCTTGATGGTGGCTTTTCCTTGTGGGAGGAGTATGTGGAGCAAGCTGAAACGGTCCTGGCGGCGATTGAAAAGAGAAAATTCGTCCTCCGCTACGAAGATTTCCTTGCAGACCCGGCACGATACCTTGCTGAACTCCATGGCTTCTGCGAACTCGACAGGGATTCCACAACGCGAATTGATGCGTTTGCCGCGATGGCCAAGCGGGACCGAGCCGGTGCCTTCCTTCAAGACCAGGAGCTCATGGCGTTCTACGCAGCTGTGAAAAACACCCCTTGGATGACTCGACTTGGCTACTCTGACATGCTCACTGGCACTGATGTCCCAGAGCAGCTCTCAACGGCGGAACGATGACTGATCGAGCATCTGATCGTCCATTACGAATCTGCCTGTACACCACACGAGCGCTGCCTAAGCGAGGCGGCCAAGAAGTCGTCGTCGATGCACTGGCCCGTGAGTTCGTCAAACTGGGCCATCATGTTATCGTGCTCGCTCCCAAGACCGGCCGCCCCCACGACAGTGACGCCGCTCTCCCCTATCCCGTCGTACGCCATCCAAGATTCCTCTCGACCCGATGGTTCGTCCAGTGGTATTGCCGGCACCTCATCGGGCTTCACCGAACTCATCAGTTCGATGTCATCCATTGCCACGGGGTGTATCCCACAGGATACCTTGCCGCCTTGTGCCGAGATCAGTTACGACTTCCGCTCGTCCTCACCAACCATTCCGGCAACTTAGAATTAGATCCGGCATGGGTCGACAATCCCACCTTGCGCAAGCGGCATCTTTTCGCATTCGCATCCGCTGATGCCCTTATTGCCATCAGCACACACACCGCCGACTTGCTGCGCTGCCTTGCTCCGGACCATCCACACATTGTGACCATCCCAAACGGCGTTGCACTCGATCAATTCGACAAGCCTCAACCGGTTCCACGCGATCTTGTGATCGATATTATGTCGAGAAAGTACCTCCTCTTTCTTGGACGCCTGAGACGGTCCAAGGGGGTTGATCTCATCATTCAAGCGCTCGCGCAATTAACGGAACCTGAATGCCTGTCGCTCGTGGTTGGGGGGGCCGGTCGAGAGGAGGAGCCCCTGAAACGGTTGGCCCGTCAATACGGAGTGGAGAACCGAGTGAAGTTCGTCGGCTGGATCTCCGGCAGCACGAAAGCCTATCTCCTACAGAATGCCCTATGCGCCGTCGTCCCATCACGGGAAAGTGAAGGCTTCGGCCTCGTGACGCTGGAAAGTTACGCCGCAGGACGCCCCGTTATCGTTTCCAGAGTTCCGGGATTGAGCGAACTCGTTTCTGACGGACAGACCGGCCTTCTGTTCGAACCGGATTCAGTTGAGAGCTTGGCGGAAATGCTCCGCATGTTCATTGCGGACCCGGCTCTAGCTAACAGACTAGGCTCTGCAGGAAATCTATTTGCGCAATCCTATCGATGGAGTGCCGTCGCGGATCAACATTTGCGGCTTTATCGCTCACTCTCCACATCTCCTGGAATGTGTGCGCGAGATTCAGTTCCGTCCGTAACGGACCGCACCCTCGCCGGCAATCACCATGCTTCTCTTGCCCATTCTTAATTACCATCATGTCGGTGTCCAGGCCGAGCCGGCTGGACACCGCCGGCTCTGGGTGTCTACTCAGCGCTTTTCCGAGCACCTCGAATTCCTTGCGCGAGAAGGCTATCGTTCCCTCACGTTGCGAGAATGTCTTCCGTTTTTAAGAGAGGAGGCTTTTCTGTCAGGACGCGCTGTCGTCCTTTCGTTTGACGACGGGTATTCTGATTTTATGGACCACGCATATCCGATCCTGCAACGCTACGGATTTTCCGCAACCGTCGCGGTAGTGACCGGAGCAGTCGGGACAAGCAGCCGGTGGGATCCTGGATGGGAATCGCCCATCATGAAGTGGGACGACATCGTTGAACTTAATCGCAGGGGCATTGAGATTGCTTCACACACCGTCAGCCATCCCCGTCTTTCCCACCTCTCTCGCGAATCGATGCAACATGAACTGGGCCGATCACGAGAGATGCTCGAAGAGAAACTCGGAGCTCCCGCAACCAGCCTTGTTTATCCCTATGGAGACTCGAATTCAGAGGTCGAAGAAACTGCCAGAGGTACCGGATATCACCTGGCCTGCTCGAGCTTTCGTGGGAACAGCCATCGTCCATCCGACCTGTTCCGGTTGCGACGCATTCCCGTGGATGAGTTTGTGACGATTCCCAGACTCCGACAAAGACTTTCCCCCTTGTACCACTACACTTGCCGCGTTCAACAGTTCGGTCGCCAAGCGCGCAAATGGCTCTCACGCGATTAAATAAGAACGGACAGCCCTCGAATCCAACAAGGAACGGGCGCTCAAGCGGATGGGGCATAGCGGCCCCATCCGTCTTTTCATGTGCAAGTTGGTTTCTCGCTCCACAAATCTTGCGTCGAGGATTATCTCCCTACGGTTCTCAAAGCCCTCTTCATCAACGCGATCCTTAACGTGAGGTATCTCTTCATGGAATGGATTGTAAAGGCATGTTTGGGTGACAGCCGCCGCAGCTCGTTGAATGCCTCCCTGGCCTCCTGATAGACACCCGATACATAAAGGGCGTCAAACAATATCCGTTGCGTCACGGCCGCGTACTCATCTTTGTAAGACATGAGTTCGGGCGGCAGGACGGAGGGATCAAAGAGCAGGTCTATAGTCTTGAGGCCGTCTCTCCTGACGAGGTCGACGTTGTGACTGAGACTATCTGCATGCCGATAAACCTGTACCACGGGGTCTGCGATCGATAGCCCGGAATACAGTGCCAAGAGATGGGCGTAGAATACTCGGTCTTCCCACAGACGCACAGATTCCGGGAATTTCAGCCGTTCAAAGACGCGGCGATGGATGATGTTGCTTCCATTGACGACAGCAACTGGCATCGACCGCAACAACGACACGAAATTCTCGCTTCTTTGCGGCGACAGCGCACAGGGACGAATCTCTTTCCTGGAACCTTTGCTTGAAATCCGCACCCACCCGCCGAGGACAAAATCTGTTCCCTCATGACTATCGAGCACAGAGCGAAAGGCCGTCAAGGCGTGAGGCAAGAGCGCATCGTCCGCATCGAGGAACAAGAGGAATTGCGCTTTCGCCAGTCGAATACCGAGATTCCTGGCTGCAGACAGCCCCCCATTCTGCTGGTACGCGTAGGTTAGAGGAATTGCCTCATTGTGACATTCCCTGACGACCTTCGCCGTATCGTCAGTCGATCCATCATCAACGACAATAATTTCATAATCGTTTCCCGGTTGGATACAGACCGAGTTAATAGCACGAGCAAGGTAGTGTCCATAGTTGTAAGTCGGAATGACGATGGAAAACAGCTTGGTATAACGGTCACCCATCTGCGCAGCTCATTCTACTGGAGATAGCCAAGCTCTGTGAGCCGTGCGACGAGCTTGTGCAAGCTCTCTCGCGCTCCTTCTTTGCCTGTATTCAGCGCCTTCGTGATGCACCGGGGACTCATGGCGGGCAGAAACGCCAGCAAAGAGCTCCCGTTCCCCGGCCAACGCCCGTTTATACAAACCTTCCTCATCTCGTGTAATCAGAACTTCAATCGGATACTTCACAGAGACCTCAATGAGTCGACCATGAGATTGGTCTCCGATTTCTTCCCGCAGGTTCCGATATGGTGAAATCGCTGCCACAATAACGACTATCCCGTGCCGACACAGAAGCTGGCACAGGAATCCGATCGTCGAATGTTCTCTTCTCAATCCTCCCGACCGAATCCCAACCTCTTGCTTACATGCCGGCGCACCTCATCCCCGTCGAGAACTTCAACTTGCAATGCTTTTCGGGACGATTCTTGTTCAAGTAAACGGGCCAGCGTCGTTTGCCCGTCATGAATGCGATACCGGACAAGCGGTCGTCGTACGCACCAGACCGGATATCGTGCAGCGATCCTTGAGAACAACTCAATATCTTCGGCGAAACGTAACTCCGGCTTAAAGCCGCCCATTTCATTGAATACCTGCCTCTGCAGCAACACCGTCGATGGATACGGCTGGTGCTCAAAATAGAGCCGGTCCAGCGGGCCCATGGGTTTGTGTTGGCGCAGGGGTTCTCCTGCTCGGCCAACGTAGACCAACTCCGAATAAATAAGCGGTACATCCCTATGCTCAGCCAACGCCTGTAATTGAACTTCAAGCTTCTCGGAGCACCACTCGTCGTCTGAGT
>CAZOUA010000027.1:0-40802 GCA_964582865.1 uncultured Nitrospira sp. | reverse complement strand
TTGCTCTTCCAGGCCTTCATCTTGGTGTTGGGCACGCCTTCAGAAATGCGCCAGAACCAGACGGAGTCGGAGTAGAGCTTCATCCGTTCGCCGTTACGGAAGTCGCGGGCACCGGCCTTGACCGGCTTGCCATCCTTGCCGTGACAGCTCGCGCAGTTCACGTCGGGGTTTGTTTCGCCGATGAACAGCTTTCGCCCCTCTTCCACCTTCGCTGCATCCCCCCACCAATCCGCAGGCATGTGCTTGTCGGCATATTCGGCAGGAGCCGGAGGAGGCGGAACCACCGGACCTTCGCCGCCGCCTTCGCCGCCGCAACCAGCCACGACCAACCCGAGACCCATCACAAATGCCAGGTGAACCCTTTTCAATTGCGCCATAACGATTCCTCGCTCCTTATATAGAATTCAGGACGAAAAAAAGACGCTTTGACCGGAGCGATTCCGCTCCTGCAAAAGCGCCAATACCCACAAGATTCCCTGAAGCCACGCGCACTGCCCCTCGCCACATCCATTGACCGATCCGGCGAGGTGCACATCAGCCCCACGGATCGCCATCGGTGATTATTGCTTGCGTTTGCCTTGCGACTTGCCTCGTTTCTGTTCCAGTTTCCGCTGCGACTGCACCATCTTCGCCCCGATCAACCCGACCGCCGTTACCGCCACAGCCCCCAATCCCAACCACACCCACATCGGCGGGCTGCTTCTATCGTGTACACAGCCGGTTCCGAAATTGACCTGAATTTTGCGCTCAGACTCCAGATCTTTCGGGTCGAACTGGATCTTATGATTCTGCTGCTCTCCCTTGGCCTCAACCAGGAGCGGATCGCCTAGATTGTCATTGTGCAGATGGAACGCGGCTTTGTAGTACCCGTCGCCATCGGTTTTGACAATCTGCCCGTATGAAATCCTGGTGTCCTTAACGAGCACATCGGCATCCGGAATCCCCTTCCCATCCGCTCCGCACACGAACCCTTCAACGGTGAAGCGATGGTCTGCTTCATGTGTCGCTGAAACACCGGACGGGAACGCGGCGACCAGCATGCAAATTGCCGGAACAACCCACGACCCGATCTGTCTCTGCCTCTCGTATCTCAAACTGGATGGCCGATGCGCCGCTCGATTCCTTGGAATGGTTTCAAACAACTAAACGCCTCGCCACGACTGGCTTCCCAAGTTTTGAGGCCGATGTTTCTAACATAGGCCCCCCTGGTTGTCAACGATCAGACAAGGCTCCGGAAGGGAATCCCTCGGTCCGGTGAAAAGCACTTGACGCTGAGGAGAATGTTGTGAATGGGTGGGGGAACGGGCGAACGGCCTGACACCGGCAACTGATCGAGAATCTACAAATATCCGCGCGTACGAGCGTCTGTTTCGACCCGTGCGGCTTCGGCCCGGCGCTCCGATTCCTTTTTGGAGACCCAGGTCTCCCAGGACTTGCCATTCGCCGTATCTTCGCCGGTGAATGCAATCGAAAGAATGACGGCGTAGGCAACCCGTCGAGCCCCGGAATCATCGGCGGGGAACAGTTCGATCGAGGGGTCGGGGCCGGCAGCCTGCCGATTGAATAGGTACCCTGTCACCGATTCGCCCGTACGCAAGCCAACCGTCACATCGCCCCGATAATCGAACGCCAGCTCGATCGCTTCGGCCAATTCAGCCGGAGATGCCGGCTGAAACACACGCCCTTCAAGCGAATCGGCGGCGCCGCTGATATGGTTCTTGGTATCGGTCATGGGGTGGAGCAATCAGCCAGCAGCCTTCAGCCGGACAGCGCAGAACGATCCCCATCGGGGCTGATCGCTGGCTGCTGATAACTGCTTTGTTTCATCGCGAGGTCGGCATCAATGTGAGTTTAGCCGTCCGGGCAAACCCTGAAACGCTGCCGAAGGTATCTTCAACAGCCGACGCTTCGTAGCCGCAATGCACCATGCAGTCGGCGCACTTTTCATTCCGGCCCGTGCCGTAGTTGTCCCACTCCGTCAGCTCCATGAGTTCGCGAAACGTCTTCGTATAGCCTTCTTGCAACAGATAACAGGGCTTCTGCCAGCCGAATACGTTATAGGTTGGGTTTCCCCAAGGTGTGCACTGGTAATTCCGCACTCCCATGAGAAAGTCCAAGAACAGCGGCGATTGATTGAACTGCCAGCCCCGCTTCGGCTTACCGAGAATCTTCGAAAAGAGATCCCGCGTCCGCTCGCGCTTCAAGAAATGCTGTTGGTCCGGAGCCTTCTGATAGCTATAACCCGGCGAGATCATCATGCCTTCCACACCTAAGGCCATCATCTCATCGAAGAACTTCCGTACGCGCTCAGGATTGGCATCATCGAACAGCGTCGTGTTGGTCGTAACCCGGTGGCCACGCTTGAGCGCCGCCTTGATCGCACGCACCGCCACCTCATAGACCCCGTCGCGGCAGACCGCGAGATCGTGCTCGTCCTTCAATCCATCCATATGGACGCTGAACGTCAGGAACTTCGACGGCTTGTATTCATCAAGCTTCCGCTCTAAGAGAATCGCGTTGGTGCAGAGATAGACATAGCGCTGTTGCGTTACCAGCCCCTCGACAATCTTGGCCATGTGCGGATGAATCAGCGGCTCGCCGCCCGGGATGCTGACGATCGGCGCACCGCATTCCTCAGCCGCGGCCCAGCATTGCTCAGGCGTCAGATGCTTATCGAGCACATGGTCCGGGTACTGGATCTTCCCGCAACCGGCACAGGCCAAGTTGCAGCGGAAGAGCGGTTCCAGCATCAACACCAGCGGATAGCGCTTCACCCCTTTCAATTTCTGGGTGATCACATAGGACGCCACCGTAAACATTTGGGAAATCGGAACGGCCATTCCGCTCTCCTTCTTTTCAGTCTGTCTTGGTAACGGCGGCGATTGACCGCCGAGCTAGCAGGTTGTAAACGCAGGGAATTCTAACACTCAGCCTCTCTGCCCGTCAATTTGCCAGCCCCGGCACGCACAAGCGAGGGATCACACAGGACAATGGATGGGTTATCCCGCCGCCGAGAACAATCGAACGGGCTCCGGATCGAGTAAGCTCTGTTTGGAGGCGCCGAGCGGGTTCGAACCGCTGCATCGCAGTTTTGCAGACTGCTCCCTTACCACTTGGGTACGGCGCCTCGCGAAGGCGGCATTATAGCGGCCTGCGTTCCGGTAACTCAACTCACTCCTTTGAAAATTGTCTTGGAGGGATCTCAGCGGTTGGGAAGGACTGGAATTTCTTTTCCGAGCGTCGAGGGTTGATCGGATTGAGGATGGAGTGGCTCCCAGCCTTCGTGCGATTCGGCCACCGGCTCGCCGTTGCTTTCGGCTTCTTTTTCTTTCGCCAGCTGCTCCACTTCCAGAATGAGCGTGTCCATCAACTCTTCCATCGGTACCTTGCGGACGAGCTTGCCCTTCTTGAACAGAATGCCCTTGCCCTCGCCGCCGGCAATCCCGATGTCCGCTTCTTTGCCCTCACCGATGCCGTTCACGACACAACCGAGAACTGAAACATTCAACGGCGTCTTGATATGGCCGAGCTTCTTCTCCAGCTCATTCGCCATACGGACGACATCGATCTCGACACGCCCACAAGTAGGACAGGCGATGACGTTGATCCCGCGATGGCGAAGTTCGAGCGACTTCAAAATCTCGTACCCGACTTTCACCTCTTCCACCGGATCGGCCGCGAGTGAAACGCGCAACGTGTCACCGATCCCCTGCGACAACAGATAACCGAGTCCCATCGCCGATTTGACCGCGCCGGTCATCGCCGTGCCCGCTTCGGTGATGCCGATGTGCAGCGGATAATTCGACTGCATTGCGAAGAGCCAGTAGGCATCGATCGCATGGTGCACATCGGACGCCTTGAGCGACACCTTCATATTGGTAAAGCCGACGTCTTCCAGCGAGTGCACGGCATTCAACGCCGATTCCGCCAAAGCTTCCGGCGAAGGCCAGCCGTATTTGTCGAGCAGCGGCCGTTCGAGCGACCCGCCGTTGACGCCGACTCGAATCGGAATCCCGTGGTCGTTCACCGCCTTGATGACCTCTTCGACTTTCCACCAGGCGCCGATGTTGCCGGGATTGATGCGGACGCAATCGACGATTTCGGCGGCTTTCAAGGCAAGGCGATGATCGAAATGAATGTCCGCAATCAGCGGCACGGTCATCGCCGCTTTGATCTTGGGGAGTGCGGCAGCCGCTTCTTCATCCGGCACGGCCACACGAATGACTTCGCAACCGGCAGTTTCCAACTGGCGAATCTGTTCGACCGTGGCCGCCACATCGCGCGTGTCGGTGGAGCACATCGACTGCACCGACACCGGGGCATCGCCGCCGATTTTCAGCTTGCCGACTTGAATCTGCCTGGTTTTTCTTCTCGTAATATGCATTCGACCCGGCTCGCCTTACCCCTTACCTCATCTCGTGCTGTCAGCTGCCCTGCTCGTCCCCGTGCGGCAACAGATTGCCGGCCGCCGAGAGCGCCACCTTCTCGCGTGGTGTGGCAGGCACCTTCCCGACCAATTCCTTCACGCTTTCATAGATGCCTTCCGCCGTGAGACCATACCGCTCGCGCAGGAGGTCTTGCGGACCCTGCTCGATATACCAATCGGGCAGACCCAGCACCTTCGTCGTCACATTATTCACACCGGCATCGGACAACGTTTCGAGCACCGCGGAGCCGAACCCGCCCATCTTGGAGCCCTCTTCGACGGTGACAACGTAGCGGACGCGCTTGGCGGTCTCGACAATCAGGTCGCGATCGATCGGCTTCACGAAACGCGCGTTCACAACAGCGGTCGAAATGCCTTCTTCGCTCAACCGCTCCGCCGCTTTGACGGCCTGCCACACGGACACGCCGATCGCCACGATAGCCACATCCGTACCTTCGCGCATTAACTCGCCCTTCCCGAGCGGCAGGGCCTTCGGGGTCTCGTCCATCTTCACGCCGAGGCTGACGCCGCGCGGATAGCGCACTGACGCAGGGCCGTCGTGCGTAAGACAGGTCTTCAACATGTGCTGGAGTTCGTTTTCGTCCTTCGGCGCCATCACGACCATATTCGGCATGTGCCGCAGGAAGGCATAGTCGAACGCGCCATGGTGCGTCGTACCGTCTTCCGCGACCAACCCGCCGCGATCGATGCAGAACGTGACCGGCAGGTTCTGAGTGGCCACATCATGCACGACCTGATCGTAGGCGCGCTGCAAGAACGTCGCATACATGGCAACGACCGGACGCATCCCCTGCGTGGCCAACCCGGCCGCAAAGGTAACCGCATGCTGTTCGGCAATACCCACGTCGTAGAGGCGATCGGGAAATTCTTTCTCGAAAATATTCAAGCCTGTGCCTTCGCACATCGCCGCCGTGATCGCCACGATCCGCTTGTCCTCCCGCGCCAACTTCACCAGCGATTCGACGGCCAACTGGGTATAGGAAGGACGCGCGGCCTTCTTGGCCGGCACGCCGGTCTCCCGGACAAACGGCGGGCAGGCATGGAACCAGACGGGATTTTTCACCGCCGGCTCATAGCCCAACCCTTTTTTCGTAATGACGTGCAGCAGGACCGGGCCCTTCATCTTCAGCACGTTCTCAAGCGCAGGCAGCAGATGTTCGAAGTTGTGCCCATCGATCGGACCGGCGTAGCGGAATCCAAGTTCCTCGAATAGCAGCCCGGGAAGAATGGCGCCCTTTGCCAATTCTTCAGCCCGGCGAGCGAGCTTCTGCATGTCGGGTCCGATATGGGGAATCTTCCGCAACAGCTGCCCCGTCTCTTCCCGCATCTTTGTATAAAATTCGCCGGTGAAGGTTCGATTCAGATAGGAAGAAATGGCTCCGACATTCTTTGAAATCGACATCTGGTTGTCGTTCAGGATCACCAGAAAATCTTTGCCGAGGCCTCCGGCATGATGCAGGCCCTCCAGCGTCATACCGGCAGTCATCGCTCCGTCCCCGACCACGCAGACGACCTTGTTCTTCTGTTTTGATTGTTCGCGCGCTTCGACCATTCCATACGCCGCAGACACGCCGGTACCGGCATGGCCCGCGTTGAACGTATCGTACGGGCTCTCTTCGCGTTTACAGAATCCGCTCATCCCCCCGTATTGCCGCAAGGTATGAAACTGCTCGCGACGACCGGTCAGCAGCTTGTGGGCATAGGCCTGGTTGCTGGTGTCCCACACGATTTTGTCCTGAGGGGTGTCCAGGAGATAGTGCAACGCGACCGTGAGTTCAACCACGCCAAGATTCGAGGCAAGGTGCCCTCCAACGTTGGATACCACACCGATGATCTGCTCCCGAAGCTCTTGGCACAGCACGGGAAATTGTGCCGGAGGGAGACGTTTTAGGTCGGCAGGGCTCTGAATGGTCTTCAGGATCGACATAGCCATTGCTCCTTTGCGTGAATTCGTGCGCCCGGATAAGACGGTCTAAGTTCAGACAGGCCTGGCGAAGCGGTCGAACGATTCTATCGTAACTGGCTGATTTTCACACAAGACTCTCATGTTGTCAAGTAGTTAGCCGACTCCTCTCTCCTCATCACCTGGGAGGACCAGACTCAAATCGGTAAGTTAGCAACGTGGATATGGTGAAATCAGGTGCGCTACCGGTGATAAAGTCAAGATTCTCGACTGCGTAAAACTGCCACAGCAGATGCGGGGCAACGCGATAGCTGAACCCGAGCACGGATTCGGTGACTCCCTGATCGAGCATAGAGAGCCCGGTGTGATGAAATGGAGATGAGTAGTAGTCAAGATGGGCCGTGACAGAAAGGTTTTCCGACCAGAGATACTCAAGCGCGACAATTGCGGTGATCGTCGGTTGCACTGAAAACCCCGCGACACTGCCGGTGGGCAGAACGCCGTTCAGATTGCCGTACAGGATCCATCGGGTGGCCAGGTGCTTCTCAACCGCCAGGCCGGCCCCAACATCCGGACTTCCGCTTCCGAAGAAGGCCGGCTCATCCCCCGTCGGCAGCTTGACTGCACCGCGGAGAGAAACAGCCGGCATCGACGCGGTTTCCGTCAACAGCTGGTACTTGCTCATCAGCGTCGTATCACCCAGCCCCGTTGCACCCGGACCGCCGCTCATGATGGTTTGTCCATTACGGGTGACGTTGAAGGCAAAGTTGGTGTTGCTGAGCGCAGCGCGGGCCGGCGCCAGTCCGGTCGTCGCTCGCTCGACCGCCTTAATAGGCCCGTTCATGAATCCCTGATACCGGTAGTAGACCGGAATCTCCACTCCCAGCTCCAGCTTTTCAGTCACGCCATAGCGGAGGAACAGACCGGACCTGAGGGTTTCGAATTTGACGACGGCCGTGGCTTGCGGCGAGCTCTCGTTATAGATGCTGGCTGTCTCGGCAAGCTCCAACCGCACATCCAGCGTCCCCTGTCTCAGAACCGACGCGCGGTCACCGGGAAGATTCAAGACCAGTTGCTGAAACGGCTGAAAATTCCGGACCGGGAAAGGACCGAACCCTTCGGCCCTGGCGAGAGACGAAAAGCATGCAAAGATCGCCGCCACCCCTGCAAACGCACGAACGATCCGAGCCCAATGGCGGATTTTCCAATTCACAGTTGTCTCAGTAGGGGAAATCGAGCCCGGCGAATACGGCGCCCCCCTCTTTGCTAAAACCATAGTCGATCCGGCCGACGACATTCGGCCGAACAATCCCGCGGAACCCAACGCCGGGTGTCATGCGATATTCTTTAAAACTGACGTCTTTGAAACTGTTGAAGACCTGCCCGGTATCCAAGAACGGAGCAAACTCGAAATCGGCGACAACCCCGGCCACTTTCGTTCTCGCCACATGGATACGCTCTTCAATGCTCGCCGAGATCAGATGCTTGTCGATGTAGCGGTCGACTCCGTATCCGCGCAGATTGTTCTGCCCGCCCAGCGAACTCTGCTCGAAAAACGGCACCTGGTCACCCAATGTCGCTTGCAGATCGGCGCGCATGACCAGGATGGCCCGCTTGGATTCGCTGGGGAACAGCTTCTTCACCTCCAGCTCATAACGGGAATAGATGGGATGGTCGCCGTTGCGAACGTTTTGATTGAGTTCCGCATAGGCCGTCACCGCCATGCCATCGGTCGGTGAGAAGAGACTGTTGCGTGTATCGTAATAAAAGGTGGCCCGATGCCCCACGATGGTGGTTTGCCCCCGGACGCCATCGACCGTCGGAAACACAGTCCCTGTAAAGGGGAGGTCCGTCGCGCCCCGCTGCAGTTCTACATTACGAATCCGCTGCCCGATTGCGATCTGCGTCACTTCGTTCGCATAGACACCAAATCGCCAATTTCCCCTGATCTCTCGAGCCGTATAGTTGGTTTCGTTCGACTCCGAAGTCGTCTCGCTCAATCCAAAAAAACGCGCCGTCGCATTCTTAAAAAACGAGCCGCCAAAACTCAAAAAGTACCGCCCGTCGCTGAATGCCGGATCCGTATAGTTGAACACCAGCTTGCGCTCGATCTTTTCCGAATAGGAGGCGATGAACTGCATCTGACGGCCGCCAGGCTCGTAGCGAAACAAGTTGAATGTGCCTCTGGTTCCCACGATCGAGTTTTGAATGATCATGGGAGCCAGCAGGTACTTCAACTCTCCGTCCGGATCGGTGATGAGAATGGGGACGATCAGCCCGGCGTCGTTTCCATCGTTTTTGGAGCTCGACGCAGAAGGGATGGGAAACACCTGCGTGTCAGCCGCGGCAGGCACCGCCGACAGCACCACGCTCCCTGCGAGCAGGCATGCAAGCAAAACACCGATGCCGCGCAGGATCCCCATGAACACTCAACTCACGTATGTTACGGGGTTTTGATCTTGTCGGATTTCTTGCGGAGCTGATCGACTAAATCCGTGTAGGTCCCGGTGCGGAGAATCTTGCTAAACTGCCCCCGGTAATTGTTCACGAGACTGACGCCGTCGACCACGACATCGTAGACACGCCACACTGATGCCTTGTTGAGCAATCGATAATCGAGCGGAATTTCAGTTTTCCCCGTCAGCACTTTCGTCCGCACCTCGGCATAGTCTTTTTCTGTCCGTTCGTTGATGTACTGCACGCCTTCGCCGGAATAGGCCTCGATTTTATCGGCATAGGAATTCACCAGCAAGGTTTGGAACAACGCGACAAACTCGTCTTTGTCCTTGTCAGCCAAATTCGCCCATGGGGCCCCGAGTGCACGGCGTGACATCTCCGTATAATCAAACCGTTCGCCGACGACCTTCTCCAGCAGTTTCCGGCGCTCTTCGGCCTTTCCCGCCTGCTTCAATTCCTTATCCTGTATGATCCTGAGCACCTCGTCAATCGTCGCCTTCATAGCATCCGTTGCCCCTCCGGCCCATACGTTCTGCGCCGCGAGTCCGGCATTCAGAAAAAAACCCAGCGCCACTCCCAGGCACATCGCCCGGCCAACCCTCCGATTTCCTACGACCGCACCTGTGATCATGTGTCGCTCCTCATTATCCCGTCCCCGATCGGGGATCCAGGTGAACCCGCTAGTTTACTTTGCCATGGACGTATTGACTCACCAATTCTTCAAGGTCGAGACCAGACTCCGTATCGCGGATGGTATCACCGGGCTTTAAGGGATCGCCACCCCCGCCCGGCGAGAGCGCGAGGAACTTTTCTCCGATAATCCCCCGGGTCTTGATCGACGCAATCGTATCGGTATAGAGCTTGATGCTGTTGTCCACGGCCAGCGTCACCGCCGCACGATCGTCCTTGAGAACGATCCCCCGAACCCGCCCGACTTCGACCCCGGCGATTTCAATCGCAGATCCGGGCTTCAGACCGGAGGCCGAGGTGAACTGCGCGACTACTTCGTAGACATTCCCGCCGATGAGTTCCAGCTTGCCAAGCTTGATCGAGAGATATCCCAAACAGAGGATGCCCACCAGCACAAACACGCCGACGATCAATTCTAATTTTGTTTTCTCCATCCGTTCACCCCTTCTGGTCAACCGACCGGAGTCCCCGGCAAGGAGACCGGCCCGCTGACGGAAATAAACTCTTGAATCTCCGGATCCGTCGTCCTGATGAACTCCGCCGACGGCGCCATCGCGGCAATCTTCCCCTTCCGCAACATCGCCACCCAATCGGAGATGCCAAAGATCTCGGGAATTTCGTGGCTGACCATGACGGCGGTGAACTTGAACCGCCGCTGCATGGCCACGATCAAATCATGAATCGACTTGGCCATCAAGGGATCAAGCCCGGTGGTCGGCTCATCGAACAGAATGATCTCGGGCTCCATGACCAACGCCCGCGCCAGGCCGGCACGCTTGCGCATACCCCCGCTCAATTCGGCCGGAAACTTGTGTCCCATCCCGGCCAACCCGACCTCCGACAGTTTTTCCTCGACCCGCCGCGTCACTTCCGGTCCCTTCATTCGCAACTTCTCACGCAACGGGAACGCCACGTTTTCGGAGACCGAGAGCGAATCGAACAGCGCAGCGCCTTGAAACAGCATGGCAAACCGTTTCCGCACATCGTTGAGCCGGGTTCCCCGCAACCGGGATATTTCAACATCGCCGACCCATACTTCGCCGCGATCCGGCTGCATGAGACCGATCATGTGCTTCAGCAGCACGCTTTTCCCTTCACCGCTCTTTCCAATGATCGTCGTGAGCTTGCCTGCCGGAATGCTCAAATCAACGCCTTGCAACACCCGTTGCCCGCCCAATGTTTTTTCCACGCCGACGAGTTTGATCATAGCGTTCAGCACCGCGACTGAATTCCTACTTGCAGCTCACCACTCATGTCCCAGCATTCAGCACGTCTATAAGAGCACCGACGTCAGGAAATAGTCCCACACAAGAATCAGTACGGACGAGAGCACCACAGCTTCCGTCGTAGCGGTCCCCAGCCCTTCCGCGCTTTGCCTGGTAAAAAACCCCTTGTAACAACAAATCCAGCTCACGATCAGCCCGAAACTGATCGACTTCAGGATACCGCCGTAAATATCTTTCCACTCGACCGCGGACTCGATCGAATTCCAATAGGCTCCGCCATTGCCCCCGAGCAGATCCACGCCGACCAGATATCCCCCGTAGATCCCGACCACGTCGAAAATCGCGACCAGCAACGGAACGCCAATCAATCCGGCAACGAGTTTCGGCGCGATCAAGTATTGAAGCGGATTGATTGCCATGGTGTCGAGCGCATCGATTTGTTCCGTGATTCGCATGATGCCGATTTCCGCCGTCATGGCGGAACCGGCACGTGCCGTCACCATCAATGCCGCCAGCACAGGGCCCAACTCCCGAATCATGCTCAAGGCCACGGCCGAACCGAGCAGTCCTTCCGAACCGAACTTTCTAAGCGTGTAATAGCCTTGTAAGGCCAGAACCATCCCTGTAAATCCTGCCGTCAACACCACCACGAACGTCGATTTGTATCCGATAAAGTGCAGCTGCTTGACGATCTGTGTGAAGCGAAAAGGAGGCCTGGTCAGCCAGGCGAACGACGAGAGGACAAACAGCAGCATGCGGCCCATTTCCCGGATCGATGCGATGGCCCATACTCCGAGACGTTCAATCATCGCGTCCTTCCTGATTCATGCGATTGAGGAAGCCCGAATCCTTTTTCGGCAAATGCGGCATAACTCGCCGCCAGCCGATCGGCAGCCACGCGGCTCTGCCGCCTGAGCCGGTTCAGACCGAGCACACTCGATGGATGCGCAGCCACGCTCCAGATCCCTTTCAGCCATCCCCTGGGCTCGAGAAAGAGATTGAAATCCAACGGCAGTTCTTCGTCGGCTAGATCCGATACGGTTCGAAGAACCGCGAATGGAACGGCCTGTGCGTGTGCGACATCGGCCAAGGCTGCACTCTCCATGTCGAGAGCCACCGCCCCCGTGAGGCGACCGATCGCTTGCTTGGCTTCGGCACGACAGACCACCCGAGACACCGAGACAATTGGGCCAATGCGGGCAGCTATTCCGAGCTGCGCTGCAATCGCTTCTGCAGAAGCGCGAACGGCGCGATCACACGAGGCCACATCCGTGCTCGGCTTCCAGGTTCGGTCATACACACCGGCACACACGCTCGTTCCGATGACCAGATCTCCGATCGCAGCAGCCGTCGTCAACGCCCCGGCAAATCCGGCGGAGATGATCAAGGCCATCGGCTGATGGCTTAAGACCTTGCCGGCAGCCGCTGTTGCCGCTTCTGGCCCGATCCCCGTTTGAATCAACCAGTACGGGCGACGGCCTTGCTGGCCCACGAGACAGCGCATGCCGCCGACATTTTCCCATCGATCAACCGGCAAGGCCCGACAGAGCGCAGCCAACTCCCACCGTGTGGCGGCAAACAAGGCGACCGGGTCTGCTTGAGACCCAACATCGAGCGGCCGAGCACTGACCAGTGACGTCGGCTGATGGGTCAACGATCTGACCGATAGCACCCGGCCGTTAGAATCTGGTCCCGCACTTCGTCGGCCCGCATCTTATTGCGCGTGCGCAGATTCCGATACATGGCGAGTGCCCACAAGGGGAAATACTGGCAGTACCAGTGATAACGCAGATAGAACACGCGCGGAAACCCGGTGCCGGTATGACGAACTTCTTCCCATGAACCATCCTTCATTTGATGGCGGAGAAGAAATTGTATGCCGCGCGCCACGCTAAATGAATCCGTCATGCCGGCCGACATCAGGCCCATGAGAGCCCATGCCGTTTGTGACGGCGTACTCTCGCCCTTCCCTGACGATGTAGTCTCCGCATAGGACAGGCAGGATTCCCCCCAGCCGCCGTCAGGATTCTGTTTGGACTCCAACCAGGAAACGGCACGGCGAATGTACGGCTGCGAGAGATCTTCTCCGATCGCCCGCAAACCTGCGAGCACGGACCAGGTGCCGTAGATGTAGTTCACGCCCCAGCGGCCATACCAGCTGCCGTCAGGCTCTTGCTCATGCTTCAGAAATGCCAAGGCAGGAGCCACGGCGGGATGGGTCTGATCGTAACCCAGTGCGGCGAGCATTTCGAGACAACGTCCCGTCAAGTCCGCGGTGCTGGGATCAAGCAGCGCATGGTGATCGGCGAAGGGAATGTAGTTGAAGACGATCCGATTGTTGTCCTTATCATAGGCGCCCCAGCCGCCGTCCGACCCCTGCATCGCCATGACCCACGCCGCGCCACGCCTGATCGAATCCTGCAGCTCAGCCTGCTGTCCCATCTTCACTTTCGATAACGCCATCAGCACGACGGCAGAATCGTCTACGTCCGGATAGAGCTCGTTTTCATGCTGGAAGTACCAGCCTCCCGGTTCGGCCTGAGGAGAAGAGAATTTCCAATCGCCCACCATTCTCGTCTGGCGGGACATCAAATAGGCTGCGCCTCGTTGCAGCGCAGGGTGATCCTGTGCAATCCCCGATTCGACCAGGGCATTCATGAGCAAGGACGTATCCCAAATCGGAGAATGGCAAGGCTGCAAATGAAGCGTCTCCACCCGCTGCTCCCCGATCGAGACCGAGTCGTACACCTCCAGATCCTCGATCTCTTGAAGCGCCTTGCGCGCCAACGGATCGTCGACCTGATATCCCAAACACTGCAGCGCCATGATCGAATTGGCCATGGCGGGATAGATGGCGCCCAGTCCTCCGCTTCCCTTGATGTGCTCCAACATCCATGTTGAGGCACGATGAAGCGCTTTCTCGCGCAACCACATCAGCGGCATTCGGTCATAGATCTTCAGCAGCGCATCCAACGCCACGAACAGGTTGTGCGGCGTAAACCACTTTTGATCCTTGTTGAAGGGCGGAAAGTTCCAGTAGCGGATCTCCTTGCGCGGAATATGATACAGCTCATCGATTCCCTGCTCCGGCGGTATTTTGCAAACCGGCCGGTGCGCGAACACGATGAGCAACGGGATCAACACAGCGCGGGACCAATACGAAATTGCATAGATATTGAAGTAGAATCCCTTGGGCAGCAGCATCAGTTCGACCGGCATATGCGGGATGCCTTCCCAGTCGTATTGATCGAACAGTGCCAGCGCGATCTTCGTAAAGACATTCGCCTGAACGACACCGCCCTTGGCGCGAATGCAATCGCGCGCGCGCAGCATGAACGGCTCGTCCGCCGAAATTCCGCTCAACTTCAAGGCAAAGTAGGCTTTGACCGATGCGCTGATCTCTGACGGCCCGCCATGATAGATCGGCCAGCCGCCGTCAGGCAGTTGGGTCGTGCGAAGATAGCGCACGGCTTTTCGCTCCCGCTCAGGATCGACCCGATCCAGAAACCGCCGGAGCATGAGATACTCGGAGGTCAGCGTCGTATCGGCCTCGAGCTCGGCAACCCAATAGCCCTCCGTTGCATGCTGTCTGGCGAAAAACCATGCTTGGCTCCGTCTGACCGCATCATCGATGGCATCAAGCTGACTGCCCATCTGACCGGCCGCACGTCTAGCCGGAGAATCGGCAGCCGGGGCTGCTGTGGATTTGTCCGAAACGAGCCGCAAGGGAGGCTGGCTGGAAAGATCGGAGGCGACCCTCAATTTCTCCGGGGCCGAAACGAACAAGCTATCGGAAAGGCGATCGAGGATGGTTCGAATCAGATTCATCGTCATCTTAGGCTATGCACCCAGACCTCGGGGCTCCGCATTCGCAGAACTACCCATTCGCGGAATCGCATAGAAACGAACCGCGCGAACTCACTGTTTTAATTCGTCGGGATATAACAGACAGCCTGACCGAAGTCAAGCGAACGGAATGCGGAAGTCCTCTGAAGTACGAATGTTTTCGGCCAAAAGCCTCCCTCAAGCCGGCTGCAAATCGCCCAGCCGGACCGAGACGAGCTTCGAGATTCCAGGCTCCTCCATCGTGACCCCGAACAGCGAGTCGGCAATGCCCATCGTCCGCTTGTTGTGCGTAATGACCATGAATTGCGCCCCTTGGGCCAGTTCGCACAGGACGGCGGTAAATCGCCCGATATTCTCCTCATCGAGCGGGGCATCGATTTCGTCGAGAATACAGAACGGCGTCGGCCGAATCAGAAAGCTGGCAAACAGCAGCGCCATCGCCGTAAGGGTCTTCTCACCGCCCGACAGCATGGTGATATTCTTGAGCCGCTTGCCAGGCGGCTGCGCCACAATTTCAACACCCGGCTCCTGAGGACCTTTGCCTTCCGCATTCTCATCGACCGGCACCTCGACCAATTGCAACTCCGCCCGGCCGCCGGGGAAAAATTTCGCAAACACCTCCCCGAACTTTTCCTGCAGCTCCGCGAACGTCGTGGAGAACATGTCCTTCGTCGTTCGGTTGATCCGCTGGATGATTTCCTTAAGGGACCCGATCGAGGCCGAGAGATCCTGTTCTTGCGTGGAGAGAAACTTGTACCGTTCTTCTAACTCTTGATGCTCGTTGATCGCCGCCAAGTTGATCGGCCCCATGCGATCGAGACGTTCCCGGACCTTCTGAAGTTGCTGTCTGAGTTCGTCTTCCGGCATCGCGAGAGCGGATTCTTCCCCGCCGGGCGCGGTCTCGGTCTCAGTCGACGCGGCAGCAACTTGAATCAAGGAGAGAGGATCGACCTGGTAGGTGCCGGACAGCGTGGACTCCACGGTTCCCAATTGCGTCCGCACCTCGGCTCGTTTCACTTCAACACTCATGCGCGTTTCCCGCAAGCCTGACACGGCCTTCCGCACGGCTTCCATGCTCTCTTCGACTGAGTGCGCTTGTGCCATGCTTTGCGCCTGCTGTTCTTGTGCTTCGATCAACCGGCCTTTCACCAGCTCCGCCGACTGCCCCAATTCACGGCACACACGTTCCTGGCGCTCTCGTTCTGTGCCGCACTGTTCCAAAGAGGAGTGCAGCGCCTCCAGCTGCCGGCGCAACGTCTCGATCCGGCCGACGGCCTCCTGTTGCTCCTGACGAATCCGCTGCAAATTGCTTCCATGGTGTTCGCGTGTCGTACGAAGATCTTGCACAGCCAACTGAGCCTCGGTAAGCCGCTGCTGCAGTCCCTGCATCCCTTGATCCATTTGAGCCATACGGGCCCGCACGGCCTGGAGCGAACCTTCCTGGCCGGCCTTCTCCGCAATCCACTGAGCAAGCTGCGCATGGCCGGATCGGGCTTCCTGCTCGAGTCGCTGGACTTCAAGCGAGCCGCGCTGCGCATCGCCCATCAACGCCTCGATCCGTTGGGTCAAATCGCCGAGCAGCTGCTGCGCCCCCACCACGTCCTTATGCAGTGAAAGCCCTCGCATTTCGCTTTCGCGCAAGGCTTCGGCAACCCGACGCCCTTCTTCGCGCAACGACTGACTTTCCGCCAGCAATTGCTCTCGCCTTCGGCGGGCATCCTCGACAGAGTCTTTCAGTGAGGTCTGCCGGGACTCCAACTGCAGCACTTCTCGACGCCGTTGCAGCAATCCGCCTGTCGAACTGACCTGCCCGCCGGTCACCACACCCGCGGCATCCAATACCTCTCCCTCACGGGTCACGAACGTCGGACCATCATTTGCAGACCACGTATGCTGCTCCCACAATTGCATCGCATCGCTGAGGGACTCGACAAATACCACGCGATCGAACAGATAATCGCGCGCGGCATCACGATGTCCTTCTACCCCAACGAGATCGACGGCCCGCCCGATGACCCCGCTTTGTCCGGCAATGGGCTGCCACCAACCGGCGGATCCGGCAACGGGGTCAGTCCAACGCGGAGACTCCGGAATAAAGGTGCCTCGTCCGAGGTCCTTTCCCATCAGGAAGGCGATCGCACGCGCGGCGGTTTGAGGACTATCGACGAACCAACCGCGCACTCGCTCGCCCAACCAGGCTTCAACGGCTCGGTCCAAGCCGGACGGCACAACAAGCCATTCGGCAACAGCCTCATGCACCCCGTCACACGTCTTTAGCGCAGTGGATTCTTCGTCGCCGGACCGTCCATATCCCATATCCTCCCGCAATACTCCTTGGAGCGCGCGCAGATGGGAGTCCACCGCAGCCAACTCTTCCGATTGACTCGACAACCGTTGATCCACACCGGTGAGCTCAGCAGTATTCTCTGCTGTTTTCTCTTCCACCTGTTGCTGCCGCAGACGGAGATCGTTCACAACCGCTTCAGTCTCCCGACAGGCCTGTTCCAGCGCCTGGCGTTTCTCTCTTGTCGAGTCATGTTGGGCTTGGACCTCTTCGCGTTCACGGGCCAGGCGCCCGTCACGTTCCGCAATCTCTTGCGCACGCAATGCCAGTTGCGACAGGCTCTGCTCGGTATTCGCGACCAAGATGGCCAGGTTCAGCACGTCGAGCCGTCCCCGCTCTTCCTCCTGAACTGCAGCGGCCCGTTGATGCAAGAGGGACTTCATCTCATGATCAAGCCCGGCAAGCACCTGTTCACGCTCCGCCAAATCCCGCTCCAGCGTCTCAAGCGCCGCGACCAACTCCGTTTCCGCTGCTTTCACCTGCTCCTGTGCTTGCGTCAACCTCTCGAGTTCCAGACCGCCCTGGACTCGTTGCTCCTCATACATGTCGCTCCGGTGACGTTCGACTTCAGCCGCGGTCAAGGCCTGCGCCTGTTGCTGCTCGATCCTCGATAGTTCATCGCGCCGCTCGCCGATGACGGCACCGGCCTCGGCGATGGCCAGCCGGAAACGTTCGAGCTCGGCGCCACACCGCGCCTGCTCGGCGGCTTGTTCGAATTCCTGACCGGACAAGACCTCTAATTCCTGCTCAAGGCTGGCGAGCGATGCGCGCAATGTTCGATAGTCGTTGGTCAACAATTGAATCTCCAGCGAACGTGCCTCCTGCTGGAGCACCTGGTAGGAGCGCGCCTGGCGCGCCTGGCGGTCGAGGGAGTTCAGCTGCTTCTTGACTTCGGCGATGATGTCGCGGACGCGCAACAGATTCTGCTGCGTGGCATCGAGCTTTCGCAGGGCCTCCGCTTTTTGTTTTTTGTACCGGATGATGCCGGCGGTCTCTTCGATCAATTCCCGGCGATCCTGCGGCGAGGCGTTGAGGATCTGGTCGATCTGCCCCTGAGCGATCACCGTATGCCCCTTGGTGCCTGCCCTGGTGTCCATCAATACGCTGCGGACGTCTTTCAATCGGCAGAGGGTTTTGTTGATGAGGTACTCGCTGTCACCGTTTCGGTAGAGACGGCGTGTAATCATGAGATCCTGATACTCCGCCAGCTGGCTGGGTAAACCGGACTGGCTGTCGACCTTCAATTGATCCAGCCCGCTGATCACCAGCGACACTTCAGCCATCCCCAGCGGCTTGCGTACTTCCGTCCCGTTGAAGATCACGTCTTCCATCTTTTCGCTGCGCAGGGTCTTGGTACTTTGCTCGCCGAGCACCCAGAGGATGGCGTCCACCACGTTGCTCTTGCCGCTCCCGTTCGGCCCCACGATGGCCGTCACGCCATTGGGAAACTCGATGCGGGCCTCGGCGAACGACTTAAACCCCAGCATCTCAAGCGACTTGAGGTACATGAATCTCTCCTTCTCTAGGGATCTTTTGGGGGAGTACACGCGGGGATATCACGGGTGGATTTTGTAGCACAGGCTGCACATGGAAATCAAAGGAAAACACCGCCCGTAGTGGGAACAGACAGGGAGACCTACAATATTTGGGGACCGGCGGACTATAGCGCGGCGAGAGCGTTACCCTGCCGAAGTGGTAACGGATTTCCCTGAGGATTCGATCGTGATGAGTTCCTTGGGGAGAAGAAATTCGACATCTTCCTCGATAACAGTCAGATCTTCAACCTCGGCTGTCCCATGAGTCTTCAAATAGGCGACGACTTCCTCCACGAGGACTTCGGGGGCCGAGGCACCGGCAGTAATCCCGATGGCTTTCACGTTTTTGAGCCAGGCCGGATTGATATCAGCGGCCGAGTCGATCAAGTACGAATCGATCCCGCAGTGCTCTCCCAACTCACGCAGACGGTTGGAATTGGAGCTGTTGGGCGAGCCGATGACAAGGATGACGTCGACGAGCTTGGACAGCTCCTTGACCGCATTCTGTCGGTTCTGCGTCGCATAACAGATGTCTTCCTGATGCGGCCCTTTGATGTGCGGGAATCGTTTGTGGAGCGCGCCCACAATATCCCGGCACTCATCGACACTCAACGTCGTTTGCGTGACATACGACAGATTCGTCGTATTCTCGACTTGAAGCTTCTCGACATCCTCCACCGACGACACCAGATGAAACTTGTCAGGAATTTGCCCCAGCGTTCCGATCACTTCCGGATGGCCGGCATGACCGATCAGAATGAGGTCGTACCCCTGGGTATAGTCGCGATTGACTTCGTTGTGAACTTTGATGACCAGAGGACAGGTCGCGTCGATGACGTGCAGCCGGCGACGGTTCGCCTCATCCCACACCGATTTGGCAACGCCATGCGCGCTGAAAATGACGACGGAGCCTTCGGGCACCTCGCCCAGCTCTTCCACGAACACGGCACCCTTCTGACGCAACGAATTCACGACATGCCGGCTATGGACGATTTCATGACGCACATAGATCGGAGCCCCGTATTTTTTGAGCGATAAATCAACGATGTCGATCGCCCGGTCGACTCCGGCGCAAAACCCGCGTGGATTGGCAAGATAGATCTTCATCCCGGCCACCTCTCCCTCAGCAAACATAGCAGAGTCACATTACGTGACTCCCCCCGGCTGCGTCAACAGATTTACCCTCTGAGCCGATACCTCCATCCTCAGCGCGACCGTCTTGACAGCAGACCACCTCCCCCGTAGGCTGGAGTCACCTGCCATGGCGAGCGCCCCTTCCAAAAAGATCCTCATCGTCGAAGACGAGCGCGATATTCTCCAACTGGTCAAGCTCTATCTCGAAAAGGAAGGGTTTCGTACGGTGACGGCCGCGACAGGTCCTGAGGGCTTGAGCCGCGCAAGACAGGACAAGCCCGATCTGATCGTTCTCGACCTCATGCTGCCTGAAATTGACGGGCTTGAAGTCTGCAAACGGCTCCGATCCGCTCCGGAAACCGCGATGCTGCCGATCATCATGCTGACGGCCAAGGCCGAAGAGTCCGACACCGTCATCGGCTTGGAACTCGGGGCCGACGACTATGTCACGAAGCCGTTTAGCCCCAAAGCGCTGGTCGCACGCATCAAAGCCCTCTTTCGCCGCCTCGACCGCAGCCAGCAGGAGAATCAAACGGTCTATCGATACGGCCCGCTTACGCTCGACCTCTCCCGCCATGAAGTGGTGGTGAACGGCAAGGATATCCCGCTCACGGCCAAAGAATTCGGCCTCCTGGAGCATCTGTTGCGCAATCCAGGCCGCGTCTTGACGAGGGAAGTGCTCTTAAATCATGTCTGGGGTTATGACTACTTCGGAACGACAAGAACTGTCGATGTCCATGTCCGACGGCTCAAGCAGAAAATCGCACTCCTCGACGACGCCATTCTTTCCGTCAAATCGCTGGGCTATAAATTGAAAGATCTGGCGGGTGACGCTTGACCTCTTCCCTCTCACCCCGCACCGCAACCATGACCCTCTCAATCCGCTGGAAAGTGACTCTTGCCACACTCTTCGCTCTGCTATGCGGATTCACGATCGCAGGAATCCTGGCTGCCCGCTCCCTGGAGGAACAGCAACTGGCTCAGTCGAGCCAGATACTTGAAGTCCGAAGCAACCTGATCGCGTTTGAACTGCGGCCCATTCTCACCGCTCTTCCGGCGACGCCGGAACTGCAAATGATCGTTCGAGAACTGAGCCAGCGCGCCCTGACCCGCGTGACACTGGTGGACTCCACCGGCCGGGTCCTGGCTGACAGCTCCGTCCAGGACCGCGACTTGCCAGCCGTCGAAAATCACCGTACGAGGCCGGAGATCGAACAGGCCGTGGCCACCGGATTCGGCACGGACTTGCGCGCCAGCCATACAACCGGTGAACGCACCCTGTACCGAGCCGTACGCCTGAGCGAGCCGACCCACACCTCCCCACCCCTCTACCTGCGGATCGGGCTTCCGATGAGAACGCTCGACATGGAGCTCGCCAAACTCAAACGCAATCTGACGCTCGCGTTCCTCAGCGCCTTTCTCATCGCGGTCGGCCTGAGCGTCTGGCTTGCCAGAAGCTTGACCAAACCCCTCTTAGATATGGCGACCGCGGCTCGCGAACTCGCGTCAGGCAACCGGACCGTCCACATCCAGACTACGTCGCGCGACGAAGTCGGGCTGCTGGCCGACACGCTCAATCACATGACGGACGAGTTAAAATCAAAAATCGATGAAATCTCCGAAGACCGCTCTCAGCTGCTGGCGATGCTCACCTCGATGGTCGAAGGCGTCATGGTGCTGGACTACCGAGGCCGTGTGCTCCAGGTCAATCCGGCTCTGGAACGGATGTTCGGGGTGACCAGAGCCGAAACGCGCGGACGCCAGTCTTCCGATATCTTCGGACATGCCGAGTTGAATAAGCTGGTTTCGACCGTGCTGGCTACGAGAGCCGGCCTGGAAGACGAGATCATCCTCGCCCCGGGCGGGCGGTGCCTCCACGTCGAGGCCTCCGTGGCCGGAGGCCAGCAGGACAACGAAGCCTGCGTGGTCCTCGTTTTCCACGATATCACCGAACTCCGGAGGCTGGAAAAAATCCGAAAGGATTTCGTCGCCAACGTGTCGCACGAGCTCAGAACCCCGCTGACCTCAATCAAGGGCTACGTCGAGGCCTTGCTGGACGGCGGGAAGGACGATCCGGAGACGAGCGTGCGTTTTTTGGACATCATCTTGAAACAGAGCGACCGGCTCAATTTGATCCTGGAGGATCTTCTGCAGCTGTCCAAGATCGAGTCCGGCCAGGTTCAATTCAAGCATGAGCCGTTGCACATCGGATCCGTCATCGAACGGACGATCGCGATGATCAAACCGCTCGCGGACAAGAAACAGCATCAGCTGATCTCGCAGGTCTCATCCGATCTGCCGCTCATCAACGGCGACCAAGAGCGCTTGGTACAAGTCCTGGCCAACCTCATCGACAATGCGATCAAATATACCCCTGAGCGTGGACAAATCACGGTTGCGGCGCGCCGGATCCCGGCGGTCAAAACCAAGACCGAGGTTCAGAACGATGGGATCGAGTTGAGTGTTGCCGACACGGGCATCGGCATTCCCGAACAGGATCGCCCCCGGGTGTTCGAACGGTTCTATCGGGTGGATAAGGCCCGCTCCCGCGAGTTGGGAGGGACCGGCCTGGGATTAGCCATCGTGAAACACATCGTGGAGGGACACGGGGGGCAAGTCTTTGTCGAGGCAAACAAGCCGACCGGCAGCCGCTTTGTCGTTCGTTTGCCGGCCTGATACGGCCGTTTGAGATTACGCAATTCGAGCGATGATCAGATAGATCAACGTGGAGAGGAGCGCGGCGCCCGGAAGAGTAAACAGCCAGGCATACAGAATTCTTCTCGTGACTCCCCAACGCACTGCGGACAATCGTTTGATCGCGCCGACGCCCATCACGGACGAGGTGATGGTGTGGGTCGTGCTGACGGGCAATCCGATGTGGGCGGTTACCATCAATACCGCTGCGGCACCGGTCTCAGCGGCAAATCCATGCACCGGCTCCAGCTTGACGATGCCCATGCCGAGTGTCCGCACAATCGACCAACCTCCGACTGCTGTTCCCAACCCCATCGCCACCGCACAGGCGCCGATAACCCAGGTGGGAACCTCGCCCGACGTAATCTGGCCGGCAGACAGCAGGGCCAGCGTGATGATGCCCATGGCTTTCTGCGCATCGTTCGCCCCATGGCTGAATGCCATGAAGCAGGCAGAGATCAACTGGAGTCTTTTGAAGAGACGGGTGGCCACGGAACGCGTGACTCGGAAACACATCCAACTGATCAGCACCATGAAAGAGAGCCCGATCGCGAACCCGAAAAACGGCGAAAGCACCATGGCCTCGAGCACGGAACGCAGACCAGACAGTTTCACCGTACTCCACCCGCCATGGGTTACCGCCGCTCCCACAAGCCCGCCGATCAGCGCGTGAGACGAACTGGTCGGCAGCCCCAGCATGAGCGTAAGCAGGTTCCAGCAGATTGCCCCAGCCAACGCCGCCGCAACCATCTGCTGGGTCACGGAGGCGGGATCGACGATTCCTGCTCCCACCATCTTCGCCACTGCCGTCGACATGAAGGCACCGGCGACATTCAGAACCCCGGCCCCAATGACGGCAACAAACGGGCTCACCACGCGCGTCGAGACTACGGTGGCGATGGCATTTGCACTGTCGTGCCACCCGTTTGAAAAATCGAACAGCAGGGCCAGCACAACCACGACCAGCAACATTCCGGTTAGTTCAGGCATGGCCCTCCGGGCAGGTACGAGGCGCAAGGCCATGGGCAAAAGGTAAGAGGTCGTTGTTTATAACTTCCGCAATCCATGGCCTATAGCCTCTGGCCTCACGCCACGCGAATCATTTAGTGATGTTTGAGCGCGATGCGTTCAAGAATATTGGCCACGTCTTCGCACCGATCGGTTCCCGCTTCGAAGTTCTCGTAAATCTCTTTCCACTTGATGACGGCCATGGGATCGGTTTCTCTCTCAAAGAGCGCGGAGATCGCATCACGCGAAACACGATCCGCCTCATTCTCCAAACTATTGACCTGCACGCTGCACTCCTTAATGTCGGGATGGGGCAGCCCCAGACGATCCACTCCTCGCCCGACCGCCACCGAAGCTTGATGAAGAATATCTGCCAGTTTCACGGCCATCTCCGTCGGCTTCGTCACTTTATACAGAACAAATCGGTCGGCGATCGCTTCCGTCACGTCGAGAATATCGTCCAGTGCGCTGGCCAGATCGTGGATGTCTTCCCGGTCGATCGGCGTAATGAAGGTCTGGTTCAATCGGCGGGCAATGTCATGGGTGATGCCATCACCGACGTGCTCGACTTCCTTGATTTGTTTGGCTTGATCGACCGGGGCATGGAAATTCTCCATCATCTCCTTCAAGAGACGACTGCCTTCGATCATGTTGTGCGCGGCCTTCTTGAACAGTTCGAAGAAGGCTTCTTCCCTGGGAATCAAACCAAACATCATCGCGTTGCTCCTCTGCCGGTAAAATGCTGATTCATTCTCATAACGGTGCTGACGGAGAACGAAGAACGTATTACGGCCCGATGAACATCCGGCTTCACCACCGGATGAGCCCGGTCGCCCAGGTCAGCCCTCCACCAAAGCTGCCGAGCAGGAGGACCTCGTTCGGTCGAACGTGGCCGGCCCGCACCACCGAGTCGAGCGCGATGGGAAGCGATGCAGAGGACGTGTTACCGTACCGTCCGATCACCGAGCAGACCAATGCCGGTGAAACGCCCAGACGCTTCGTGAGCTGAGCAAGAATGCGCCCGTTGGCCTGGTGCAGTACGAATTGCGCCACATCGCGCAGTTCCACGCCGAACTCTTTGAGGATCTCGCGAATAGCCTGTTCAAGCCGCCTGATAGCGAGGCGAAAGAGCGGTGCGCCCTGCATCCGGAGCGCATGGCCTTTGCTATTTACCGACTCCAAGCTCGTTGGTGTACGGGATCCTCCTGTCGCAACACGAATCAGATGGTGCTGCGAACCGTCCGAGTGCAGGCGAACGCCCAAGAGCCCTCGGCTAGGCTGACCGGCCCCCTGCTCCCCCTGCACGACAACCGCACCAGCGCCATCCCCGAAGAGGAGCGCCGTATCGGCATCTGCCGGATCCAGAGAACGCGACTTGACCTCCGCGGCAACAACTAAACAGGTCGTGACCTGGCCGCTGCGAATCATGGCATCAGCCATCGAAAGTCCGTACAGAAACCCGGAGCAGGAAGCAGCCACGTCGAAAGCCGGTATGCTGGAACAACCCAATTTCCGTTGCAGATGACAGGCCGTCGACGGGAAGGCCATGTCGGGAGAGGTCGTCGAAAGCAGAATCGCGTCGATCGCGGAGACCGGCAACCCGGCCGCCTGCAATGCCTGCTGAGCAGCTCCAAGCGCCAGATCGGAGGAGGCCTCCGGAGGAGCCGCCCAGCGCCGCTCTTCAATCCCAGTCAGACGCAAGACGCTCTTTGGATCAATGCCGAGCGCAGAAACCGCTTCCCTATTGGAGACCACTCGCTCCGGAAGATAGGAACCTGTTCCAATGATTTTCGTCCGTATCATCGCTGAAATGCCAAAGGGTTAGACTATGCCGGCGGGATTATAGGTCTCAGGAGGACAGGGGTCAACCCAAGAGGCTAATACATTGCTTTTGGTCTGGCCTCCTGCTACAAAATAGGCACGCTATTCTATGGTACCCCGACCGACATTTCTACCGCCTTGGCCGCACTTCAGGAGCGTCTCTTTTGCTTTGGGTGCGGTATCGCTGTGCCTGCTGATGGCTTGTTCGAGCACACCCAAAAACACCGACCCATCGGGCAAGAAGGCGCTGAGCGGGACCGACGAATCGATCTTCCTCGGCGATACGATTGAAAAGAATTACGACCCCAACGTCATCATGAAGCGGGGGGAAGCCTTCTTTGACAAAGAGGAATACGCTGAAGCGATCGTCGAGTATAACCACTTCCTCGATCTTCATCGCAACCACACCCTCGCCCCCTATGCGGCATTTCGGATCGGCGAAAGCCAGATGAATCGAGCAAAGGGAATCGATCGCGATCCCGAGCCGATCCAGAAAGCCATCGAATCATTCGAGCGGCTCCGGAGAGATTTCCCTGGAAGCCGGTATGACGGGCAGGCGACACAGAAAATCCGGGACTGCCACGACCTCATCGCACAAATGCACCTGTTCGTCGGACAATTCTACTACCGCAGAGAGTCGTATCTGGCAGCCGCACACCGCTTTGAGCAGATCATGAAAGTGTACCCGGACAAGTCTGTCGCACCCGACGCTCTGTATTTTCTCGCCCTCAGCTACCATGACCTCGGTGCCGACGATTGGGCCAGTGAACAACTGACCCTGCTCGCGCAAAAATACCCGAACAGCACCCATTCCGGTGAAGGAGCCAAGCTCCTCGCCAAAATCAGCGGGGCGAAACCCACTACGCTCTTGGCCAAGAAGCCGGATCCTGCATCTTCTACGGACACCTCAACGGCTGCCACCTCACAAAACCGGTCCGTCGCTGCCAATGGCTTTGGCCCCACGCTCTCAACAGGCTCAATCGGAATCCCCTCCGCACTCACATTCGGACAGGGATTTGTCAGCTGCCGTCTCGGCGCCTGGTGCTAACACTACGTAACGAGTGTTGAATTTCGAAGGAAGGACTCGGCGAGCGTTGAGCTGCGCTAATGCTCAGCGCGGCTCAAAATAATTCACCGCAAGGTCGAGAAAAAGGAACTGGACGACTGAGAAGAACGCTGGAAGGACTTTTCAACGCCACTACTGGCCGAGATACCAACCGATTCCAGCCCGCTCAAGAAAGCTGGTGATCATCGTCAGCGAATTGGCATAGATCATCACGCCGACAACGACCAACAAGACCCCACTGACCGTCGACACGCCCCATAAATATGCCCGCGCCTGTTTGAAATAAGCCAGAAAGCGATCGACGCCTAGAGCCGTCAAAAACAGCGGCAGCCCCAATCCCAAGGAGTAACAGGTCAGCAGCAGCACGCCGTTCAACAACGAATCGGTCGTGCTGGCATACAGCAGAATCGTCCCAAGAACCGGCCCGACGCAGGGGGTCCACCCGGCTGCGAACGCAATGCCGATGAGGAAGGAACCCAGGTAACCGACAGGCCTGTTGCGGAACTGAAATCGATGCTCCATTTGAAGGAAGTTGATATTCAGAACCCCCAGCAGATACAGACCGAACACAATGATCAGTACGCCGCCGATACGGCGGATGTGGTCCTGATAGGTGATCAACAGTTGCCCGATCAGACTGGCGGAGGCGCCGAACGCGATGAACACCACCGAGAAGCCGGCGATAAACAGCAGGGCATTGACCACGATGGCCGCTTTGAACCTCGACCGGGCACCGGCGTCGGTCAGCTGTTCGATCGAAAGCCCGGTGATGTATGAAATATAGGATGGCACGAGCGGGAGCACGCAAGGAGACACGAACGAGAGCAACCCGGCCGAGAAGGCCGCGACCAACGAAATATGCGTGATCGATTGCGACATGGCCTCGCGCGTTACGACTTGATCAGCATTTGGATCAGCTGATGCGCTTCGGGAGCCCCCCAGTCACGAGCACCGAATATTTGCTGCCGCACAACCCCCTGTCGATCGACCATGAACGTCATCGGCAACGCGCGCGCGCCATAGGCCAGTCCGACGCGGAAGTCGGCGTCGTGAAGGATGGGAAAAGTCAGATGGTTCTCTTGCTGAAACGGCCGGGTGACCGCCACCCCTTGCGCATCGGTCGAGACGGCCAGGATTTCGAAATCGCTTCGTGGATAGGTGTGATACAGCTGTTCCATAGCCGGCATCTCGATTCGACAAGGCCCGCACCAGGTCGCCCAGAAATTCAACAACACCACTTTCCCTCGCAAGTCCGACAGCGCCACCAGCTGGCCGTTCATGTCGCGCAACTGAAAGTTCGGCGCGGCATCTCCTGACTTGACGGCACCACGCTGCGCGGCGGGAACCCACGCGCCTGCATCGGCCGAACCGACCGGCGTGAAGGACGTGGCCAGTCCGGCCGACATCCATAGCACCGCCATGAAGATGCCCACTCGGCTCATCCCTGGCTCCCCGCCGGTTTGCTGGGGCTCCCCTCCGCTGCCTGCGGCGTGACGTTGAGCAATTTGGTCAGGACCTGAAGGCTATCCAGCCTCGTCCAGTCCCGAGGGCCAATGACAATCTCACGGATCACACCTTGCTGATCGATGATAAAGGTTTCCGGAACACCCATGCGCTTGTACGGCTTGTCGGTCTTCCCCCAGGAATCGATCAGCACGGGGAACGTCAGATTCATGCCCTTGACGAACGGCGGGATGTCCTTCGTCGTGGTCACGCGATCGATGCTCACAGCCAGTACGACCAACCCATCCTTCTGGAAGTTCTTGTTCAGGATTTCCATCGACGGCATCTCTTCCTTGCAGGGCTTGCACCATGTCGCCCAGAAATTCAGGAAGACAACCTTCCCCCGATAGTCGGACAGCTTCACGGGCTTGTCGTTGAGATCGGTGAGTGCGAAATCCGGCGCTTCCTTGCCTACTGCCAGCGGTTCGTATTTCGCACTTTGCATCCAGACAATGCTGAAAACCGCCGCGAAGATGACCGCCCCCACGATAAAGATCAGGACGCGCGACCGACCGGAAACCGGAGCGGCTGGAGACGAGGTGACGGATTGGTCAATCATTGGGCACCTGGCGAGGGGCGAGGGGCGAGAGGACATCCTCACTCATTGCCCCGTGCCACAGACCCCGGGCCTGCTTATGCGTAGGCATGAAGACCCGACAACAGAAAATTGACGCCCCAGAAGCAGAAAATCACCATTAGAAACCCGAAGACCGCATAAATGGCTGCCCGACGGCCTTCCCAGCCGCGGGTCATACGGGCGTGGATGTAGGCCCCGTAGATCAACCAGACGATCAAGGACCAGGTTTCCTTGGGATCCCAGCTCCAGTATCCACCCCAGGCATAGTTCGCCCACATGGCCCCGAGGATAATGCCGAAGGCGAGGAGCGGAAACCCGATCATGATGGCCTTGTACCCCAGCTCATCGATCGTTTCGAGATCGGGAAACGCGGCATAAAAGCGCGATCGGCTGCCCCGCTGCTCCGCCCGCTCCTTGAACAAATACATCACGCCGAGCCCGCCCGCCATGGCAAACGCCGCATAGCTGGTCAGCGTGACCGACACATGAATGTAGATCCAGTAGCTGTTGAGCGCCGGCACGAGCGGCTCAGCCGTCTGATATCGATAGGGCAGCAGCGACGCCGCACCCATGGCGATAAAGCCGATGCCGACGACGAAGGCTCCGATCGCTTTGATCTTGTACCGCAGCTCCAGCAGGACATATCCGAGAATAATGGCCCATGACACATAGGCCATCGCTTCAAACTGATTCGACCAGGGTGCGAAGGTCCCGGACGTCTGCATGCGCTCGAACGCTCTGGTCAACAGAGCCCCGGTGTTCACCATCCAACCGAATACGGTGACGAGCGTCGCGACTTGTCCCAACTGCGCGGCCCATGCCCCATCTCGTTCATCGAAATTTTCGGTTGGGTGTCCCGCGGGAGCCAGCGCCATCGAAGGACGCCGGGCAAACAAGTAGGCGATGTATAAGGTGAGCGAGGCCAGATACAGCCAAAACGTCATATCAAAGAGAAAAAGTGAACGGGCCATTGGATCCTCCGTCTGTCACATCGCACGAACCGCTGCCTACCTGCCTGCTATCATACCCAAAACAGACCTGCTTTGCCCACTCTGCCGGCTAGACGGAGAACGTCCTGAGCTTCTCCGCCAGTTTCCGGAATTCCTTTTGAAAATCGATCTGGCTTTTATGGGTCGTACCCCCGATATGCACCGTAACACCCGCTCCGGCCGGAATAATCTTTGCCCACAGCCGGCGATGGTAGATGAACGACGAGAGGGTAATCCCCACGACAATCATGGTTGAGCCGAGCCATACGATATTGATGCCGGGATTCTTGGCAATTTGGAGCCCGGTGTACTTCCTCGGTTTGTATCCGATCAGCTCAAACTGATACTTCGAATCTTTGATCTCGAACAAGTCGGGAAACTGATAGAAAATCCACGGCGTCGCTTGGACCGTGCTGCGTTCATTCACGGCCAGCTTGACCGCCGGATTGGCGTGTTCGATGGTCTTGGAATACACCTTCTTTTCCGTGGAGTTAAACGCAAAATCCGCCACGAAGTCCGTCACCGAGAGCTTCAGGTTCAGGTCGGCGAGCGTTTGCTCCTTCTGCCATTCCAGGTCGATGGTTTTGACGACCTTCTCCGTGTCCTTGTCCTTGATGTTCACTCGTGCCACTTCGATCTGATCCCAGGCATCTCCATAACTGGACTGATAAAACCAGATGCCCTTATAGACGAGTGGATCGTTGACGGTAATCGTTTTCGTCAGCTTCGGCTGCCCACCCTCCACTACAGTCAGCGTGCTGTTGTAGGATTTGACGGACCCGTTTTCGTGGTAGTCGATCCAGAACTTGTCCACCTTCAAATCAAAATTACCGCGCGGGATATGATACGTCTGCCCTTCCAGGCAGACCCCGAACTCTTGAAACCCATAATAGGTTCCCAGCAATCCTCCGAACACGATGACCGTTGCGCTCAGATGCGCCATGTGCGCGCCGACACGGCCCAGCACACCCTTGGTCGCATAGAGCGTCACCTCCCCGGTGTCGTTCTTGGCTAATACGCGATATCCCTTTTCGATGAAATGCTGCGCCAGCTGCTGCGCCACGGATTCCTTCGTCCCGTTGACCGACACTTCGGCCTGCTGTTTCATCCCCTTGATAAAGGCCAGCGACACGCTGACCTTGTCCTGCTTCATCGACCGCCAGACTCCGGGAAACCGCTTGTAGAAGCAGGTCAGCGAGTTGACACAGAGAAGGCCGAGCAGGCCGGTGAACCACCATGTGTGATAGACGTCTGTAAATCCCAGCCGAAGAAACCAGCGATAGGTATTTTCGCCGTACTCTTGAATGTACGTTTCAGGCCGCTCCCCCTGTTGAATGACTGTCCCGATCGTCGCGGTGACGGCGATGAACAAGAAAAGAAACATCGCCAGCTTGATCGAGGCAAAGAATTCGACCAGCTCGCGGGAGAACTCTTCCCATCCCAGGCCGGGAGCAGGAGGCCGTGGAACGTCCTGTTGAGAGATGGTCTCGGGCTGACTGTTCATTGCGTGAATCGTTCCTTATGCATCAATAGGCACACAATCCCTACGGCCCGGGGAGCGCGGCAGATTGGGCAAGGGCAATCGTACGCTGGGAGGCAGTCCCTTCTGGACAGTGGTCCTACCCTGTCGCAGAGCAGAGAGGGAATTCCATGAAACCGAGGCATCTTACAAGTGCCGGAAAAGAGCTGTCAAGCAACCGCGCCCGGCGAAAAGCGGCGCGCCCCTACTATTGAACTAATGGACAAATCAGGCCATTTTCGATATCATGCACCCCAGTTTTCTGCATGCTGCCACCTCCTTCTCACACAGGGCCGTTTATCCCTACTGAGATCGAGCGATACTTGTTCACCGAACCCTGAGGAGCCAATGAGAAACAACTATCTCTTTACGTCCGAGTCCGTCACCGAAGGCCATCCAGACAAAATCGCCGACCAGATTTCCGACGGCATCCTGGATGCCATCATCGCCCAGGACAAGTACAGCCGTGTGGCCTGCGAAACCATCCTGACCACCGGTATCGCGTTTGTCGCCGGAGAAATCTCCACCAAAGCCTATGTCGAGATTCCCGACATCATCCGCCAGGTCATCAAGGACGTCGGGTACAACGATGCCTCCTGGGGCTTCGATTCCCACACCTGCTCCGTCCTGACGGCCATTCACCAGCAATCCGGCGATATCGCGATGGGCGTGGATTCCGGAGGAGCCGGCGACCAGGGATTGATGTTCGGCTACGCGACGAATGAAACCTCCGAACTGATGCCGATGCCGATCGTGCTCGCCCACCGGCTCACGCGCCGGCTGGCCGAAGTGCGGAAGAAAAAGATCCTCGACTGGGTCCGTCCGGACGGCAAATCGCAAGTCACCGTGGAATACCGCAACGGCAAGCCGGTGCGAATCGACACGATCGTCGTCTCCACGCAGCATAGCCCGGACGTCACCAACAAGCAGATCGAGCGCGGGATCATGGAGAAAGTGATCAAGCCGGTCATGCCGAAGGGCCTTTACGACCCGGCCAGCGTGAAGCATCACATCAATCCGACCGGCCGGTTCGTCGTCGGCGGGCCGATGGGCGACACGGGCTTGACGGGACGCAAGATCATCGTCGACACCTACGGCGGCCATGGCAGCCACGGTGGCGGCGCCTTCTCCGGCAAAGATCCCACAAAAGTCGACCGCTCCGCCTCGTACATGGCCCGGTATATCGCCAAGAACATCGTGGCGGCAGGCTTGGCCGATAAGTGCGAGGTGCAGCTCGCCTATGCGATCGGCGTCGCCGATCCCGTGTCCGTACTCGTCGACACCAAGAATACGGAAAAGGTGTCGGTCGACAATCTCGACAAACTCGTCCGCAAGCATTTCCCGATGACGCCCCGCGGCATCATCGAGCATCTGAAACTCCGCCGGCCCATCTTCAAGAAGACCGCGGCCTACGGCCACTTCGGCCGGAACGAACCGGAGTTCACCTGGGAAAAGACCGACAAAGCCAATGTGCTGCGCAAAGAAGCAGGCCTGTAACTGAGCAGGTCGAGGTCAAGGCTAAGACCAAGGGGGGCGGGTTGCAGAACTCGCCCCCCCTTTTCTTGACTGCGAATGACGACTGACGTTCTTTAGAAGGAGGATTCCGTGGATTACGACGTGAGAGATATCAAGCTGGCCGACCAAGGCAAACTCAAAATCGAATGGGCCGAAGCCACCATGCCGGTGTTGCGGCTGATTCGGAAGCGATTCAAGCGGCAACTGCCGTTCAAGGGCGTGCGAGTGACCGCATGCCTCCACGTCACGACCGAAACCGCCAACCTCATGATCACGCTGAAGGCCGGCGGCGCCGATGTACGGCTCTGCGCCTCGAACCCACTCAGCACGCAGGACGACGTGGCGGCGGCGTTAGTCCAACACGAAGGCATTCCGACCTTCGCGATCAAGGGCGAAGATAACGCCACTTACTATCGGCATATCGAATCCGCTATCGCCCATCGGCCGCACCTCTCGATGGACGACGGTGCCGATGTCGTTTCGCACCTCCACTCGAAACGCAAAGACCTGCTGAAAAACGTCATCGGCGGCACGGAGGAAACCACCACCGGTGTCATTCGCCTGCGCAGCATGGCCGAGAAGAAAGTGCTCAAGTTCCCGGTCATCTCGGTCAACGACGCCGATACCAAGCACATGTTCGACAACCGCTATGGAACCGGTCAGTCCACAATGGACGGTATCGTGCGCGCGACCAATCGTCTCGTCTGCGGCTCCGTCGTGGTCGTCGTGGGCTACGGCTGGTGCGGCCGCGGCATCGCGATGCGTGCCAAGGGTATGGGCGCAGATGTCGTTGTGACCGAGATCGATCCGTTGAAGGGCTTGGAAGCAGTCATGGACGGGTTCCGTGTAATGCCGATGGAGCAGGCCGCGCCGATCGGCGATTTCTTCGTGACCGTCACCGGCAATATCCACGTCATTCGCGGCGAACACTTCGCCGTGATGAAAGACGGTGCCATCGTTTGCAACAGCGGCCACTTCAACGTCGAGTTGGATATTCCTGCGCTGGAGAAACAGGCAAAGAAGCGGCGGGTCGTCCGCACGGGGGTCGAGGAGTTTACGCTCAAGAAAAACGGCCATCGCGTCAGCCTCCTGGGCGAAGGCCGGCTGGTGAATCTTGCGACCGCGGAAGGCCATCCCTCGAGCGTCATGGACATGAGCTTCGCCAATCAAGCGCTCGGCGCGGAATACATCGTGAAGAACTACAAGCACCTCGAGAAGAAAGTGTATCCGGTTCCGCCGGCCATCGACAAGGAAATCGCGCGGCTCAAGCTGGCGGGCATGGGCGTGAACATCGATACGTTGACGGCGGAACAGAAGAAGTATCTCGCATCCTGGGAAATGGGGACGTAAAAGCGGGTCCTGTCGGCGAACAGCCCTGACGTGCTCACTGCACCCATCCTCCAGCGGTCCCTTCCGTTGCGCGCGTCAGGGCGCCCGCTCACCGCCACCCGCTCAGATAATTCATTGTTCGGCCTGCTCGTTGTGACGAAAAAGAAGAAGGCCGCCTCATTTGAGGCGGCCTTCGGTTTTTCAAGCAAGCGCACGAGCCTCCTCGCAAGTCCCAGCAGGCCAAACGTATCCCTCTCGCTTGAGGAAGCGGGAACTCGCTGCGCCTTTCAGGTGTGGGCGGCCAGGCCTGCGTCCGCGAATGGAGCGGAGGCAAGACCGCGCGAGCGAAAGTCCGAGGCGCACAGCCTAGATACGTTGAGGGCTTGAGCGATGCGAGAACGACGCTGGCGACCTTTTCAGCATTCTGCCTACGGTCGAGCCGCAGCGTTGAGCAGGGCAGATTCGATCACCCCTCGTACAGATGGAGAATGATCGCTCAATGATTCAAGATCGAGTGAGCTGTGGTAGAGTGAGCGTAGGTGCCGAGGTGGTGAATACCGGAGGCTCCTATGAGATCGACGACCTTCCATCCTCCATCTCTCCCCGATTACGAAATTTCAGCTGAACAGGGTTTTCTCCCCCAAGATCCGCTTGAACATCTGCCGGACTCCCCGACTCTTAACCATCTGGGGCATGAACTACCGAAGCTGCTGAGCGCGCGGACAGTCCGGCGGTTCATTGATGAGCAACGCCACCTGCTCCCCTCTATTCCTGCAACGTGGGGCACAGTGGATTACCAGGCCGCGATGCGAATTCTTTCGTTCGCCGGGCACGCGTATGTGTGGGAAGTACCGGACCAACCGGCTGCGACGCTACCGCCGCAACTGGCGCAACCTTGGTGCGACGTGGCCCAACGGCTCGGCCGGCCGCCCGTGCTCTCCTATGCGTCCTATGCCCTCGACAATTGGAGAAGGCTCGATCTGACCAAGCCGATTCAGCTCGACAACATCGTGCTGCTGCAGAACTTTCTCGGCGGGCAGGATGAAGAATGGTTCGTCGTCATCCACATTCAGATCGAACGGCAAGCGGGACCGGGGCTGGCGGGTCTTCTGCAGGCGATGAAGGGTGCAGCGGAAGACAAGGAGGACGAGGTCTTGCTCGGGCTCACATCCCTGGCATCGGCCCAGACGGCGATGCACGATACCTTGCTCCGCATGAAAGAGCGCTGCGATCCCTATGTCTACTACACCCGCGTGCGGCCCTACATCCACGGATGGAAGAACAGTCCTGCGCTCCCGACTGGACTCCTGTACGAAAGCATCCAGTCCGATGCCGCCCAGCCGCGGCAGTTCCGCGGCGAAACCGGCGCGCAAAGCTCGATCGTGCCATGCCTCGACGCCGGGCTCGGCATCGCCCATGCGCCGGACCCGCTCACCGTCTACCTCCAAGAAATGCGAGACTACATGCCGCCGCGTCACCGTTCGTTCCTGCAGATCCTGGAACAGGCGACTGACGACTTGGGTCGACCGCTGCTCTCCGGCTATGTTCGCGACCGAAAATTCCGCCATTCCGAACTCTGGACCGCCTACTGCGCCTGTGTCGATTTACTCGCGCAGTTCCGCGAGACTCACATCAGCTATGCCGATAGCTACATTCATCGCCAGCATCAGGCCTACGCCGGCAACCCCACGGCCGTGGGAACGGGCGGTACCCCTTTCATGACCTACCTGCAAAAACACCTGGATGAAACAAAGCAGGCGATCCTTGATTCGAGTAAATAAAGAGCGTTGAGCAGCGCGCCCGGCCATCCCATTCATCATCCTGCAAAACACCTAGTTTTGCTTCCTGGCGGGGTGAACCCATGCTAGGGTGAATGGCATAGTTCTGAATAAATGGAGGGCCCCCATGCTGGAAACCATCGTCATTGCCGCCGCACTGTACGTCTGCCCGGGAGACGTCTACTCCGATCAGCCGCGCCCCGGTTGCCATCCGCTTCAGCAATCCGACAAGGAAGGCTTCAGCACGATTCCGGAAGCGCCGGAGTTCAACTCGAAATCGCCGGTTCCCGCTCCAGTCGATGCGGGTAATGCATCGAGAGAATCTCAATCCAGGCTTCCGGCGGCATCGGCCCAGGAATGTGCGATGTACGATGAATGGGTCAAGTTGTCCACCAAGTCGAGCAGCATCGGAGCACGCGATCTTTCACCGGGAGAATTTGAACGGTGGACGAACTTGAAACAAGTTTTCGGAAACAGCCCCCCTCCCAATTGCCGGTAGCCACCGCCTGTCATCCATGGCGGCTCGTCCGTCTGTTGGTCACATTCGGCTGAGCCGCCGTTCGTTTTCACCATCGCGAAAGTTCCCTTCCTCACATCCGTTTCACAGAACATTCCAGCGGTGAAGAAACGGCCGTTGACTCCGCTTCACGAGCGGCGTATCGTTTCAATAACCTCTTAAGAAAAGGAGGCTGCCATGTCAATCATGTGCTCCCTGGCGACCTGCAAAGCCCAGGAAGGGATGTGCGGGCATGAGAAGATGTTGCTGAGCGTCGCCCTGCTCGTAGCGGTCGGCCTTGGCACCTACTTTCTCATCACCTGACCGTACATGTTTGAGCGGTCCTTGGTTTGTCGGCCGGGCAGGGCCGATCGGTAATGTTTTGCCGGTTCTCCTACATCCACGAGATGGCCACACCCTCTCCCACTCATGACCCGAAGCTGGCAGAGCAGCTGGTGCTCGATGAATTATTCGATCTCTCGCTCTACAAAGCGCTGCGCGACGTCACCCAGCCTGATGTCCACCACACGCTCAATGAGTTGATCACCGTTGAGACGACGCACCTGGCATTCTGGCAAAAGTTCTTTCACCGCGATCTGAACGAGCTGAATCTCGGACGGCGGATCAAGCTGTCCGTCATGATATTCGTCTGCAAACTGTTTGGATCGACCGCCGTGCATCTGGTGCTCGAAGCGATCGAAGTGCACGGCGTGCGGAAATATCTGGCGTTGTGGAAAGAGTACCAAGGCCAACCCCTCGGCGAAGCCTTGCGCGGCATCTTGATGGACGAGTTCAAGCACGAGGACGTGCTCGTCACGGAACTGACGAAGCGGAAGATCAACCCGGAACGGATCCGAAATATCTTTCTGGGACTGAACGACGGCTTGGTGGAGATTCTCGGCGCGGTGAGCGGGTTCTTCGGCGCCTTCGGGAGCGCGACGATGGTCTTGATCGCGGCCTCGACAACCGCCATGGCCGGCGCCCTCTCCATGGCGGCGGGAGCCTTTTTAGCCCTGAACAGTGAAAAGGAAGTGAAGTCGACGGAACTGGCAAGAAAAGTGTTCTTGGGAGAAGAATCGGACGTGACGCCGATGGAAGAATCGCCGCTGGGATCGGCCGTGGTCGTAGGGCTGGCTTATATCACGGGAGCACTGATACCGGTCCTGCCGGTTTTGGTCGGTGCGCAGGATGCGCTGTTTTCTGTCGTGACTGCCGGCATCATGGTGATTGTTGTTTCGACGGTCCTGTCATTTTTATCCGGCATGGACGTGAAACGCCGCATTCTGCTCAATCTGATCATCATTACCGTAGCCGTCAGCGTGAGCTATGCGATCGGTTTGGCGGCCAAACAGATCTGGGGAATTTCGGTGTAATGACTGATGGAACGAGAAGGCTTTGCCAGGCTGTACGTGCGAGTCAGCCTGGCGACGGGATGCCGAAGAAGGCTGTCAGCATCCCGCCAGGACTAGCGGGCCTGGAACATCGGCAGCTCGCGTGAGCTTTCCGCCTCGGTCTGAATCCGGCGGCGTTCGGCAATTGATTCTTCCAGCACATTGTGCAACATCTCGTCGCCCAGCTGTGTGAGCTGCGCCGCGGCGTCTTTCATCTCGGCATGCTCGACGGCGCGTGAGAGCACTTCGGCTTTCGTCGCACCCTTCTTCTGGCCGAGGAACGGCTTGATGATGAGATAGGCCACATCCCGCGCCGGCATGAAACGCAGAAACCGTCTGAGCAGGCGATACGTCTGCAGCGGGTAATGGGTGAGTTTGTAGATGAAGAGCTTCTTCAATCCCTCCTGGCGGACCTTGTTGATGGTTTCTCCGGGCAGGCAGGTGGGATCGATCTCCGAGCACTTGAAATACTTGTACCAATCGGTCACGTCGCTGACCAACCCCCGCTTCACATATTCCTGCCAGAGCGGCGTCCCGCGATAGACGCAGAGGCGGTTGAATCCAAACGTATCAAGCGGCAGTTTGGACGCAAAATCAAACGTGGCCTGCATGTCTTCAACCGTTTCATCGGGATTACCAACCGTAAAGAAACCGTGCACGATTTCAATCCCGGCTTTCTTGGCGTTCTTGACCGCCGTGGTCACTTCGGCCAGCGTCTGCTCTTTCTTCAGCCGGTCGAGGATCTTCTGGCTCCCGCTTTCAATTCCGAACATGACGGTCCGGCAATGGGCTTTGGCCATGACTGGAAACAAATGCTGGGCGACGGAGTCCACCCGGCCCTCGATGCCCCATTGGATCCTCAGCCCCGCATCAATGATCCCGTTGCAGATGGCTTCAATGCGCTTCGGTTGGAGCAGAAAATGGTCGTCGACGAAATAGACGGAGCCGTATCCCTGCGCTTCGAGATACTTGAGTTCATCGACGACATGCTGCGCGCTCCGCGCGCGCCATTTGCCTTCGTTGAAAACCGGAATATCGCAGAACACGCAGGGCCAGGGGCAGCCTCGCGAGGTCTGCATGGTCGTAAACCGCTCCATGGAGAGGACTGCCGGCACGTCAAGCGGCATCGATTCGACGAAGTCGAGCTTGAGGCTTTCACGGTCCGGGAACGGCCACTGGTCCAACTGCCGTTCCATCGGACGGCCCTGGTTGTTGATGACCTTGCCGTCCTTCATCCAGGTCAAACTGGCCACACCTTCGGGATCGTTCAGATGCGCCAGCAGATCGAGGAGCAGTTGTTCCCCGTCGCCGCGACAAACATAATCGACTTCCGGGCATTGCAGCTTGACAAGGCCGGCATTCAAGCTCGCGAAGACCCCGCCGAACGCGAGCTTGACCGTCGAATCGGCTGCACGAATCTGTCGAGCGAGCATTTTTGCATAGGGATAACTCGTGGTGCTGAGGAAACTCAAACCCACCAGCGAAGGCTTCTGTCTCTTGATCTCGTCAATGATGACGTCGTTCGGCGTGTCGGGGTTCGCCTGATCGAACATGACGCACTCGTGGCCGGCCTGTTTCAGCACGGATGACAGCGACATGATGCCGATAGGCGGGAAGCCCATCACTCGAATATTGCCGTTCTTGGCACGAGTCTTTGCCGGAAGCGCGTAGAACTGCGGATCACGAACGTGGATGAGGAATACTCGCAACGATGCTCCTTAGTGTGGCCTCGACCGGCACAGGATGCGGAGAATGCCGAGGGGGTTCGATCTCTAGGGACAAATCGGGAAGGAACGTACTACGTACCTGCAGAATACCACGTTACAGGGCTGGGGGGAAGCGATTAGATGCTTGAATGCCCGCGCAACCGTACCCCGGCGTATCGGCGGGAAAGCTGCCGGACGAGATGAAGGCTGAAAGGGAAACTCCGGAGAGCCCGAGGCTGAGAACGCCAACCAATGGTCAGCGGCCCAGCGCTGCCTTCACCGCATTGCCGATCTCGGCCGGATTCTTGACGACCTTCACACCGGCTGCTTCGAGGGTCTTCATCTTCTCTGCGGCAGTGCCCTTCCCGCCAGAAATGATCGCACCGGCATGGCCCATGCGGCGGCCCGGAGGCGCGGTGATTCCGGCGATGAAGCTGACGACCGGCTTCTTGACGTGCTTCTTGATGAACTCCGCGGCTTTTTCTTCCGCGTCGCCGCCGATCTCGCCGATCATGACGATAGCCTGGGTTTCCGGATCCTTTTCGAACAGGGGCAACACATCCACAAACCCCGTCCCGTTGACCGGATCGCCGCCGATACCGACACAGGTGGTCTCGCCCAATCCCATCGTCGAGAGCTGATGCACCGCTTCATACGTGAGGGTGCCGCTGCGGGACACGACGCCGACAATGCCCTTCTTATGGATGAAACCCGGCATGATGCCGATCTTGGCTTCATCGACCGTGATGACGCCCGGGCAGTTCGGACCGATCAAGCGAACATCTTTCCCGCGAAGCGCACGCTTCACCTTCACCATGTCGTTGACTGGAATGCCTTCTGTGATGCAGATCACGAGCTTGATGCCGGCATCGGCCGCTTCCAGAATGGCATCGGCGCAGAACGGCGGCGGCACGAAAATCAACGAGGTGTCGCACTGCTCTTTCTTAACCGCATCGCGAACGGTATTGAAGACCGGAATCCCTTCGACTTCCTGTCCGGCCTTGCCCGGCGTGACGCCGGCAACCACCTTCGTTCCGTAGGCCTTGCACTGGGTCGCATGGAAGGAGCCTTCCTTGCCCGTAATCCCCTGCACCACCACCCGCGTGTTCTTGTTAACAAGAATGCTCACGGTACCCTCTTTTCTTTCTTATTTCGCTTTTCCACCCCACCCACTCCAGAGGGGCAAGGACTCTTCTTGCGGGTGGCACCGAGCGGGCGGGGATGCGAGCGCGCTTGGGCTGCTCGGTGACAGGACCCGCCTTTTTACGCTGCCTTGCCCGTCAACTTCACAATTTTCTGGGCGGCTTCCCACAAATCATTAGCCACTTCCAGCTTGAGGCCGGACTCCGCCAACAGCTTGCGGCCTTCTTCGGCATTTGTGCCTTGCAGCCGGACGACCAGCGGCACATTGATCTTCACTTCTTTGGCCGCTTCGATCACGCCATGCGCGATGCGCTCGCAACGGACAATCCCGCCGAAGATGTTAATGAAGATGCCTTTGACGTTCGGGTCTTTCAGCAGAATCCGGAACCCAGCTGCCACCGTCTCTTTCGTCGCGCCGCCGCCCACGTCCAGGAAGTTCGCCGGCTCGCTGCCGGCCAGCTTGATCACGTCCATCGTCGCCATCGCGAGGCCCGCGCCGTTCACCATGCAGCCGATGTTCCCGTCCAGCTTCACGTAGTTCAGGTTGTTCGCGCTCGCTTCGATCTCCAGCGGCTCCTCTTCATTGAGATCTCGCATCTTCTGGACATCTTCATGCTTGAAGAGACCGTTGTCGTCGAACGACACCTTGCCGTCCAGCGCCACCACCGTTTTCTCTTTGGTGATG
>CAZOUA010000026.1:0-42334 GCA_964582865.1 uncultured Nitrospira sp. | reverse complement strand
ACGCCGGCATCACCACCGCGACTTTCATTCCGTTCAACATCGGTCAGCTCATACCTCGCGCGGCAGTTCGCAAATCTGAACGCCGGACTTATGAAACGGGATGCGACAAGCTCTGAGCGCGGCGCGCAAGCGTTGCTCCGCCTCGGCCGAGAGCGGGAGATAGTCATAGGCCGCGCGCAAGCGCTCGATCTCGCGACCGTGAATCACGATGTGCGTGACGCCCAAGCTTCTGAGCTGGGAGAAGAGCGGCGGCGCGTCGGGCCCCAGGAGGTCCACGAGTTCCGTACGATCGTAAGCCGAAGACAAACGTACCGGTCGATTCACATACAGTAGCCGTGTCTCCCCGAGATACAAGACCTGCGCGTCAGGCGGCGTGTGCACATTCAGCCATTGCACAGCCGGGTAGTATGAAAGGCGGCGGGTCAGATACTCGTCTTTCGACAAAGTCCCGGAAGCCAGCGCGAGCACGTCATTTCCGACGTACAGCGCATCCAGCATGCGCAACGATTGCGGCAACGGCGCAAGGGCAAGCACGGCGAACAGGGCCGTAATGAGCGCGGGATAGCGTACGCGCTCGAACACGCGGCACCCCGCCCATGCGAGGCCCAGGGCAAACAGGGGGAAGATAGGATACAGGTATCGCACGACATGGGCCTGGGTCAGCCAGAGCAGAACATAGCCGGCAGCAGCGATCGACCACGGTCGAAGGAGCCGGACTCGCAATGAGCCCAGCAGCAACGCGCCGGCGCCCAGCGGCAGCAACAGCCCCGGTTGCGCACCAGCCCCGAACTGATCGCGATTCTCCGCCAAGCCGACAATCAGGTTCGCGAGGGACGCCCAGGAGAGTCCGGCCCCCGGCACGTCACGATGCAGCCGCTCAATCGCCCAGCGAGCCTCGCTATTTCCCAGGCTTGCGCTCAGAACGGGATAGACGGGATCTCCGATAAGCATAAGGTTCCGCACATACCAGGGAGCCGCGACAAGGATCGCTGCGCCGACGAAGATCACGGCTGTGCGGGCTGCAAGGACGGGGCGCTGACTAAAGAAGAGGGGCAACGCGAGCACGCCGATCAGCCAGAGTCCCGTATACTTCGATCCCGCTACGAAGCCCGCGGTCAGCGCCGCGAGCAGAACGAGCGGCGTGACATCACTTGATCCGGAACGCTGCAAGCGAGCCAGCGCGAGCGCTGACATAGCGGCAAAACCCATCAGCGCTGCATCGATCGCGCACATCGTGCTCATGACCAGGACACCAGGAATCGTGCTGACCGTGACGGCGCCTACGAGTGCCGCACGCCTGTCGTGTAATGCCTCGTGAAGAAAAACGCCTGTGGCACAGCATCCGGCAAGGAACAGACAGAAGTTGAAGAATTTGGCCACTCCGGGACCGCCAAGACCGAGGCAAAGGCCGAAAAGCACATCCAGATAGGCGGGAAATGCACTATGTACGACGTGGGGCTGCCATTGGATCCGGCCGGTCATGACATATTGCCAGGGCAGACCCAGATGATAGTACAACGCGTCATAAAAGATCTCGGGCATCGCCGCCGGAACAGCGCTCATGGCAAATGGAACGATCAGCGCGAGTCCAAGGAGACTTTGACCACGACAGGAGCCGATCAACTCGTGAAGCGCTCGCCATGGAGCGATGAGAGCACCGGTGCGGCGGACGTTCAGCAGAGGCCCTGCAGCCACCACGCCGGCAAACAGCAACGCATTGAAGAATCCCATCATTCCCAACACGGTGGTCAGGATGGCGGCGGCGGTCACGCCGGCATAGAGATCCCACAATACATTGATGGAGTGAGACCATTCGCACGCAGGGAGCAGCGATCTGACGAAACGGCCGAGAAGGGTAAAGGAATAGAGAATGACAACCGCAATGCCGAGGTCAGCGGCGACTGACCCAAGATAGGAGAGTGCATGCATCGAATCATCCACAGCCGACCGGCCTGAGGTGGTTTAGAGGCAGGATGTGCTTTTCGGGATCGTCCGCCGCGGTACGCAACAGCAGTCCCTTGAACGTTGCTTACCATATTCCCCACCGCATGCCAAGAAAATCAGAGCTGCGGGACCGGGCATCATTTCATGACCAGTATTGCGACCCCTTCATATATCCGAACAGCAGATCGCGGCGCGCGAGAATTCCCACCACCTTTCCGTTCCGGACGACCGGCACGCGCGTGATATATCGGTCTTGAAAAAGATCGGCCACCTGGACCAACGTCTTCTCCTCCGTAACGGTGACCGGACTGGACGACATGATCTCGACCGCGAGAATCTTGCGGAGATCCCGCCCCTCGATCATGGCCTGCAGCAAATCGTACTCGCTCACGATCCCGACGAGCGTGCCGTCCTCTTCGACGACAGGAAGCGCGCCGAAGTTCCGGTGCGTCATCATGTGCGCGATGGTCGACGCCGTCGTGCGCGGCCCGCACGAAAACACCGCATCCTGCATCAACTGCTTGACGGTCAGCGTCTTCGGATCACAAGCCGTCATGAAAAATTCTGTTTCGCGCATGAGATCTCCCTCACTTTCTCTTGGAGAAGTTGCCGGCCAGATAGGTTCGCAACACGTCACGCCGTGCAATGATGCCGATGAGCTTGTCCTTGGCATCCACCACCGGGACGCGGACGAGGTCGCTTGCGCGCAACACGTGTACGAGCGTGCCCAACGTCGTTTCCGCCCTCACGGAGTAGGGATTGCCGGTCATGATATCTCCCGCCGTAAGACGTCCCAGTTGATGGCCGTCGTCCATCGCCACCAGCAGATCATGTTCGCTCACGATACCGGCCAGTCTTCGCCCGCCGTCGATAACCGGCACCGCCCCGAACCCCTCGATCATCAGCGATGCAATGACATCGCCTTTCGTTTTGAGCCGTGCACATTGCACGCGCTTTTCCATGACGTCCTTGACGGTCATGGCGGCGAAATCCTTGGCGCTGTTTTTCCCGCCCTGTCGTTTCTTCGGCATGCTCCCTCCTTTGCCCTTCGTTCACACCGCTCGGCTTCGTTCGGCGACTCACTCCATCGACAACTTGATTGAGGCACCGGCATCTTCGGCCCATCGAAGATAGGCAGTCCGCTGCTTCCCCGCTTGCACCTTGATACCGTTCAGTCTCTGCTCACGGTCACCATGCATCGCCGAGATGTCATATGTCCCTGCGGGAAGATCGACGAAGAGCCATGGTCCCTCGACCCGGTCACGTGGAATCGTGATCGTCGTTCCGCCTTGTGCCGGCTGAATCGTTACATCGACGCCGGCCAGATACGGCTTCCCTCCGGCCGTAAAGACCAGCTTCAATGAGAACGGCGGATATTCAGCAGACCTCTCCTCAAGCCCGACACCGGCGCTGAAGTACCGAACACCTCCCGTCTGATACAGCGGGATAGCGTTCCTGACGACAGTCCCGTTCAGCTGATGTTCCAACTCCAGGAATTCCCCGGATTGTCCGACGCGGGCTACGAAGCCTGCGTCCGCATAGGCCAACCCTCCCGTCAACAACAGGCCTATCGCCCAGATGATGCCTCTGTTCATACGCATGGCCCTCCCGCTCATGATAATTCGCAATGAGAGTGCCAGCCTCGGCAGCCGGCACACAACACGATTTTCCCCAGTGAGTGAGAGGACTTCCGTCATTGCCGTGCGTCCATACCCGGTCGACTGACGCGAATCACCCCACCGGCATTTTTCTCTCTGCTGCAAAACGCCGCAGTACATGATCGACGAAGCGGCCCTCCCCACATCAACCCCGTAGAATTGAGCCCTTCCTTCCCCAGGCATCCATCTACCCCGGGCACATCGAATGCAACCGTCTCCCATGGGCCTGCAGTTGAAATGTGCGGTGAACCGAGGAGGAGCTATGCGCATTCTCTGTGCGGTGGACGGATCCGAATATTCCCGATGGGGAGTCGAAGCGCTTGAAGCGCTTGCCGGCTGGAAACCGGAACACGTGGCCCTGCTCCACGTCATCAAGAAACCGGCGCTCCCGGCGGCAAAAGGGAAAAAGGCCTCGCCGGAGAAGCACGCGCTGAAGGCCATGGAAAAGGCGGGCGAACTCCTGCTCCGCGAAGCGGAACATTCGGCCAAGGTCGCGCTCGGACAGGCGGCAACCAGTCCCGGCACCAAACTTCACCGCATGCTGGCCTACGGACCACTCGCCTCGACCATCGCACAACAGGCGCGACGGTGGAAAGCGGATCTCATTCTGATCGGTTCCCGGGGGCTCAGCGACATCAAAGGCTTCTTGCTCGGCAGCGTGTCCCGGCAGGTCGCCTCGATGGCCCCTTGCTCCGTCATGGTCGTGAAACAACCCTGTCGAAGACTGCAACGTGTCACACTCGCGGTCGACGACTCCAAACAGTCCCGCGCCGCCGCCGCATTTCTCCGGTCCCGGATTCTGCCCGAATCGGCCACGGTGACTATCCTTTCATCGGCGGAAAGCCCGGTCACGGACTTGGCTGCACGGTATTTGTCGGAATCCCAACTCGCGGGGCTCGCGAAACCCGTACTGGACCGAACGACGAACCTCGTCACCTCCCTGCGAGACGACTTCATCAAAGCAGGCTATACCGCAACGACCAACGTGCAGATGGACCATGTGATTGACACCATCGTCAGGCATGTCGAGGCAGACCGGTCAGACCTCCTCGTGGTCGGCTCACGCACGTTGACGAAAACCGAACGGATCCATCTCGGGAGCGTCTCAGAAAGTCTGTTGCGGCATGCCCCCTGTTCTATCTTAATCGTGCGAGGCACGCGTGTCTGAACTCGACAAGCCACATCTCCACCAACTCACGGTTGGGGAAATCTTCAAGCAGCTGGAAACCAGGGAGGGGGGCTTATCGCCCCAAGAAGCACAACAGCGGCTCAAGCGGTACGGCCCTAATGTCCTGAAGGAGCCGGGGCACTCTTCATTGATTCGCGGATTCCTGCGCCAATTCACCCACTTTCTGGCCATGTTGCTCTGGATCGCCGCCGGCCTGGCCTTCACGGCAGAATTCATGAAGCCCGGCGAAGGGATGCTCACGCTCGGGTGGGCGATTCTCGGGGTCATCGTGATCAACGCGGTCTTTGCCTTCTTTCAGGAATATAAAGCGGAGCGCGCGGTGCATGCCCTCCATCGCCTCCTCCCTGCCAGGGCCTGGGTGTTGCGAAGCAACCGCCCGCACGACGTACCGCGGAGCGAGATCGTACCTGGTGACGTGCTCTTACTTGAAGAGGGAGAGCAGATCCCTGCCGATGCCCGGCTCGTCGAAGCCACTGAGATGCGTGTCGACCTCTCCTCGCTTACAGGCGAATCTCAGCCAAAACGACGGACGGCGGAACCGGTGACTGACGGACATCTCCTGGACATTCCCAATCTCATATTCGCCGGCACCCCCGTACTCTCCGGCAGAGGCCGGGCAGTGGTGTTCGCCACCGGCATGCAGACGGAATTCGGCAAGATCGCCCGTCTCTCCACAAGCGTGGAGACAGGCCTCAGCCCGCTGCAGAAAGAAATTGCGCAGGTCACTCACGTGGTCGCCCTGTTGTCGGTCGCCATGGGTGGGATCTTTTTCGTCATCGGAGTCTCCATGGGGTTGGGCGCCTGGATCAGTGCGATCTTCGGAATCGGCATCATCGTGGCGAACGTCCCGGAAGGGCTGCTCCCGACCGTGACGCTGGCCTTGGCATTGGGCAGCCAACGCATGGCCAGCCGGCATGCGCTCATCAAGCAGCTGACGTCCGTGGAAACGTTGGGATGCACCACCGTCATCTGTACGGACAAGACCGGGACGCTGACCGAAAACCGGATGCGTGTGGCGCGCTTCTACATGGACCACCTCGAAGTCGAAGTGCAGGAAAGCTGTCTGGTGATCGCCGGACGCGTGACCACCGCGGTCGAGGCCGAGGAGTATGCGCCGCTCTTCGATGCGATCATCCACTGCCACAATGCCAAACGCGTGCGGCAGACCGATGGCCGCGCCGCCGTGACAGGCGATCCGACCGAAGTGGCCCTCGTCGAGTTCGCCCTGGATCACGGGCTCCTCCACCATGAACCGTTGCCTCGGATGGGCGAACTCCCGTTCGATGCGGACCGGAAGCGCATGTCCACTCTCCACTGGCATGAGGGCCGACTCGTAGCCTACGTGAAGGGAGCGCCGGAATCGCTCATGCCCCTCTGCAATCAGATGCTCCACCATAATGCACGCGCGCCGATGGGGCAGGAGGACCGCGAACGCATCGTGGCGCAAAGCCGTACCTTTGCGCATCAGGCCTATCGGGTCCTGGCTGTAGCCATGCGTGAAATCGAGCAGGGTGTCGAGAAGCTGGACATCGACCAGGTAGAACAGAACCTCACCTTCCTCGGCCTCGTCGCGATGATGGATCCCCCGCGCCATGAAGTGCCGGATGCCATCGCACGCTGCCGCCAAGCCGGTGTCCGCACCATTATGATTACCGGCGACCATCCGCTCACGGCCCTGGCCATCGCCCGCCAGATCGGGCTGGCGCCGAAAGAGTCCTGCACTGGACCGGCTGGATACTGTCCCGTGATCGAAGGACACCAGGTTGAGACGATGAGCGACGAGGCGCTGCGCCGGCTCCTTACCCCAACCCGTCCTGGCGAAGCCGAGCCGGTCTTCGCACGCATGGCCCCTCGGCACAAGATGCGCGTGGTGTCGGTGCTGAAAGACCTGGGGGAAGTGGTGGCCGTCACGGGAGACGGGGTGAACGATGCCCCGGCCATCAAGAAAGCCGATATCGGCATTGCGATGGGCATCGCCGGAACCGATGTCGCGAAAGAAACGGCGGACATGATCCTGCTCGATGACAACTTCGCAACCATCGTCAACGCCATTGAAGAAGGTCGGGCCGTCTATGCCAACATCCGAAAGTTTTCCACGTATGTGCTGGCGAGCAACGTGCCCGAGATCGTCCCCTATCTGGCGTATGGGTTGTTCGGAGTTCCGCTGGCGCTCACGGTCCCGCAAATCCTCGCCGTGGATCTGGGCACCGACATGGTTCCGGCCCTGGCCCTGGGCGCCGAGAAGCCCGACGCCGGCATCATGGCCATCCCGCCGCGGCCGCGTACGGAGCGATTAATGAACCTTCCACTGTTGCTGCGCGCCTATGTCTTCTTGGGCCTGATCGAAGCGGGAATCGCCATGGCCGCCTTCTTCTTATTGCTCATGACGCAGGGATGGACTTGGGGTATGCCGCTCGACTGGTCTGATCCGCTCTACAAACAAGCGACTGCTGCCACCTTCGCCGGCATTGTCATCGCCCAGGTGGCAAACGTGTTCGCCTGCCGCTCAGACCGAGTCTCGATCACTCATCTCGGCTGGTTCACCAATCCATTGCTCCTGTGGGGAATTGCGACAGAACTCGTCGTCCTCGCGTTCATCATCTATGCCCCCTGGGGCAACGCGATCTTCGGAACCAGCCCCTTGCCCACCTGGATCTTCGGTCCACTTGCCCTAGGCGCACTTGCGCTGCTTTTGGCGGAGGAAGGCCGTAAGATCATTGCGAACCGGTTCCATCGCCGTCATGTAGTCACCATCTCTCACGAAGCGAGCTCATCATGACTCCCGACCATCCCGAGATACCACGGCATGTCCCGGTGACTGACATCGTTCCGAGTCATCACCAGCACCCGCTCGCGCGCCACTCGTCGGGAGATGATCCTGCTCTGCCCGTTTCAGTCGAGGTGCGACAGCCACACTGGAGAAAACCACGATGGGGCCGGCGCGCGGCGGTCGGAGGGATTGCGCTGCTGATAGGAACCGGAGCCTGGTACTGGTGGAACTCCGGGCCGGCGCCGGTTCAGTACAAGACCGCGCTGGTCGACCGCGGCCCGATTACCGCTATCGTGACAGCCACCGGCACCGTCAATCCCGTAATCTCGGTCCAGGTGGGCAGCCAGGTGTCGGGGAAAATCGCGGAGTTGTCGGCGGATTTCAATTCGGTCGTCACGAAGGGCCAGGTCCTTGCCCGCATCGATCCGCAACCGTTCAAAGCCAAGGTGAGCCAGGCTCGTGCCGCCGTCAAAAGCGCCAAGGGCAATCTGGCCAAGGCAAAGAACATGGCGGCCCAGCGCAAGCGGGAACGCGACCGCATGGCCGCACTCCGGCCGGAGGCCTTTGTCTCGCAGGCCGATCTGGACCTCGCTGAGACGAACTACCGTGACGCCGAAGCAAACGTTGAGGTGACGCAGGCCCAGCTGGACCAGGCGGAAGCTACGCTGGCTTCCGCCGAATTGGATTTGGGTTATACCACGATCTACTCACCCGTAAACGGCATCGTCGTGTCCCGCAACATCGACGTCGGACAAACCGTCGTCGCCAGTTTTCAGACTCCGACGCTGTTCGTCATCGCGCAGGATCTCACGCAGATGCAAGTCAACGCCAACGTCAGTGAATCCGACATCGGCGGCGTGGCCGAAGGCAAGTCCGCCAACTTCCGGGTCGACGCCTATCCCAAACGGTTCTTCGAGGGGACCGTGACACAGGTGCGGAACGCCCCGATCAGCATTCAGAACGTAGTCACCTACGACGTCGTGATCACCGTGGACAACCGCGAGCTCAAGCTCAAACCCGGCATGACCGCCAACGTCACGATCGTGACGGCCAGGAAAGAAGACCCTCTCCGTGTCCCTAATGGCGCGTTGCGATTCCGCATACCCAACGCCCCGATCGACAAGAAAGCGCTGCGTATCTGGATCCTGGGGCCGGAAACCAAACCGAATCAGGTGGAGATCGCCGCCGGCATCGCCGACTCGCTCTATACTGAAATCCTGGACGGCCCGGTCAAGGAAGGCGACCGCGTGATCATCGGCATCGACCAGCAGGACGAGCTCACCCAAAAGAAACTGCCCCCGGGATTCGATTCGGGTCCGAGGATGAGATGAAGGAAAATAGCTCTCAGCGATCAACTTCGGATCAAACAGCTATATCTGAGAGCTGACGGCTGAACGCTACTCACCATGTCCTTTCTCTGGCTTACCATGTTCTCAGCCCTCCGCATTCTCCGGCGGAATCCCTTGCGGGCCGGGTTGACCATGCTCGGCATCATCATCGGCATCGGCGCCGTCGTCGCCATGGTCAGTCTCGGCCAGGGCGCAACGGCTTCGGTGCAATCGGAAATCGCGAGCCTGGGCACGAACGTCTTGATCATTGTTCCGGGGGCCACCACCGTTGGCGGCGTGCGCGGCGGCCTGGGCAGCGTGTCGACCTTGACCGTCGAAGACGCCCAGGACATTGAGAGAAAGATCGGCGGGGTGACCACGGTCATGCATGCCACGCGGTCGGTGCTGCAAGTCATCCGGGAGAACAAGAACTGGAGCACCATCGTCCTCGGGACAACGCCTGAATTCACCGACATCCGCAACTGGCCCGTCTCAGAGGGCAATTTCTTCACCGCATCCGATTTGGATTCGGCCACCAAAGTCGTCGTGTTGGGGAAAACCGTGGCGCAGAACCTGTTCGAAAACGGCGAAGACGTGGTCGGCAGCGAGATCCGCATTCGCAACGTTCCGCTGCGGGTCATCGGCGTCCTGGCATCGAAAGGCCAGTCGATCACGGGTCAAGACCAGGACGATCTCGTCATCATCCCGTTCTCGACCGCCGAACGCAAAGTACTGGGCACGAAATTCCTGGGCACGGTCGGGATCATCCTGGTGGCGACGCAGACGCGGCACGACATTCCTGCCGTCGTGGACGACATCAAGGATCTGTTGCGCACGAAACACCGCCTGCATCAATCGGAAGAGGACGACTTCACGATCCGAACGATGGAAGATATCGCCAAGACGATTGCCGGCACGAGCCGGACCATGATGCTCATGCTGATGAGTATCGCCTCCATCTCGTTGATCGTCGGCGGCATCGGAATCATGAATATTCTGCTGGTTTCCGTGACGGAACGGACGAGAGAAATCGGCCTCCGCATGGCCGTCGGGGCCAAACGGAGACATATCCTGCTTCAATTTCTCGTCGAAGCCATCATCATGACCGTCATCGGCGGCATGCTCGGCGTCGCGGCGGGGATCGGCGGGGCCAGGCTGTTGACGACCATGGTCGGATGGCCGACCATCATCTCGCCTCAAGCTGTCGCCACGGCATTCCTGTTTTCCGTGGCAGTCGGCATCTTCTTCGGCCTGTACCCGGCCAACAAAGCCTCAAAACTGAATCCGATCGAGGCACTGCACTATGAGTAATCTCGAGATGGACACATGAACCAGTACGAACCGTCGTTCTGGAGCCTTCCGGTAGAGGATCTGCTCCGCCGTCTGCAAACCGGACCGGCAGGCCTTACGGCAGAGGAGGCGCAACAACGTCAGGCCCGCTTTGCGTTTTCCCGGCTCAGGCCGCACCAGGACATTCGCCCCCTGCTCACGCTGCTCTCGCAATTTCGCAGTCCGATTATCCTGATCCTCTTGTTTGCAGCCACCATATCCCTGTTCCTTGCGGATCGCGCCGATGCGCTCATCATTTTGGCCATTATTCTAGTCAGCGCACTGCTGGGGTTTTGGCAGGAGCATGGCGCGGCCAAAGCGGTCGCCGCATTGCTCGCGCTCGTCCGGGTCAAGACAGAGGTCTGGCGGGACGGGCGGCTCATCGAAGTGCCGCCCGAAGAGATCGTCCCCGGTGATGTCATCAACCTCTCGGCCGGCTCCAGCATTCCCGGAGACGGGATCGTGCTCGAATCCAAGGATCTCTTCGTCGACGAAGCCACGTTGACCGGCGAAACCTATCCAGCCGAGAAATCTGTGTCGGTCGTCTCCGCCTCAGTTCCCCTCAGCCAACGGACGAATAGTCTGTTCATGGGGACACACGTGGTCAGCGGGCACGCGAAGGCCGTCATCGCGCATGTGGGCAAGGAAACGGAATTCGGTCATATTGCCTCTCACGTGATGCTTCGACCTCCGGAGACGGAGTTTGAACGCGGCGTCCGGCGCTTTGGATACTTGTTGCTCGAAGTGACGCTCCTCCTCGTGTTCGCCATCTTCGCGATCAACGTCTATCTCCACCGGCCGGTGCTCGACTCGTTTCTCTTTTCCATGGCACTCGCAGTGGGCCTGACCCCTCAACTCCTGCCGGCCATCATCAGCGTGAATCTTTCCCACGGGGCGAAACGCATGGCCCGGCAGAAGGTGATCGTCAAACGCCTCGCCTCCATTGAAAACTTCGGCAGCATGAACGTGCTCTGTTCGGACAAAACCGGCACGCTCACGGAAGGCACGATGCGCTTGCATGCCGCGCTGAATCTCGACGGGCTCCCCAGCGAGCGCGTCCTCTTGCATGCCTGCCTCAACGCGACCTACGAGACCGGCTTTATCAACCCGCTCGATGAGGCGATCCGGACGCAGTGCGTCTCTGATCTATCGGGATACCGGAAACTGGATGAAGTGCCGTACGACTTCCTCCGTAAACGGCTCTCTATTCTTGTCGCGACACCCACGACCCACCTCCTGATCACCAAAGGCGCGGTAGACCCGATGTTAACGGTCTGCACGCGCGCCGAATTGCCGGACGGAACCACCGTCCCCATGGAGAATCTCGGCAAGAAAATCCGGCAGCAGTTTCAAGACCTGAACCGACAGGGCCTTCGAACGCTCGGCCTGGCCTCCCGTGACATGGGTCAAATCGCACACATCGACAAGGGACATGAAGCGGAGATGACGTTCCTCGGCCTCTTGGTCTTCGCCGATCCGGTCAGGCCGAACATGGCAGAAACCATCACGGCCTTGCAGCAGCTGGGCGTCTCGCTCAAAATCATCACGGGCGATCACAGACTCGTCGCCTCCCATGTCAGCCAGCAGGTCGGGATGGGCCATCAGCGTCTCCTGACCGGGCAGGATCTTCGGCAGATGACGGACGAAGCCCTCCTCAAACGCGTCAACGACATCGATGTGTTTGCGGAAGTAGAACCCAACCAGAAAGATCGCATCATCCTTGCCCTGAAACATTCAGGCAACGTGGTGGGGTATATCGGAGACGGAATCAACGATGCGCCGGCGCTGCATGCGGCGGATGTCGGCATCTCGGTGGACAGTGCCGTCGATGTCGCCAAAGACGCCGCCGACATCGTGCTGCTTGAAAAGGATCTGGCTGTGCTGGCTCAAGGAGTGCGCGAGGGACGCACGACGTTCGCGAACACGCTGAAGTACGTTTTCATGGCGACCAGCGCCAATTTCGGCAACATGTTCAGCATGGCCGGCGCCTCGCTGTTTCTGCCGTTTCTCCCGCTCCTGCCGAAGCAGATCCTCTTGACCAATCTGCTGACCGACATTCCCGAGATGACGATTGCCACCGACCACGTCGACCATGAGCTCATCGACCAGCCGCGACGGTGGGACATCGCCTTCATTCGGAGATTCATGCTCACGTTCGGCCTGGTGAGTTCGGTCTTTGACTACCTGACGTTTGGCGCGCTGCTTCTACTCCTCAATGCCTCACCGGAGCAGTTTCGGACCGGCTGGTTCGTGGAGTCCGTTATTTCTGCATCAGCCATTGTGCTGATCATTCGGACCCGTCGGCCGTTTTTCACCAGCAAGCCTGGGCCATATCTTATCCTGGCCACATTCGCCGTTGCCGTCTTCACATTGCTGTTTCCCATCCTCCCGATGGCATCGGTGTTCGGCCTGACTCCGATGCCACTTTCCTTTCTTCTCCTCGTAGCTGCAATCCTGGCTGGCTATGTCGTCACAGCTGAATTGGTCAAGCGTCAGTTCTACCTCAGGATGCGCAACATATAAGGCCAGGACATCCCTCTCATAACGTCCGGTCAGGCGCCGTCCTTCTCGTCCGAGATCTTGAGATGGGTGACTTTTTTCCCCAGCCGAATCCCCTTTGCACGGACGGCTCGCAGAATCGAGTGACGGACGGGAACCGGCAAATCCTCCGGCAGATGAACCCCTGAGAGCCGGCGGGGGAAATGGCTTACAAACATGGCCGTGAGGTGTGCGGTCGCCCAGGCAATCGGCGAACAGGTCACGCCCCGGCGGCGCAATTCAAACAGTGAAGGGAACATCGCGTCCCACCGCACGATCATCGAGCGCGTATCCAGATGGCCCCAGACCACCACCGAGGCCGCGAACCGTGCGTTCCTCAGAATGCCGCGCCTGACCAGCCTGGTCAGGGCCCGCGGCGTCGGTGTGGCAGGGAACTGCGTCGAGACGAGCCCGCGAGAACGCCGTAGTTTCCCCTGCCGGTACCACCGGCGAAGCCGGTCGATGTCGGACCCTCCGATCTTGGCATCCATCTCACGAAGTCGCAGCACGCGCGGAACGGTGACGACCTCGTCCTGTGCCGCCAGCACCACGCTGACCCGCCCGATCGGAGCGGGGAAGCGGAACACTTCCCGTTCTCCAAACCGGATGCCGAACCGGAACCGTCCGTTCCGATAGAGGCGCGGCCGCGAGACCGCTTCGTCGAACGAGCCATCGGCGGACCATTGGGAAACCGGATCATCGCTCGCCGTATCTTCAAACAGGCGAATCTGGACTTTCTCGAGCGATGCCATTCTCTCGGCGGCTTGCATGACGAGCAGGTTCGTCAATCCGGGAGCGACCCCCGCATGGATCAACGCGATGCGGCCTTTTTTACGAAACTGCTGATCGTATTGCAGCTGCTCGGCCCGAAAGGGATTTCGGATGAGATGGGAGGATGTATCGATATAATGGACGCGAAGCCGCAGAGCCGCGCGCATCACGACATTGTTGAGCACAGGCGGACAGGCGTTGACGAGCAGATGGCAGCCTTGCGCCGCTTTCACAATGCCGCGCAGGTTTCGGGCATTCACCCGCTGAATGGAGAGCGTCGACCGTTCACCGAGAAAGGCGCGGGCACGGGCCGGATCGCGGTCGCCACAGGCGACCTGATGACCTTGGCGAATCAGCAGTTTGGCCAATAGCGACCCGGTAGCTCCGACGCCGAGAATAAAGACCCGCATGGGGGCGTCACTGTACCATAAATGGACCCGTCGAAGGCCGAAAGCCGCCGGTCCGCCGGCGCCGCATCACCTTGACCGACTCCATCACAGCAAATGGGAGCAGACCCGTCGCTCCCATCAACACCCAATCCTCTGCCGGCAATGACGCAACCTTGAAAACCGGCCCGGCCGCAGGAACTGTCAGCACGGCCAGTTGTACGACACAGGACAACAGAAACGCCCACACGAGCATCCGATTCGTCCCCACACCAAGCTGAAAGAGCGACCACCGATTACTTCGACAATTGAAGGCATGGACCAGCTGGGCCACCACCATCACCGTGAACGCCACCGTTCTGGCTTGTTCCAGGTCTTGGTGCAATCCATACAAGCTGTAGCTGAAGGCTCCTAACGCGATCAGGCCGAGCATCAGCCCTTCCCCGCCGATCGCCAGCACACGCCCGCCATCGAGCAACCGGCCATCAGGGGAGCGGGGCGGACGCTTCATCAAATCCGGCGCCTTAGGATCGACCGCGAGCGCGAGAGCCGGAATACCGTCCGTGACCAGGTTCATCCAGAGGATCTGGATCGGCAGGAGTGGAAGCGGCAGGCCCAACAACGCGGCAAACAGCATGACCAGCACTTCGCTCACGTTGCACGAGAGAAGGAAATGAACGGTCTTCCGGATGTTGTCGAACACGCCTCGCCCCTCTTCCACCGCGGCCGCAATGGAGGCGAAGTTGTCATCCGTCACAACCATGTCCGAGGCTTCCTTCGTAACATCGGTGCCGGCAAGCCCCATGGCCACGCCGATATCGGCCGCCTTGATCGCCGGCGCGTCATTCACGCCGTCCCCTGTCATCGCCACGACCGCCCCTCGACGCTTCCAGGCCTGGACGATGCGCAATTTATGCTCTGCCGACACGCGGGCATAGACCGTGACACGCTCGACAAATTGCGCCAGCTGTTCGTCCGTCAGATTGTTCATTTCCACACCGGACAGAGCCGTACCGTTTCCGTCATAGAGATCCAACTCTCGAGCAATGGCCAGCGCCGTCTCTTTGTGATCGCCGGTGATCATGACCGTCTTGATCCCGGCTTCCCGGCACAGTCGAACCGCTTCTTTCGCCTCAGGCCGCAGCGGGTCTTTCATCGCAAAGAGACCGAGAAACACCAGCTCACGTTCCACCGGGTCAGCTTGCGGAGCCGCGCCTGCTCCATCCAGACGACGATGCGCCACAGCCAGGACACGAAGCGCTTGTTGCGCGAAGGATGCGTTGCCGTCGAGGGTGGCCTGCCTCTGTCGATCGCTCAACGGCTCGATCGAGCCGTCGAGGGTCAGCCGATGCGTGCAACGGGCCAACAAGACGTCCGGCGCCCCTTTAACATAGGCCATGGTCCCTTCTGCCGTCCGACGGATGATCGTCATCATTTTCCGTTCGGCATCGAAGGGAATCTCATCCTCGAACGCCGCGGTTCGCTCCAACTCTTCTTTTGTGAGAGCTACTTTCGCCGCCGCGACCAGCAATGCGCCTTCCGTCGGATCACCGATCACCCGCCAATTTCCGCTCTCCTGCCTCAACACCGCTCCATTGCAGAGTACTGCCGCGGTCAGAAGTTGTGTCACGCCAGGGGACTGGCTCAGCGCGGCGTGCGGCGTGCGATGTGCGGCGTTATCATAGCGAGGGCCGCTTCCTTCCTCGTCTAACTCAGAACTCGGCACTTTCATTTCAGCACTTTCTCGGATTTCGCCGACCGGCTCGTACCCCTCGCCTGTAATATCGAAGGCCTCGCCGCCGGCGAATATCTTGGTGACCGTCATCTGATTCTTCGTCAACGTACCGGTCTTGTCGGTACAGATGACCGTGGCCGACCCCAGCGTTTCCACCGCCGGCAGTTTGCGGATCAGGGCATGCCGTTTCACCATGCGGGTGACGCCGAGGGCGAGGGTGATCGTCACGACGGCGGGAAGTCCTTCCGGCACCGCCGCCACGGCAAGACTTACCGAAGTCAAAAACATCGCCAGCAACGGCTCGCCGCGCAGGTAGCCCAAACCGAACACGACGGCGACCACAGCCAGCGCGAGCCAGAGCAGCGTGTAGCCGAATCGTTCCAGCCGGCGCTGCAGCGGCGTTTCGACGCGCTCCGCCTCCGAGGCTTTCTGAATCATGGCGGCAATCCGGCCCAGTTCCGTTCGGAGAGCCGTCGACACAACCAGCCCGCGCGCCTTCCCTGAAACCGCCGTAGCGCCCATGAACACCATGTTCGTTCGATCGGCCAAGGGCACGTCGGCACCCGTCAGAACGGATGCGTGCTTTGCAACCGGAGTGGACTCTCCGGTAAGCGACGCTTCTTGTGTTTGAAAGTTGGTCGCGTAGACAATTCGCGCATCTGCGGGGATACGGTCGCCGGCCTCCAGGAGGATCACATCACCGGAGACCAATTCTCGTGCTGGAATCAGCCGGCGCATGCCGTCTCGAACCACGTGGGCCATCGCCACCGACATTTTCCGCAACGCCGCCAACGACCGCTCAGCCCTGAATTCCTGCACGAATCCCAGCAGACCGTTGAGGAAGACGATGGCCAGAATCGCCGCGGCATCCAGCCAGTCTTCCAGAAGACCGGAAATCACCGCCGCTCCGATCAACACCCAGACGATGACGCTGGTGAACTGGGAAAGAAACAGTTTGACGATCGAGGACGGCGGGGCTTCGGGCAGTTCGTTGAACCCTTCACGCTTCTGCCGGCGGCCGGCATCATCGGCGCTGAGCCCGGCGTCGAGATTCGTACGGAGTTCCGTCGCCAGCAACTCCGACGACAGTTTGTGCCAGGGCATGGAAGAAGGTTCAGGATTCTTGAAGACAGATGACATGGCAACCTGTTCCAACGGGTACTCGGAACCTACGGGAGGAATTCAAGCCTGCCCGCTCGCCCCTTCCCTCCAGGTTTGCACAGGACGGAGGTGGCGACATCGAATTCTAATAGTCCTTCCAAGCTTGTTTGCTCGCTCTCTCCTCACACCCACTCCGGCGCATACTCCTTTCCCGCCTCCTTTTCCGCAAACCATCGATACAGTGCCGGCAACACCACCAGCGTGAGCGCCGTCGAGGTGAACAGGCCGCCGATGACGACTGTCGCCAACGGGCGTTGTACTTCGGCGCCGATCCCCGAGGCGAGCGCCAGCGGCAGGAGGCCAAGCAGGGTCGTCATCATCGTCATCACGACCGGGCGGAGTCGCAAGCTGCAACCGGTGAGGATCGCTTCGTCCGTCTGTTTCCCTTCATGGCGAAGTTGATTGATATAGGACACCAGGACGATTCCATTGCCGACAGCCAGCCCGAACAACTCGATGAAACCGATCGACGCCGGCACGCTCAGGTATTGCCCGCTCCACCAGAGCGAGACAAATCCACCGATCAACGCAAACGGCAGATTGAGAATGATCAGCGTCGCATAGCGCAGCGAATGAAAGGCCCAGAAGAGAAGGAAGAAGACAAGACCCAGCGTGATCGGCACCACGATCAGGAGCCGCGTATTGGCCCGCTCCATGTTCTCGAAGGCTCCGCCCCACGCGACCTGATATCCTTCCGGCAGGTAAATCTTCGCCGCCAGCTGCCTCCGCCCTTCATCGACGACGCTGCCGATGTCGCGGCCCACTACATTGAACCCGATGTAAATGCGGCGTTTCACCTGCTCACGGCTGATGCGGAGCGGGCCCTCGCGCATCTCGATCGTCGCCAGCTCGCTCATCGGGATCAGGGCGCCCGAGGTGGATTTCACTCGAATGTCTCCGATGGTCGTCACGCTGTTCCGCGCGGGTTCCGGAAATCTCAGAGTAAGCTGAAATCGTCGCTCCCCGTCATAGACATGCGTCGCCGTCTTTCCGCCGATCGCCGTCGTGATGATGTTCTGCACATCGGCCACGTTGATGCCGTACCGGGCAATCTTTTGCCGGTCGATGTCGACGGTGAGATACGGTTGCCCGGCGATTTGCTCGACTTTGATATCCTTCACGCCCTCGATCCGCTGCATCAGTTCTGCGATCTCCTCGGCTTTCCGGTGCAACACGTCGAGATCGTCGCCGAAAAGTTTGATCGCGCATTCCGTCCGGATACCGGAAATAAGTTCGTCCACCCGCTCCTGAATGGGCTGACTCATCAGCACGGAGATGCCTGGGATCTCCGCCAGCTTTCGGCGAATTGCGTCCGTCAATCCCGACTGCGTCGCAGCCGTCTTCCACGTATTCCGGTCGTGCAACGACACGATCGGATCGCTTTCGTTCGGTTCTTCCGGTCCGTAGGCGATGTCCGGCCTGCCGATCTTGCTGACCGCCATCCGCACTTCAGGAAACTCCAGCATCGCTTTGTGGGTCTGCTTCTCCATCTCGATGGACTCGGACAGCGAGACGCTCGGCAGCCGGACAACTTGAGGCGTCAGCGCACCTTCTTCCAGAATCGGAATGAATTCCCGCCCGATAAACGGCACAAGGGCCAGGCTGATCAGCACGATGGCCGTCGAGCCGGACAGCACAAACCCCCGATGCCGAAGCGTCCACTGCAGCACGGGCCGGTAGCGCTGTTTCAACCAGAGCGTCAGTCGTGTTTCCTCCGGATGGTCCCCGCGCAACAGCAGAGAAGCCAGAACCGGTGAGAGCGTGAGCGTCACGACGACCGAGGCCAGCAGCGCGATCACGAGTGTGTAGGCCAGCGGCGCGAACATCTTGCCTTCCATGCCATGAAGCGTCAGCAGCGGCAAGAACACGACGCTGATGATGAGAATGCCGAACAGGATCGGCCGGCCGACTTCTTTCGTGGCATGGAGAATCACGTCGAGTTTGCCCCTGCGCGGCGCGCCGTTGTTTTGCGCAAGGTGCCGATAGACGTTTTCAACGACGACGAGCGATCCGTCGGCGATTTCGCCGATCGCAATGGCCAGTCCGCCGAGCGTCATCAAATTGGCGGAAAGGCCGAACCGCTCCATCACGATAAAGGTGATGAGCGGCGTGACGATGACCGTCACCGTCACGACAAGCGCGCTCCGCACATGACCCAGAAAGAAAAAAAACACGAAGACCACCAGCACGATGCCCTCGATCAAGGCATCCCGTACGGTGTGAATGGCCGCGGTGACCAGCTCGATGCGATCGTAGAAGGGGATCATCCTCGTGCCCGGAGGGAGCACGTGAGTCTGCTGAAGATTCTCCACCCTGGCCTTGACCGCTTCGACAACCTCACGCGCATTACCGCCACGAATCATCAACACGGTGCCCGCCACGACTTCCCGCTCGCCGTTGAGCACCACGGCCCCGTGGCGAACCGCGTGGCCGATCCGGACTTCCGCCACATCGCGCACGAAAACCGGCGTTCCGCCCGATTCCTTGACGATGATGGACTCGATATCGCCCACCGTCTTGATCAAGCCCAATCCCCGCACGATCGCCCGTTCGGCGTGGCGCTCGAGCACGTTGCCTCCGGCGTTGGCATTGTTCTTTGCCACCGCATCGTAAACCTCGTGGAGCGTCAGGTCATACTTGCGGAGCCTGGCCGGATCGACGACGATTTGATACTGCTTCACAAACCCGCCCATGCCGTTCACATCGATGACCCCTGGTACGCTCTTTAGAAGGGGGCGGAGCACCCAATCCTGGACTGTCCGCTGGCCGGTCAGCTCCGCTTCGACGATCTTGGGATCGGTCTCGGACGCCTGCGGCCCTTCCAGATAATATTGATAAATTTCGCCCAACCCAGTACTGACCGGGGCCATCACGGGGTCGAATCCTTCCGGCAACCGCTCTTTTGCGGCCATCATCCGCTCGAGGACCAACTGCCTGGCAAAATAAATATCCACGTCGTCGTTGAAGACGACGGTGACCTGGGACAGCGCGAATTTGGAGAGGGACCGGATCTCTGCCAACTGAGGCAGGCCCGTCATCTGCAGTTCGAGCGGATACGTGATGAACCGTTCGACTTCAACCGGCGAGAGACCGGGCGCCTCGGTCAGCACTTGGACCTGAATATTCGTGACGTCGGGATAGGCGTCGATGGGGATCGACTGAAAGGACCAGAGACCGGCCACGGACAGCAGGCAGGCGAGTCCGAGGACCAGAATCCGTTGGCGCAGGGAAAATTCCAGAACTGTCGCAATCATGGCGCCGGTTCGATTTTGTGCCGTTCCATCTCAGACTTGAGCACGAACGAGCCTTTCGTCACCACCTGTTCGCCTGCGGCCACCCCCTCCAGCACCGTCGCCACTTCTCCCTGCTCCTTCCCCAACTTCACCGCCCGCACTTCGAACTCATTATCCCCTCGACGGACAAAGAGAATCGCGCCGGCAGGCCCATTTTGAATCGCGGCAAGCGGGACAGTGAGCGCATCGGGATTCGGCGAGGCATAGAGCCTGACCATCGCGAACATCTCCGGTTTCAGCATGCGATCGGGATTTGGCACGGTCACCCGGAGGCGCATGGTACGTGTGGCCGAATCCAGCACATCCCCGATATGGGTGATCGTCCCGGAGAAGATGGCATGCGGATAGGCCGACAATACCACGTCGACTTTCTGGTTTTTATGGATGAGCTGCACATCTTTTTCCGGCACGTTGGCCACGACCCACACATCCGAAAGATTCGCGACGGTGAAGAGCTTCTGGTGCGTCTCAACCACTTCGCCCCTGGTGATGTTACGCATGATGACTCGCCCATCGAATGGCGCGCGCATCGGCACGTCGGCCTTGATCGTGTGTTCGCGATCCAACCGGTCAAGTTCCTGCCGAGGCACCCCCAGCAGTTCCAAACGGTTCTGTGTTTCCCGCGTTTCGGCTCTGGCCGTTTTCATTTCTGCTTCACGCCGCTGCAGCTCGGCCAAACTCACGGCCTTGTGTTCGTGCAGATCTCTCGCCCGCTCGTAGGCAAGTTCGGCTTCGTGCAGCTTGGCCATGGCCTTGAGGTAGGCACCCTCCGCCACACCGAGGTCCGTACTGTGAAGCATCGCCAGAAGCGTATCTTTCTTCACGTCCTGTCCGACATCCACATGGACCTTCAAGACCCGCCCGCGGATCAGTGTCGTGACTTCGGCCAATTCGTTCTCGTTGGGCTGGACGGTCGCGGGAAACTCGCGATGAGCCAGAAACTGCCCACGCGCAACCGGCACGACCTCGAGAGCCATCCGGGAAGATTCTTCGGGCGTTAGACGTAAGAGACCGGACGGGGCAGTGCCCGAATCCTGCCTGGCAACAGGAGGCTCTTCCGGCTTGTTCCCGCAGGCGATTATCTCGGCTGCCATCCAGAGCGCGACGACGGTTGATATAAACCAGGGCTTCATGATCATCCTGCGATCCAGCCGGTTGCCGTTCACCCTCTCCACCTTGACCCAATCACTACGCCTGGACACACCCTTCTCCCCAGCCATACCACAGCATGGGGCATGCCTCAGAATCTGTGCAGTTTCTCAATGAAAATCAAGGGGTCCGTCGCCTTTTGCCACGGTATCACTGCAGCGCCGTGGAAAAACGCGACAGCCTGACGGGATCTGAAACAATTCAGGGGGAGTCATGAGCCCTGCCGGTATGAGATACTGAATCGGCAGAAGGAGTCGCTGGTATGACGATTCACCCGCAATTCCCCGACGAGCAATCGGAGAGGGGAGAGTTCACACGGCAAGCCGATGCCTTCCGACAATACGTGACCGCCAGCGGGAGTTCCGGCTATCCGGCTGAAACCGGTCGTTATCATCTCTACGTGTCGTGGGCCTGCCCCTGGGCCCATCGAACAATCATTGTCCGCAAGCTGAAGAAACTGGAACGCATCATCGGCATGACCGTCGTGGACCCGATCCGTGACGAGCGGGGCTGGGCGTTCCGCGAAGGTCCCGGACACTCGCTCGATCCCGTCAACGGATTTCACTTCCTCAGCGAGGCCTACAAGGCCACCGACCCGAATTACACCGGCCGGATCACGGTGCCCGTGCTGTGGGATACGACCACCAAGCGCATTGTCACCAATTCGGATGACGACCTCATACGCATGTTCAACGGCGAGTTCAATCGATTCACCGACAGCACGATCGATTTGTATCCGGAAGGGTTGCGAAAAGAAATCGACGACCTCAACGTGTTCATCTATGAGAACGTGAACGACGGGGTCTATCGCGCTGGCTTCGCGACCTCACAGCCGGCCTATGAACGAGCCGTGCGGCGGCTCTTCGAGGCCTTGGATTTTCTGGAGTCCCGGCTCGCACACCACCGCTACCTCTTCGGATCGCAATTCGTCGAGACAGACTGGCGCCTGTTCGTCACGCTGGTTCGGTTCGATGCCGTCTACCACGGCCATTTCAAATGCAACCTCCGCCGGATCGTCGACTATCCCAATCTATTCGGCTACCTCAAAGACCTCTATCAAACCGGCGGCATCGCCGAGACCGTGAACTTCGACCACATCAAGCGCCACTATTACATCACGCACGACGACATCAATCCCACCCGTATCGTCCCCCTGGGTCCTGACCAGGATCTCACATCGCCCCACGGGCGAGAGCGATTATCGTAGGGGGGCCATTCGGCCCTCCCGTTTCAGCCAAACGGATCTATCAAGACTCCCTAAGTATTCATCGAGTATTGCGAATGATTTCGCGCCCGCGTATAAGGAAAGCCGTGCGGCCGGTCCCGGGCACGACTTTGTGATGGAAAGTCGGGGAATTCATTCCCAGGAGGACGCCATGGGTGCAGGGCGCCTTGTGTGTGCTATTGCTCTATGCGCTTCCGTCGGATTCTCGACCGCCCGCCTTGCTGATGCTGCTCCCGCCGCTGCCTTTTCCCAACCAAATGTGGTCACGTTTTCAGCCTGGGACCATGGCTTTGAAGGTCCGGACGTCATCCCGGCAGGCCAAACCACAATTCGCCTTCACAATCGCGGTCAGGAACCGCATCAACTCCAACTTCTCAAACTGGAGGAAGGGAAAACTCCTGCCGACCTGGCGGCCGCCTTTCAAACGCACGGCTGGATGATTCCCCCGTGGGCCAGACACATGGGAGGGCCGAACGGAGTTGGATCAGGCGGTGACGCGCGCGCAACTATCTCCCTGGAGCCCGGCTCCTATGTGCTCGTTTGCTTGATCCCCGATAAGAGCCAACGACCGCATGCAGCACTGGGGATGCAGAAAGCCCTGCGCGTGACCGAGAATATTTCCTCTCCGCCGGAGTTTCACGGCAACTTCCATATGGCCATGTTCGATTATGAATTTGTTGTCGTCCAGCCTCTCAGGAAAGGGCAGCATACGTTTTATGTCATCAATCGAGGGAGTCAACCGCACCAGGTGAGTCTCGTCCGGCTCGATCCAGGCGCTTCAGCCGAGGATGTGCTGGCCGCCTTGGGCCGGCCTGTCATGCCTTCCATGCCGGGACAACTGATCGGCGGCATGAGCGGACTTGAGCCGGGCGGAGAAGGATTGTTCAGCGCCGATTTCACTCCGGGCCGTTATGCCATGATCTGCCTGTTTCCAAATCCTACAGCTCATGACTCGCACGCCGCTAAGGGCATGGTGATGAATTTCACGATTGAATAAGTCCATTCGGCAGCGAACGGGACCGTCCATGGCATGCCGCCGGATCAACCGTAGGGATTCAGGACAGGCATGTTTCGATCTCTTGCCCCTTTCCACCACGGGCTCGCGTGAAACGGCGAGCCGGGCATCTTTCATACGCCGCAAACCCAGCCTCTCGATTGATCTTTGTGCCCTGTCCTTCGCACCGCACGATAGCACTTCATTTGCGTCTCTCAGAGCGGCTTACAGGAATAATACAGGCAGCATTGCGCGGCAGCGTGGTACGAGACGACCGGCTGTTCGTACACCGATTGTGCGATGCGCTTGTGTCCTCCATCCAATCGTGTTAGGGTGACACTCGATCGCGTAAGACCTTCCGGTTCGGGGGCAGCAGTCCCCCGGTCAATACCGAGTCTGACGCGATCTTGTTGTATCCGCACCGCGCCGTCTGCATCTGCTGAGCACACCCCGTAGGCATTACCGCCCATCGCTCGCATGACCGCCTGACACAGTCGTGAGGATTGTTTTCACCATTTCAAGAGGTGTTTCGTTGTTTCATGAATTCTGTGCCGCAGTTCGAGCCTTCCTCCGCGACGCCGCGGGGAGTCTCTATCACATCGTCGTCGTCGCCTTGAGTGCAGGCATCGCACTCTCGCTTCCGGCAGGGGCCAAACAGTTCCTCGCCTTCTGGTCTCGCGTCGAGCATGACAAGCTCTCGCTCGTCGCCGTCGAAATGACGGTGGCCGTCCTGCTGATCGTCGGACTCAACTATATCCATCGCAGCATCCGGGACCGGGCGCTTGCCTCGGTGGCTTCCGGAGCCGGGCTGATCTCATTCTTCCCGCGCCGGGCGCGCCGGGCGCAGCAGCGCATCAACGCATTGAAAGAAGAGCAAGGCAGCGGACGCACCATCATGGTCATGGGATCCAGCGGGTCCAGCACCTTTGGCGATCAAGTGGGGGACCTCTCCTCGGTACTCGACAAATGTCTCGGTGCGAAAATTCTCCTGGTGAATCCGTACAGCCCGGAGGCCAGCCAACGCATCCGGGCCATCGATCATCCCGACTACACGCTGACAACCTTTCGGGAAGAAGTCCGGCAGAGCATTGCGCTGCTCAAACGACTGAAGGCCATGGGCAAAGCCGTCCAGCTGAAGCTCTATGCCGATCCGCCGTTGATGAAGATGGTGATCCTCGGCGATTACCTCTGGCTGCAGCATTACCATGCCGATCTGGACGTCGCGGTCATGCCGGAGTACGTCCTGCGACGCAATCGCAAGGACTACGGCCTCTACACGCTCTATGCACATTACTTCGAACAGCGCTGGCAGTCGGCGGAGATTCCGGAATACGATCTGGACACCGACGAGTTGGTCTATCGCACGAGAGCCGGTCAAGAAATTCGGCGCACGCCGTTTGAGTGCCAACAAGCAACCGACGAGCCTGACGAGATCGTGAAGCAGCTGGATTTGACGCCTGAGCCTGCCCAACTCAATTGAGTCGGGCAGGTCTGTGCCCCCTCGGGCGGGAGTCTCAACGAAGCTCCCGCCCGGATGCGTGATCAGAATATCGGGTGATGAGGGATCGACGTGACGGGTATATCGTGCGGAACCGAACCGGCATTCCCGAGGAAGCGCCAGGCGCCATCTTCAAAGACCAGATGGTGCACTTCTCGCACCCAGCTGTCGAGCGTGAGTTTCGGTCCCCCTGTGATCTCGGTCCCGTAGAGCCCGCCGGTGCAGGCAATCTCCGCTCGAAGCATATTCCCTTCCCTGATGATTTTGATCTCGGAGAATACATGGGTGGACGACAAGCCGCGGTAATGGGCAAACACCTCGCCCCACACGCGAGGCAGCTCGGACCGTTTCATGCCGTGGTAGTTATAGGCCTTCGCGTAAAACCGCAGCAGCTCATCCAGCTGTTCTTTTTGCAACGCCGCTTCCGCTCGATCGAACGCCGACAGAATCTCCTGCACGGTCGGATTACGGACCAGCGACTGGCGGTCTGTTATCGCCTGCCCATCCACCGTCAGGATGGTCTCGGGCAGTACCTCGACCGCCGCATGACTTCCCGTCGACAGGATGAGCCATCCGGCACAGGCGCCTACAAGACCGGCGAAAGCCTTCACTCGTTTGCGCATCACATCATCCCGCCGTTGACAGGTCCTCACGAGCCCGGCATTCGTTGCGTGCGAATCAGCCCGTTGACGGGATACCCAAGTTGCCGGGCACGCTCGACCAACCTCCGATACGTGACCTCGTCCAACTGACCGGTGCGGGCTAAAATCCACAAATGGCGCCGATCCGGCGTCCCGACGAGCGCTGTTCGATAGTCCTGGTCCAGATCCAGAATCCAATAGTTCCCCTCGCGTGAGGAGCCGAACAGCCGCGCAAACCAATTGTCGAAGACGACATTGAGCCGCGCGTTGCTGTTGCGATCGACAATCGTTGCCACCCCGTCCGCCTTATCGGTGGTTCCACTATCGGTCAGGCATTCGTTATGGACGCCGACAGCCCCATCGGAACGAATTGTGTAGACGGCCTTCGAGTCGAGGCAGTGCCGTTGAAACCACATCGGAAGCCGCGCAATTTCGTACCACGCTCCGGCATAGCGAGCCAGATCGACCGACGCGACCGGTGTCATCTCCACAGAAGGCGCTGCCGCACAGCCCCACACCATCATGCCCGCTACGATCCACCGGAATCTCATCCCCTTCTTTATCCCTCTCGTCTCATTCGCCATCCAGCAAGCTGCAGCGAGTTGCGGAGCCGAGGAGCTGCCACCGTGCGTGCGGTCGAGCCGACGCGTCGGAGCAGAAACGGCCGACGCCCATCATCTTCCCAATTCCCCCAACCCCCGCATCTCATCCAGCCACCACATCCGCCGCTTCTCGTTTATCCCTTCGATCGAGCCGATGATCGTCGATCGGATCGGCCCGATGCCGCAGAACCAGAGCGTGTTGCGCCGCAGACTCTTGAGGCTGTGGGCGAAGAACACCCAGCGATAGACGAAGGCCGGCATGCCCATCGTGACAACGATGCGGGCGGACTTGCCGGTGAGCAGTTTTTTCGCCATCCCGCCGGACTTCTGATATTCGAACGCAAAACCCGGACGCAACACCTGTTCGAGAAACGCTTTGAGCAATGCGGGCATCGATCCGAGCCAAAGCGGATAGATGATCACGAGATGGTCCGCCCATTTAATGGCGTCCTGCGCCTGCTTGATCGAGTCCGGCGGTATGCCCTTCTCGAAGTCTTCCTTAGTCCGCAAGAAGGGAATGTTGAGCTGTGCCACCTCAATGCGTTTCACTTCATGCCCGCCGTCCTCGCAGCCCTTCGCATATTCGTCCGCCAGTGCGTGGCAGAAATGCCGGACGGATGCATCAGGATGGCCTTGGATGATCACAATACGCTTTCGCAATCCGCGCACCTCCCTCACTCGAACAGGTCCTGCGTAACACCATTCTGCTCATGAGAGGCTGCAAGTTTCTGACCACCATCCACACAGAAGATTGCGCCGGTTTCGTGGCGTTTCAGGGCAGAGGGATCATCGTCGTTGCCCCATAATGCCACGCGAACGGAGCAAGTAGGCCTCCTCTTGACGATGACTTCACAGAAACTCCGTTGTGGGCTCAGCGCTTGTACAAGGCCCGACGTGGACCGGGCATGGCACTTTCTTTGCTCCTCCATATCAACAGCCGAACGAGGCAAGAACGGTCGTTGCTTATTGAGGAGGTTGCCATGCCGCTCCTGAAACGGCTCCAAAGTTATCTCGACGCGAACAGGGTCCCTTATGAGGTGGTCAGCCATCCGAAAGCCTATACCGCCCATGACATCGCGCAATCCCTCGATGTCCCCGGTCACCTCGTCGCCAAGGTGGTGGTGGTAAAGGCCGACGGTTATTTCGTGATGACGGTTCTCCCCTCGACCTGGCGCGTGGATATAAAACGGTTACGGGACACCCTGGATGCGCGAGACGTTCGACTGGCGACGGAAGCTGAGATTGCCAATCTCTTCCCCGACTGTCAGGTGGGTGCGATGCCGCCGTTCGGCAATCTCTACGGCATTGAAGTGTATGTCGACCAGCTCCTGACTGAAGACGAATCCATTGTGTTCGAAGCCGGAAGCTACGTCGGCGCGATGAAGCTGCGGTACAAGGACTTCGCGGCGCTCGTGCGTCCGAAGGTCGCCGCGTTCCATCATGAGCCGTCGAAGATCGAACTGTAGCGAGCGGTTGAACGGTCGCCGACGGCGGGACGTTTGATGTCTTCACTGCGCCTCTGTCCTCTCCGCAAGGCAAAGATCGCTCCGGAGTGATCTTTGCCCGTTTCTTACAAAGGAGGATTCTATGTCCGTGGCCAAAATCATCGAAATTAGCTCCGAATCTCCGAAGAGCTTCGAAGACGCGATTCAAGATGGAATCGCCCGAGCATCCAAGACCATACATGGCATCAAATCAGCTTGGGTGAAGGAGCAGCATGTGGTGATCGAAAACAGCAAGGTCGCCTTGTACCGCGTAGATTTGAAAGTCACGTTCGTACTGGATTAGCTGGTACCGAAAGGGACTTTCGTGTGTAGAGAGTGGATGGCCAAGAGCGCAGCGGTTGCTCTGATTCTGGTTTGCCCGGCGGCTGTGACCTTGGCTGAGCTGCCTTCCGAATCTCCGACCCAGGCAGTTCGCGCAACGATCGGCGAGGTCTTCCGCATTCTCGAAGATCCCAAGCTGAAAGATCCGGCCATGCTCATGCCCCGGCGCCGTATGCTGGAGCAGGTGATCGCAACGCACTTCGATTATACGGAGATGTCGAAACGGGCGCTCGCCGCCCATTGGACCGCCCTGACAGAGACCGAGCGTGTCGAGTTCGTCGAACTCTTCAAAAGTTTTCTCTCCGACCGGTATGCGGAAAAGATCGAGGGGTATAGCGGGGAACAGGTCCACTACCTATCGGAGCGGATCGAGGGTCACTATGCGGAGGTACGGACCGAGCTGCGCTCAAGCAAAGTGGAGATTCCGATGGATTACCGCCTGTTCCTCAAGGAGGCTCAATGGCATGCGTATGACATTGTCGTTGACGGCATCAGCCTGGTAAAAAACTATCGAAGTCAATTCGAGAAGATCGTTCGAACTGACTCCTATCAGGAGCTCGTCCGGCGATTGCGGAACCGCACGGTGGGTGAGGAGCGGAAAGGCAAGCGGTCCTAGGCCCTCGAAAGTTCGTTCGACAACGTTGACTCCTGGGAAATCCGCGCTACCTGGCTCTTGAGCGGAAGCCTCGGTGAGAGGAACAGCCAGTGACATCGAGGTCGAGCGCAGGGGCGGTGAGCAGGCCCGCCAGGAAGAAGCGGGAAGCCTAAAACCCCTCCAAGGCCTCCACGATTCGGGCCAAGCTCTCTAGACCGGCTTCCGCTTCGGTTTTTTCTTCGCGACACTTCACTTCTCCACTACATGTGAGGCTGGTTGCCCCGCGCCTCGATCTTCTCACGGGCTCTACCTGGAGAGCCGTGCCTAGGGGCACCCACAAGGGTTCGGGGCTCAATTAAGGCAGGACTTACCTCCGGCGGCAAAAAGCTTCTCCGCTTCGGTACGGGAGAGACCCTTCCGGCGATGGGCGAGAATGACCGGATCAACACGCTCGCCGCAACTGATGCAACGCCAGTCGTCCAAGTGCATTTCGACGACCCGCTCCGGCACCATCAGCCCACCGCAACGATGACACCGATCGACACGAAGCTGTTGAGCGACTGAAGCCCTTGAGACTTTGACCATAAACCCTCACCTCCTCTTTGCTGAGATATCGACCTACGTGTGCGAGCCACATTCTGTGAAAAGGATTCATGTCGACTTGCCCTTTTTCAGCGCTGCGAGAGCCAACTGCTTGAGCGCTCGACTCCAAGGGCTCGTGTCCGACCCGGCAGGTTGGCTGCCTGATTGAGATCAGGCGCCGCAAATCACCCGGCGTGGCAATCAGGCTCACCGGCCAATTCAGGAGGATGGATCCGGCCGGCTATATTGAGAATCTGAGCGGCTGCAAGGGCCATGACCTGATATGAAGGATTGAATCGGAAGGCCACGTTGAAGTTATGAAAATCGCATCCGGCTACCCCCTATGATCACCACTTTCGTTACCCGGCTGGCGCAATTTTCCACTGGCTCCCTCGGATGTTGACGATTTCTGCGACAGATATCTCGGCCTCTGTGACCAGGACAGGAGCTGAGACTCCTGAATTCACAAGAGAATCGTGCAACTCCGAGCCATCACCCCCTGGTCTCTACCTTGCAGATCCCATGCTCAGCCGAGCAGGCCCAACGTACAGGAGGCTCTTCACATGAATCGTCGACTCATCGCGATCTTCTGCGCCCTGGCAGCGGGAGTAACTTATTGGATTGCTCCACAACCGTTCTTAGAAGCAAAGACCCAGCTGAGTGCAGGCGTGACTCAGGATGTCGATTCGCAAACCCTGAAAGAGTTGCTGGCGACGTTCGAAGAGGCCGAACAGGCGATGAAGGCGCGCGACCTCGACGGGATCATGGCGCTGTACTCGGACGACTACCTCTACCACGGCCTGAAGAAAACGGATATTCGGAAAATCTGGAGCCAGCTGTTCGACCAGCAGAAGGAGCTGGAAAGCTTTCACACGTTCTCGGTCGTTCGGACCATTGGTGGAGCCGGCGGCAAGCTCACGGCTGAAATGACCTGTACGGGCGTCATTTGGGGCACATCGAAGGTGACGACGCTGCGAACTCCCATTGACAGCTGGTACGAGGAGATTCACTACCTGAAGAAAGAGAACGGCCGCTGGCGGATAACCGGAAATGTTGGCGGCGAATCTCAGCCCACCCTGCAATTCGGAGTGGCACCTCACCCACTCTTCTGACTGCGCCTGTGACTCGACAGCACACACGCACCCCTGAGTACGTGTGCTGCCAGATGGTCGATGGGGACAAGATCGACATCACGAAGAGGGTAGCCCCTTCGATCGTTTACCCGTCTCATGAATCAAGCTGACAAGCGTCGGCCAAGAGCTGTCAGCCGGTAGCTTTCCGCTGTCGAAAGATTCCACAGTGGCAGAAAGAGCTTGGTCCTGTAACGCGACAGCTCTTTTAGCTTCCACTCCCTGCTCAATAACACCATGCTGCCCAAGTCATTGAATCTGTGCGAGGTGCTCTTGCCCGGCCATCGTGGCGATCCTCTGGCATTGTCGATGCACGCTGACCGGTAGAAGCAGGATCGAGCCCGGAGGGGCGATGGCGAGTCATAAAAATACCGGCCGCCGGGTCTTGGCGATCATCGTTCTGCATCCTGGCTGCGACGTGGAGGAGATCGTAGTGGAATGCCCGGATCTCACGTGGAATCAAGTCTTCCTTGAACTGGATCGCTTGAGCCGGATGGGGTACGTCATTCTCAAGCAAACCGGTCGCGGCCGCTACTCAGTGACGCCCGGCACAGGCACGAAACACGCAACTGTCATCCACTAACCGAGCAGGAGGAAGATACCATGAGCGCATTGACGAGATGGGAACCGTTGACCAGGTGGAGTCCGCTCAAGGAATTGGAAGAGATGGAGAAACGCCTCTCCAGCTATTTCGGTCATGCGCCGGCCGCGCCAGGCGGAGACAAAAAAGAGGCGATCACCGTCGCCGAATGGTCGCCGTTGGTCGACATTACAGAAGACGAGATGGAGTATCTCGTCAAGGCCGAGATCCCGGAGATGAAGAAAGAGGACATCAAGTTGAATGTCCATGACGATGTCCTCACGATCACCGGCGAGCGGAAATACGAGAAGGAAGAAAAAGGAAAGAAGTACCATCGCGTCGAACGGTCCTATGGCAGCTTCATGCGCAGCTTCACGCTGCCGGAGGATGCGGACGGGTCGAAAGTCAGCGCCGAATACAAGGACGGCCTGCTCAAGGTTCACTTGCCGAAGTCGGAAAGGGCCAAACCGAAAGCCGTCGAGGTCAAGATCGCGTGAGTCGTAAGGTCGAGAATCAGGTTGAGGTCGAGGTTAAACGAATCGGTTGCGCTCTTCTCAGTCGGAATTTTGGCCTTGACCTTCAACGAAAGGAGGCGGCCATGCTTCGTCACCCACATTACCTGGAGTTGCCCTGGGACATTCATTGGCAAGACGGGACGACCGCGCCGCATCGTCATCTGGGGTGGTTGATCGCCCTCTTGGTAATGGCAGCGATGTTCTTGATCGGGGTCGGCGTCACAAGCGGGTTGATGTAGAAGGTACGGTGTAGGCTGAGGCGAGGCTAAGGGTAAGGAGTGCGATCCTTCCTTTCTTAACCTTCACCTCGACCGTTGGAGAATGGAGTGCTTTGTGGTTTTCCATAATCGTGAAGAAGCAGGACGGCAGCTTGCCGCCAAATTGCAAAAATACCGCGATGTCCCCGGCGGTGTGATTCTCGCGCTGCCACGCGGAGGGGTCGCCGTCGGCTATCAATTGAGCATCGCCCTGCACCTGCCGCTGGATGTCTTCATCACCCGCAAGATCGGGTCGCCGGAGAATCCTGAGTATGCGCTCGGCGCGGTCACGGAAACCGGAAGCATCTATTTGAATCCTGACGCCGTAGCCGAGTTCCGGTTGTCGCATGACGATGTGAAGGACATCGTAAGCGTCCAGCGCCGTGAAATCGTCCGCCGTCAACAACTCTACCGCCAGGGACGGCACCCGGTACCGTTGAAGGATCGGACCGTCATCATCGTAGACGATGGCATTGCGACAGGATCCACGTTCTTCGCCTCGCTGGAAGCCATCCGGCAACAAATGCCGAAGCGGCTTATTGCGGCCATTCCCGTGGGACCGGCAGAGACCATCGCCAAGGCGAAAAGCGCCGTCGACGAGCTGGTCATACTGGCGACGCCGGAACCGTTTTGGGCGGTGGGCAATCACTATGTCGACTTCACGCAAGTGGAGGACCGCGATGTCCTGGAGTATTTGAATCTGGCGGATGAGTCGCTCCGCGAATGGAACGAGCGAATCCACTCCTCATCCAGGTAGGGAAAAGGAAAGGATCTATTCATGGCGGCGAAAGCGAGTGCGACGGCAAGACGAGGGGCTCGGCGAGATCGCCTCGTGCAAGAGTATCAACACGATACGTATAAGATGCGGGGCAAACTGAAGGAGCCGACGGTCTGCAGCGGCTGCGGCGCGCTCTTTCACAAAGGGCGCTGGACGTGGGGGTTTGCGCCGAGAGGGGCTCAGTCGGCCACATGCCCGGCCTGCCACCGCACCCGCGACAAGTATCCCAAGGGACTCGTGACGATCATGGGAGGCTTCAAGGAAGCTCAGCACGAACAGGTACAAGGCGTTGTCAGAAACACCGAAGCCAGAGAGAGGAAGGAACATCCGCTGTCACGCATCATGGGCATCGAGCGCCGGCCGGAAGGCCTCGTGATCTCGACGACGGATACGCACCTCCCGCGCCGGATCGGGCAGGCGCTCACACATGCCTACCGGGGCGAATTGGAGTTCCACTACGACCAAGACGAAGATTTTATCCGGGTCAATTGGACTCGATGACCACGCATGGGGGACCAGGCCCCGCTCCCGCGTGGAAGGAGATCCGGCCATGAACGTCGATGAGATCATGACGAAAGACGTGCAGTGCTGCGGACCGGATACGAATTTGGCGGCGGCGGCAAAGATGATGTGGGACAGCGACTGCGGAGCGCTGCCGATCCTGAATATGCAGGGCCGGGTGCTGGGCATGATCACGGATCGCGACATCTGCATGGCTACTTCCACGAAAAACAGAGTTCCATCGGCTATCACAGTAGGGGAAACTTCGTCGGGCAAGGCCATCACCTGCCGCCCGGACGATGACATTCATACGGCTCTGGATCGTATGGAGCAGGGAAGGGTTCGCCGTCTCCCGGTGGTCGATGAAGATGGAATGCTCCAGGGCATACTGTCGATGAACGATCTCATCCTGGCAGCCGGTGAACATAGAGGACGAAGCGCACCGGAACTCTCGGTCGAAGACGTCATGCATGCATTGAAAACCATTTCCGGCCACCGCACACTTGCCGGAATCTAACGTGAGGGTTTCATGAAGATTGTCGTCGGCGTCGACTGGTCCGAACAGGCATTTGCCGCGGTGCAACAAGTGCTCCATCTCTATCGCCCGGGCGAGCTGACCCTGGTGCACGGCGTCGATCTCGGCCTGTTCGAATACCCCATTGTCGCGCAGGCGGCGAACCTGCAAGGCTATGATGATTTTCGCCGAGCCCTGATCGATGCCGGGCAACAAGTGCTGGCCCGCACCGCCAACATGCTTCCCTTCGATTCCGAGACGGTCAAGCAAGTCAATGAGGTCGGCAGCCCGGCGGAGATCATCCTCAAAACGGCACACAGCGCCGGCGCGGATCTCATTGCCATCGGCGCGCGCGGGCACAATCGAATGGCGGAGTTGCTGCTCGGCAGCGTATCCCATCGCGTGCTCATGCATGCCACCCGTCCAACGCTCATCGTCAAAGGCGCCGCCAGGCCGATCCAGCGGGTGCTGGTCGCCGTCGAAGGACGGGAGGATGCCGAGCGGATCAAGCAATGGTTGCTGGTCCATCCCTTCGCCAATCCCGTCGAGCTTTGCGTGCTCAGTGTCGTCGTCCCGATCAGAGTCGCCGATCCTTACAATATCGGCGGATTTGAAACGTGGTCGGACAGCTTGAAGACGTATGCGGAGGATCTCGTCAAGTCGGTCGGAGCGGAGTTGATGGGAAGCCGGTACAGCATCGGTACTCGCGTCGCCACGGGCGAAGTGGCTGCAACCGTGGCGGAACAGGCGAAGGACATGGACCTCGTCATAGTGGCCTCGCATGGACGCAAGGGGTTGGAGCGCTTCCTTCTGGGCAGCACCTCCCATGCGATCGTCCATCAGGCCGCCTGTCCCATCCTTGTTGTACGCTGAAAGGAAACAGAACATGAAAACCATCCTGGCCGGTGCCGTCCTGCTGATTTTTATCGCGACATCCTGGGTGTCTGCGCAGGTCGTGCGCGGGAATCCCAAGAATGGACAGACCGTCTATGAGCAACAGTGCCTCCGTTGCCATGGGAGCAAACTCGACGGAACCGGACCGGACGCAAAAGACCTGATTGTCCAGCCCGCCAATCTCCAATCGCAGGGATCACGGGCGAAGACCGATTGGGAATTGCTCGTGACGATCACCAACGGCGCACTGTTTACCCCCATGCACGGCTTTCGCGGCAAACTGACGGACGAGCAGATTCTCGATGTGCTCTCGTACATCAGATCTGTAGCGCCGTTTGACGCGGTGAGCTAACTCGCGGAGGGAGCAACAGCCCTCACTATGTCTGCGGCGAGACACTCTTCCGTTGCGGAATCACTAATACCGTTTTTTCATCCGCGAACCGTCGCGGTCGTCGGCGCATCGCGCGACCATGCCAGCATCGGCTACCGGCTGGTGGAATCCTTGCAGGGAGGCGGATTTACCGGCACGATTATCCCGGTCAATCCGAAGGCGACTGAGATCGGAGGACTGCCGGCCGTTTCCTCTTTTCGCGCTGTTCCCGGCCCTATTGATCTCGCCATCATCGCAGTCCCCCCCGACATCGTCCTCAAGGTCATCGACGAGTGCGCCGCCAAGCATGTTCCGGCGGCCATCCTGATCACTGCCGGTTTTGCGGAAACAGGGGAATCGGGGATCTCGCTCGAACAGCAGCTGCAAGAGAAAGTCCGTCGGCATGGAATGCGCCTGATTGGACCAAACTGCTTCGGACTGATGAACCTCAACCGGGATGTCCGTCTGAATGCCACCTACACCCCGTCATTTCCTCCTCCCGGTCGAGTGGCCATTGCCTCGGAAAGCGGCGGACTCGGACTGGCGGTCGTGACGGCAGCACAGCGATTAAATCTCGGCCTCTCCAGCTTCGTCAGCGTCGGCAACCACACAGATGTCTCCGTCATCGATCTGCTTGAGTACTGGGAACAGGACCGGGCGACCGATGTCATTCTTCTGTATCTTGAAACCATCGTCGACCCTCAGCGGTTCAGGCAGATCGCCGGGCGAGTTGGACGGAAGAAGCCTGTCATCGTGTTGAAAGCAGGCCGGAGCTTGGCCGGTCAATCTGCGGCCGGATCGCATACCGCGGCATTGGCGACAAACGAAAAGGCGGTCGATGCGTTGTTCAAACAATCTGGAGTGATCCGGGCAAAGACCCTAGAAGAGTTTCTCGCACTGGCGACCGGCTTCTCAGCTCAACAACCTCCCCAGAGCCACCGCGTAGGCATCCTGACGAATTCAGGCGGTCCCGGTGTCCTCTGCGCCGACAGCTGCGCTGAAGAAGGACTCCTCCTGCCTGAACTCAGCGAAAAAACGAGATCGGCGCTCGCATCCTTTCTTCCTCGTACAGCCGCGCTGCGCAATCCCGTCGACATGATCGGCTTTGCGACCGAAGAGCAACATGCGCAGGCCGTCGCAACCATGCTCAGGGCAGACGAGATCGACGCCCTCATCATCGTGCACGTCTCGGTCAGAGCGAAAGACAATGACCCGGTCGCAGCCGGAATCATCCGAGGCATCCGCGTGGCGCGACAGGCGGTGGGAATTAAAAAGCCGGTTTATGTCTGCTGGATGGCGGAGGGAGACCTGGATCGGCCGTTCACCGTCGGGGAAGAAACCATTCCAACCTATCAACACCCTGAAATCCCGGCTCGCATCATCAGCCAGGCCGTAACCTATGACGACTGGCGACGCCAACCGGCCGGGCAGTCGCCTCGCTACAGCGACGTCGATTTGTCGAAGATCAAAGCGATTTGCGCCAAAGCCGTGTCAGAGCGTGGATCCGGATGGCTTGCCACAGAAGAAACTCATGCCCTTCTCACAGCGATGCAGTTACCGCTTGTGCAAGGCGGCATCGCTGCCAGCAGCGACGACGCGGTGAAACTGGCGCATCGCATCGGCTTCCCTGTTGCGTTGAAACTCGCTTCACACAAGATCGTCCACAAGACTGAGATCGGCGCCGTGCGTCTCGATCTGAAGAACGAGCAGGAGGTTCGAGACGCCTTCCATGCCATTCGCACGCGACTGCTTCAGGATCGTAATCTCGATGCCATGGAAGGTGTGCTCGTTCAGCCAATGGTGTCAGGTGCTGTGGAGGTGATGGCGGGCATGACCCGTGATCCATCGTTTGGTCCGTTGCTCGCCTTCGGCCTCGGCGGCATTCACGTCGAGATTCTCGGCGATGTGCAGTTCCGGGCGGCCCCCCTCACCGACCGTGATGCAACGACCATGGTCCATGAGCTCAACAGCTATCGGTTGCTTAGCGGCTACCGCGGCCGGCCGGCCGCCGATGTGAAGGCACTGGAGGACGTGCTACTGCGGATCTCCCGGCTCGTCGAAGACATTCCCGAAATCAGCGAACTTGATTTGAATCCGATTTTCGCGTTGCCGGCAGGCCAAGGCTGCAAAATCATGGATGCGAGAATCCGCATTGCTTGAATGTGCGGTTGTTCAGAGGAAGGGCCTGAGAGGATAGCGTATCTAGGCGGAAAGGGGCTGCTCTTAACTGATCACCGCAGGGTCTTCAGCCAGGCCTGAATATCAGCCATCTGCTGCTCGTTCACGGCATCCTTCAACGGCGGCATCACGTGCCGCCCTTCATGCACGATTTTCCAGAAGGCCTGCTCGTTCGACAGTATGGGGTTACCCGCCAATCGTGGACCGATGCCTCCCGTTGCCCGCGGGCCATGGCACACGACGCAACTGGCCTTGTACAGTTCTTCACCCCGCGTGGGGTCGCCGGCTGCAGGTTTCGCATCGATGTCCCCTGCCCGTGCCATCACACCGAGTCCGTTCGCGACAATTCCTGCGAAGACGGTCAGGAGGGTGATGGATCTCAGCATCTCGGCAATCATGGCTGTTTCGCGCGACTCTCTTTCTGAAGTACCACCAGATAGGCCAGCGTGTCGGCGAGTTCCTGATTAGTCATGGTCGTATCTGGAAACATGCCCGTCCCCGGGTGTCCCTCGCGGATGGCTCTGGCGCGCTGCTTGTCGGTCTTCAGACGCAGCGTCTTTGGATTTCTTAAATCGGGCGGTGGCGGATTGAGCTGCGCGATGAGCGCGGCAGTCCCTGCCTCCAGCTGCGGCAGCCGGTCGCGATGCCCATCCATGCCGTGGCAGTAATGACAGACGCCCTTTCCATTGAAGACCGCTCTGCCCGCTTCCGCATCGCCGGGCGGTTTTACTTTCGAGCTCGCCGACGCGCCGGCCCAGGCATTCATGGCCGATAGAAGCATCAAGAGCCCTGTGACCCACCCCAGACAGGACATGCCAGCGGGGGGACGTGCGCCGATTATTCTTTTGGCCGAGCCATGCATCACCATCGTCCTCCAACGTTCCAATCAGTGCTGCCCGCAACAGAGCTTGTACCGCTCTTCCGGGATATCGTTCATGCCCCGGAACGCTGTTTCCCGTTCGTCCGCACTGGTTATTCTGTCAAGCGCCGGATAGAGGACCTGTTCTTCCGTCGCGTTGTGCCGCTCCAGCAAATCCAGCAGCGCCTGTTCCTCCTGATCGCTCTCCGGATCCTGCGCCTGCACCTTGCGATGAATCGCTTCCAAACAGTTCCCGATCTCCCGATGATCGCGCCGCATGACGAACGTAGGGCCGCCTTCGGTCATCCCCGTCTTTTTTTCCCACAGCGGGAACAGCACGTCTTCCTCCCACACGACATGTCGCTGGAGGCCAATCTTGAAGTCCGCGAATGCGCTCTTGGCCTTCGCAAAGTCTTGCCGCTTTAACGCCTGAAACGAGTTGAAGAGGGCATCCAGCCGGTCGTGATCTTCGTCAAACATCGCGCTGATCGTGCGTTCAGACATGAGGCGCTCCTTCCCTATTGGCTTCGCAGTTTGTATTCCAGATGGCAGGCCACGCAGGCCTTCAGCACATTGTTGAATTTCGGCATGATCTGCTTGAGATCCCTGGTCGGAATGATGTGCGCCAGTTCTTCCGCGGCTTCGTGATGGGCCATGGCCAAATCATGGTAGGCAGGCGGAAAGCTCTCCGGTTGCTGGCTGGCCATCGCTTGACGGTGCATGAAAAATCCCAGATGCGATTCGGTCAAACCCTTCGCCAGGTCGTAGTCCTCTTCGACCAATGCATTGACGATTACCTGAACGGTTTCCAGGTGCTGCAGCATGACGGCGCGGTGTTCTTTCCCCGCGGGCGCCGACAATGGAATGGGATGCCTGGTATCGGACGTGAGATAGGGATTGGAAGCTTGTCCACCGGAACGTTGTGCGACCTCGGTGCAAGCAACTGATAAGACAGCACAAAGGCCCCCCAGCGCCGCCCCGCCGAAGAAGAGTCGCTTCCCTCTATATAATGGTAGAAGCGAAATCCGAGGCATTGCGAATCTCTCCCCAATGGAATCAATCAGTTAGCGTCATCAAGCCGGTTTTTCTGCCTGTTTCACATACTCCCAGTAAGCATTTACACGATTCTGAATATGCGAGATCGCATCCGTCTGCACCGTCGGCTCGAACAGGTGGCGGAACCGTCCCTGGAGTTTGAGATAATCTTCGACCGGCTGAAGCTTGGGCATGTAGGTATGCGCCACCTCGCCGTTGATCGCTTCCTTCAGCGGCCAGAGTCCGCATTCCACGGCCAGCCTCGCCACGTCCGGCGTGTAGGCCGGATCGAACAGCCAGCCGGTCGGGCAGGCCGCGAAGGCCAGGAAGAGTTTGGGGCCCGGATACTCCGCCGCGCGCGTGAACTTCTCTTCGAGATCGAGCGGAAAGCGCGGCGACACGGTCGCAATGTAGGGAGGCTTGTGGGCGCGCCAAATTTCAAAGATGTCTTTTTTCTCCTGCACGGAACCGGCGGGACGCTGCACGGAGCAAGGCGACGTGGTGGTCCGCGCTCCGTAGGGCGTTGCGGGACTCAACTGGGCACCCGTGTTGCCGTAGGCTTCGTTGTCGTAACACAAATAATAAAAATCCAGTTTCCTGGTGATGGCGCCGGAAGTCGATGAGAGGGCCATATCGTAGGTCGAGCCGTCGCCACCCAAGACGACGACTTTCACGTCCTCTTCCTTCGGCAACCGGCCCTTTGCAATTAAGACGTCGAGGGCGTCTCGGATGCCCTGCGCGCCGGCCGGCGCCGACCCCATCGTGGTATAGAGCCAGGACGCATCGAGCGGTGTGAAGGGAAACGTTGCGAGATTCGTCATGCAACCCGCGGCATTGACATAGACGACATGGCTGCCGAGGATTTTCGAGGCAAACCGCAAGGATTCCAGCCCGCCGCACCCGGCGCAGAGCGGCGTGCCCGAGAAAACGTGCTCCTCGCGCGGGATCTGATGCAGTTCCTTGAAGATGTGGGGTTCCCAGGCCATGCCGCCTCTTATCTGCCGGTCTTGAGTTCGTGTGCGAGATACTGCAGCTGTTCCATCTCCCGGTGTTCGGCTTCCGTATATAGCAGAACCGGCCCTATGCCTTTCCCACGGATTCCCGCTTCCGCCGTCTGCTCGAAGATCGCCAGAAATTCACCCTCCGAAATATTCTTTCCGCCCAGTCCGCCGATGAACGAACAGAGCGCCCGCGGCCGCAGAGCTTCGTGATAGAGAGAGGCGGCAATCTCCTGAAAGAGAATGCCGCCCTGCCCCGGCGCGAGATTCTGATCGAACACCGCGACCGCTCGACGGCCTTGCAACGCACGACGAATCGCGCCAGTCGGCCAGGGCCGGATGACGCGCAGTCGCAACAACCCCACGCGCCTGCCCTCCCGCCGCGCCTCATCGACGGCGGCCTTGCCTTTGCTCGCAAAGGCATTCGTCATCACCAGCACATCCTCCGCATCGTCGAGGCGATAACTCTCGATGACGTCATAGCGGCGGCCACACAGCCGTTCAAATTCCGCAGCGGCTTCCTCGTGCACTTGAAGGACGTTCATCGACGCCAAATGCATCTGATGCCGGAAGTAGCTATATGTCGTCCCGCCCAGCACGGCTGTTCCCAGCGCATGGGGCATCGACGCCTTGAATCCCAAATGGGCCGGTCGAAACGGGGGCAGGAACGCCCGCACCGACTGCAGATCCGGGAGAATCACCGGCTCGCGCGTGAACGAGAGCACGAAACCGTCCAGATTCACGATGACCGGCAGGCAAACGCGCGGGTCTTCGGCGATGCGATACGCCATGAGTATCGAATCGACCACCTCCTGGCAGGTCTCCGCATGGATCTGCACGAATCCGGAATCCCGCGCAGCCAGCACATCGTTGTGATCCGGCTCCAGCGTGATCGGCGAAGCCAAGGCACGCGAGACATTCACCATGACGAACGGCACCCGCCATCCTGCCACCGTGTACAGGACTTCGAATGCATGGAGCAGCCCTTGGCTCGACGTGGCCGTGAAGACACGGGCCCCGGTCGCCGAGGCGGCGCCCGCCGCCGTCATCATCGAGTGTTCCGAGTCGAGAGTCACAAAACGCGCGCTCAGCGAGCCGTCCGCACACCACTTGGACAACCGTTCCACGATTTCGGTCTGCGGCGTAATCGGAAATGCCGGCACATAATCCACCTCGGCAAGGCGGGCGCCCCAGGCCGCCGCGAGGTTGCCGGTCATCATTTCGGCGGTCATGGCTGAGTTCCTTGTGGTTCGCGCTCGACCGTCATGGCGTCGGTCGGACAGACCTCCACACAGTCGAGGCAGCCCTTGCAGTGCGGGTAGTAGATCGCCGGCTTTCCGTCCGGTTTGATTGTGATCGCACCCTCCGGGCAGTTCGCAAAGCAGAGCCAGCAACCGTTGCACAGGTCTGGGCGCAGCACCGGGCGAAACGTCCGCCAGCCGCTCATCGATCGGATTGCCGAATTAGGCCCTGCCGTGATGCCGGCGGTTCCTCTGGTCGGAGATTCGTACGCGGGAGGCCGAAGCAACGCCTTTGCGGCAGGCCGGTGTGCGGCGGTTTCGATCGCCATCGCCGGCAGGCTGTCATAGCAGCGGAGCGCCAACGTTTGGTTGCCCTCGATCATCGACTCGGCAAGCCCCAATTCGGTCAATTCCCGCGCGATCGCTTCTCGAACGGACTCTCGATGCAGCCCTGCCAGGCGACAGGCCACAGCCGCCAGCAACGCACTGATCGCTCCCCGCTTGCCGAAATGCCGGAGCGCCATCCCGTTCAGATCCATCGTCGTGAGGCGGCCGAAGACAGGAGCCTGCGCTGGCAATTGCTCAGCACTGAGCGGCGAATTGACGAACACGACTGTGCGTGCTTCAACGCCTTCCATCACCCGAGCCGCCGGATCGGAGAGAAGCGACGCATCGGCCACGACCACAAGATCCGGACGGGTGATAACCCCCCGCTCGCGAATCGGCTCCCAGGCGATTCTGGTAAAGGCGGCAACCGGCGCACCGCGCCGTTCAGCTCCATAGATGGGGGAGTCCTGTGCCTGATACCCTTCCAGAAAGGCCGCCGTGCCTATGATACGGCTGGCGGTCTTGGCGCCCTGTCCACCTCGGCCATGGAAGCGAATGGCTAGCACGTCGTCCCTCAACTACAACACTTCTCGACTCTCTCTTTCATAGCCTCTTTGCCGGCCTTGACGGCCGCTTCAACATCCGCCCGCTTTTCCGCCACAAAGTGCTTGCCGCGATCGATGACATCGTCGAGGGCGGCCCGTGCTTCCTTGGCCTTTTCAATCAGCTCTTCTTCTGCCTTCCTGGCATACCCCTTTAACTCCCGCCTGGTTTCTTCCCCTGATTTTGGAGCGAAAAGAATCCCGGCGATCGCTCCGGCGATGGCACCGCCGAGAAATGCGAACAAAACGGCTTGTCCCGAACATCTGGCGCTCTGATTTTCCATGGCTTGCCCTCCGTGATTAACAAGTTCTTCTGAATTGAAAAGCCAGGTCCGTGCCAC
>CAZOUA010000025.1:7852-42489 GCA_964582865.1 uncultured Nitrospira sp. | reverse complement strand
GACTTCAAACGAGCCGATGCAATCAGAGCTGAACTTGCCTCCATGGGCATCACGATCGAGGACAAGCCGGATGGCACCAGCCGCTGGAAACGCTGATCAGCCTGAGATCCTCTACGGGCTTCATGCGGTCCGAGAGGCCTTGCGAGCCGGTGCGCGTCCCCTGCAACGCATCCTCGTCCTGCGCACCGATCGACAGTTCGGCGATCTCGTTCAACTTGCCAAGACGAAACGCATTCCTGTCCATATCGAGCCGCCTGCGGCGTTTGACCGGTTGGTTCCTGATGGCAGACATCAGGGCATCATCGCCTATGTCGCCGCCAAGGCCTACAGCAGTACCGAAGAGATTCTCGAGCGAGCCCGCCAACGGGGCGAGCCCCCGTTCCTCGTCATTCTCGACGGGGTCGAAGATCCTCATAACCTCGGAGCGGTCTTGCGGACGGCCGAAGCGGCCGGCGTGCACGGAATTTTCATTCCAGAACGCCGTGCGGTGGGGCTGACCTCTATCGTCGCCAAGGTTTCCGCCGGTGCGCTCGATCACATGCCGGTCGCGCGGGTCGTCAACCTCTCGCGCCTGATCGAGGAGTTGAAAGAATCCGGAATCTGGGTCTACGGCGTCGAGCCGACCGCGGAGACGCGACACACCGGCATCGACATGACCGGGCCGATCGCGCTGGTGCTAGGAGGAGAAGGAGAGGGCATCCGGCCGGGTGTGTTGAAGGAGTGTGACGGCCGCATTAGCATCCCCATGAAGGGGAAGGTTGCATCGTTGAATGTGTCGGCTGCCGTGGCCGTGGCGTTGTTTGAAGCCGTTCGGCAGCGAGGGGCCAAGAGGCCGGCCAAGCCGGCTACCGAATCCTGATCATGCTGCCTTGAATGGCGGTTTTCAGCAGTTGCGCGGTGTTCGACACACGCATCTTTTTCATCATGTTGGCCCGATGCGCCTCGACGGTTTTCACGCTGATCTTCAGCCGCTGTCCGATTTCCTTGTTCTTGAATCCGGCCCAGATCAGTTCAAGGATTTCCTGCTCCCGGCTGGTCAATGACTCAGGCCGTTTCTTCCGTGGCGGAGGAGTGAGGTCGACAAGGGAGGACTTGGATTTCGCCTTGACGGTTCTCGCCATCTTTCTCGTTCTCCTTTGATCGTGAGTGGAGTGCGCTATAATTCCAACCGGAGATGAACCCATGGGAGAACCCTCCATGAATCTACGCGGCAGGATTATAGGAACTCCCGAATGCGATGTAAATCAATGCATAATGGCCCTAGTGTAAATACGTATTACCATATCGACCGTACCGATCAATCCGTACGGAGCTTTCGAGAGACTTGGTGCCATGATTGATTGGTTTTCTTACCTAATAGCGGGCACCTTCGGCGCGTTGATCGGCAGTTTCCTCAACGTCTGTATCTATAGGCTCCCGCGCGGAGAATCGATCGTCTGGCCTGGTTCTCATTGCCCTTCCTGCGGGAAGGCGATCGCGTTCTACGATAACCTTCCGGGGCTGAGCTATCTCTGGCTGATGGGCCGTTGCCGGGCCTGCCACGCGCGAATCTCAATCCGTTATCCGCTTGTGGAAGCGGTCAACGCAGCCGGGTATCTTGCGATTCTCTGGACGTTCGGTCTTTCGTGGACGGCCGTGCTGTACGCGTTGCTCTTTTCCGCGCTGCTGGTCGTGACGGGAACAGATCTGACGCACAAGGTCATCCCCAATGTCGTGACTCTCCCCGGCATCGTTGTGGGTCTGGTCGGTGCCGTGACGGTTTTACCTGTCGGACCGTTTAATGCCTTGCTCGGTGTGGTCGTAGGGGGGGGCATTCTCTGGGCATTAGCCTGGGCCAGCCCCTATCTGTTCGGCAAGGAAGGAATGGGCGGCGGTGACATCAAGCTGGTCGCCATGATCGGCGCGTTTCTCGGATGGAAACCGGCGCTTCTGACGATCATGATCGGATCGCTCGCGGGCTCGGTCATCGGGATCAGCCTGATTGCGTTGCGGCTCATGAAGCGTGACGAGTACATTCCCTTCGGCCCGTTTCTCGTTCTCGGAGCGCTCTTGTCGATGTTCTTTGCTCAACCCCTGTTGGATTGGTATCAAAGCCTGCTCGCACCTTCGTATTAGCTACGTTCCTCATCGGCAATTCTGTATCTCTTTCTCCGGTCCGTGTATCCGAATCTCTTCCTTCCGCAAGTCCTCCCTGCGGCGTAGGACGGGATTTCCATCGCAGCTTCTCTCCCGCATTCATCGCGAAGTCCCGCCAGTTGCAGAGTTCTCCCTGTGGACGGATGAGACCGGATTGTTCTGCAGGGAAGAGTGGCATGGGATTTGGTATTCCCAACAGCTCTTCATCAGGGACTGAGAATCCAAGCTGTTGGGGGCGGCATGCGTGCAATCTCGCCACAATCGGGAAGAAGCCTGACCGAACTCCTCATCGTCTTAGCCATCATGGGCATCGTGGCTGCGATGGCCGGACCGAGCTATCGAACGATGGCGGCGCGCGCTCAGGCGCGCAGCGTGACAGCAGAGGTGGCTTCTATGCTTCGCTCGGCCAGGCAGCTGGCGATGGCCAGGCACGAGCGTCTGCTCGTCAGATTTGATGTGTCGGAACGGATCGTCACGCTTCGGAGAGCCGATGCAGAGGGAGTGTTGGAGGTCTATCGATATGGGGAGAAGGGTGTCGTCATTGAGGAGCCAACGGCCGGCCCCGATCTCCTGTTTCATTCGAGCGGTCGTTCCGCCAGCGCGACCACCATCCGCATTCAGGATCGGCAGGGACGGCGAACGACGATCACGGTGAGCTTGACGGGGCGGGTGGTGCTGTCATGAGCGTCCTGTTTCTCGCGATTTCACAGAAAGGCGCCACGTTTTCCGAAGTGCTTGTGGCCTTGGCACTGACGTTGATCGGCGTGACGGGGGCGATGGGCGCGTTTCATGCCGCAAACCAAAGCATCGGACAGGGGACGTTCGCGACGCGAGCCCTGGGGATGGCAGAGTCCAGAATCGAAGCGAAGCGTTCCATGCGTTGGGAGCAGTTGCTCATGGACGATCTCAATCACGACGGTGAGTTCGAGATCATGATGCATGACGATGGAACGAGCGGCGATCTCGTCGCCGGTGACAATATCTACTCGGCCGTATGGGAACAAGACGGAGTGTCTCTGGCCTGGACCGTCGCCCCCAATCGTCCCGGGAATCTTTCGGATTCCGGGCTTGTCATCCTCGAAGCGCGGGCGTCATACATGACAGGCAGTGGACCGCACGAGGTTCGAGCCGCTTCGTTACGCGCAAATCCGCTGTTTTCAGGAAGCCGTTAGAGGAAGGGAGTTGCGGTGCGGATTGCCCGGAATATAGAAGCGCAGATCGCAGGCGTGAGGCATGGAGAATCAGGGACGAGCTTGCTCGAACTGATGGGCGCGATGGCCGTCGGGTTTGTCGTGCTCGGTGCGACGCTGAATTCCTTACTGTACTTCCAGCAGCAATTTGCACGCCAACAAGAACACCTCGTGCAGCAGCAAGATCTTCGATTAGGGCTCGAACTCTTGGAGCAGGAGCTTCGCCTGGCCAGCGCCGGGTCACTGTCTTCCATCCTATCTGATGAATTGGAGTTTGCGGCGAACATTCACGGGTTGACGACCAGCGTGACGGCGGCTGCGGCAACCGGTCAGACGACGATCACAGTTGAGGATGGGCGCGGGTGGCCGGATGGAAAGACCGTGCGCATCTGCTGGTATGACCAATGCGAACAGTTGACGCTGGCGCGAGCGGGGCAGCGCAATGTGCTGACGTTCATCGAGCCGATTCCGCGAATGATTCCAGCCGGCGCTGCCGCTACGGTGAGCAATCGCGTCCGCTACTACAGCCGTCCGGACGAAAGGGGATCACTGAGACTGCTGCGTCAGATCGACGGCGGAGCCAGCGTCTTAGTCGGAGACACCGCGGCCGTCAGGTTTTCGTATTGGGATGAGGATGGGCAGGCGACGGCCCGTCCGGCTCGCGTGAGGCGAGTCGTCATCGAGATTGCGCTGGCGCGTATGCCAGCGAAGGCGGTCAGAGAGATCAGTATCCGGACATGACGGTGGCCAACTGCAATGATGAGGTGAGCATGGGAAACAGACAAACTGGTGTATTCACAATCCCCGGCAACCGCGGACATATCCTGATGGCGTCGTTGATGCTGATCGTCATCCTCTCACTCTTCGGCATGACCGCGCTGTACCTTGCAAGCCAAGACATGCCGGGCATCACTGCGATGAGAGAGGAAAATCTTTCGCAACAGCTGGCGGACGCCGCGGCGGAGTTGGTGGTGGGCTGGTTCCATGATGCCGCGACGACGCCACCACCGATTGCCGGTCTCCTGGCAAAGCGCCAGGGCGACATGGAAACCGGTCCCTCGTTCTTTGATGCAGCCGGCCGCTCTCAATTTGTAGGATCTGCTGATCAACCGGACGTCCTCCTCGACGCGGCAGATCCAGAGAACGACCGTCTCCTGAATAATCCTCCCAGCGGATTCAGCGGGCCGCTGCAGGGACTCGGGCGCCTGGAGAAAATGAAGGTCTATGGCCCTTCTCAACCGGGGTTGCTCGGCACTGTGGAAGTGACGGCCTCGACCGCCGGGCGAAGACCCTTGGCCAGAACGGTCCGATTGCAACTGGGCGCGCTAAATATCCCTGCCGTTCACGCCGCGGTGCAGACGGGACAGGGTCTAGGATTCCTGCGGCCGCCCGGTGCATCTCCAGTACAGGCCCATTGGGGCGATATCCGTGTGATGGGTGATCTGTTCGTCGATCACATCGATGATGTGGTCGTCAAAAGCAGCAGCGCTCCGGTAACAGGGCAGGCCTACGAACTCACAGGACGCTTGGAGGATCGCTGGATCGATTATTGGATCGGGGGGAATGTCTCTTCTCTCGTTCACCCATCGTCGAGTGCGACCTCCGTCATTCCAATGAATGTGCACGCACAGCAACAGCCGGTTCCCGGCCTGCGGCTCGACCGGTGGGACTACGATGGAATGAAGCGGACGGCCCTGCGTCACGGCACGTACTACAGGCTCGATCGAACGGGACGGCTCCACCCGTTCGGTGCGTCGGATTCCGACCCCGGGCTGTTGCCTTCAGAGGCTTTGGCATCGCCGGCGGTCGGGCAGTCCCACGGCCTGGTGTTTATCGACACCATAGATGGAGAAGCGCCGCGCACGGACAATCTCGGCACTCTCATCGTGGAAGCCGATTATCTCGAAGCGGTGCTGGTCGTACAGGGGCATGTGTCGTTGAGGCCTGGTGGGACAGGGCAGCCTGTGCCGGTCTTGAGTCCCTCCCCTGAAGGCTCGGATGCGCTGGGTAGCCGAATCCCAGTCACGCTTTCCGGGGTTCATTTCAACGGGATGTTGTATGCCGCCGGCACGATTACACTCGAACGCTCGGTTCGTCTCTATGGTGCCGTCATGACCGCCGGCACGGTCGTCGCCAGCAGCCCGGGGCTGCGCATGGAGGTTTGGTACAACGCAGATTTCGGAAAGGGGCTATTCCGAGGGCTTCCCGTAGTCTATCGTGCTCCCGGTACGTGGCAACTCGTGTATTGAAGGTCTAGGCAAGGATGGAGCCAATGGTTGGTGATTGCCCATCCGGCAACGAGGTGAGCAGGGGAGCCGCCTTTCTTGAATTGCCCGATAAGAAGTCAATTCAAGGAAATAAGAGTTTGCGTTCCTCCATCGAACAAAACGTGTTGGACGCGCTAGTCTACCGCGGGACGCTCTCGCAGGCCGATCTGACCAGCGCATTGCGACATGCCAAAGAGGGTGCAGAGGATCTCGAGGCTTTGCTCCTGGATTGCCATCACGTTCCGAAAGAGATCTTGGGCAACGCGTTAAGCGATTACTATCAATGCCCCTATCTTCCCTACGACGAGCGGACGGTGATCGACGCCGAGCTGTTGAAAACATTGAACCACGATTATCTGAAAAAGAACCTCTGGCTGCCGATTGCACGTCGTGGCCAGCTCCTTGACGTGCTCACGCATGATCCGCACGATCTGGAAAAGGGCTGGGATGTCCGGAGAAGCTTCCCCGGCATGACCATCCGCTACGCAGTGGGACTTCGTCGTGATATCGAACAGTTTCTCCAGGCGGCGACGGGAGCAAGAACAAGTTCACCTCTCGGCATAATTCTCAATGAGCTGGTTCAAGACATTTCGCCTGAAGCGATGCCAGACGCTCCGGCAGGCACGGTCGATGAGAACGATTCCGCCATCGTGCGGCTGACGAATCATCTAATCACCGAAGCCGACCGACTCGGTGCGTCGGATCTGCACATCGAACCCTATGCTGACAACAAAGAGACGGCCGTGCGATTTCGCGTCGACGGCACCTGCTTTACATACATGCGGGTGCCCGCTGCCTATCGCCGGGCCCTCGTGTCGCGCGTCAAGATCATGGCGAATCTCGATATCGCCGAACGGCGCAAGCCCCAAGATGGGAAGATTCGATTCAAGCTGGGCGCGTCACGCGACATCGAATTGCGTGTGGCGACTCTTCCTACCGCCGGAGGGCACGAAGATGCTGTGTTGCGACTGCTCACTGCCAAGGAGCCGATGCCGTTGGAGGCGATGGAATTCGATCCGGAGGTATTGCAGTCGATCAAAACACTTGCGGCGAAACCGCATGGCATCATCCTCTGTGTCGGTCCGACCGGTTCGGGGAAAACCACGACACTGCACGCGATTTTGAAGCATCTCAACAACGACGAGCGGAAGATCTGGACGGCGGAAGATCCCATCGAAATCACGCAGGACGGATTGCGGCAAGTGCAGATCCATCAGAAGATCGGCTTGAACTTCGCGGCAGCGATGCGTGCGTTTCTGAGGGCCGACCCTGACATCATCATGATCGGCGAGATGCGGGACAAAGAAACAGCCGACATTGCGATCGAGGCCTCACTCACAGGGCATCTGGTGCTCAGCACCCTTCATACCAATAGTGCAGTTGAGACTGTGGTTCGGCTGCTCGATCTGGGCTGCGATCCGTTCAACTTCGCCGATGCCATGCTCGGCGTGTTGGCCACCAGGCTGTGCAAGAGAGTCTGTGCGCAATGCAAAGAGGCCTATCGTCCCTCGCGCCAGGAGTATGAAGAATTGGTCGAGGGTTACGGAGCACAATGTTGGAGAGCCTTCAACGTGGAGTATGGCGAGCGTCTGACACTCTACCGAGGGCGAGGCTGTGAGGCCTGCCGCCAAACCGGCTTTAAGGGACGAGTGCCGCTCCATGAGATGTTGGTTGGATCCGAAGAGATCAAACAACTCATTCAATCAAGGGCGCGAACCGCCGATTTGCTGGCCAAGGCCATTGAGAGCGGATTGATCACATTGCTTCAAGACGGCATTCACAAAGTCTTCCAGGGCCTCACCACCTACCGACAAGTCCGGGCCGTGGCGATGAAGTCTTAGCTGTCGGTACCGAACTTTCTCTCCGTTGCAGGTCCTCTCTATATAATGTGGGCGCTGGCCGGCCTGCCGTACGTATCCGACCCGATAGAAAGTCACCAAAAGCCCTCACGAAACTCCTGGCAGTCCGCTCGATTGGCGTCAATTGTCTCTGAGTTGGGACGAAATTTGTCCCATGCAGTTCAGATTCTACCTGGTCGCCTTGCCAGCTGGCGAGTGCCTGCTATGCTTTCAATACGTTAAGAGCTTCGGCGAGGTGCCGTCCAGAGGCATACGCTTTGCGACGCATTGTCCGACGCCATGGGTGTACAGAGAGAAAAACGGCAGAATTTATGAGGAAAAGGGAGCACAGCGAGAGCGGGTTCACGCTGATCGAGTTGATGATCATTGTGGTCATTATTGGGATCGGAGCCAGGCTTGCCGTTCCTGAATTCTTGCAATGGCATGCGAGGACCCAGCTTCGCCAGGCAACAAGCGAAATTGCAACTCAGCTGACTTTGGCCCGCATGGCTGCGATGAACAGAAATCGCAATGTAGACGCGACCGTGCAAGCCGTGAGCGGGGTCGTCAATGTTTCTGCTGTGGTGAACGGAACATCGACGGCCGCCATTCAGGCAAGGAACTTTACGGGTCAAGCGAATGGTGTGGCGGGAGGACCGGTCACGGTGTCGTTTTCCTCTCTTGGCATTCGAACGAGCGGGGGGACGGCCACTCAAACGTTCGGCATCTGCAACAGAAATGGGCAGCAATACTCTATCCAAGTCATTCCGGCGGGCCGCGTCAGCTGGTCGGTAGCCCCGACCGCCACACCCTGCCCATAAGGAAGAGCATCATGGCACCGGAGACTCACAAACAAGGGATGCTGGGAGAAGCAGGGTTTTCTCTCATCGAAGGGTTGTTGGCTTCGGTGATTCTTGCGGTAGGTTTGCTAGCCCTGTCCGGCATGCAAGGTCTCGCGCTCGTCAAGAATGTAGATGCCAATGAGCTGACCAGGGTGAGCACTCTCGCGTCAGATATGTTGGAACGGATTCAGTTCAATCGACGCAACGCCGTTTTCTACAACGGGATCGATACACAAAATCCCAGCACTTGCAGTGGAATTAGCACTACGGCTCAACCGATGGCAGCCGGAGACTGCAACCTCTGGGACAGCCTAGTCGATAACACGCAGCTAGAGAATGTACGAGGAACGGTCACCGTCTCAAACGTGATTGAACCGGCAGTGCTCGGCCAACGAAATGTGGCGGTGACGATTACGTGGGTCGGATCGATGAAGAGCGGTCAGACGATCAAGAGGAGCCGAACCTTGACGTTCCAGCGTGTGGTGGCTCCGGAATAACCCGAGATCGAGAATGGCGAAACGGAACGATCATATGGCCAGCTTGGCGAGGGATGAGCAAGGATTTACGCTGATCGAGATGATGGTAGCGGCTACCATCGCAGTCGTCATCTCCGCGGCTGCATTCACGATTCTCACGACGACGAGCAAGGCGCTGCGAGCCAACGAGCAGACCGTCGATACCCAACAAAATGTGAGAATCGCGATGGAGCTCCTCAGCCGGGATATCAAAATGGCCGGCTTTGGTTCTCCCGGTGTCACGATCGGCAATTGCGCCTATCCTATTGTGCCGAACGACAAAATCGTGGGCGCTGCTGACGACGGCCCTGACTCCGTTCAGCTCCTGGTGCCTAAGACAAAACTCTCAGGCTCGAATCGATGGACGCTGGCCAGTGCAACGAGTCCGAACGGTGTGGCCAGCATCACGTTGCAATCAGGGTCTCGGGCAGACATGGTGAGTTCCGGGCTGGCTAACGGGTCATATATTTCGATCAATGGAGCCTATACGGGACAAGTTACCTCGGTGCCTTCATCGGGAGACACGTTAACCGTGGCAGTCCCGGCTCCTGTCTGGTTTCCTGCCGAAGCCCCCGTCTATTTGCTGCAATGCATCCGTTACCAAGTCGTCACGAATCCTACGATCTGTCTCAGCAATGCTCCTTGTCTGACAAGGGGAGTGGCGGGAGTGACCACGGGACCGAGTGCGGAGGCTCCCGTTGTCGAAGGCATCGAGGAGCTTCAGCTGGCCTATGCCTGTGACGGTTGTGTTGCCACCATCAACGGCGGGAACCCCGACCGTATTATCGACAATCAAGGCGGAGCGGCCGGCTTCGACCAAGCTGATTTCGTGAGTAATAACACGTGGACCACGGCGCCGATGACACCCGACAAGATTCAGCTGGTGCAAGTATCGCTGGTCGCGAGTCAGCCCAAAGGCGATGTGGGAATGGGCGAGGGGATTACGGCGACGATAGGATCAGGTGCGATGGTCGTTTCGCCGGACCGGACCTTGGCTGCCGATTCCACTCATCGCCGTCGGTTGCTGTCGAAGACAATCGAAACGAGGAATGTCGGTTACTGACGAATGGGAAATTCAACGGTGAACAATCAACGAAGCAGTGACACATTCGTATTAGCTGGTGAACAAGGCATTGCGATGCTCACAGTGATGATGGTGATGCTGATGATCACGGTCCTCGGCATTGCTGCGATTACGGTGAGTGGATTGGAAAACAATTTTGCCGGGCTTCAGCGTACAACGGAGAGTGCCGCGCAGGCGGCGGAGTCCTGCCTCGGCACCAGCGCAAACGTCATCATTCAATCGCTGCTTCCAGAGAACGGCACGACGATCCCGGCAGCCCTTCTGGACACGGCGTCTCCGGCCGGACCGGTTCCCACGGCCAACAGCAATGCGACGAAATTGGCCGATGAGATCATCGGCAATCCGGAAAACAGCCCGGATCTTCCGAGCGACACCACGCCGAATATCAGGCTCCCTGGGACAGTCGGCGGCTATACGGTAGCCGGCGATATCGATCGGCTCTACGTCAAAATGAAGGCCGGTACCGGCCAGCAGCAGTTTGCAGCCTACGACGGGGTAGGTGTGGGTGCCGGGTCCAACGGAGCTGATGTGTATTACAAGATCACATGCCTGGCGACAAATAGTGCCACAGCCACAGAAAGCCGCGTGTCGGCAGTCTATGCCTGTTCTCTCACGGGAGACGGGTGCCAAAAGCAGCCCTAATGCTGCATGGAAGTAACAAGAAAATGGACATCACGATGCAAAAGCCAACTCCCGAGATCGCTTTGCCAGACGGTAGGCGATCCGAGCAACAGAGGGAGGGTACTATGAAGCTCAACTCGAAAAAGAACGCCCATGTGGGCCTGTCCACATCGGCTTTGGCTGTTGTGGCTAGTTGTCTGGGGCTGTTTCTGGCCGAAGCGATCGCCGCTCCTCCCTCTCCTCCTCCCGCTCCGAGCATGGTGAACTACACCAACTATCCTCAGTTCCTCAACAAGTCCGGCCCAACGAACATCCTGTTCCTAGTCGACGTCTCCAATGCGACTCTCGAGGCGGCTTTTAGCGGGAGTAACCACAAGTATCCCATCTCCTTCAAAGCCGGGACCGCGACGGATAGCAAATACGCCGCCAATGTCACGATCGACAGCAGCGCGGATCCTGACCTGGTAGCAGTCGACAGCGACGGTGTGACAATTTCCAGCGCGACCGTATCCGCGCCCGCCGATACTTTCAATTCAAGCAAGAAGTACTTCGGCATCTTCGATCCCTATCGCTGTTACACCTCGAGCGGGACTGAATTCGTCCATGCCTGGAGGAAAGTCGATGGCAGCGGCAATCCTGACTACACGGTTGCCTGCAATGCGAGCACCCAGTGGGACGGGAACTTTCTCAATTGGCTTTCGATGCGCAAGCAGGAGATGATTTACCAAGCATTGATCGGAGGGCGCCCGCTCCCGGCTCAGGCGAACAGCGACGGCACGGCCAATACACTCGCCGGCGCAAGAAATATTGGAGAAAACGGAGCCTCCGCCAATACCTGTTCGGACAATAGCAAGACTTGCTGGCGGTACGTGAAATTCGTGCCGGCCGCCGCCCTCACGAATCGGGTGCCATCGACTTTACCGTCACCGGCTGTGACGTTGGCGAGTGGCTCGATTAGCGCCGGAACCGGAATTATCTTTGGAATGGGCGAGGGTTCCGGACAAGGTGGCATCTACGTCAACGACAATGCGACAGCGAATCCATTCGATAACGCCAGCGGTAACCGATATCAGATCCAAGTCAAGCTCGATTCGGAACCCGATGATGTGCCGGGCACGGGCGCTCAGAACAATTGCAGACTTGGAGATGCCGATTATATGGGGACCCGCGCCTGTTATCTCCGGGAGCGGTCATGGGGGCTCTTTCAACGATTGCGTGTGGACGAGGGACTGCGAGTCAGCATCATGTTTGTGAACGGATCGACGGGGCAGGGAGGCAGTCTCACGATTCCGTTTGATACCAGCCTGGTTTCGGCTGATTACACCAATATTCGCAACGAACATACGGAAATCAAAGCACCTATTGCGGAAGGACTCTACGACGCCCTGTGCTATTACCGAAAATCGTCGGGGCCTTGCTATAGCAATACGAGCGGAAGTTGGAAATCAGGGTTCGACAGCACAACGGCTGTTGCCGGCGATCCATATTTTGTGAAGTCGGTGAATGCGATTGTGCCGTGCTGCAAGAATTTCGTGTTGATGATCAGTCCGGGGGTTGGAATAAGTGACGGTGATGCTCCGACTGCGACGGCCGCGTTGGGCAACCTCTTTGCCGGTACGAACATCGGGGTGGATTTCACCCAGGCTCCGGAAAGCATGACCGCTGCCGCTGCGCTCGCGGCTGGCGATCGGCTCGACGATGTCGCCTACTATGGGCATACCAGCGACGTCCGATCCACCATCGCCGGCGAGCAAAATGTCACGTTCTATGCAGTCAATGCGATGGGCGGCAAGGGCGGCGCGAAGCTGTTGGCTTCTGCTGCGAAGTACGGAGGATTCGAGGACATCAACAAGGACGATACGTCAATCTGGGCTCCGACCGCTCCGGGCACGGATATTCAGGCCTGCAGCTATCCGGCTGGGTCCAATCTTACTCCAACCACGGCAGGACCGTACTATAGTTACAAAGAATGGGATTCTGCCACGAGTCCCGATTGCGTCCCGGACACGTATTTCGACGCTTCCGAAGGTGAAGACATCGAGAAAGAGGTGCTGAAAGCCATCGCGGACATTCTTAAGCGAGCAGCGTCAGGCACTTCTCTTTCGGTTCTCTCCTCTTCGACCACGGGTGACGGAGCGGTCTATCAAGCCTACTTCTTCCCCGAAGAGTTCGACATTATTTCCGGGACCGTCAACCAAGTCCGATGGACGGGGTATATCCAGGGGCTGTGGGTCGATAGCTATGGGAATCTGAGAGAAGACACCGTGAACGACGGGAACTTGGTTTATGACCAGGATGATATTATCGAAACCTGTCTGGACAGTCTCAACCAAGCGAAGTTTATCCGGTATCCGGACTCTAACGGGGACGGACAGAAAAATGACAGCATGAGCACGCTGACTTGCGATGCAAACGGAGTGGATCTCCGTGAAATGAAGGGCATCTGGGAGGGCGGGAAGAAACTGGCGAAACGCGACCTCTCAACGAAGCCGCGCAAGATTTTCACATGGGTTGACTTGGACAACGACGGAGAAGTGGACGCAAACGAACAAAAGGATTTCGTCATCGGCGGCGCGGGGATGACCGATGTTCAGTGGCGGCCATATTTGCAGGGCACCGCGACCGGAACATTTACCGCAACGAACATTATCAACTTCGTTAACGGTTCGGCCGTCACGGATATGCGGAATCGAATCAAGACGATTCCAGGCGAGTCAGGCAGTTATGTCTGGAGATTGGGCGATATCGTGAACTCGACTCCGACCTTGGTCGGGCCGCCGCAAGAGCGGTTCGATGTGCTCTATGGCGATCAAGGCTATAGAAAGTATGCGCAACGCTGGAAGAGTCGCCGCCTGACAGTCTATGCCGGTGCGAACGACGGAATGCTCCACGCCTTTAACGGAGGCTACGCACACCGTGGCGATGACCCCAGCACGACCTCCGCAGTGGAGCATGGATACTACACCACCGGTCCTACGGCGAATGATACCAGCAAGCCGGCATTGGGCGAGGAGCTCTGGAGCTTTATCCCCTATTACCTGCTGCCACAGTTGCGTTGGATGGCGCAGGATGATTACACGCATGTGTCCTATGTCGACCTCAAGGCGAAAGCGACGGATGTGAGAATCTTTCAGTCGCTCACAGCCACCGAAACCGGCTGTTCGACCGTACCGATCCCGGACACCTGCATTCACCCAGACGGTTGGGGCACCATCCTGATTGTCGGCCTCCGTTTCGGAGGAAGTTGCGGATCGTGCATCGCTGTGTCCGCAACCAATAACGGAGGACCGCCGCTGACATACAATGCAGATTTCAATGCCGATGGGGACACCACGGATACGGACGATACGCGGACGTTTTACAGCGGGTATATCGTCCTTGACGTGACGGACCCTGACAATCCGAAAGTGGTCAACGCATTCACGTCAGCCTCATTAGGGCTCACGACGAACTATCCAACGGTCGTCCGAGTGAGCCCCTCTGCAGATTCGAAGACCGACCACAGTAATGCCAGGTTCTACCTGGTAGTCGGGTCTGGCCCTCATGGATATGATGGCAAGGCGGCTGCCGGCGCCAATATGTTTGCGGCGGAACTGGTTCTCCCGGGGGCCTCATCGCGGGTAATCTCTACACTGCCGGTCCTAGACGATTTTTCGGGAGCAACCGGGACCTCGTACTCCAGTTTCATGGCCCACCCGATTACCTATGACCGCGATTTGGACTTCCGATCCGATGCGGTTTACGTAGGGAGGTCCATTGCGGCGACCGGTACCCACACGACGTGGTGGGGAAAGTTTTATCGTCTGATGATGGGAACCTGCTCGGCTGCGCCCTGTATTCCCGATACTTCATCGGGGACGTGGGGCATAGCAGGCAAGGTGTCAGGCACCCGTATTCCAACGGAAATGGTCACAGTCGCTCCCGTGAGCAGCCCTGCAGTGGACCTTGGGCCTGTTACGAGCGCCGCGGTCGTTACGCTGGATGACGCAGGCAATTCCTGGCTCTTTTTTGGAACTGGGCGCTACTTCAGCGCGATCGATAAGACAAGCATGGACCGGCAATACCTGGTCGGGGTGAAGGACAAAGTCGTTGCTGGGACTTGTCCATCAGGAGGGCCTCCACTACCGGCCCAAACACTAACGAATTGCTTGCACAATAATCTCACGAATGTCACCGGTGTGACGGTCACGAGCACTTCTGTTACCGGGGCCTCCTCATCGACCTTCTCAGGTCTGTTGATGGACATTTCAGCAACCGATGGATGGATCATTCAGTTGGAGGCCGGCGACACCACGGCAGGCCTCGGAGCGGAACGGTTTATTGTCAATCCGACCCTGATTGGCGGCGCGCTCTTCAGCCCGACGTTCGTACCGTATACCGATACTTGTACAGCGTCCGGTCAGAGTTATCTCTATGCCACCTATTACAAGTCCGGCACCGGATATCCAGATCCGATTCTCACCGATTCCAGTGGGGTCGGACAAAGGAGAGTGTATGTCGGTGAGGGCGTGGCATCCTCGGTTTCGATCCAGATCGGAGCAGAACCGACTGGTATGGCTGGGTACATACAATCCAGCAATTCGTTGTTGCGGAAACTGTCGCCAAATGCTCCATCGACAGTCTGGAGTCAACTTCTGTCGTGGATGAGCGACCGGACCTGACCGGCAACAATGAATCGGAAATTGAATGAAAGGGCAGTCCAGGCTCAGGGCGTTGCACCCTGGGCTTGGATTGCCATGACGCAGCGGCAATCTTGGATTTCAGTGTGGTTATTCCTTTCTGCTTGTGTGCCTTCGGGAGAGAATGGGCAAGACTTCTCTCGCACGGGCGCCGGCAGAAATCATCCTCCGACCATTCGGGCTCTCTCGATTCAGCCGGCCCCTCTTGTGCTTTCAGGCACCATCTCGGCACTCGTCCAAGCGCAGGATGAAGATCGTGACAACGTGAGTTTCCGTTACCGATGGTTTGCCAACGGCAAACTTGTCACCGAACGATCAACTGAGCTGGTCGAACCAGCGTTGTTTAAGCGAGGCGACAAAGTGATGGTGGAGGTGGTGCCTTCTGATGGCAGAGCCGAAGGGACTCCATTCAAGAGCGATGTGCTTGTAGTGGAGAATACATCGCCGGTCGTGCGAAATGTTGCGATCGAACCGGATGAGCAATCCTTCGCGCGCCGCGTTCTGGCCAAAGCCGACATTGTTGATCCCGATGGCGATGCAGTGACTATTGTCTATCGCTGGCGGAAGAATAATGTAGCGGTTAAAGAGGGGGAAGCGAGCGATTTGGATATCACGGGATTCTCGGCGAACGATTCAATCCAGGTGGATGTTATTGCCTCAGATGGGCTTGCTACAGCCAAACCCGTGGCGTCACACGAATTCGTGATGAATAACACAGCACCCAGAATCACCTCTTCTCCCGCCTCTGCCGCACAAGGCACTTCTTATGAATATCAAGTCATTGCAAAAGATCCTGATGACGATCCTGTCTCGTATGTTCTTGAAGTGGCTCCTCCCGGTATGACGATCGATCCGCAATCCGGCGTGATCCGATGGTCAGTGGCTTCCGGAACAACGGGAAGTCATCGAGTCCGTGTCGTGGTCAAGGACAGCAAGGGCGGATTTGCCATGCAGGAATTCGATCTTTCTCTCTCTTCCCCGGTTAAGTCTTAGGAAGGGCATCCCCAGCGTTTGGAGAATTCGACCTCACGGCAATGGCATCGCAGGATCCTGTCCCCCAAGGCACGTGAGTGCAGCCCCTCTCGACCCGCTCGCATCGTTCTTCTTGTACCTCGATTCTTCGTTTGCTAGAATTAAGCATAGTCTTGTAACGAGAGGAGCGCGTCGCCGCATCTGTGCGTAAACTCAAACTTCGAGAAGGCACCAACACCGCCGTTCTGTTCGGCCACCACGACCGGCACCTCAAGCTGATCGAAGAAGACCTCGGCGTACGTCTCTCTGCGCGCGGCGAAGAACTTACCCTTGACGGCAATCCCGACGCCACCCGCTATGCGGAACGCATCTTGACCGAACTGGCCGGCCTGGCGAACGACGGGATGCTGTTGCAGCCCGACGACATCACCCACGCATTGTCGGCGCTCAGGCAGAGCCCCGAAACTCCCTTAAAAGAATTACTGTCCGGTGCGACAGCGATTGTCACCAAGAAGCGATTCGTATCGCCGAAAACGCCCACCCAGAAATCCTATATAGAAGCCATCGAGACGCATGATATCGTGATCGGTATCGGGCCGGCAGGAACGGGGAAAACGTATCTGGCGATGGCGATGGCCGTGAGCGCGTTGATGAAACGGGAAGTCAGCCGCATTATTCTGGCCAGGCCGGCTGTCGAGGCCGGCGAGAAACTCGGGTTCTTACCCGGCGACATGATTGCGAAGGTGAACCCGTATCTGCGCCCCCTCTACGATGCGTTGTTCGACATGATGGACATGGAGCGTGCGACGCGTGCCATCGAGCGGGGTGATATCGAGATTGCCCCGCTGGCCTTCATGCGGGGCCGCACGTTGAACGATTCGTTCGTGATTCTCGATGAAGCACAAAACGCCACGGCTGAGCAGATGAAGATGTTTCTCACGCGCCTCGGATTCAACTCCAAGGCGGTCGTCACCGGCGACATCACGCAGGTGGATCTCCCGCCCGAACGGGTCTCCGGTTTGATCGAAGTGCGTGACATTCTGCGGGACGTCGCGGGCATCCAATTTGTCTATTTCGACGAGCGCGACGTCGTACGGCACAAGCTGGTGCAGGACATCATCAAAGCCTATGACCAGCATCAGCAAGCCGGTCAATCCTCCACTCAAAGCGGGCGGCGGAATTCCTCTACGTCTCAGAACCGGCCATCCCCCTCTTCCCCCTCTAAAGATTCGTGGGGCCAACCTCATTAAATGCCGGTGCTGTTCCAGACTCAGATTCGAGCCGTGCGGTTCCACGAGGCGCGGTTGCAGCGATTGACGCAGGCCCTGCTTCGCGATGTTGGGGAATCTTTGTCTGAACTCGGTCTTACCTTTGTCGGGGATCGGCGCATGCGGCGCCTGAATCGGGAATATCGGAAGAAAGACCGACCGACGGACGTGCTGGCCTTTGCCATGCGTGACGCTCATGCGCCGCATGCCTCACGCCTGGCGCCTCGGCCATTGGGCGATGTCGTAATTTCCATTCCGACGGCCCTGCGCCAAGCCGGGGAGAGCAGGCATTCGCTCGATCAAGAAATCGTCCAGTTGCTGATTCACGGAGTGTTGCATCTTTGCGGATATGACCACGAGCGAAGCGAGGCTGAAGCCCGCCGGATGCAGCGGCGGGAACGGATGATCTTGGCCCGGCTTGCGCCGTTGCCGAAACTCGTCAATCGACCTTCTCGCGCCTTGCGCCTCACGCCTCACAGGTAGATGTATGGGATGGTTTCAACGGCTTAGTACAGGACTGAGCAAAACGCGGTCCGTCGTCCGTGGGTCGCTGGACCGTTTGCTCGGCCGGGCGGCGGACCCTGCCCTGTTGGACGATTTCGAAGCGGCGCTCATTTCTTCCGATCTCGGCGTCCATGTGGCCGAGCGGGTCATGATGCAACTCAAGCAGTCGCTCAAGGGAACCAACGCGTCGCAAGCCGTTCGGGTGCAGGGCGCACTGCAGCAGACGCTGCTCGATGTCCTGACGCCGGCGTCCGGGCCTTCGCTGGAACAATTGATCGCCAATGGTCCCAAGCCGTTCGTCGTTCTGGCGGTCGGTGTGAACGGTGTGGGGAAAACCACCACGATTGCGAAGATTGCCCAGCGGCTGGTTCAGGGAGGCCGCGTTCCGCTCCTGGTCGCCGCCGACACGTTTCGCGCCGCGGCTATTGACCAGTTGCAAGTCTGGGCTGATCGCATCGGAGTCGGGCTGATCCGTCATCGCCATGGTGCGGATCCGGCGGCCGTCGCCTATGACGGATTGGCCGCGGCGAAAGCCAGACAAGTCGACGTCGTCTTGATCGATACGGCCGGCCGGCTCCATACCAAATCAAATTTGATGGACGAGCTTCGAAAGATCCACCGGGTTGTCGGGCAGGAACTTCCAGGCGCGCCGCATGAAGTCTTGCTGGTCTTGGACGCGACGCTCGGTCAGAACGCTCTCGCACAAGCCCGCCAGTTTCATCAGGCCGTCGGGGTGACGGGCCTGGCTCTCACCAAACTGGACGGCACTGCCCGGGGTGGAATTGTCGTCGCGATCGCCGACGAGCTGAAACTGCCGGTCCGGCTGATCGGAGTCGGCGAGGCGGTCGATGATCTCCAAGACTTCCAACCGGAGGCCTTCGTCGAGGCCCTGCTGGGCATCTCTCCGGAGTCGTAAATCTGCGCTCCGCGCATTCGACTCTTTTCCTTCTCAGGGGCCCGCTCGCGTGATAGGCTCGGTCCATGTGTCAGGCTGCGCCGATTCTATGCAGTTGTTGCAGGGCCCGCTGATGGTCAAGATTCTCGTCATCGATGACGATCGCATGAATTGCGATCTGTTGCAGGCCGTGCTTGCCCGCCACGGGTATGAGGTTCATACGGCGACCAGCGGTCCCGAAGGGCTGAACTTGTTCCGCCAGCATGCTCCCCGCGTGACGATCCTTGATCTTCGCATGCCGGAGATGGACGGGCTGACGGTGCTGAAGGAGATCCGCGCGATTGATCCGCACGCGCCCGTAATCATTTTGGGCGGCGGCGCAACCGAAGTTCAGGAGAATCAGGCGCGCGCCTTGCGCGTGACGGATTTCGTGCGCAAGGGGTTGTCGCTGGATGTGCTGGTCGAGGGGGTGAACCGGGTTGCGCAACAGCCGGTCAGCAAGCCGGATGCATCCGGGAGCACCGCGGTAACCGACCCGGCTGTCGACACTGGCGAAACGGTGCTGGTGGTCGACGATGAGCAACTCGTGCGCGATCTGCTCGTGCAGTTCCTTGGCCTGCGAGGGTACCGGGCCTTCGGCGTCAAAGATGGCTCCGAGGCCCTTTCGATGGTGGATCAGGAAGCGCCGGACCTCATTCTACTGGACCTCATGCTGCCCGGAATGAGCGGCGTCGAAGTGCTGCGCCGGTTGCGCGGCAAAAACTTTGCCGGGGCGATCATCATCATCACCGGCAGTTACGACGAAGAGTTGCTGCAAGAGGCCTGGTCGCTTGCTCCTCAAGAAGTCATCGGCAAGCCTGTCGATCTCGAAAAACTGCTCGCGATCATCCAGCTTGTGCTCGTCTGCCGCGAATGCTAAAACCCTTCGAATGCAACCTTGCAGAAGTGGGCTGGTTTTCGCATCCGTACTCCTGATCTCGTCCTTCACCGCCGCTGTTCCACCTCTAACCGTCGCATCCGATTCCTCGCCGGCAGGCGCGGTCATCCGGCAGCACGATCTGTTCGTCCAGATCGACCCCGACCATCATCGGCTGGTCGCGACGGATCGCATGACCATTGATCTGCCGCAAGCACAGCAGGCCGTTACCTTTTCGCTTGCGCCCACCCTGCATCTCGACCGGTTGGTCTTGTCCATCGGAGGCAGGCCGTCGGACGATTCTGCCAATGAAATTCCCTTCGAAGCCGAGCACGGTGCTGAGCCGGCTCAAGCGCAACGGATCCGGATCCCTGCCGGTATCCTGGCGGCCGGCACGAGCCGGCTGACGGCCTACTATCACGGCCTCATCAATGATCCGCCGAAGGAACCCCGGCATTTGCGATTCGTCACGCCGAGCGAGACGGCGGGGCACATCAGTCCCGAGGGGGTCTATTTAAGCAGTGAAAGCCAGTGGTATTTGGATCTTCCCGATTCGCTGAGCACCCATCAGCTGCGTGTGGCTTTGCCGGTCGGATGGACGGCGGTCACGCAAGGCAAGCCGCGATCGACGGGGCCTTGTCCGTCCCCACTCTGCTCGCAGGGGGATCTCGTCATGACAGAGTGGGATCTGCCTCAGCCGAGCGAGGCGCTGACCGTTGTCGCCAACCGGTTTGTCTCCAAGATGCGCGAGTGGCGGTCGAAAAGCGGTCAACCGGTCCAGATAGCGGCCTATCTGTTTCCCGAGGATGCCCCGTTGGCGGAGGAATACCTCGACGCGACGGCCCGCTATCTCGACGCCTATATCCCGCTGCTGGGCCCCTATCCGTTCGACAGCTTTGCCGTGGTTGAAAACTTTTTCGCCAGCGGCCTGGGGATGCCCTCCTTCACCTTGCTGGGGAGCGGCATCATCAAGCGGCACTATGTGCAACCCTACGCCCTGGGCCATGAAATCGTTCATTCATGGATCGGCAATGCGGTGTTCAATCGAGTCGATCGCGGGAACTGGGTCGAAGGCCTGACCACCTATCTGGCGAATTACTACTGGCATGAGTTGTCGGGCGAAGTCCAACAGGCGCGCGACCAACGCCGCCTGTTGCTGCGCGGATACAATCTGCACGTGCCTCCGGCCCGCGATTATCCGGTCGGACAATTCACGCACAAGCATGACGAGCGCGACAACGCGATCGGGTATCAAAAAGCCGCCATGGTGTTTCATCTCCTGCGACAAGAGATCGGAGACGAGGCCTTCTGGCTGGGTCTGAAACGTCTCGTCGTGCAGTATCGCGGACGGCATGCCGAATGGAGCGACCTGGAACGAATCTTTGCCGAAACGGCCGGGCGCGATCTACGCTGGTTCTTGAGCCAGTGGGTCGAGCAGGACGGAGCGCCGGCCTTGTCACTCGAAGGCGCATCCACGCATTCGACGGGCAGTCCGGCCAGCGGGACATTTCAACTCGTGGTCAAGATCGGCCAAACCGGCCGGCCGTTTCGGCTGTCCGTGCCGCTTCTCGTCCGCATGGACGGCGGCCGCGAACAGCTCGTTCACGGCCGAGCGAGCACCGCGCACGACACGATCATCGCCACGTTGCCGGCGCGGCCGATGGAGGTCGTCCTCGATCCGGACGCGATGCTGATGCGTCGAATCCCGCGTCAGTCCATGCCGCCGGTCTTGAATCACTATGTCACGGACGGCCGCCGCTCCGTCATCCCGGCGTTTCGCGATCCTGCAGGCGGTTCCCATCCGTTTCGAGGAATCCTCGCGCGCATCGAAGCACAGGACAGCCAGCGGGCGGCGGGAGAACGGGCGACGACGGCTCCTCTCTCCCAAGACGCTCTATTGCCGCCAGAAGGATCAGTGCTAGTATTGGGGAGCCCGGATACCCGCGCGGCGATTCAATCTGTGATGAGTCCGCATTGCGGCGATCTTCTGCAGTTACGCGATGATGGCTTGACGCTGGCCGGGCACACGTACGACGGACCGGGAACGGCCGCGCTGATCAGCTGTCACCGACGCGATCAACCGGGCAGCGTCGTCACCCTGCTCTATGCCGTGACGCCGCAGGCTGCCACGACTGTTTCACGGCTAGTATTTTTCTACGGCTGGAACAGCTATGTTGTCTTTACAGACGGCAGCGCAATCGCCCGCGGCGAATGGCCAGACGCACATGATCGGATGGAGGTATCTGTTGATGAACGGGATGTCGTTCGGTAGCGCGGTCATCGCAGTTGTGTTTGCGTTCGGGTTCTCGTCCCCGGCCGCTCTCGCCGGAGATCCTTCCTCGAAGTCGCCGGCCGCTGCCTCGTCCGGTTCGGAGCGTCACTTCAAGAATATTCGCCAATTGACGTTCGGCCGGCAGAACGCCGAAGCGTATTTTTCCTTCGACGGCGCCAAGCTGATTTTCCAGTCGACGAACAACTGGATGAAAGATTCCTACGCCGCCACCCTCAAGCCCGCAGATGAACCCCTCGGCTGTTACCAGATGTACGTGATGGATCTGGAAAGCGATACGGTTCGCCTAGTCAGCACCGGAACGGGTGCGACGACGTGCGGCTACTTCTTCCCCGGTGACCGGCGCGTGCTCTATTCCTCCACGTACGCATCGGGCCCCAATTGCCCGCCGAAGCCGAAACGGGACGGACCCTATCGCTGGGCGCTGGATGATTACGATCTGTACGCCGTGCGCATCGACGGACAGGAAATGCAGCGTTTGACCTCGACTTCCGGCTACGATGCGGAAGCTACGGTTTCGCCGGACGGCAAGACGATCGTCTGGACCTCCGTCAAAGACGGCGACCTCGATCTCTATGCGATGAACCTCGACGGCACGAAGCCCCGCCGCCTGACGGAGGAGATCGGCTACGACGGCGGCGCGTTCTTTTCACCCGACAGCAAGCGCATCGTGTACCGGGCGTCGCATCCGACCGACCCGGCGGAGGTGTCGCGCTACAAAGAGCTGTTGAGCCAGCGGCTGGTTGAGCCCGGCAACCTCGAAATCTTCGTGATGAACGCCGACGGGAGCGGAAAACACCAGGTGACATCCAACGGGGCGTCGAATTTCTCCCCCTTCTTTTACCCGGACGGCAAGCGGATCATCTTCTCCTCCAACGTGGAAACCAGAGGAGACGGTGGACGTCCGAGCTTTCATCTCTATGCGGTGAGCGATGATGGAACCGGGCTTGAACGATTGACGTTCGAGGGAAGTTTCAACAGCTTCCCGATGTTCTCGCCGGATGGGAAACGCGTCGTGTGGGTGTCGGACCGCCATGCGAAAACACCCGGCGAGTTTAACGTGTTTCTGGCGGACTGGGTGCCGTGACTCCATGGGCGAGGGGCGAGTGGCAGGTGGCGAAGGGTTCATAAAAGCATTCCTCTCTCAGAAGCCGCTCGCCTCCCGCCTCTTGGTTCTAGCCTGTTGCTGTGCCGCGCTTCTCCTGACCTTCATCGGATTGTTCGAGTTCGATGTCCCGCTCACCCGCTTCATCCGCACGCTCAACCTTGTACAGACGGACGACCTGGCGAATCCCTGGCTCGCCCGCCTGAGTCATGTCGGCGACCGGCTCGGCAAGGGGGAGTCCTTGGTCATCATGAGTCTGGCGATCCTGGCTGCCGGCTTCGCGATGAAACGACCGGTCTGGAAAGCGGCCGGGTGGCAGAGCCTCTTGGCTCACGGAGCGGCCGGCGTAGTCAATAACCTCCTGAAACATCTCGTCGGCCGGGCTCGTCCCAAGTTCATGCATGCCGGCACGCTTGAGTTGTCGCCTGTCAGCGGGAGCGGGTGGGATTCCTTCCCGTCAGGCCACGCGATGGCATCGTTCGCCGTGGCCGCCGTGCTGGCGGTGAAATTTCCTAAACTCCGCCATGTGCTTTTATTTCTGGCCTGCGCCATCGCCGCCAGTCGAATTGTGCGAGGGTCGCATTTTCTGACCGACGTTGCCGGCGGCGCGCTGTTCGGGTGTCTCATCGGTTCAGTCGCGGCCAATCCCTGGCGCGAGTGGAGATCGTCGCTGGAAACGGCGTTGTTCGCGTTTACGCCGTTTCTTGTCGCCCTGCTCGCCATCGTATGGACGATCGGCCATCATCCCCCGGAGTTCTGGCCGGCGTCATTGTTGATCGGCCTCGGATCGGCGATTGTTCTGCTTGGGCTTGCGGGGAGGGTGGTCATGCGCGCATGGCCGGCTGTGCTTCCCGCTTTCTTCACAAGGCCTGTTGCGCAGAGCCTCATCGGGCTGGGACTGGGCATGGTCACGGGCTCGGTCTGGGTTCTAACAGCCGTGCTGCTCGTATGCGCAGCCTATTGGCTGCGCAGCCAGGCATGGGAGAACGCGCTTGCCGCAACCGGCGGGACTGCCGGCCCCGCGTCTCTCGTTCAGGAGGCGTTGTTCGTGGCGGCGGTTCTCGCTGTTCTGTTGCTGAGCTTCGAGCTGCGAGGGGCGCTGCCGATGCTGTAGCGGTCAGTGGCCGGGAATGCGCGTTTGCGGCGGAGGGGTTGCACTTTCGGGAATGGAGACCATCGGTTCATCGGACAGCAAGACATAACCGAATCGCTTCAAAATCGGCTGGTACCGCCGGGTTTCCGCGGGCAATTTCTCAAGGAACGACTCCGGCAACAAAATCATCGTGCGTCCTGCCTGCCCAAGCTGCGATCGAAGCCGCGCCTCCTCGCCCTTTGGAATAAAGCTGATTTTCCGTTTGGCATAAAACGTGGCGGAAGGCCTCGTGGCACCGTACATGATCAGCTGGTCTGCGGGGCCCAGATTCACGCCCGCCGCGTAGGCCAGCTCCTGTGCCGGGGCAATGAAGTACCGGTTGGCGAGAGGAAGCGTCAATTGAAGCACGATGAGTGCGACGAGAGCCAGTGTGGCGCCCGCAGCCCAGAAAGCTCCGGCCCGTCGCGATTCATTCAGGCCGAAATATCCCACCAGCGCCATACCGATCAAGAGAATCATGGCCGCGGCGTGCGGTCCTGCATCGGGAGCGCTTGGGTCGAGCAGTCCGGCGGCGGGGAACTCGTTGAGCATCTTCCCCAGAAAACGCGAATACAGCCACGGGATCGACGCGAATCCCACCGCGAGAATGAGCCCCAAGCCCATCATGAAGTGTATCGCCATCCGCGCCCCGCGCACAGCGGGATCGAGCAGGCTGCGATGCCAGGCGCAGGCCGCGAGGATCGCCGCCGCCGGGAACAGCGGGGCGATGTAGTGCTGCAGTCGTGTCGACGACAGGGTGAAAAAGAGAAACGAGCCGACGACCCAGAGCGCGACGAACAATTCAAGTTCAGCCGGCGGGGAACGGCGGGGGAGCGCCGAGGCGCGATCATCCGGTACGGGCGGCATCGTGCGCGAGGCGCGCCAGTCGGTGAAGACATGGTGCAGTGCCATCGGCAAGAGGCCGGACCAGGGGAAAAATCCGAGCAGGAGGACAGGCACGTAGAACAGAAATCCGAACCCATGCCCTTCCATCGGGGCCATGAACCGGCCGACCGTTTGAGACTTGGCGATGGTGACATAGGTTGAACCATGAATGGCCAGCATGGTGGCGTACCAGGGAAGGGTCAGCAGGACGAACAGCGCGCCACCGGCGAGCGGGAACCCGCGCTGCCAGAAGTTACTCCACTGCTTCGTCAAGGAGAGGTAGAGAATCATCGTTACCAATGGCACGATGAAACCGACCGGTCCCTTCGTCAATGTCGCCAGCGCCATCCCGGCGTAGAAGCACCAGAGCCAGTGCCTGGCGCGGCCTTCGCCGTGGAACCCCATCCAGAATCCCATCTGGGCCAGCGTGGTCAGAAACACCAAGACACTGTCCGTCAACGCCATTCGGCTGAGTCCGATGATCTCGATATTCAGGAGCAACATGAGGGCGCCGAACAAGCCGATCTGGGCGCCGCGGTATCGGGAGAGGAACCAGTATTGCAGCAGGATCAGCGCGGTGCCGAAAAGAGCAGAAGGGAATCGTGCGGCGAACTCGTCCACGCCTAAGGCTGCGTAGGATCCGCTCATGAGCCAATAGATCAGCACCGGTTTGTAGAAGCGGGGCTCGTAGTTGAACGTCGGCGTGATCCAGTCGCCGGTTTCCAGCATTTCGCGTCCGGCTTCCGCGTTGCGGCCTTCGTCGCGGTCCGTCAGTCCGATCGATCCCAGCCCCCAAAAGAACAGGAGGCCGCAGAGCGACAGGAGCACGAAGAGATGAGTGAGGCGGTGTGGCGTATTCATACAATGAGAAGGGCGCAGCCGCTACTGCGATGGCGGCGGCGCGTCGGCTTGGGTGGCCGACGGCGTGCGGTTGATCAGAATCAAGTTTCGAATGTAGACGAACGATCCGATGCCTTGTCCCGCGATGAACACCGGGTCGCGCCGGTAGATGGCGTAGGCGAGCGTGATGAGCCCGCCGATCAGGCTCATATACCAAAACGCGATCGGCATCTGGCTTTGGGCCGTGCGTTCGGAGGCAATCCATTGTATGACCCAGCGGCCGAAGAAGAGCCCCTGCCCGAGAAATCCGATGGCGATCCAGATGGTTTCCGTCGTCGTCATAATCCGTGAAGTTCGATGTGGATAGGTTCAGGAGTGCGGTGAGGGATGGCGATACTGGTACCGCAAGACACGATGCTGCATCCACCGCACCGCAATAAGATCGTACATGCTTTTGAACAGTCGATTGCCGACGCCGTATTTGGAGACTCCATGGGCCCGGGGATAGTGACTCACCGGAACCTCGGTTACCGTGAACCCATGCATGAGCGCCAGAGCCGGAAAGAACCGATGCATGCCGGTGAACAATTGAAGTTTGTCGACGACGGCCCGCCGAAAAATCTTCAACGAGCATCCGGTGTCGTGGACCCGGTCCCCCGTGACCACGCTCCGTACCGCGTTGGCAATACGAGAAGACAGTTTGCGTACGACGTTGTCGTGGCGCGTGATGCGCCAGCCGCAGACAAGATCGTAACGTTGCGTCAGAGGAAGCAGGGTCTCAATGTCCGCCGGATCGTTCTGAAGATCGCCGTCCATGGTGATCACGAGCGCGCCAGTGGAATGTTTGAATCCGGCATCGAAGGCCGAGGATTGCCCGTAGTTCCGGTCAAAATGCAGAACGCGGACGGCGGGGTAGTTCCTGGCCATTTCGTCCAACAGCTCACTGCTGCCATCGGTGCTCCCGTCGTCGACATAAATCAATTCATAGGGCGCCACACGCGACTCGTCCCGTGCGGCCAGGATCTTGAGCACGCGTTCGGTAAGCGGAGCCAGGTTGTCTCGTTCATCCTTGATTGGGATGACGACGGAGGCCCATGGGCGGATTGAGTCGGTCATAGAGAATTGAATGGTGTTGTATCCGGAGTGAATGGGAAACCCACCGCGCATTCTACAGAAGGGATGAAAAAGCGTCAAACCATGGATGCGATGAGTGAGGCGTCATAGGCAAGGCCAGAAAAATGCAAGAGGCTCCGTGTGAACGCGTCGTTCGTTTTCACGCCTCCGGCCGCGCGCCGTTGACTGCTTGACCGTTACGCGCCGCCGGCCTTACTCGAGGGTGATGTGCCGGTCGACGTGAGACGCGAAGGTCGGATCGTTCGAGAGGAAAATGATCGACCAGGGTTCGTCCTTGGAGCAGAGCCGCCGCAGAATGACTTCACGGATGGAGGGGATCATGCTGTGGAGCGTGCCGTCGAAAATCAATACGTGCGGACGCGTCACGATGGCGCGCGCCAACAGCAGGCGCAGGATCTGGCTCAAGGTGAACTGATTCCCGTGTCCCAGCACCATCGTCGTCAAGCCGTCCGGCATCCGGTCGATCTCTTCGTCCAGCTCGACGAATTGCAGCGCCCACTGCACATCCTCGTAGGAGATCGACGGCCGCCCGAGTGTAATGTTGTCCTCGATCGTGCCTTCGAGCAATGTGGGATGCGAGTCGAGCATGAGGCTCCGGCAGGCGTCGATCGACTCCAGGCTGATTTCGACGAGATTCATGTCGTTGTACCGCACGACACCGGCTGTCGGTGTCAGCAGCCCTGCCAGGATCTTGGCGAGCGCCGTTTTCTCTGAACTCGTGCGGCACTGCACGACGACCTTTTCGCCGGGAGCGACTGTCAGGCTGAAATGTTCGAACAGCGGGGCCGAATCCTGATAGGTAAAGGCGAGATTGTTCGCCGTGACCGTAATGCCGGCCAGGCCGAATTGATCGAAGGGAATGACGGTTCGCGAGCCGGCCTGATCTTGAGGGAGCGAAAAGAACGCGGCCATCTCCCGGAAGGACACAAAGGCAAAGAACATGTGGACCATTCGGCGCGCCAGTGTATCCATGTTTAAAAGCAACTGCCCGGCGAGCAGTTCTGCGGCTGCAAATTGGCCCACCGTGAGCTGGCCTTCCGCCACCAACAAGCCGGCCGTGGCGATCATGCCGGTATGGCCCACGACCTGCCATAAGGCCGCGGCTTTGTACTGCCGTCCCGTCAGGAGATCGGAGCGGCGCTGACGGGTTCTGGAATAGGCTCTGGTCAGCTCATCCGTTTTCTGCATCAGGTAGGGGCTGTGGCCGGCAGCGCGCAAATGGGGAAGATTGGCCGCAATATTCTGCATCCAATGGTAGATCTCGTAGCTCTGCCGCGACATCTCGAGCGTGATCAAAAGGCCGCCTCGCCCGAAGACGGTCAGAAGAAAGACGAAGCCGACGACCAGGACGGTGTTGTAGAGCAGGAAATAGGGATGAAAAAAGACCAGCATCGCCATGCCTATGGAGCCGACCACCGCGACATTGAACAGATCGGCCAGCATGGCCACGATGGCCCGCGTCAGGAGGTCCGCTTCGGCGAAACGGTTGGCATGTTGAGGAAGAAACGAATCCTCCTTGAGGCGCGGCAGGGTTTTCGTAAAGGCGACCGCGATTCTCGCGTAGATCCGCTGTTGCAGCGTTTCGACCGCCCGGGCCTGCAGGATGCGAAAGGCCGCCACGCCCGTCAGGGCCACTCCCACCACGACGGCAAGGGTGAAAATCATCATCGGCTGGATGGCGAAGGAAAAGGTGCTTACCAGTTCCTGGACGGCGATCGGCACGCAGAGCATGAACAGACCGATCGCGACGGCATAGGATGCGATGATGCCCAGCATCTTTTGCTCGAGCCTGATGAGCAAGCCGAGCTGGGCCAGGATGTCCTGGACCACGTTGTGAACTTGGTATTGGGGAAAATATTTATGCGGGCTAGGTACTGCCATCCGTTGCGTCCATCGCCTGTCTCGTCGCCGGGAGGAGTCTGCTACTTCCCGGCCGCCACGACCGTGAACCGCATGGTACCCATCAGGCTCACTTCGTTGATTTGCTCGCCCGCGTGGATCTCCACTTTGTACCGGCCGGGTTTCCACCCGTTTTCGGGCGGCGAGAGTTTGAGATAGCCCGATTCATCTTCGAGGGCGATGTACATCGCATCCTGGCCGATCATGGTCTGAGGATCGAGGCCCGGTACCGACTCGGGGAAACAGCGGCCGAAGACTTGGAAGGCCTGGTAATGCTGATGGAGCTGGAAGACGATGAAGATCCCTGCGTTGTCGGGACGGAACTGTTCCGTCGGTCTGATCGGAACGATCTCGTGCGTCCGTCGAAAGCCCAGTTCCTCGTCGAAGCCTTCCGCCATCGTGATGGTGCGGAACATGCCTTGCGGAGGCGCGTCGAAGTCGTAGGGCGTGATGTCTTGGGCGCGATTCTGGAAGTCGGGGATAGGAGGATTCTTAGTAATCGGGAGCTCTCCGGCCTGTGCCGATACGCCTCCGAGAAGACAGGAGATCAGCATCAGAGGCACAGCGACGGGGAGGCGCATGGCCCAGTTCGTACACCGATGGATGGGGGCTGTCAAGGTTGCGAATTCAAGGCAAGAGGCCGAAGGCTAAGGGGCGAGAGGGCACGGGCAGCCCGTTGCGGCTGTTTCGAACCATCTGCTAATATCCGCCGTCTCCGGCGCCTGGGGCGAGGGGTAAAGGGCAAGAGGCAATGGCAGGAAGGGTTTCAAAGACCTCCTCGTGCGGCAAAAGGCGAAAGATTTGGCGGTGAAAATCTATCATGTGTCCGATCGCGCGGATCTTCGAAAAGATTTCGGTCTTCGAGATCAAATGCGCCGCGGCGCCGTCAGTGTCGCGAGCAATCTGGCAGAGGGAGACGAGCGCGGGACGGACCGAGAAGCCATTCGCTTCTTTTACATGGCGAAAGGTTCCGTAGCCGAACTACGCACGCAATTCCAAATCGCCTACGAGGTTGGTTATGTGGAACAACCTGTGTATGATGGCGTCGAAGCTGAGTGTGTGCAATTAGGAAAAATGATTGGGAGTCTCATGCGGGTCAGGAGCCAATCCCCTCGCCTCTAGCCCCTTGCCCAGAGCCAGGAAGTCGATATGTTGCAGGATGCGGATGCGTTACCTCAGTTGATCGGCGACTATAAGCCGGTCGATCAATGGCAGGTACATATCAATCAACTCTTCTATCGGGTGCGCGGCGATCAAATCCGCCGGTACTACCAAACCTTCGCTTCGGCCGACTACCGGCTCGCCCATGCACTCGCGCGCGATTACTACGAGCGTGTCATCGCTCGCGAGAAGGCCAGGGGTAAGGGGCCAGAGGCGAGTAGTAAGATTGAGAATTCTCCGACCTCTAACCTCTCGCCTCGTGCCTCAAGCCTGGTCGTGCATGAGTGGGGCCCCGGGAACGGCAACCTCGCCGCCTGTTTTTTGAGCCATCTCAAGGCCCTGGACCGCGAAGGGCGGGTGTATCCCCGTCTCCGCTACGTCCTCGTCGATTGGGAGCAAGCGATTCTCGATGCCGCGCTCGCTCATCCGGAGCTGGCCGCGCATCGCGATCGGGTGGAGACCATCTGCTCGACCGTCGATCAAGTGGCAGGCGTGGCGGATGGAACGGTCGACCGCATTGTCTGCAATGAATTGTGGAACGATCTGCCGACCAAACTCATGTCGCGCCAGGCCGGCGATGTCGAAGAGGAATTCATCAGGCCGAACCTGAGCGAGACCCTGCATGCCAAGATCGAGAACTGGGCCGCGTTCGTCCGCGCGTTCGACACGCAGGACATCGAAGCGCTGAAAACCTTCCCTCCGTTTTTCGAGGATCTGGTATGGGAGCGGGAGTATCGGGCGGTGGATTGGAAAGACGTTCCCTATCGCAAGACCATCACGGAGTTTCTGCGACGGATCGACGAGCAGGTGGTGGTTCCGGTGAATATCGGAGCCTATGCGACGATCAAAGAAGCCAAACGCCTGCTGGCGTCTGATGCGGTCGGGTTCAGCAGCTTCGATGCGGGGACGGACGATCTCAGCGTGTTGAACGATCCGGAGAAACCCTGCTCCGGGCAATTCGGCGGCCAGCAGAGCTTCATGGTCAACTTCGCGCTTGCCGAAGCGATCGTCAAGCCCTTGGAGGCCGGTGCCGGTTCGATTGAAAGCCAGCGCGAGTTCATCGGGCGGAGCCTGGGAACCAATGTCCTGACGCTGATGGACCTCCTCGCAACCCATCCGCTCGCTGGGTCGAAGATGGAGCCGTGGGAACAGGATCGGCTGATCCTCAAGACCATCAAGGCGCTGAGCGAAACCTACCAGAGCCCCTATGCGGCGAAAATCGACTTCCCCATCAGTCAGGACATGCCCGCTGAAGAACGCGACATGCTGCAGGCCCTGGTGCGCGGGCTCAAGCCATCCGGCGTTCCGGACACCGTTGCCTACCTCACAGAAGAAGAGCTGACGCTCGCGTCAAAAGATCTTGAAGCGATCGGATACGATCCGCAGTCATTTCGCATCGCGCTGTCTGCGCCACCCAGCCCGGTGGATTATTTTCATTTCTTGCTCACCCCGCGCTGATCCTGCTCCGGCCCCCTCAAGGCCCAACGGCCAAATACGTGAAATTAGACTTGACTAATCTCCTGTACTTCTATAGCCTTCCCCCCGTTTGTGGGAGAACCCCCACCTTTTGTCTGGTTGTGAGTGCTGTTGCGCTGGGTCACTCAGGCGGAATTGAACAGAAAGCGAGTACTGCATCATGTTCGGCTCATTCGGATGGATGGAACTGCTGCTGATCCTGATCATCGTGTTGATTATTTTCGGTGCCGGGAAGATTCCGCAACTGGGCGAGGGGCTGGGCAAAGCAATCAAGGGATTTAAGAAGAGCGTCAACGAGGCCGATGCGATCGATGTCACGCCTCCGCCAGCCGATGCAGCAGCGCCGGTTCAGCCGCAGGTGACTCAGACCCAGGCGGCTCCAGCGGCAGCAGCGCCGGTTCAACCGGAGCAGCAGACGAAGCAAGGGTAGCAAAAGATGGGCGAGAGGTCAGAGGCGAGGGGCTAGTGGAAAGACAGTTCAAGATGAGCCCCCCTTGCCGCTTGCCCCTGGCCCCTCGCCAAGGAAAAGATGTTTGGACTGGGTGCCGGAGAAATACTGATCATCCTGGTCATTGCGTTCTTGTTGTTCGGCCCGAAACAGTTGCCTGAAGTCGGCAGGCAGGTCGGGAAAGCGGTCAAGGGCTTTAAGGAAACGGCGGAAGATCTGCGGAAATCGGTTGAGCCGGAGCTCAACATGATCCAGCAGGAAGTCAAGATGGTCGAGCAGGATTTCCAGGCCTCCATGAAGGAGGCTGAAGAGGAAATCACCCAGGCCACGACGCCGGGGGAGAAGCAGGCCGGTTCATCGGGGCCTGCGAGCCAAGCATAGAGGCTGTTTGATAGGCGAGAGTTGGCCGGCATTGTCATCGCGCTGTACGACTGTTCGGGAAGGGGGTGACCGCCTCTCAACTGATCGACGGCAAGAGCGAGACAGCAGGGCATCGAACTCAGGAAGTGCGAAAAGGCTGGTCAATGAGCGTAGTTGATGAGAAAGTGCGTGCGAGGCGCAGGTGTGATGCGGGCCTGTCGTCGGTGGAGGAGGCGGGGGCACAACGGCCTCCTCAAGTGACAATAAACGGGGAGTTCGTCAACGTGAGCGCAGTTGGATGTCAAGTCGGCAGCCAGACACCGAGAGCGGACAACGGCGAAGGCTGCTATCCAATTCACAGGAGGAACGATATGAGAAGTATGCTAGGTCGGACAGGGTGGGCCAGTCTCGCCACCTTTTTCAGCGCAGCCGTAATGGCGGCGGGCATGTCGTTTGTAAGTGTCCCGGCTCAAGCGGCCTTCGAATTGCCGGAAGGGGAGAAGATCACCAACCTCCCGGCTATTCCTCGTGCGATTCCGCAGAAGGAAGCGTACGAACTCTACGATCCGAAGATCGGGAAGAATTTCGACATCAAGAATTTCTGGTTGCGAGCGGATGTCCGCGTCCGGCCGGAAATGAGAAACGCCACCTGCTTCGGGAACAACATCAACAGCGGTGTTGGTAACGGCGCCGGTGCCGGGTCTTGTAACACGGCCACCACGCAGGGGACCAAGGGAAAAGCGAACGATTTCTTCGTCCAACAGTGGGTGCGCCTGGGTATCGGCTATGACCTCTCGCCGGACGTGAATTTCTACATGGAAATCATTGACTCGGCGACATGGGGTGGTAACGGATCAGCAGCCAATGCCGGCAACGGCGGTGATCCCTTGAACCACAATTGCGGAAACGCAGCGGCGGGTCAGTGCCGTCTGGGTGTCCGTGCTGCGTATATGTTGCTCCGCAATGTCGGCGGAATCCAAGGCTTGAGCATGAAGGTCGGCCGGCAATATGTGATCTTCGGCAACCACTCGCTGTTCGGCCACTTCGACTGGGCCAACACGGGCTACTCCCATGACGGTATCATGCTGCAGTACAGCACCAAGTCATTCGATTCGTACTTCGGGTGGTTCCGCAATTCTGAAGGCGACATCCCGCAGGCGGCGCCGGTCGGCAGCGGAACAGGAAACGTTGTCGGCGGTGGTACCGGCCAGCAGGACGCGAATGCCGACTCGAACATGTTCATTTTCTACAACCAGATCAAGTCGGTGCCGGGCTTCCTGATCGAACCCTACTACATTTACTACAAGAACGGCTTGCCAACGCAGGGCACTGGCGCCACTGGCGTCCAGAACCAAGGTATCGGCACGCCGAAGCATGCCAATCAGACCCGCCACATGGTCGGCAACCGGATCGAAATGCGGAAGGGAAACTGGGACGCGATCAACGAAACTGCCTACCAGTTCGGCTCCATGGGTGATGCCAACGCTGCCAACGGTGGCTGCGCGGCCAACCAGAAGTGCTTGCACATCAACGCCTGGGCGACCAGAAACTGGGTCGGCTACACAGCCTACAACATGGCCTGGAAGCCACGGTTGGCTTTCAACTTCGATTACGCCTCGGGCGACGGCCGCGCCAACTGTACGACCGCAACCGGTCAAGCGCAACCAGGGGGCTGTTCGTCGGCCAATACCTTTGAGAACTTCTTCCCGACAAACCACATCCACATGGGTTACATGGACGTCCAGGCCTGGAGAAACATGTTGAGCCCATCGGCCAACTTGCAGGCCCGTCCGACCAAGGACGACCATGTGGAAATCTGGTACACGAACCTGAACCTCGCGAACGCCAGAGACAACTGGTATCGTGGGTCGCAGGGTGTGTACGTCTATTCACAGGCCGGGAATACGAAGAAGCACATCGGCGACGAAATCGACTTCACCTGGACCCATATGTTCATGGACGGCAAGGTGGCCTTCCAGGCAACGTATGGTACCCTCTTCGCCGGTGGATACATCCAGCAGAACTTGGGCACCAGCGTCAATCAACAGTGGGGCTATGTCCAGCTCTGGATGAATTTCTAAAAAGAAGACAAGAGGCAATAGGCTAGCGGCGAGAGGATCTTTCGCTGAAGCCAAAAAGTAGAAGCCCCGTGGGGAGATCCCCCACGGGGCTTCTTATTT
>CAZOUA010000025.1:0-7752 GCA_964582865.1 uncultured Nitrospira sp. | reverse complement strand
CCCGCCCGGGCAAATCGCGCTTGCAGCTCCTGATAGGTCTGCGTCACGGGGAACTGCGGGAATTCTTTCGGCAGATGGTCCGGCGGGCGGAAGAAAAAGCCGGCGTCGGCTTCGCCCAACATTGCGGTGTCGTTGTAGGCGTCGCCTGCCGCCATGGTGAAAAAATTGAGCGACTTGAAGGCGGCGACGGAATGTTTCTTCTGGTTCTGCATCCGCATATGGTGGGCCAGGATCCTGCCCGAGGCATCGATCTCCAGCTGATTGCAGAAGAGGGTGGGAAATCCGAGCTGGCGCATGAGCGGCAGGGCGAATTGATAGAAGGTATCGGACAGAATAATCACCTGGCAGCGTTCACGGAGCCAGGCCACGAACTCGGAGGCGCCTTCCAACGGCCCCATCTTGTCGATGACCGACTGAATGTCGGCGATGGTGAGCCGGTGCTGATCCAGGATGGCGAGGCGGCGCTTCATCAACGCGTCGTAGTCCGGCATTTCCCTGGTCGTGATCTTGAGTTCCTCGATGCCGGTTTTCAACGCGACGTTGATCCAGATTTCCGGGACCAACACGCCTTCGAGGTCGAGGCAGGCAATCACTGGTTTCTGCATGTCTTCTCCTTTTTGAATAAAGAATTCTCTGGTGCGAGGCTAATGGCAATAGGCTAGGGGATGAATCAGTGACTGTAACCTTCAACCCATTGCCCCTAGCCCTTCGCCTTTTGCCTATTCATAAACTCCTGGCTCAGAAACCGCCACAACTTGTCGAGCATCTGGTCGATCAGGGCGGATCCGGTCCAGGTTCGCGCCGATTCGTGTTTGTGCTGCACCGCCCAATCCAACGCGAGGGGAAGCGGGATCAGGCGCGGGGAGGATCCTGTGAGCGAAGCCCACACGAGGCCGAGGACGGTGCCGATGCGAACCGGAACGGGAAGCGCGCGCACGGGGTTTCCCTCGATATCGGCGCAGAGTTCGGCCGGCGACGTCACGAGCAACTCCCGGCAAGCCGCGGGTCTGGCTTCATAGATCGAGCACATCTCGTTTTCGAGAAACGGGCAAGGGAGCCGCAACGCATAGTAGGCGCGGTTGATCGGGTCCAATTGCTCGTCTTGGAGCGGTTGCGAAGCGTCGGCGACTTCCCGGAGTCGAGCCAGCAGGCCCTGCTGCTCGAGCAGGGCCTTGGTTTCAGTAAGACGAGCGGTGAGCCGGCCTCTCCGCTCGTCAGGCAGCTGTTCCATGTACAGGCTGAGCGCAAAGGCTTCCGGAGGAGAAACCGGCACCATCATCCGGCAACAGGCCGCGCAGCCCATCCGGCAGGAAATCGTTCGGCCGGTGTCTTTCGCCAGCCGTTCTTCAAGTTGCATCGCTTCTTCGCCGAGACGTCTCGCCACGGGCACGATGGCGGTAATCGGAACAAAGCCCGTCGGGACGTCGAGGGCCGTCGTCAGGCGTCCGGCCGGCGTGTTCAGCGCAATTTCGAATCGCTCGACAGTCATTGATTGAGGCTAGGGGTGAGGGGCGAGGGGTCAGAGGGCAGGAGCGGGAGGGAATCTTCTGCATGACCACTCGCCTCTTGCCCCGTGCCTCTCGCCATGTAGGCGCCATCATAGAGAAGCCCGGACGAGCCGGTCAACGGGTGGTCTTGGGCCGCCGGCCGATCCTTGCGCCTGTTTTGGCATATCCGCATAATGCTGCCTGAGGAGAGGACAATGACGCTTTCAGGACATGTGGTCGGTCTGCTCAAGGAATACATGCGAGACTTGGTCGAGCAGGCGGAACAGGAGGCTGCAGCCCAGGAGGCGTTCGGGTTTTCAACTGCGCCCTATCGGTCGGATCAGGCGATTTCCGATCTCTTGGCGATTTTAGACGACCGGATCGAGTCGGAAGGATTGCAGGTCGGCTTGCCGGAAGATTTTCTCCACCAGATGTGGAGTTGGTGCAACGAGGCGCAGGTCCAAGTGACCGACCAGGTCTGGCTGGATCGTAACGACCGCGAGCAACCGGTCTCCAAAGCCAAGGTTCGAGAGATGACGTACCGTGCGTTGCTCGAGTTTCTTGAGGCGAAAGGGAGATAAATGAAGCAAACCTTGCGCAGTCTCCTGAGTGCCGCGGCTGTCAGTGCAGCCTTCTTTGCAGCCTGGTCTTCAGGCGAGCCGGCCGGCGCAGACGACAGGGTGAGCCGCTTGTCCGAAGCGGCCATCGATCTGGTGCCGGTCGTCACACAAGGGTTGGAGTCTCCGCTGTATGTCACCCATGCCGGAGACGGCACCGGACAGCTTTTTCTCGTGGAGCAAGGCGGGACTATTCGTGTGATGGACCAAGGGGTCTTGCAGGGGGTGCCGTTTCTCGATCTGCACAATCGCGTATGGACGAAGGGGGATGAGCAGGGGCTTTTGGGGTTGGCGTTTCATCCCGACCACCGGCGCAATGGCCGGCTCTTCGTCAATTATAACCGGCGCGAGGATGGGGCTACGGTGCTGGCGGAGTACAGCCGCCGGGGCCAGAGCCTGCAAGTGTCCCCATCGACGGAACGCATTCTCATGGTGGTGCCGCAGCCCTATCTCAACCATAACGGCGGAATGGTGACCTTTGGCCCAGACGGCTATTTGTACATCGGCCGGGGTGACGGCGGCTCGCGCGGCGATCCGCAGAATCGCGCACAGAACACGCAGGAATGGCTGGGCAAAATCCTTCGCATCGACGTGGATCGCGGTCGCCCCTATGCGATCCCCGCGGACAACCCCTTTGCGGCGAGCGGCGGCCGGCCGGAAATTTTTGCGCTCGGCATCAGGAATCCCTGGCGGTTTTCATTCGACCGTGAGACGGGCATGCTGTGGCTGGCTGACGTAGGCCAGCACAAGTGGGAAGAGGTGGATCTGGTGATTGCCGGGGGGAACTATGGCTGGCGGATCATGGAAGGCAGCCATTGTTACAACCCCGATCACGACTGCAATCCCGAGGGACTCATCTTCCCCATCACCGAGTACGGCCATGAGCAGGGCCGTTGTTCGATCACGGGCGGCTACGTGTACCGTGGGCGCACGATGCCGGCGCTCCGGGGCACCTATCTCTTCGGGGACTACTGCAGTGGGGAGCTGTTTGCCCTGTCTGCATCGGCCAACCGGAAATTGTCCACGGCGCCGCGCGTGCTGATGCAGACGGGCTTTCGGATATCTTCATTCGGTGAAGATGAGGCAGGCGAGGTCTACATCGTGGATCACAAGGGCGGACTGTATCGACTGGCTCCGTCCCGGTCGGCACCTGTGCCCTAGCGGTTGTTCACGCAGTTCATGCAAGGAGACGCTGATGCCGAAACCGCGGCGTTACTGGCTCATGAAATCCGAGCCGAACGCATTTTCGATTGATGATCTTGCCGGGTTCCGTAGCCAGACGACCTGCTGGGACGGTGTGCGAAACTACCAGGCCAGAAATTTCATGCGCGCCATGGCGATCGGGGACCAGGTGCTCTTCTACCATAGCAATGCGGACCCGCCTGCCATTGTAGGAATTGCGGAGGTTGTTCGCACGGCCTATCCCGACGACACACAATTCGATAAGAAAAGCCGTCACTACGATCCGGCGAGCACCATAGCTGCTCCGCGATGGGACATGGTCGATATCAAGCATCGCGAGACATTTCAGGCCGGCCTGTCCCTCGACCGGCTTCGCCGTGAATCTCAGTTGAAAGGCATGGTGTTGCTGCGAAAGGGATCCCGGTTGTCCGTTCAACCGGTGACCGAATCCGAGTGGGCGGTCATTCTCAAGTTGGCTGGCAGCGTCAGAGGATAAACGGAACGGCAAGCCATCCTGCAAGGCGAGGCGAGGCTAGGTTTTGGCTTTGCCGTTGTCAAGATGCCGATGTTGCCAGTCGAGCCACGCATGGCCGAGCTCATGCGCAAGGATGTAGCGCCGTCTGGTCACCGGCAATCGCTTCCTGAGATAGATCGTTTTCGTCTCGTCATCCCAGATTCCATCGGCATTGGGGTCGCGCCGGTCCATTTCCGTATCGGCCAATTGGCGAACGGAAATCCGGTAGCCGAAGGGCAGCACGACCCTGGAGGGAATTCTCGACATTGGAAACCACTCCTTCTTGTTGATTACACTACCATAAACAGTTCATGTGAATAAGGCCGTAAAACCATTCATTATCAATGAGTTATGGATCTGACGTCTCCGGAGTCATCGCTCCTGTATCGAAGAACCGGAGCGTTTCGCGCCGCGGTTCTTCGTATGCTATTCTGTCAGCCGGTTGATCGATTTCTGCTGCCACCAGGAGGAAAATGATGCGCACGACACGATGTACGTTGTCGGTCGGTCTCGCAGGAGTGAGCCTTCTCATCGGTATCTGGCTTTGCGCGAGCGCTACATCCGTCGATGCCTCTCCGTCCGGATATGCTCCGCACGGCACGGTCACGATCGACGGTGTCACCGTCGCAGACATCGGGCCGTTGCCCACCTCGATTCCGACACCCTCAACAAACCTGAACTACGCGGCGAAAATCGAGTTGGGGAAGCAACTGTATTTCGACGGCCGATTGTCGAAGAACGGAGCGATTGCCTGCGCATTCTGTCATAACCCCGGGACAGGCTGGGCCGATCCGCGTCAAACCTCGATCGGGATCGGCGGAGGCCTTGGCGGCCGCCAGGCGCCGACGGTGCTCAACACGGCCTTCAACCACCTGCAATTCTGGGATGGCCGGGCTCGCTCACTCGAAGAACAGGCGATCGGCCCGATTCACAATCCGATCGAGATGGGCGAGACGCACGAGCATGTCGTGACCAAGTTGAATAAGATCAAGGGCTATCGGGAGCAGTTTCGAGCGGTGTTCGGAACGGACGTCAATCTGCAGGGTCTTGCCGAAGCCATTGCAGCCTATGAACGGACCGTGATTTCAACCAACTCGCCGTTCGACAAGTACGTGGCGGGAGATCAGAAGGCGATGGACGAGGCGGCGGTGCGGGGCATGGCTCTGTTCAAGGGCAAGGCGCGCTGCATTCTCTGCCACAGTGGCTCGAATTTTACCGACAACCAATTCCACAATCTCGGAGTCCCGCAAGTGGGTCCTATGAAGGAAGACCTCGGCCGGTATTACGTGACGAAAGCCGAGAAGGACACAGGTGCTTTCAAAACGCCCACGCTACGAAGCATCACCGAAACGGCTCCCTACATGCATGACGGGGCGTTCAAGACGCTGGAAGAAGTCGTCGATTTTCTCAACAATGGCGGCGGGGCCAATGCCCATCTGAGCGCGTGGATCAAGCCGTTGGGGTTGACGACGGAGGAGAAAGCCGACCTGATTGCATTTCTCAAGGCTCTGACCGGGGAGCCGGTCCCGTTCACGCTCCCCAAACTGCCGAAATAAGATCGCCTGCCATCTTTGTATCGTGCTCGTGAGAGCGCAGCCTGGCGCACGCGTTCCGTTCTCGCGCGCGGGAACGGCGCTATTCGAACGTTCGTCGAATAGCCGTAGGGGGATATGCTCGCGAATACAATACCAGGCCGAAGAATCCTAGCGCGAGTAGCAAGAGGGCGGATGGTTCCGGGACGGACGAGACCGGAGTGATTCTCACAGCGAAATCTCCGTCCGGATCGGAGTTGTCGCTGTAGTAGATATCGTGCGCGGCGACAAAGAGATGCGTGGCACCGACGGGAACCTGAACGAAGATGTTGTCGATGCCGAAGTCTTCCCCGATATCGGTTGCCATGTTGCCGAACAACGTGTTCCATGTGGTGATGTCGACTCCGGCATCGAGCGCGCCCGGGACACGGCTGAAGAGATTCGGCGCCAGGAGCGTGCTGCCGCTACTGAATACTCCGATCATTTCTCTCACCACGTCCATGGACGAGACGTCGCCTCCATACCCCGCATGACCGTCGTACCAATCGCCCAGCCGCTCAAGTTGTATGAGGTCCCCTCCGCCGATGCCCAATTCGCTGAGCACAATCGGTATGGTTCCCGGAACTGAGCCGTTCCCGGACCAAGGGTCATTGTTTGTAAACAGGTACGTGTTGAGGGGGTCGATGGAAATCGTGAGCGCCTTCGCCTCGACAGCGGAGAGCAGCATGAACACGCTTATGCACAGTACGTAAAGAATCCTGGTCTGCATGAAGTTCCCCTTCTCTGTTTTCATCCTCGTCATTTCGCGAACAATTTCCGAGAAGCAATCTCAGACTTGCAGTCAGCAAGAGGGGTGCCGAGAGATCCGTTTCTATTCGTGCAGCCGGGGAATCGAATTCAGGTAAGAAAATACAGGGGGTTATGAGTAACCCGGAGGCTCCTGCGCCCATAGAATTCACGCACCTGCGGTTCTTTTGCCGCACGCGCGATGGCAGGAAATGAGGAGGAAATGCCGCATGATTCGCTCCTGTGCTGAGCGGCGCACAGTCATGCAGGCGAGCGATAGGCAAACATGTAAGGCGGGTTTATCTCAGGGGTGTCGTCTGTCCCATATCTTCAGCCCGAACATAAACGCCAGGCCAATTACGAGCAAAAGCAGCGAAGCGGGATCATCGCCGGACAGGTCAAGATCCGTAGCGTTGGCACAAGCATTTTCTGCTCTATGAAAGGCGATGAAGAGTAAGGTGGGAAAATATGAATGACGAGCAATCGCCATGCCTGGCACCTGGAAAATTGGTGCACCAGTGTCGCGTTTTGACGGTCTATCTAGCAATACAGGAAATCAGCTCTAGTACGACTGCTTATGTATAAGTAATTCAACGATAAGTAGTCTTCCCAGCGTTAAGTGCTATCGAAGAGCCGCCGGTACGCGCAAGCGAGGTTTATATTGCAGAGAGGATCACGGGTGGGGTTTATCCGCGCGCAGCAGATTACGCGACAACGATAAAGAGGGCGCGGGCCTCTTGCCAATATGCCAATTATGGCATAATATGGCAGTACTGCTGTAGTGCCGATGTAGTACCAGTTTGAGGCAGAATGGTTATGGGTCGATGAAGCCGGTTCATTTTGTGGGGTCTTCCCGGGAGGACATGCGGGAGCTTCCCGAAGATGCCAGGGAAACGGCTGGGCACCAGCTGTTCAAGGTGCAGCAGGGGAAAGAACCGGACGATTGGAAACCGATGCCCTCAGTTGGGGCGGGTGTCCAGGAAATCCGCGTCTGGGAGGAAAGCGGGACCTATCGGGTTCTCTACGTCGCCAAGTTTGAAGAGGCAGTCTACGTGCTACATGTGTTCGAGAAACGGTCACAGAAGACTCCGAAAGGTGATATTCAGTTGGCCAAGGGGCGATATGCTGACTTGTTGAAGTGGAGGAAGGAGCAACAGCTATGACACGCGCAACCGTCACCAAAGGCAGCGGGAATGTGTTTCGAGATTTGGGATTCTCCGAACAGAAGTCCGCTGAACTGATTCTGAAAAGCAGTCTGCTTCAAGCGCTCCAAGAGACGATCAAAGAACGGGGCTGGAAGCAGGTCGAAGCAGCGGCTCAGTTAGGGATTGACCAAGCCAAAGTGTCAAAACTCTTGGGTGGCCGGATGGCCGGGTTTTCCATCGAACGTCTTGTTCATTTCCTTTCGTTGCTTGGACAAGACGTAGAAGTGACGGTTCGCGAGGCTTCCCGTGGACGGCGGCACGGGACAGTGCGGACAAGGATGGCCAAGAAGTTAGACAAAGTCGCTGGGTAACCTGCCAAATTCTGCTCAATGAACTGTGCCAGGCTCATTTCCTCTGTTCGCCGTCGTTTTGATTTTGAAAGCACTCTTTTGGAACAATGATGAATAGTGAGGCAGAGGTGCGGGGGGG
>CAZOUA010000024.1:0-42543 GCA_964582865.1 uncultured Nitrospira sp. | reverse complement strand
ATTTCGCGGTTCACGCGCAGTTTGGGGACGATAGGCCACCTCTCATGATGTGGGTGAAAGTTGCTGCCCGGCCCGATTCACCTCGGCCCGAAGCAGATCCAACGCGCCGGCGACGGTCATGCTGCCGAGATTCGCTCCGCTGCGTCCTCTGACGGACAGCGTGCCGCTCTGGACCTCACGATCGCCGACGACAAACATGAACGGAGTTTTTGCCTTTTCGGCTTCCCGAATCTTGAGCCCGATCTTTTCATTCCGCAAATCGGCTTCGACGCGGAATCCCGCCGCTTTCATGTCGGCCACGACTTTGCCGACGAACTCGCGCTGGTTGTCCGTAATGGCCATGACGATCGCTTGAACCGGCGCCAGCCAGGTCGGGAATGCCCCGCCGTAATGCTCGATCAGAATGCCGAAGAATCGTTCGATCGATCCCATCAGGGCCCGGTGGATCATGATGGGCTGATGAGATTTGCCGTCTTCGCCGATGTATGATAATTCGAAACGCTCGGGGTTGTTGAAGTCAACTTGGACGGTTGAACATTGCCACGAGCGACCCAAGGCATCCTTGATCTTGATATCGATCTTCGGGCCGTAGAATGCGCCTCCCCCAGGATCCAGGTGGAAGGAAATATTGCGACCCTTCAGGGCCGCTTCCAGTGCGCTGGTCGCAAGCGTCCAATGCTCGTCGCCTCCCACCGACTCCTTTGGTCTGGTCGAGAGAAATACTTCGAAGTCGGTAAATCCAAACGTCCGCAGAATGAAGAACGTAAAGTCCAGGACGCGGCTGACTTCCGTTTCGATCTGATCCGGGCGGCAGAACAGGTGGGCGTCGTCCTGCGTGAAGCCTCGCACGCGCAGCAGCCCATGGAGGACGCCCGTCCGTTCGTACCGATAGACCGTTCCCAATTCGCCGTAGCGAATCGGCAGATCGCGGTAACTGCGCAGATGGGACTTATAGATCATGATGTGGTACGGGCAGTTCATCGGCTTGAGCTGATACTCGCTGCCTTCCAGTTTCATCGAGGCGAACATGTTCTCGCGGTAGTAATCGACATGTCCGCTGGTTTTCCAAAGATCGAGTCTGGCCACGTGGGGTGAGTAGACGAGTTCGTATCCGTCTTTGATATGCTGCTCACGCCAGAAGTTCTCGATGAGCAGCCTGATCGCCGCGCCCTTCGGATGCCACAACACCAGACCGGGTCCGATTTCATCTTGCACGGAGATCAGGTCCAGCTCTTTCCCGACCTTTCGATGGTCTCGCCGCTTGATCTCTTCCAAACGCGCCAGATGCGCATCGAGCTCAGCCTTGGTCGGGAACGACGTTCCATAAATCCGTTGGAGCATGGGATTGCGCTCGTCCCCCCGCCAGTAGGCCCCGGCGGTGGTGAGGAGCTTGAAGGCGCCGACATGACCGGTGGACGGCAAGTGCGGACCACGACAGAGGTCGACGAACTCGCCTTGAGTATAGGCAGAAATCGGCTCTCCATCGGGAAAGCCTTGAATCAATTCCACCTTGTAGTGTTCGCCTCGCGAGGTGAAGAACGCGATGGCTTCCTGTTTCGTGAATTCACGTCTCGTGATCGTGAGCTTGCGTTTTGCAATTTCGACTGCCCGGGCTTCGATTTTTTCCAAGTCCTCAGGGGTAAAAGGACGCTCGAACGCAAAATCGTAATAGAAGCTGTCTTCCAGGGCAGGACCGATCGTGAGCTGTGCGGTCGGGAACAACTCTTTGACTGCCTGCGCCATGATGTGGGTACTGCTGTGACGGTAGACCTCGCGACCTTCGGGACGATCGAACCGAAGCGGTTCGATCGTGGCATCGCCTGTCAGAACGGCCGACAGGTCGGTAGCATGGCCGTTGACGTTTGCCGCGAGTAGATCCGGCCCGAGAGGGATGCCGATCGTCACGAGTGCTTGAGCGACGGTCTGCCCTTCTGGAATGTCGTAACTCTTCCCGCTTTTCAGTATGACCTTCGGCACAATATAGCTTTCCCTTACACTGCAGGACAACACACACCAGCCCGCTCGGCCGGGGCGCATTCCCGCAGCAACCTGGCGGAATGGAAAATTCCTGTATCTCCAGCAGGATACAAAAATGCGAAAGGCACCCCAACCGTTCGTGACGGCCAGATGCCCCCGGCGAGATGGTAGGCGCGGACGGTCTTGAACCGTCGACCTCTACCGTGTCAAGGTAGCGCTCTCCCCCTGAGCTACGCGCCTATCGTCCGAACGCGCATGCTAATATAGCCCCGCCCAAGGTGTCAAGAAATGCAAAAAGAGAAGGGAGCGCGCCAAGCCATAGCGCGCGCCGCCTTCTCTTTTGCGAACCCACGGAATCAACTATTCGTCGTTATTACCGAACAGCTGATTTCAGGACTTTTCCAGCTGAAAACTTGGGTACCTTGGCAGCGGGAATCCGCAAGGCCTCGCCGGTTCTCGGATTACGCCCCATCCGAGCTTTCCGCTTCGAGATCGTAAAGGTCCCAAAGTTCACCAAGGAGACCCGCTGCCCCCTCTTCAAGGACGAGGTGACCGCACCTGTAAAGGCTTGAAGTGCAGTGCCTGCCGCAACTTTGGTAATGCCGGCGGATGCTGCCATCTTCGCAATCAATTCTTCTTTCGTCATCATCCCCCTCCTATCTAATGAGGTTAAAGAATCTACCTGTCCCGACTTGCTACCATTGCAGGCTGTTTCTGCCCGCTCGATGCGCGCTCTGGCACTCTTTTGCTAGGCGTCACGAACCGGGGCACGCCGATTCCGTTTCACCGGTATATGTAAGTCGTGGATCTTTTTTCTGAGCGTATTTCGGTTCAGGCCGAGTAATTCTGCTGCCTGGATCTGGTTGCCTTTGGTTTCTTGAAGCGCGCGCGCAATCAACGGGCGCTCGATGGCGGAAATGAGCATGGGGTGCAGATTGCGGCCGGATCCATTCCGCATGCCCTTCACAAAATCTCCCATTTTCCAATCGAGATAATCTTCGAGGGAAGGCGGGGCTGCTCCGTTCGAAGCCGCAGATTTCGCTCGGCCCATGGCCTGCATGAGCTTGGAGGCCCGCTTGAGAGCAGGGCGGGAACCTGTGATCACCAGCGTATGGGTCAGATCCATGTGACTTGGAAGGGCGGCGGCGCCTCCCTGCATTCCTGTCTTGGCCTCCACGATCACCGCATCGAATGTGTGCCTGGTGGCTTCTCGTGGCAGGGCTGCAACATCCTTCGCGGTCGTCATCGCAGCGTCTTTGAAGACTTGTTTGAACTGGCTTTGAATGTCCGGGTCGCCGCTGAGCAATAAAACGCTGAAGAGAGAAGAAGAGAGCGTCATGAAGATATCACCAGAAGAACAGGGGCGGATTATTGCCCAGAGCCGATTTGATGTCAACGGAGAAATTGGCGGACTCTCGCGATCACGTTGCAAGATGACACGGGATAACGACCAAGATGCAAAGCGGCCTCGCACGCAACATGCTGTCTATTCCGTTCTCAGCACGTAAGGAATGAGGTGGGTCCGGAGCCGTAGCGGTGTGTCGTTCTTCTCAAACGAAGGGAGTTGCTGGAAGGTAGAGTCGCAATCCTCTCTATCGCGTGGTCGTTAATTTGATGAGGATGGGTCGCATCGTAGCGCACGGCAATTTCATTGATCCGGTATGACGATAGACCATTTGACAGTCGAGCATTAGATGGAGTAATAGTGTAAGTCGTAATTCCTACCGGAATACTATAGTATGAAGGTATCCCTCAGAACCACGTATGGGATTATGGCGGCAGTTGATCTTGCCATGCAGACAGGTGCGGCTCCAATTCAGGCGAAGTCTATTGCAAGAAGGCAAGGTATTCCAGCCCGATTCTTGGAGCAAGTCCTTCATGCGATGAAGAAAGCCGGGCTGGTTTCGAGTCTCCGGGGCGCACAGGGCGGCTATGTGTTGTCCAAGAAACCCTCCGAATTGTCCGTAGCCGAGATCCTGGAAGCACTCGACGGGCCGTTTCTTTCGATCACAGGACTGAGTGGTCAAAATTCTTCTAGACGCGCCAGCAAATCTGAACTCTTACTGGCGAAGGTCTGGGATCGTGTCTATGCCGCGGAGCGTAACGTGCTCGACGCGATTACCGTAGAAGAACTGGCGAGTCAACAACGCCAACTCGAACAACAACGCTCCCTTATGTATCACATCTGAGGTCATCATGAGCTCGTCGACCACCAGCAACGTCACGATTCGCACCGAGCCGATCCCTCCAGCCATTCTCGAGGAGATCGACACCTTCGAAAAGGAAGCTTTGCGGATGCTGTCCGGGGAGATCGTCACCGATCTCTTTAAGCCATTCCGCCTGCAGTACGGCATCTATGGGCAGCGCCAAGCCGGCGTTCAGATGGTTCGGATCAAGATTCCTTTCGGAGGCCTGAATGCCAACCAATTGCGTCGTGTCGCTGAACTCTCGGAGCGCTATACGACCGGCGTCGGGCACGTGACGACACGCCAGGACATCCAATTGCATTTTGCGGAATTGAAGGATGTGCCGACGATCATGCGCGGCCTGGCGGAAGTCGGTCTGACGACAAGAGAAGCCTGTGCCAATACGGTGCGTAACGTGACGGCCTGTCATTTGGCCGGGGTCTGCCAGGGGGAAGTGTTCGACATCACGCCCTATGCGAAGACGGTGGCCTATCACCTCTTGCGGAACCCGCTCAATCAGAGCTTGCCGCGCAAGTTCAAGATCGCTTTCTCGGGTTGCAAACACGATTGTGCTCTCACCCCGATCCATGACGTCGGCCTGCTTGCGGCCAAGAAGGAAGATGGCATGATCGGTTTTCGGATGGTCGCGGGCGGCGGGCTGGGGTCGGCCCCGAGAATTGCTCAGACCTTGCGGGAGTTCACGCCCGTCGACGAGCTGATTCCCAGCATCGAAGCCGTCATCAAGGTGTTCGATACCTTGGGAAACAGAAAGAATCGGAACAAGGCCCGGATGAAGTTTGTGATCGAGAAGCTGGGCTTTGCGGAGTTCAAGCGTCGATGGGAAGAAGCCTATGTGGCCATGGGGCATGCACGCCCCTCGCACGAGCCGATCAAGCTGCTTCAGTATCAAGACGATCCAGGCCCCTTGATTATGCCGACCTCCAACGGAGCGAAGGTGGGCGCGGCGCAGGGCAATGGGCATGTGAATGGGGAGCACCAGGACACGCCGTTTGAGATGTGGAAGCGGACGAACGTGGTTCGGCAGAAGCAATCGGGTTATGTAACTGCGGCGATCAAGCTGTTCATGGGAGACTTGACGGCGGGTCAGATGTTGCGCATTGCCGATCTGGCCGACCGATACTCCAACGGCAACATTCGGACGACGATTAATCAGAACATGGTTATTCGCTGGATACCGGAAGCACGGATCGGCGATCTCTTTGCGGATCTCGTTTCGCACGGGCTTTCAGATCCTGGCGCCGAATTAGTGGAGGACATCATCGCCTGCCCTGGCACCGATACCTGCGGTCTTGGCATCACGTCATCCAAGGGCCTGGCCCGTGCCCTGGCGGAGGTGTTTCCCGCTGGACGCGTGCCGGACGATCTCAAGGACGTCAGCGTCAAGATCAGCGGGTGTCACAATTCCTGTGCGCAACATCACATTGCGACGATCGGATTGCACGGAGTCGGGAAGCGCATCGGCGAACATACGGCCCCCATGTACGAATTGCATTTGGGGGGGAAGGTCAACGGCACGGCCAAGATCGGTCAAATGACCGTCAAGCTCCCGGCCAAAGCGGTCTCGGCGGCGATCACGCACTTGATCAGCGTCTACCGGCGTGACCGCAAGCCAGGTGAAGGACTGCCGGCCTTCATCGACCGTGTCGGTAAGAATGCCCTGAAAGACGAGTTGATCCCCTACACGATCATACCGGCCTTCGCCGACGATCCGACTTTCTACTATGACTGGGAAGGGGAGGAGGAATTTGTTCTCGAAGATCTCGGTCCCGGCGAGTGTGCGGGGGGGGCGTTGGAAATGATCGAGAATGGCATTCTCGAAGCCGATCAAGAACTCTATCAAGCGAAGCTCTTGGCCGATAACCATCAATATTCCGTGTCGGTCAATAAGTCGTACAGAGCGGTGCTTGCAGCGGCGAAGGCATTGTTGGTGACGGAAGGACTTGAGCCCTCCACTGACTCCGAAACGTTCATTGAGTTCGACAGGCGAATTGCACAGAAGGGCGTTGTGCCGGCGATCTACCGCGATTTGAACGAGAAGGTCGGTGATTTGGGTCCGAAGGATACGACAGGGGAATCAGCGCGTGACAAGATGGCGTTTGCGAAAGGATTCGTGGATGCCTGCCGAATCGCGACGGATCAAATGGGCAAAGATCTCAAGCTGGCTGCAGCTGCGGAGCAGAAAGCGCCGGCGACGGCCGTTGCCGAGGCCAAGCCTGCTGCTCCGGCTCCGACCGGCGCACCGGTATACGATCTGCGGGGCGTTGCCTGTCCGCTCAACTATGTGAAGACAAAGCTGAAACTGGAGATGATGGATGCAGGAGAGCGGCTGGAAGTCTGGCTCGATGCGGGGGAGCCGATCAAGAACGTCCCGATGAGTTTAAAGAACGACGGCCATCTGGTGCTCTTGCAAGAAGCGCTTGAGCCAGAAGCGGCGCACTATCGGGTGCTTGTCGAAAAAGTGGAGTAACGGCGCAGATGACCAAGCTGACGGCAGAAGAGCTTCGGGCCTGGGGCGAATCATTCGAGGCAAAGCAGCCGCAAGAGGTGCTGGCGGCTGCGATCGAACGCTACGCGCCCAAGATCGTCTTGGCTTGCAGTTTTGGCGCCGAGGACGTTGTGCTCGTGGACATGGTTCATCGCATCAACCCCTCCGTGCCGTTGTTTTACCTGGACACAGATTTTCTGTTCCCTGAAACCTATGCGACGCGGGATCGCATCATCGAACAGTACGGTCTCCAGCCGGCGCAAGTGCTCAGAATCAAGTCCCTGCTCACGCCGGAACGCCAGGCTGAGCAGCACGGTGCTGCCCTGTGGGCCAGCGATCCTGACCGTTGCTGCCAATTGCGAAAAGTTGAACCGCTCATGCGCGTACTAAAAGGATTTGACGCGTGGATCACCGGCATCAGGCGGGATCAGGCGCCGACGAGAGCCAACGCAGGAGTGATCGAGTGGGATGCCAAGTTCGAATTGGTCAAGGTGAACCCGCTCGCAACATGGACCTGGGAGGATGTCTGGACGTATATCAAGGTCTATGAGGTTCCCTATAACGCATTGCACGACCGCAATTATCCGAGCATCGGCTGTACGCATTGCACGGCTCCCGTGATGCCCGGCGAAGATCCTCGGGCGGGGCGCTGGAAAAACAACGCGAAGACAGAGTGCGGGCTGCACAAGGCTTCCTGATGCCGATGCAAGAATTCATCGCAAAGATTGCCAAGGGGCAGAAGGCCGCGAAGGATCTCACCTGGGATGAAGCCAAGCGGGCCATGAAGGCCCTGATCGAAGGGGAGGCCACGTCGGCCCAAGTGGGGGCGTTTCTTGTCGCTATGCGGGTCAAGATGGAGTCTGTGACGGAACTTGCCTCCTTCACCGCCACCGCAAGATCGTACGTGGCTCCGGTTCCAATCCCGCGAGAGCTCGGCGTCGTCGATCTGCCCTCCTATGCGGGGAAACAGGATACCTTCCATGCCATAGCGGGTGCGGCCATTGTTGCAGCTGCCGCCGGGGCTTCAATTCTCATGCATGGCTACGACGGCATCCCCGGCCGTCCCGGCAACGCCGGCGTGCTGAAAGCGTTGGGATTGCCTATTGATCTCGAACCAAAAGTCGCGGCCGATGTCGTGACGAAGCAAGGGTTCGCCTATCTGGATATCGGGCTCTACCATCCCCCGTTGTACCGGTTCCTGGAGATGCGCCAAGAGCTCGGCGTGCGCAACGTGTTTCATCCCATCGCCCGGCTCCTCAATCCGGCTCGTGCCGCATCGCAAGTCGTGGGCCTCACCCATCCACCGCATTTCGAAAAAACCGCGGAAGCACTGAGCATGCTGGGGACGCCAAGAGCCCTTGTCGTGCGCGGCGTCGAAGGCGATCCCGAATTGTCGATTGCGATGGCGACGAAGGTGCTGGAGTTGCGCGACGAGCGCATCGCGCCGCTCATGCTCGCGCCGAAGGATGCGGGTTTGGCGTTGGGTACATCGCAAGCCATGGCGGGCTTTCCTCCCGATCAACGCGACAAGGAAGCCGATCTGCTCAAGCGGATTCTCCACAATCAACTTCAAGGTGGCGCGCGCGATTGGGTGTTGCTCAATGCTGCGCTGCTTCTCTATGCGGCAGGGAAAGGCACCTCGGTGGCAACCTGTGTGCCGTTGGCGCGTCGAGCAATTGATGAGGGGGCTGCCGCAAAAAAACTGGAAGAATTGAGCCAGGAACCGGTCGCATCGGGCACCGGCGGCCGAATCTATTGAACGAACCAGAAGGATGACTCCGTGAAGCACCTCCGCCAGTTGGAAGATCAAAGCGTGTATATTCTGCGGGAAGCCTATAAACATTTCGACAACCTCGCCATGCTCTGGTCGATGGGAAAAGACTCGACCGTGCTCTTGTGGCTGGCACGCAAAGCGTTCTTCGGCCACGTTCCGTTCCCGCTGCTGCACGTCGATACGAGCTACAAGATTCCAGCGATGATTGAGTACCGCGACCGGCTGGCGAAGGAGTGGCATCTGAATCTCGTCGTCGGACAGAACAAAGAAGCGCTGGCGGCCGGTATGAACCATACGATGGGGCGCGTCGCCTGTTGCACCGCGCTGAAGACCAACGGTTTGAAGCAACTGCTCGAGCAGAAGGGCTACACCGGCGTGATTTTGGGTGTGCGAGCGGACGAAGAAGGCACAAGAGCGAAAGAACGCTATTTTTCTCCCCGCGACAAGCATGGCGATTGGGATTTTCGCGACCAGCCGCCCGAACTCTGGGATCAATTCAAGACGACGTTTCCTCCGGGCACGCATATTCGCATCCATCCGTTGCTGGACTGGACCGAGATCAATATTTGGGAATACATCAAGCATGAGAACATTCCCTTCATCGACTTGTATCTCGACAAGGGCGACGGCACGCGCTATCGGAGCCTGGGGTGCGCGCCCTGCACGACCCCGATCAAATCGACCGCCAAGAGTGTGGACGACATCATCGAAGAGCTGCGGCACACGACCGTCGCGGAACGATCCGGCCGCGCGCAAGACGAAGGACGTGGGATGGAATTGTTGAGAAAGGACGGGTACATGTAGCCATGAGTTCCACGGCTGTCTCTGCGAAACCATCCGAGAATCTCAATATCGTCATCGTCGGGCATGTCGACCATGGCAAGTCCACGTTGCTGGGGCGTCTCTATGCCGATACGGGCTCGCTGCCCGACGGAAAACTGGAAAAGGTCCAAGCCATCTGCCGGCAACAGGGAAAAGAGTTCGAATATGCTTTTCTCTTCGATGCGTTTCTGGAAGAGCAGGAACAGGGCATTACGATCGACACCGCGCGCACTTTTTTCATCTGGAAAGGCCGGCAATACATCATCATCGATGCTCCGGGGCACAAAGAATTTCTCAAGAACATGATTTCCGGTGCGGCGCGAGCGGAAGCGGCGTTGCTGCTGATCGACGCATTGGAGGGCGTGAAAGAACAGTCGAAGAAACACGGCTACCTGCTGTCGCTCTTGGGCGTGCGCCAGTTTGCCGTGGTCGTCAACAAGATGGACCTGGTCGGATACCGGCAGGATGTGTTTGAAGGCATCGAGAAGGAATATCGGGAGTTCCTGGGGCAGTTCGGGGCGGTGCCGGAACGGATCATTCCCGTCAGCGCCAAGCTCGGCGACAACATCGCCAACCGGAGCCAGTCGATGCCCTGGTACAACGGCCCGACCGTGCTGGATACGCTCAGCCTCTTCAAAAAGGAAACAGCGCGATCCGAGCAGCCGCTGCGGCTTCCCATTCAGGATGTGTACAAGTTCGACGCCCGCCGTATCCTGGCCGGCCGAATTGCCGCAGGGCGGCTCAAGGTCGGCGACCACCTCGTGTTTTCCCCTTCGAACAAGCGCGCCAATGTCAGGTCGGTCGAAGCGTTCAATCTTGATCCGGTTCCCACAAAAGCTGAGGCAGGTCAATCTGTCGGGATCACGCTCGATGAGCAAATCTTCGTCGAGCGAGGAGAAATTGCGACTCATCAAGAGCAGCTGCCGCTGGTCTCGACCGCCATCCGCGCCAACCTGTTTTGGCTGGGCCGGCGACCGCTGGAAAAAGGGCGCAAGTACGTGCTGCGCGTGGCCACCAAGGAAGTGGACTGCGAGGTGGCGGCGATTCACCGCATCATCGATACGATGGATTTGAGCCAGCGGCAGGACAGCACGTCCGTCGGCAGGAATCAGGTGGCGGAGCTGACCATCAGAACCAAGGCCCCGATCGCCTTCGACCTCTCCGCTTCCTTCGAGGCCACCGGTCGGTTCGTGCTGGTCGACGAGTACGACATCGCCGGCGGCGGGATCGTGACCGAGATGGTCCACGACGATCAGGAGTTTCTCCGCGAAGAAGCGCGCCGGCGGGATTTCGCCTGGGTGAAGGGCGAGGTGGGGATCGAAGAGCGGGCTCAGCAGTACGGCCATCGTGCCGCCATCGTACTCGTCACGGGCGGGCGGCATACCGGCAAGTCTTTCTTGGCCAAGAAACTTGAAGCCAGGCTGGTTGCCGATGGCCGGCATGCCTATTTGCTGGACGGGGAAAATCTCTTACGCGGCCTGGACGCCGATCTCTCGGAAAGTGAGCGGAGCCAGACCGCCGAGATGGCTCGGCGTTATGGCGAAGTGGCCAGGTTGTTGGCGGATACCGGGTTGATCGTCGTATCGACGACTAATCCCTTTGGGCCGGCCTATATCGAGGCCGTCCAAGCGATCAGGACGCTCGTGCATCCGACCCCGGTAATTTGCGTGCACATGAGCAAGGTTCCGGAAGAGGCCCCGCCGAATACCGACGTCCTGTTGTCCGGTCCGTCGGATTTCGACGCGGCGACCCGTCGCATTCTTGAGGAGCTCAAGCGGCGTGGTGTCCTTGCGCAAGCGATCGGGGCGAAGCCGACCTTTCAGTATTCGATCTAGCCCCCGAAAGCGCGGATACTTCTGCATGGACGGGCCTTTCCCCTTTTGAGTGGTTTGACTCTCCGGAAATCCCTGTGCTACCGTACCTTCTCCCTACAACCATCGATTTTATGAGGCGATAGCCCATGGCTCCTGAAAAGGATCTGAAGACTATTCTCAGCAAGCTCCGGTACTCCGACGACGCCAAGGTGGTCCAGCAGATCACCGAGCAAATGAAGCAGGTGCAGGCCCGCATGGCGGGAATCAAGCACAAGCTGGTGGTCATGAGCGGTAAAGGCGGAGTCGGCAAGAGCATGACGACTGTGAACTTAGCCCTCGCATTTGCCCGCCAGAATGCACGGGTCGGCCTCCTCGATGTCGATTTGAACGGACCCTGTGTGCCTCGCATGTTAGGGCTTCACGGACAGTCCTTGACCATGACCCCGGAGGGGGCTATTCCGCCGGTCGGTCCGTTAGGGGTGAAGGTCGCCTCAATGGATTTCTTCCTCGGAGCCGCCTCACCCGTCCGATGGAAAGGTCCGATGGACGTCAGCCCTGTCTGGCTGGGGCTCATGGAAATGAACGTTATCCGGGAATTTCTTGCCGATGTGGCCTGGGGCGAGCTGGATTACTTGCTCGCTGATTTACCGCCAGGAGCTGCGGCGGACAAGCCGCCGGTGATTGCGGGTTTTATCCCTGATCTAGCCGGAGCGATTGTTGTCACGACACCCTCCGAAGTGGCCTCCGATGTCGTCCAGAAGTCCGTCACCTATGCCCGCGACATGGGCATCAAGGTCCTGGGCATCGTCGAAAACATGAGCGAGTACCGCTGTCCCTCATGCGGGGAACTGAACGAACTGTTCGAAGGGAACACCGAAGCCATGTGCGATGTGTTGGATCTTCCGCTGTTGGGTCGCATCCCCTTCGATCGAAAGCTTGCCCGAACTTTCGACAAGGGCGAGCCGTTGCTGGACGAAGCCTACCCTACCATTCAGCGCTACCAGGAAATCGCCGGGCGGATCAGAACATTGCTGGACTATAAGAAGGTTTTGGCCGAACAATTGTGATGCTCATCTGAGAGGAGCTGCCATGAAATTTGTGTGTCTCAACTGCGAAACCTATATGAACTTCGAGAAGGTTGAGAAGCCGGGCGAAGGATCGCTCGGAGTCTTCTTCGGCTGTCCGTCCTGCGGCGCCAAGTTCTCGATGGTCACGAATCCCGGCGAGACGCAGATGGTCAGCTCTCTCGGTGTCAAGCTGGGCGGACGGACCGTGGCGGCCGAACCGTTCGAGATGACCCGCGGGACGCTCAAGGACGAAGCCTTGGCCGGTTCCGGTCAGATGGCGGCCTATCTGAACGAAAAGATTCAGGGTGGGCAACCGGCTGTGGCATCGACTACGCCGGCATCCGCTCCCGAAAAAGCAGGAGAGAAGTCCAGCGGTGGCTGCCCCTTCTCCGCCATGGTGGCGGAAATGGGACTGGCCTCCAGCGGGAAGCCAGCGAATGGCGGCGCAGCGGCCTCCGATTTCACATGGACGGCCGATGCGAAGGAAAAACTCGATCGACTCCCGGTATTTGTGAAACCGATGGTTCAGAGCAGCGTCGAAGCCTACGCACGTAAGCAGGGGTATACGACCATCACGCTCCAAGTGATGGATGACTCTAAGAACGATTCTCCGAACGGGATCGCCTGGACCAGGGAAGCCGAGCAGCGGCTCGAGAATATTCCTGATTTCATCCGTCCGATGGCCCGCAAAGAAATCGAGCGAGTTGCCAAGGAACGTGGCTTGGCTACGATTACGGCGCAGGTGATGGATGAAACGAAAGAGAAGTTTCTGAAGTTTATGTAACCGATCTATATATAGTGTGGTTCGGTCCAAGGCCCATCCGGTGAACCGGATGGGCCTTTCCATTGGGAAGCATGTCGGGAGACTCGTACTTTGCGCAGTAACACGCTACTCCGATCGGGGCTTGTGCTGGCAGCCGTCCTCTCCATGCTGTCGGCTGTCGGCGCTGTAGGAGCATATGCTCAGTATCAAGGTGGTACTCATGCCGAGCAGCATGTGGCGGTTGCCGTTGGTCACAGTCATGACGATACCGGGACAGCATCGGATACATGGGAGGGATCTGCCGCCGGCATTGCCTACTCCGAACGCAACCATCACATAGCAGGATGGCTGATTATCTTGATGGGGCTAGCCGAGGTGAGCCATGCGACGCGCTTGCCGTCGATCATGTGGGCACGATTACTGTTGCCATCCGCCATGCTGTTCATCGGCATCTTCGTCATGGTTTGGAGCGATCACGAAGCCTGGCCGATCGGCCCGCTCAGCTTTACCGAGACGTTCTATGGGCAGGATCACGAGATTGTTCAGCATAAGATCTACGGGCTGCTGGCGCTGGCGGTCGGCAGCGTAGAGCTCTTTCGCCGGGTGGGCCGCGTGAGGCATATGGCTTGGGCGACGCCACTGCCCTTGATGGCGATCGTCGGTGGACTCATGTTGTTCAGTCATTCACATGGAGTCCATCCCTCGGCGCACAAGATTGCGATGCATCATGCCGCTATGGGGATGATGGCTGTGACGGCTGGCTCCTCCAAGCTCTTTTCCGGCTGGGCTCATTCAGCCACGGAATCCGCCTCTTCCAAGTGGGAATGGCTGTGGGCAGGTCTGATTCTTTTGATCGGTGTGCAGTTGCTGATCTATTCGGAATAGAGCCGCCGGCTCCCCCATACCGTTCCCCCCGTAATTGACACTCTTCCAAACGCTATGCTACGAGTACGAGCTTGAAATGATCGCATCCGTTCGGGCTGCGATAGGCGGTGCTTCATGTATCGGATACACGGAGTCAATCATGGGCGGACATAGCCACTGGGCGACAATTAAGCGGCACAAGGGAGCCCAGGATGCCAAACGCGGGAAAATCTTTACCCGGATTATTCGCGAGGTGACGATCGCGGCTCGCATGGGTGGCGATCCGGACGGGAATCCCCGCTTGCGATTGGCCATTGCCAAGGCCAAAGAGGCCAACATGCCCGGCGATACCTTGAAGAAGGCGATTCAGCGGGGCACGGGCGAACTGCCCGGCGTCACCTACGAAGAGTTTTCGCTTGAAGGCTATGGCCCCGGCGGGACCGCTCTGCTCATTGAGATCACGAGCGACAATCGGAACCGAACGGTGGCAGAAATTCGCAGCGTGCTCACGAAAAATCATGGGAATATGGCGGAAGCCGGTGCGGTGTCCTGGCAGTTCCACAAAAAAGGGCTCATTACGATCGAAAAGGGGAAAGTGGACGAGGATACCCTCTTGTCGCTGGCGCTTGACGCGGGTGCGGAGGATGTGAAGGTCGGTGACAAAAGCTTCGAAGTTATCACCGATCCACACCAGTTCGAGTCGGTGAAAAAAGCTCTCATGGAGGCCAAGATCGAAACCGCGCTGGCGGAAATCTCCTATATCCCGCAAAACACGATTAGGCTGGATGAAAAACCCGCCGAGCAAATGCTGAAATTGATGGAAGTGCTGGACGAGCATGATGACGTGCAAAAGGTCCATGCCAATTTCGATATTTCGGACGACGTCATGGAAAAGGTGGCTGCTGCCGCCGGCTAACGTGCGAATCCATCGACTCACGGCTCAGGAGTGTTGCGCGACTGACACATGATCGCCTTATTGACAGGCCGATTGGCCTTCAAGGCGCCGACCCATCTGGCCCTCGACGTGCAGGGGGTTGGGTACGAAGTCTTTATTCCCCTCAGTACGTTTTACAGTCTGCCCGAACTCAACCAGACCGTTTCGCTCAGCATCCATACTCACGTCCGAGAAGATGCCATTCAACTGTTCGGGTTTGTGACGCAGCAGGAGAAAGACGCATTCATTTTGTTAACGACAGTCTCTGGAATCGGCCCCAAGTCGGCGCTGGGCATTCTTTCGGCGTTACCCCTGTCCGACTTGGTTTCGGCGATTCAATCCGGCGATGTCGAGAAGCTGGAAACGGTTCCCGGGATCGGGAAAAAGACCGCAGGCCGGATCGTTCTTGAACTCAAGGACAAAGCCGCGAAGCTGCATCCGGCATCGATGCAGTCAGCCGACGTTGCATCTCCCGGTCAGGACTCTACCTTTGACGATGCGCTCTCGGCATTGACCAATCTGGGATATCGGGCCCAAGAGGCAAAAGAGGTCTTGAAGCAGGTGCGGAAGTCAAAATCAGGATCCGTCAGTTTGCAGGAACTGATCCGTGAAACATTGAAAGATCTCGCGAGGGGGTAGCCAATGATTGTCACATGTCGGCGCTCGATTCCGACCCTCTTCCTGCTGTGTGCTGTATTCGTCTTTTTGCCGATCGTATCTATGGCGGAGGATCAGTCGGCGGAACCGAAAAGCATTCGCAAGACCTGCGGGAAATGTCCCGAGGGTTATGCTATGACGGGAGTGACGGAAGCGCCGGGGATCTGCAAAGACGGGGATCCTACGCTGGTCCAATGCGTTCCGCTGGGGGCCAACCTGTTGCCGGTCTGCGGCTCCTGCCCCGAAGGCTATCGTGAGGTCGGCCGTTCCTCAGTGCCGGCCCGTTGCGGAAGCCAGGACGGGGGGCGGCTCTCGCAATGTCAGCTTGAGAAGATGGAACTGAACCTCCCTGATCCCGCGAGAGGCGGGAAAACCTGCCCGCCTGATTGCGGCAGTACTGCGACGCCAGGCCAAGGCGCCTTGCCTCCTCCTCCAAGATATATTCCGGCGCCGGAGAAACAGTAAGCTGAGACCGGGGAGGAGGATGAAAATCGATGAGTGAGAGAATCGTGAATGCTCAGCTGACCGATGACGAGCGGACCATCGAACAGGCTTTGCGCCCGCAAACGCTCGATGAATACATCGGCCAGGAACGGATGAAGGAATCCCTGCGGATATGCATCGAAGCAGCGAAGCAGCGACGGGAAACCCTCGACCACACGATTTTCTACGGACCGCCCGGGCTCGGAAAGACGACGATTGCTCACATCATCGCACGTGAAATGGGAGGGACGCTGCGCGCGACGTCCGGCCTCGTGCTGGCGCATGCCGGAGACTTGGCATCGATCCTGACGAATCTTCAAGAACATGACGTGCTGTTCATCGACGAGATTCATCGACTGCCTGCTTCGGTCGAAGAGGCGCTCTATCCGGCGATGGAGGATTGCCAACTCGATCTGGTCGTGGGGCAGGGGCCGGCGGCCAGGACCGTCAAACTCGATCTTCCTCGGTTCACCCTCGTCGGAGCCACGACAAAGGCCGGCGCCCTGACGTCGCCGCTGCGAGACCGGTTCGGGCTCGTTCATCGGTTGGAGTTTTATTCGCCGGCTGAATTGAAAATTATCGTCATGCGATCAGCCGGGCTGCTGGGCATTCCCATCGATCAGGCCGGCGCGGAGGAGATTGCCTGCCGTGCCCGCGGAACGCCCCGCATTGTGAATCGCCTCGTCAAGCGCGTCCGCGACTATGCTCAGGTCAAAGCTGAAGGCCGCATTACGCAATCGGTGGCCCAGGAAGCCCTGGCCTGGCTCGGTGTGGATTCTGCGGGGTTCGACGAAATGGATCGCAAGATCCTGCTTACGATTATTGAAAAATTCGGGGGTGGCCCGGTCGGCGTCGAATCCCTTGCCGCGGCCGTTCAAGAAGATAGGAGTACCCTCGAAGACGTACACGAGCCCTACCTCATCCAAGCCGGATTCCTTGATCGCACCGGCCGCGGCCGCCAGGCCACGAAGCTGGCGTTCGACCATTTCAAGAAGCCGGCCTCCCACCTATTCTGACTGTCTCGCAAGTTCCCGAAATTTCAGGGGGTCTCCTTGCATTTCTGAGATTGGTTCCTGTATCATTTCCTTCTTGCTCACACCCGTCCTGCCTCTGGACGCTCGTCCAACTCATGGGGCACGGGTGTAGGGGGTCCGTTCATGCCCGGAGACCTTTCCGCCTACCGGAAAGAGATCGACCGACTCGATGATGAGATCTTGCGTCTCCTCAACGAGCGATCGAAGAATGTCATTGAGATCGGCAAGCTGAAGAAACAGCAGGATGCCGATGCCAATCTGCATACCCCTGCGCGCGAAGCGGAAATCATCGAGCGGCTGGTCAAGCAGAATACCGGTCCTTTTCCATCAGAGGCGATCCGGCCGGTCTATCGAGAAATCATGTCGGCCTCTCTGTCCCTGGAGGGCCCCCAAAAGGTCGCCTATCTCGGGCCGAGGGCAACGTTTACCCACATGGCCTGCACCCAGAAGTTCGGGGCATCGGCCCAGTACATTCCGGTCAACAGCATCAAAGAAGTCTTCAGCGAAGTGGAGCGCGGGCGTGCGAATTTCGGCGTCGTCCCGATTGAAAACACGACGGAGGGCGTCGTGAACCATACGCTCGACATGTTCATCGATTCCAATCTCTTGATATATGGAGAGGTGCTCCAAGAAGTCTCGCATCATCTCATGTCGAAGTCCGGTGTGGCGGAAGAGGTCAAGAAGATTTGCTCGCATCCCCATGCCATTGCCCAGTGCCGCAACTGGCTAGAAACCAACATGCCCCATGTGGCGGTCTCGGAAGTCGCGAGTACGGCCCGCGCGGCGGAGATGTGTCTCGATGATCCCTCGGTTGCGGCCATTGCGTCAGAACTGGCGGCGCAACTCTATGGCTTGAAAGTCATCAAGTCGCGGATCGAAGATAATCTCAACAACTTCACGCGGTTCCTCGTGTTGTCTCAAAAGGCTCCGCAGCGTACGGGCAAAGACAAAACGTCGCTGATGCTCTCGATCAAAGACAAGGTCGGCGCGCTGTACGACCTGCTCCGCCCCTTCGCCTCACACGGTTTGAGTATGACCAAGATCGAGTCGCGTCCATCCAGGCGGAAGGCCTGGGAGTACATCTTCTTCGTGGATATCGAAGGCCACATTGAGGAAGAGCGGGTCAAGAAAGCTGTCGAAGAAATTACCGGCCGCTGTCTTTTCATGAAAGTCCTCGGTTCGTATCCGGCACACAGCTAAGACCATGCCATTACACGTCCATCCCGATATTGCCGCGTTAAGTCCCTACGTGCCCGGCAAACCCATCGAAGAGCTTCAGCGCGAGCTGGGTCTTGAACGGGTCATCAAGCTGGCCTCGAACGAGAACCCGATCGGCCCTTCTCCCAAGGCGCTGGCTGTACTGAATGAAGGGGCGGCCACGTTGCATCGCTATCCGGACGGCGGCGCGTACCGCTTACGCGAAGCGCTGGCCGACCGGTGGAAGGTCTCGTCGGACCACATCATTCTCGGGAACGGTTCGGATGAAATTCTCGGTCTGCTGGCGCGCACCTTCTTGGCGCCCGGTGATGAAGCGGTGATGGCCGACCACACGTTCGTCATCTACAAAATGGAAGTCACGGCCGCCCATGGCAAGGCAGTCACGGTTCCGTTGAAACAATGGCGCCACGATCTGCCCGCGATGGCCGATGCTGTGACGCCGAGAACACGCCTTTTGTTTCTCTGCAACCCGAATAATCCGACCGGGACGATGGTGTCGGCGGATGAAGTCGATCGGCTCCTCGCCCGTGTGCCGGAGCACGTGATTGTCGTGTTCGACGAAGCCTACTTTGAATATGTCCGGAGCTCCGAGTTTCCCGATTCGATGGCGTACGTGAAGCAGGGGCGGAACGCCATCGTGCTGCGCACGTTCTCCAAAATTTACGGCCTGGCCGGTTTGCGAATCGGGTATGGGGTGACGACGCCGGAGATCACGAATTTGTTGAATCGCGTGCGCCCGCCTTTCAACGCCAACAGCATCGCGCAGCGTGCGGCGCTTGCCGCGATGGGTGACGACGAACATGTGGCGAAAAGCCGTGCAGTGAACGAGGCCGGGATGGAGCAGGTTGTGAGCGGTCTGCGCAAGCTGGGGTTTGCGCCCATTCCGAGCGAAGCGAATTTTGTGTATTTCGATGTTGCGCGAGACGGACGGCAGGTGTTCGACGCGTTGCTCCGGGAAGGTATCATCATCCGCCACATCGAAGGGCGTATGGTCCGGGTCACGATCGGGCAAGCAGACGAAAACCAGGCATTTCTGGCCGCCCTGGCACGGACTGCCCAGGCTGGTTGAACAAAGGGTGAGAACATCATGATCATCGTGTTGCGACCGGATGCATCAGAACGCGAAGTCGATCACATTGTCGATCGGCTCCGCGAGCTCGGACTGAAATCGCAGTTGTCGACGGGACAGGAACGCACCATTATCGGGGTGATCGGCGACGATCGTATTCTACAAAACCAACCGCTCACGGCTCTGCCGGGAGTGGAAAGCGTGCTGCCCATTCTGGCCCCGTGGAAACTCGTGAGCCGGGAGTTCAAGAAGGAAGGCACGATTATCGATGTCGGTGGAGTCAAGATCGGCGGCAACAAGTTGGCGATCATGGCGGGTCCTTGCGCCGTAGAGCGCCTGGAGCTTACGGTCGGCATCGCGCATGAGGTGAAGGCGGCGGGAGCCAGCATTCTCCGGGGCGGCGCGTACAAGCCCCGCACCTCGCCGTACTCGTTCCAGGGGTTGGGTCGGGAAGGCCTGGATTATCTCGTCGAGGCCAAGAAGCAAACCGGATTGCCGGTGGTCAGCGAAATTTTGGACACGCGCGACATCGAGCTCTTCTTGGAAAAGGCCGACATCATCCAGATCGGCGCACGGAACATGCAGAACTTTGAACTGCTCAAGGAAGTCGGCGCCTATGACAAGCCGGTGTTGTTGAAGCGCGGGCTATCCGCCACGATCAAGGAGTTCTTATTGTCCGCGGAGTACATCATGTCCCGCGGCAATCGGAACGTGATGCTGTGCGAGCGCGGGATCAGAACCTTCGAGACGCAATATCGAAACACGCTCGACTTGGCGGCAATTCCAACGCTGAAAGAGCTGTCGCACTTGCCCGTGATCGTCGATCCCAGCCACGCAACCGGCAAGTGGAACCTGGTCGCTCCGATGTCGAAGGCTGCGGTTGCGGCGGGCGCAGACGGGATTTTGATCGAGGTCCATTCGAATCCGGAGTGCGCCTTGTGCGACGGGGAAGAGTCAATCAAGCCGAGCAAGTTCAAGGAACTGATGCATGACATGCGCAAGATTGCGACGGCGGTCGGTCGGGAACTGTAACGCTCATGGCTGTGCACTTTCAGCAGGTCGCGATTATCGGGGTCGGTCTGATCGGCGGTTCGCTCGGCATGATTCTCCGCCGAAAAGGGGTGGCTTCACATGTCGTCGGAGTTGGGCGGCGCGTTGAGAATCTCAAGACGGCGGTGGAGCTGGGCGCCATCGATCGCTACGTGGCTGATCCGAAAGAAGGAGTTTCGGGCGCGGACCTGGTGATCCTTGCAACGCCGGTCGATACCTACGACCGGCATTTGAAGGATTGGGCCTCTTGCCTGAAGCCCGGCGCAATTGTTACGGATGTCGGGAGTGTAAAGGGACAGCTGGTCGAGCTGTCTGAACGGTCGATGCCTGCAGGAGTGCATTTTGTGGGTGCGCATCCCATCGCCGGCAAGGAAAAAACTGGTGTGGCTGCCGGCTCGGACCAACTATTCATGGGTGCACGCTGCATTCTGACGCCGACGAAGGCGACGAATCTGCAAGCGCTCGAGCGGGTGCGGGTCATGTGGCAGGAGACCGGCTCCAATGTCCTGACGATGGATCCCTATGTGCATGATCAGATACTCGGGGCGGTCAGCCATTTGCCGCACGTGGCCGCGTTTGCGTTGATGAATGCGTTGATCGACATCCGGGCGCAGGTTCCCGCGCTCGACCTGGCGGGCCATTCGGGAGGGGGGTTGCGGGATACGACGAGAATCGCTGCCAGTTCGCCGGAAATGTGGCGCGACATTTTTCTGTGGAACCGGGAGAACCTCGTGGCCTTTATCGAAGCGTACGAGCGAACCCTGGGACAATTGAAACAGTTGATTCAAGCCGGCGATGCAGCCGGGATTGAAAAAGAATTGGAGCGGGCCAAGCAAGAGCGGGAGAAGTTTCCTCCCCGGCCTCCGGTCACCGTGTAGAGGATTGATGGCGTCGTTGACGATCACACCAGGCAAGCCGTTGCGAGGCACGATCGCCGTTCCCGGCGATAAGTCGATGACACATCGCGCCATCATCATGACGGCTTTGGCAGAGGGCGCGGGCACGATCAAGGGCTATTGCCGCGGTGAGGATTGCCTCAACACGATGCGGGCGCTGCAGTCGCTCGGAGTGACAATCGAAGAGTCGGTCGAGGCGCTGCGCGTTCACGGGAAGGGGCTCTGGGGGCTGACCGAACCGTCCGGCGTCGTCGATTGTGGAAATTCAGGAACGGGCATCCGTCTGCTCACCGGTCTCTTGGCAGGCCAGGATTTCTTCACGGTGTTGACGGGCGATGCGTCGATTCGACGGCGGCCCATGGGGCGGGTCGTGAAACCCTTACGCGAGATGGGTGCCGTGATTGCCGGGCGAAAAGGCGGAGAGCTCGCCCCGCTGGCTGTGTCGGGTACCACGCTTCGGGCGATTACCTATGCGTCTCCCGTGGCCAGTGCGCAGATCAAATCTTCTCTCTTACTTGCGGCACTCTTTGCAAAGGGAACTACGCGTCTGTCCGAACCCAGGCTCTCGCGAGACCATACGGAACGGCTCTTTCAGTTTTACGGACTCCCGCTGAAACGGGAAGGGACCACGTTGCTCATGGAGGGCAGGCCTTCCGTCGGCTGGACTGCTGCACCGGAGTTGACGGTGCCGGGCGATCTCTCGGCCGCCGCGTTCTTCATCGTCGGGGCAACGATCGTTTCCGGTTCGGATGTCACGATCACCGGCGTCGGCGTCAACTCCACGAGAACCGGGCTGCTCGAGGTCATGGATCGGATGGGCGCCGACATTCAATTGCTCAACAAGCGGGAAGAGGCGGGAGAGCCGGTGGCGGATATTCGCGTGAAATCCGCTCCGCTGCGCGGGGTGACGATCGGCCCGGAGCTGATTCCGCAAACCATCGACGAGTTTCCTATTCTTTGCGTCGCGGCGGCTGTTGCGGAGGGCGAGACCATCATTACCGGCGCGGAGGAATTGCGAGTGAAGGAAAGCGATCGCATTGCGACGATGGCGACGGAACTTCGAGCGATGGGAGCGCGAATCACGGAGAAGCCTGACGGGCTGGTGGTACAGGGAATCGGTTACCCCGGGGAGAATGGGCGGCTCACGGCCACAAGCGGCCAGAGTCATGGCGATCATCGCGTCGCGATGTCGATTGCAATGGGAGGTTTGACTGCGCCGGCAGCCTCCGTCGTTCACGACACGGATTGTATCGACACATCGTTTCCGGATTTCAATCGCAAGCTGTCTGAATTGTTGACGGACAGGCGCTGACCACTATAATACGGCCCATCGCGACGGGCCGTCTGGAGAGAAGGATTCGTTCGGATGATTGTGGCAATTGACGGACCAGCGGGGGTAGGCAAGAGCACCGCGGCGAAGCAGCTGGCCGCCCGGTTGGGATATTTGTATTTGGATACAGGGGCGCTGTATCGCGCGGTCGCCTGGGCGACATTGCAGAATGGGCACAATCCGGCCGCCGTCGATGTCGTCGCGGGCCTCTTGCCAACGCTATCGATTCACATGCAGTTCAAGAACGGAACGGTCTCTGTTTCAGTCAATGGGAAAGACGTAACCGGAGAGCTCAGGACGCCGGCCGTCTCTGCGGCCGCCTCGGTGGTGTCGGCGATTCCAGCCGTGCGGGCGTGGCTTCTGCCGGTTCAGCGGCAGATCGGCCAGCAGGGTTCGGTCGTCGCAGAGGGGCGTGATATCGGCACGAACGTTTTTCCGGCCGCGGACGTGAAGTTTTTTCTTGAAGCGGATCCGACGATTCGTGCGGCGCGGCGGCATCGAGAACTGGTGGCGGCGGGTCATGGCGGTGCGATCGAACAGACCAGTGCGGAATTGGCCGGGCGTGACAACCGGGACCGTTCCCGCGCCGTGGCGCCGCTCGTGCCGGCGGCGGACGCGCACCATATCGATACCTCGACGTTATCGGCAGAGGAAGTCGTCGAGCAGATGCTGGCTATTGTCGCGGCCAAACTGTGAGTTCGATCGGATACGGTTTGCTTTGGCTGTTGGCACGGGTTGTTGCCGGGCTCTGTTTTCGTTACCGAGTCGTCGGAACGGTTCCCCGAAGCGGCGGGCTGTTGATTGCGGCGAACCATGCCAGTTATTTCGACATTCCGCTGCTCGGCTGCGGAATGCGGCGACGGGCCTGGTATCTAGGGCGCAGCGATCTGTTTCCTGTCCCGGGATTGAACGGGGTCTTGCAATGGTTGGGCTGGATTCCGCTCCGGCTGGGACGGTTGGATCGTAAAGCATTCGACAAGGCCATTGCTTTGATCAAAGAGGGGAAGGTGGTCGTGATTTTCCCCGAGGGAAGCAGGAGCTCTGACGGCCGCCTTCAGGTGGCAAAGCCAGGGCTCGGGATGATCGTTGCGCAGACCGGCTGTCCGGTGGTTCCGGCTTTTTTGAAGGGAACCTTTGAGGTGTTGCCTGCCGGAGGCAGATGGCCGCGGTTTTATCCGGTGACTGTGCGGTTCGGAGAACCGGTCACCTTCCCCAAGATTTCGACAGGGGGAGAGAACAAGAAGTTTTATCAGGATGTCAGTCGAACGGTGATGGAGCGGATTGCCGCATTAGGAGAGGTGGAGCCTCCCAGCCATCGCACAACCGCCGGTGCCTGCAATGCTGAGTGAGTACCGGTGTTCACCATATCAGCACCCGACAGCAGTCGGAAGAGTAGGATAGCCCCATGAGTACGGTTTCGAAATCCAGCGAGCAGCAATTGGACCGCGATGCGTTGGCCGCCCTCTACGAGGAGACGTTCAAAAACCTTGAGGAGGGGACCATTACCGAGGGTCGCGTCGTGGCCTTGACGAAGGACAAAGTGGTTGTCGACATCGGGTACAAGTCCGAGGGAATGATTCCCGGCGATCAGTTCTCGAACGAAGAACTGCAGAACATCAAGGTCGGCGATCGGCTCCAGGTCTACATCGAAGAGTGCGAAGATGCGGACGGGAATCTGGTTCTTTCCAAAGAAAAAGCTGACAAGATGAAGATTTGGGAAGAACTCGAGAAGCTCTACAAGGAAGAGAAGAGCATCGACGGCAAAGTGGTGTCGCGGATCAAGGGCGGCATGATGGTGGATATCGGCGTGAAGGCGTTCTTGCCGGGGTCGCAGATCGATCTGCATCCTGTCCGGGATCTCGACGGGTTGGTGGGACGGACGTTCCCGATGAAAATCATCAAGATCAATCATCGGCGCGGCAACGTCGTTGTCTCCCGTCGCGTGCTGTTGGAAGAGACCAGGGACAAGAAGCGCCAAACGACGCTGGCGACACTGAAGGAAGGCCAGTTGATTCAAGGGACGGTCAAGAACATTACCGATTACGGGGCCTTCATCGACCTTGGCGGCATCGACGGCTTGCTTCACATCACGGACATGTCCTGGGGCCGTGTCGGGCACCCATCCGAAATGTTCAACGTCGGTGATCGCGTCGAAGTGAGCGTGCTCAAGTACGATCGGGAGACCGGTCGCATTTCGCTCGGGTTGAAGCAGAAGAGCGCCGACCCCTGGACCGGCGTGGCCGGCAAGTATCCGATCGGAACGAGAGTCAAGGGCCGCGTCGTCAGTCTGACGGATTACGGTGCGTTTGTGGAGCTGGAGCCAGGGGTCGAAGGGCTCGTCCATGTGTCGGAAATGTCCTGGACGCACGAAGTGCGCCATCCCTCTCGCGTCGTCTCCATCGGCGATCAAGTAGAAGCCGCGGTGCTGAATGTAGATCCGGCCAGCCGAAAAATTTCACTCGGCATGAAGCAAACTGCGCCGAATCCCTGGGATATGGTGGAAGGCAAGTACCCCATCGGGACCCGCATAGAAGGCAAAGTGAAGAGCTTGACCGATTTCGGAGCCTTCATCGGATTGGACGAGGGCATCGACGGATTGATCCACATCTCTGACATGTCCTGGACCAAGCACATCAAGCATCCGTCGGAGATTTTCAAAAAGGGCCAGAAGGTCGAAGCGGTGGTGCTGCGGATCGACAAGGAAAAGGAACGGCTGTCGCTCGGATATAAGCAGCTCGGTCGCGATCCGTGGGACGACGAGATTCCCGGCCGCTACCGTGTCGGAGATTCGACGGCCGGGAAGGTCAGCAAGGTGGCGGATTTCGGCATTTTCGTCGAACTGGACGGCGGTGTCGAAGGCCTGATCCATATCAGCGAAGCGGGGCTCGATCAGAGCGTGAAGCTGGAGGAAAAGTTCAAGCTTCAGGACGAGGTCACGGCCAAGATCATCAAGGTAGATCGCGAAGAGCGGAAGATCGCGTTGAGTCTACGCGACCACCAGCTGGATTCAGAGCGGCGTCAAGTCGATGAGTACCATGCGACGCAGGGCGCGATCGACCAGAGCCTCGGTCGTGCGGTGAAACAGAGCCGCAAGCGGGGATCTGCAGACGACGAAAAGTAACCTCATCATGAATGCGGCGCCGGGCGCACCAGTTCCGGCGCCGCACGTGAGTACGATATATGCTGGACGACACACCACATAAGCCGGTACAGCGCTCATGGTTCCGCAAGATTCTCCTCTTGCTGGGGATCGGGCTCGGACTGCTGTTTCTCGTGAACCTGCTGTTCCCTGACCTCGATCTGTCGACGGAGGATCGAATCGCGCTGATTCGTGTCGAGGGCGTCATTCTTGATTCGCAGTCGACGATCACGGAGTTGAAGCGATTTGCCGACAACCCTTCAGTCAAGGCCATCGTGCTGCGCATCGATAGTCCGGGTGGCGGTGTGGTGCCGTCGCAGGAGATCTACGATGCGGTACAGCGCGTGCGCAACAAGAACAATAAGGCGGTGATCGCGTCTATGGGAACCGTCGCGGCTTCCGGCGGCTATTACATTGCCGCGGCGACCGATCGCATCATCGCCAACCCCGGGACATTGACCGGTAGCATCGGCGTCATTATGGAAACGGCCAATGTCGAAGGCTTGCTCAAGAAAATCGGCGTTGAAGGGATCGTGGTCAAGAGCGGGAAATTCAAGGACGTCGGCTCACCGCTCAGGAAAATGACCGATGAGGAGCAGGCATTGCTTCAATCGGTGATGGATGATGTGCACAAGCAGTTCATCGACGCCGTTGCCGAAGGGCGAGCCATGGAAGTCGCCGCGGTGCAGGCCTTGGCCGACGGCCGGATTTTTACCGGGCGGCAAGCCAAAGAGGCCAAGCTGGTGGATGAGTTGGGAAATCTGGAAGACGCGATCCAGCTCGCGGCAGATTTGGCCGGAATTGAAGGGGAGCCGAAAGTCGTAGAGCCGCGCCGCCGTTTCTCGATCAGAGAATTGATCGAATCACGATTGTCGGTGATTTTCCCGAAATTGGATTTTTACTCGGGCATCACTCTTAAATACCTCATGGCGTTTTAACTCGGTCGAATCGACGAGCGAGCCGCTCGCCGTAGCGAAAGGGGAATCGGACATGACGAAGGCCCAGATTATCGAACGAGTCTCCGAGCAGGTGACTACGTTGACGAAGCGCCAGGCGGAAATCGTCGTCAACACGATTTTCGACTGCGTCAGGGACTCGTTGAAGAACGGGGACAAGACGGAGATTCGAGGATTCGGCAGCTTCCGGCTTCGATCCCGCAGGATGAAAGAAGGACGGAACCCGAAAACCGGTGCGACGGTTGCAGTTCCGGCCAAGAAGGTCCCGTTCTTCAAGGCCGGGAAAGAGCTCAAGGAACTGCTCAACCAGTAACCGGATTGATTGAAGGATTATCATGAGTGCATCAGATTCCGACGACGCAGTCGTCACCGAAGTTCGTTGGACCGAGGGCGCGTTGAAGCGCATGGAGCGCGCTCCGCTGTTTTTGCGAGGGATGGTCCGCCGGCTCGCCGAGAAAAAAGCCCGCGAGCTTGGGTACGCGGAAATTACGGAAACGACACTCGATCAGTTCAAGAGCCAGATGATGGGTGGCATGGGTGGAGCGTCAGGCATGGCGGACGCAGCCGAAGCTATGGCGCAGGGCCGCCTTCCCTGGACCGCGGCTGCGAAGGACCGGCTGAACGCGGTGCCGGAGTTCATGCGCGGCATGATCAAGCAAATTGCCGAGGAAGTCGCCAAAGAAGGCGGCCACATGGAAGTCAACATCGACCTCTTTGAAAAGGTCGAAGCGATGGGGGACGTGCGCGAAGCCGCTGCAGCTCCGCTGCCCTGGACCGATGGGGCCTTAGCCAGGCTGCAAGAGAAATTGAAACAGTCTCCTCCGATCGCGGTCGAATTCGTCACCGACATGCTCAAGCGGGACACAGAAGATCTCGCGCGGGAAAAGGGTATCGCTCAGATCGATGAACAAATCCTGGTTCAGTTGTGGGATGCGCCGCAGGAGCGCATCGCGTGGACGGACGAGGCGTGGAAACGCTTGCAGACCTCGCCCGACTTTGTCCGTAGCGGGATTCGCAAAGCCGCTGAACGGCGGGCTCGCAAGTTGGGATTGAAAGAGATCGATTCCGAGCATCTCACGGGATTTCGGAATCAGGCCATGATGAAGGCCGTGAAGCGGATTCGGTCCTTCGGGTACAACGAGCTGACCTTCGATGCGTTTGATACGGCGCTCGAGAAAACCAAGCGGTTGCAAGGCAACGATCAGGCGGAAAAGCGGTTACAGGAAATTCGCGGACACTTCGCAGATCCGGACAGCAAGAAGCCGGAGGGGGGAACGCTGGGCGCAGAGCTCATGGAGCGGTTCCGCCGGTATCTCAAAGGAGAAGGGACTCTCTAGGGGCAACCTGGAGTTGGAAGTGTCGCAGAGGCATGTATTTATGCTGGCCATGCCGCCGAGAAGGCGGCATGGCCAGCATCGTTTAGGCAAGTTGTAAGGCGGATGATGCCTTGATGATGCCTTAATGTGTCACAGTCTGTTGGGGCCAGAATTTGTGGCGAATCTGCGGAAGCGGTTCGTTGTCAAAGTTTGGGATATCGTACAGGCAGCGGTCGATCAAGGCGATTTCATCCTCTGTCAGCTCCAGCGAGACTTTCTTTTTCCAGAATTGGTCTAGCGTGAAATAGTCGCCTGATTGTGGCTTTTCAGCCAGCAGGGCCTTCATTTTTTCGAAACCTGCCGTATCCACTCCGGAAATCCGGCCTTTGTTTCGGTCATGACACCAGTGCAGCACTTCGGCGATGCCATACAGCGTCAAATCGATCTTCACAGTCTTACCCATGGATTCCTCCTTACCAAAGAGGGCTAGTGTAACCTAGATCTAGTCCGGTTTTCAAAGCCCTTCCTTCTGGTTGTTTCGATGAGGAGATTGTCTCTGCTGGAAAGAGCGTCCTGTCGCTTCATTGCCAGAAATGGGCCGTGATCGGTATACTGAGCAGCTTTCTAGAAAAAGGCAGTCGAGGGCACCGGTGCTCGCCTGTCGGCCGCTCCAGGGAAAGTCGTTTCTCGCAAGGAGTTCGGTGTGACACCAAGATCTGGAGTCCGGGGGCCGTTCCTCTGGCCCTGTCGTCTTCTGTTGCTCGTGAGCCTTCCGGTCTTGGCTGTGGCAGGGGCCTGTTCCAAGCAGGATCCCTACGTCCCGCCGGACCTCTTTTACTATTTCGCCAGTTATAAGGTCGGGAAGAATCCGACGACCGTCACCCCCTTTGATATCAATCAGGATGGCATCACCGATCTGGTGACGACCAATATGAGCAGTAACACGCTGTCGATTCTCATTGGCAACGGGGATGGCACGTTTCACGATCAAGTGCAGCTCCATGTCTGTCAGGAGCCAAGATCGCTGGCGACCGGCTTGTTTAACGGCGACGTCTACCCGGACATCGTGCTGGCTTGCTCGGGAAGCGATCAGATCGCCGTCTTGTTCGGCCGCGCCGATGGGAAATTTGAAGAAGGTCCGCAATACCCGGTCCACCGCACACCCATCGCCATAGCCAGCGATGACATCAACGGCGATCGCCTGGCCGACCTCGTGGTCGCTCTCCGTAACGACAAGGTAAAAGTGTTCATCGGACTGGGCAACGGAGAATTTCGTCACGGGGCGCAATACGAATATGGCGACACGCCCACCTCGGTGGCGCTTTCCGATCTCAACGCTGACGGAAAGGTGGATCTGGTTGTAACCAATGGAGGGCCCATGTCGAACGCCATCTCGATCTGGGTTGGCAATGGGGACGGGACCTTTCGCCAGCCGACGGACTATCGCTCAGGGAAGCGGCCGTTGGGTGTCAGTTTTGCCGACTTCAACAACGATCGTATTCGCGACCTTCTCGTCATCAACGGAGAGAGGGATAGCTTTTCCACATTCTTGGGAAACGGCAACGCCACGTTCCAGGGCGGTCATGATTCCGGCGCCGATGCCGGACCAAACTTCGGTCTGGCACGGGATTTCAATGGAGACCGCCGTGCCGATGTGGCCATCGTGAATCTCCAGTCGAACGACCTCTCGATACTCTTCGGAAGAGGCGACGGGACATTCGAGTACCCGCCGAGAAATTATCGGACCAAGGCCGGGCCGTTTGCCGTGGCGCTGTTCAGCGTGACCACTAAAGAGGTTGGAGAGCCGGGACTTGTCACTGCCGACAATGGAGACGGGACCGTCTCTATTTTTCTCCATCGAGGGCTCAAGGGGAGCGTGAGCTCCGCGACGGCTGGATCGTCAGAGGGGGCCGCGCGTACTGCAGCGGAGGCGAGACCGAGCCGACCGGGGGAATGAGCAGTCTTCTTGACAGTCCGGAACCCCTCGGCTAGAGTGGCCGGCAGGAGCGGCTTCTGAGCATGTTGGCTGTTCGTTGCGAGGACATCCGTGAGATCCTTCTGGTGGTGGTTCGGTATCGGCGCGCTCCTGACATTGTCCGTCCTCATGGTGCAGGGGGGGGTGCGTGACCTGTTCGATGGGTCGCACCAGAGTGGCGGGGCGAGTCCCTACCTCTCCTTCGGAACCACGATTTTCGGCGGTGGTCTGTTGGCCGGATGTCTTGCGTTGGTAATGAATCGCATCAAGTGATGCACGTCATCGCAGCACTGTGTCTGCCATGAATTGTCTGAAATGCAAAGGGTTTATGATGGTCGAGCGGCACTACACGCTGATGAATCGACGTCTGTATGCTCGATGTTTGAATTGCGGATTCTGGATCGATTTGGCCGATCTCCTTCGCTTCTTCCACAAGGTGATTGACAGCGGGTTCAGGGGTGCAAAAGTGCGGGAATCCTTTACGCTCTGAGCGGAACGCGTAATCCATCGTATGATGTCGTATCTTTTTCATAGCCATCAACAGACCGTCGCTCGGGCGGTGGTCATCGTCTGCGCCACCGTGTTTGGCATTGTGGCGACACTTACTCCCTCGGCGGCTCATGCGAAGCGTGCGGGGAACAAGGTCAGGCACGCCCACAGCGTCAGCCAAGAGGGCCAGGCATTGCCCTGGCGGAGAGTTCCCGCCCACAGCATTTTGCTCAAGGAGCTGAACAGCGGACGTGTTCTCTACGAGCATGAAGCCGGCAAACGGTTGTCTCCGGCTAGCTTGACGAAGATCATGTCGGCCCTCGTCATCCTTGAGCAGGGTAGGTTGGACGATCTTGTGACGGTGAGCCCAGCTGCCGCGCGGGCACACAAGACTCACTTGCGGCTGAAGGCGGGTCAGGTCTTCAAGCTCGAAGATCTGCTGAAGGCGATGTTGATCGTCTCCGCAAACGACGCCTGCCTGGCGGCGGTGGAGCATGTCGGCGGCGATGAGGCGCAGTTTGTGACCTTGATGAACACGAAAGCTGCCGCGCTAGGGTTGACCGATACCCATTTCAGTAACGGATGTGGCTTTGATAATTCAGACCACTACTCGACGGCGGAAGATCTGGCGACATTGAGCGTCATCGCCCTCCAGCAGCCCACGTTTCGCGAACTGGTGAGAGAAGAGCGGGCGATGATCATGCCGGTCAATGGCACGCATGCCTATGTGTTACACACGACGAATCGCCTGCTCGGACGGATTCCCGGCGTGGAGGGGATCAAAACCGGATTTACTTCAAAGGCCGGCCGTTGCCTCATTGCCAAAGTTTCGCAGAATGGCAGCGATCTCTTGCTGGTCATTCTTAATTCCAACCGCCGCTGGAATACCGCTACCAGTTTGATCAACTACGGACTCCGCGCTTCCGGCTCGCCTCAGTAGCTCCCCGCTGTTTTTTATCTTCTGACGTGTTCAGGCGCAAGCTTCCACCGGTCTCACGCAATCGTGAGAGGGTGAAATGGCAATGCTGGTAAGGGGTATGAGTTGGCTAGCGGATCGGGGAAAACTCGATGTTCACATCTTTCCCGAGATAGTTAATGACAAACCCTTGCTTGTCGTAGGCCAACACGGCGCCCATCACGTTCTCGTCCCCGTAATCTTCTTGTCCGAGGAGCTTGCGGATGTCTTCGGGGCTTTCGCTGTTCAGAACATTTCGTAATAAGCCCCGCGTTTTGTAGGCAAAGCGATTGTTCACGAAGATGAGATCGACCTTTCCGTCTTGCACGCGGACACCGGCCATCGGGCCAGTGGGCTTCCGCTGGTCGAGCAAAAAGACAAAAAGGGCTTCCTGTTCGACTTTGATGCCAGGAATCTTTTCATTGACCAGCGCGTCCAGAGCTTTTGCTTCGGGATCCCCCAGTTTGACGCCGAACAACGAAATCTCCTGACTCTTGATCGCCTTAGGGTCCATGACGTCGTTCTTGCTAAGTTCGTAGGGTTCGCCGAATCCAGAAGAAGACCAGAGGCCGACCCCGGCCACAGTCACAGCGGTCAGCAGAAGTACTCGCAGCATCTCCTTCATCGACTCCTCCTTGCTACCTGGTGCCAACGGAGCGTTGGGACGTCAGACGTGTTTAAAGGGGGGGGGAACCGTACCTTCTGTGCTCATTCTATCGAAGGGGTTCTGAACTTTCAAGGAACAGTGCGGCATCCTAGCCCTGACCACAGGTTATCGCCTCTTGGTGCCGGTCGGCATCTGCCGTAGGCGGGGCGAGGAAGACTGTGCAAGCAGGTTAGTCATGATCGACCGGCACAGAAGGCCGAACTCCTTTGCGGCGAGATTTTGGTATCGATTGGCGTGGTAAACCAATCCGACTGAATGGCGCGGGATGGGCTCGTACAACTCAATGACCCGCAGTTTGGTCTGGGCCAGCCGCTGCCGGACGTAGAGTTCAGGCAGGATGGTGAATCCGGCTCCTTCAGTCACCGCCTGCAAGATACCTTCCGGCGAAGTCATCTCCAACACGACTTGTGTCGTCACGCGCGCCTGGGCGCATTCCTCTTCCACCATCTTTCTGAGGCAATAATCCGCCGGCATCAACACAAGCGGAAGTCCGGCTAACTCCTTCATCTTGAGGCGAGAGGATTCAAGCCGATGTCGGGCAGGGGCGACGAGTACCAGTCGTTCATCGAAAAGCGGAACCGTGGTCAGCCGATTCTGTGAGATCGGCAGAAGGCAGAGGCCCAGATCGAGTCGATTGGCCAAGAGCCCCGTCACTATGTCTGCAGATGGTTGGGAATGGACTTGAAGGTGAACGGCGGGAAACCGTTGCTTAAACTGAGAGACGAGCGGCGGAATCAAATAGGAATTCACGGTTGCCAATGTGCCGACGACGAGCCTGCCGCGCTGCGCCCCGTCAAGCTCGCGAATCGACTGGGTCGCTTGTTCCATCTCCCGAAGAGCCCGCTCCGCATGGTCTCGAAAGAGCATGCCGGCTTGAGTGAGACCGACCGTGCGCCCGAGCCGGTCGAACAGGCGGGTGCCCAGCTCTTCTTCCAGGTCTCGAATCTGGACGGAAAGCGACGGCTGAGAGACATGAAGACCCTCCGCCGCTTTCGTAAAGCTCTGGGCCTCAGTGACCGCGAGAAAATATCGGAGATGTCGTAATTCCATACGTGGCGGGCGTCCATTGATTGTATAGTTTTATGCTATGGCATGTATTACTTCAATATATTTGATCTATGGATGTTAGCAGCCTTATGGTTGGACCGTCAAGAGAACAGTGGCTTGCCCAAGGAATACTTGCGGCAATGCCGACGAATGTATTTTTAGCAACAGCGCCGACACGGTCGCTGCGTATGGAGGTGTGCGATGATGGGGCAGTCAAAGGCATGGGATTATGTTGTTGGGTGCGGGCTCTTCGTCATGATAGCGGGCTGTGCGGGGCCGGAACCGATGGCCGAGAAGTCGCTGTACGACCGTCTCGGAGGCCAGCCGGCCATTACAGCCGTGGTCGATCAGTTTGTTGCGACTGTGGCGGGCGATGCGAGGATCAACGGGCGTTTTGCCACGACCGATATTCCGAAGCTCAAAGGGCATCTGGTAGATCAAATCTGTATGGCCACCGGTGGGCCTTGCACGTACCATGGCCGCGACATGAAGACGACTCATGCCGGAATGAAGATCTCCAACAAGGACTTTGGGGCGCTCGTCGAGGATTTGGTAAAAGCGCTTGATACGTTCAAGGTCCCGGCAAAAGAAAAAAGTGAATTGCTCGGTCTCCTTGGCCCGATGAAGAAGGACATTGTCGAAACTCCGTGATGTGATTGGAGAGGGCGAGGGCCGGCGTGGCCCTCGCCCGGGGTTTAAGAACCGTGCGGGGCGATCAACAGCATGGCGCCGAGCTCGCGGAGCCGCTGAAAATAGGGGCGGCACTCCTCTTCAAGTTCCTGCTCCAGCGTCTCGAGATCCGAGAGACAATCCTCGACGATATTTCGGCGCTGCTCGTCCAGTCCTTCTTGGCTGTCGAGATAATAGACGACGCAGCCGCTGATCACCGTATCCAATGTCATGAGTGGCCCTTCATGCTGGCTTGCCAGACGCGGCCAGTTGTCGTGCTTATGGGTTTCCCACAATCCCGTTACGGTATCTCGATCCATAGAGTGTACTTCCTGCTCCTGTCAGGGGCGTCCGATCCACCCTAGTGCATGAAGAAGGAGCACCGCAAGGGTACAAAGACCGAGGCCCCAGAATCGATAGTCGATGTCTTCGCGGGCCATGCACCATTCCAAAAGCCGATCGCGCAGGACCTTAGGTCCCAGCCACAGGAGGAGCCCTTTCGCGACCATTCCCGCCCCAACGGTGATCCAAAGCAGTCGGTAAGGGAGATCAAGTCCCAGGACGAGTAAGGCAAGACCGGCGGCCACTGCAAGGGCTTGCCAGCGGAACATGTCCGGCTTGTTCGACGTCACCTCCCAGACCCGATTCATGATAGCACGGGGTGCCGCGAGCAGCGTGACACCATCGGTAAGCCAGATTCCTGCGAGGAAGGCTAAGGCATATTCTTTCATAAGCGGTGTGCGACTCGAGGGCCGGCGGGATAAGCCCGGATCAAGGATAAAGGCCGCGATGCAAATGGGCTTGAGCGACCTTATCGATGCCGCTCATCAGGGCTGCCATACGCATCGAGGTATGCTTCGTCGTGGCAAACTCCAGGGTTCGTTGGAAGGCGGAAGTCATCAGATCCCGAAGTCGATCTTGAATATCGGTCGCCTTCCAGAAGAAACGTTGAGCATCCTGTACCCACTCGAAATATGAAACGATGACGCCGCCGGAGTTTGCCAGAATATCCGGGATCACGAAGATACCCTTGTCCTGAACGATGCGATCCGCTTCTATCGTGGTCGGGCCGTTCGCCCCTTCCGCCAGAATGCGGCAACGCAACTTGGCTGCGTTCCGTTCGGTGATCTGTTCGGACAGCGCAGCTGGAACAAGGACGGTGCAATCGAGTTGCAGGAGCTCATCGTTGGAAAGCGTATCTCCCAGCTTCGTGTCCTTGAGCGACCGGCCCGTTTCCTTGTACCGGGCCAGCAGTGATGGAACGTCGAGGCCGCCCCGATTGTAAATGCCTCCCTGTACATCGCTGACCGCCACCACGCGTGCGCCGGCTTCGTGCATAATGCGCGCCGTATGGGAACCGACGTTCCCGAATCCTTGGATTGCGACGGTGCTGTTGCGGATATCCAGCTTCAGATGACGGAGTGCCTCGAGCGTTACGCAGACGACACCACGGCCGGTTGCCTCTTCCCGTCCCAAACTGCCTCCAATCGAAAGCGGTTTCCCTGTGACCACTCCCGGCACGGAGTATCCGACCTGTTGGCTGTAGGTATCCATGATCCAGGCCATCACCTGTGCGTCTGTTCCTACGTCGGGGGCAGGGACGTCCTGATCCGGTCCAATGAGAGGAAAAATTTCGGCTGCATAGCGGCGTGTGAGCCGTTGCAATTCCGCTCGTGACAATTGTTTAGGATCGACGGCCACCCCTCCCTTCGCTCCGCCGTAAGGGAGGTCGGCCAAGGCGCATTTCCATGTCATCCACATGGCCAGTGCGGCCACTTCACCCAGGTTAACGTCCGGGTGGTAGCGAATGCCGCCTTTCGATGGGCCACGTGAAGAGTCGTGCTGGACGCGGTAGCCCGTGAACACTTCGACACGGCCATCATCCATCTTCACCGGGATGCTCACGATGAGGGAGCGTTGCGGGAGTTTAAGCCGCTGATGAAGATTAGGGTCAAGATTCATGTCCTTGGCGGCTTGGTCGAACTGGGCAACTGCCAATCGGAATGTTGCGGTATCGAGTTCGTGCAGCGAGGACATGGGTGGTCAGGCCCCTTTCATGGTCAAGGATGTCTGTCGACAATCGGCAGGATTGGATTTCATGAACTCATCCACGGGATTGATCCAGGCGATATTGAATGCCGCTGAAAAGATCCCAGCCACCTGTTCGGTGACCAAGTCAAACGACACGGAAGCGTGACAAAGCTCTCTAAGAGAGGTTGTCCGGCATTGTGCGAGACCGCACGGTACGATGTGTGAGAAAGGCGCGAGATCAAGGTCGACGTTCAGGGCGAATCCATGCAGCGTAATGCCTTGGTCGACTCGGACGCCGATCGAAGCGATCTTGGACTTTCCATGATCTGACTGGACCCACACACCCGGATTCTTGTCGATCCGATATCCTTTGATCCCCCAGAGCGCCAGCGTGTCGATCAACACATTTTCAAGCAGCCGGACATAGGCTTTCGGTCCCGCGGCGTAATGGGAGAGTTGAAGAATGGGATAGCCGACGAGCTGTCCCGGCCCGTGATAGGTGATCGATCCGCCTCGGTTCACAGGCTGAATCGAGGCGCCTGTTCGGTGAAGCGCCTGCTCGCCTTTGCCCAAGTGAGCCGGTTGCGTACGACGGCCCAGCGTATAGACCGGCTGATGTTCCAAGAGCAACAAAACGTCGGGGTGGTTTCCCCTCAAGCGTTCGGCATGGAGCCGTTGCTGCAGCGCCCAAGCGTCTGGATAAAAAATCGGATCTGGAAATCGGACGAGCTTGCCAGGTCGAGGATATCGCTGAACAGAAGGCGCGATCGTTTCTTCATCAATTGAAGAACTCCGGCGAATGTCATCAAATGTGTTCACTGAGGCAACCTGATCGGATGAGGTTTGGGAAGCTGAAGCGTTGCCGGTCCGCTTTTCCCGTGCAGCGTGAGTTGAACCGTTTGTTGCTCGCCGGTTCTGAGCAGCGCATGCCAAAAATCGCCGACATTGAAAACCTGATGCTGGTCCACGGCTGTAATGATGTCGCCGTTCTGAAGCCCTCCGACTCCACCAGGCTTCGCGGCATCGACCTGCAAGGCCAAGACGCCGCGATCTCCTTCGAGCCCGAAGCTTGCCATAATGCTGGGAGTGATGGTGATAGGAGTGAAGCCCAGATCCGGTCGGTAAATGGAACCGCGGACGATCATCGACTGGATATGCGGATAGATGGCTTCCATCGAAATTGCGTAACTGATGGCTTGTGCCGAAGGAGCGATGGCGACATTGATGCCGACGACCCGTCCGGAAAGATCCACCAGCGGCCCTCCGCTATTACCGGGATTGATCGCCGCATCGGTTTGGATCAGGTCGTAGAGCGTTTCTCCATCGGGTGTCAGGACCGATCGATCGAGCGCGCTGACCACTCCCACCGTGACGGTGGAACCGCCTTTGAGAGCCAGGGGATTGCCGATTGCAACGACGGTTTCTCCAATATCCAAACCGGGGGAGGGGGTGAGGGTAGCGGGGAGCAAATCCTGGGCATTGATCTTCACGAGCGCGAGGTCGAGAAGAAAGTCACGGGCGACGACACGCCCCGGTGTCAGCCGGCCGGTCGAAAGCCCGACGACAATGCTCTTGACGCCAGAGACCAGATGGTTGTTCGTCAAAATATAGCCACTCTCGTCGATGATCACGCCGGACCCAGATCCCGACTGGGTCTGCGACGGCGTCGCCGGAATGCCGCGGGTGAGGATCGTGACGACGGAGGGACGAACTTTCTTGACCACCTCGGGAACGGGGAGCGATTTATCGTGAGCGGTGACAAGGTCTGTGCCGGAATCAGCCCAGACAGACGGCATTGGTAAAAGAAGTCCAAGTATTATGATGAGGAAGCACGTCGGGGGATGGGAGTGAACTCGCGGGGCAGGTGTCATAGGCCTCATCTTTCGAAGCGGCCTCATTCTCGCATAAGTTGTTCTGCAGGGAAAGCGGTCACGATACAGAAAAGGGGCGAGGATAACCCCCCGCCCCTTCATTCGCAGGATGCATTCGATTACTGAATAGCTGCAAACATCTCCTTGACCGCCGGTGTTTTCAGTTTCTTCAACGCCTTTGCTTCAATCTGCCGGATCCGTTCCCTGGTGACCGACAAGTTTTGCCCGACCTGCTCGAGCGTGCAAGGCTGATCGTATCCAATACCGAAGCGAAGTCGGATCACGGTCTGTTCCCGAGGCGTGAGGGTTTCGAGAATGCGATCGAGTTGATGGGTCATCTCTGTGCGATGGACGTGCGCATCCGGTGGTACAGCCTGCAGATCCGGGAGGAGTTCGCCGAATTCCGTTCCTCCGTCACCGACCGGATGCTCCAAGGCCACCGGTTCTTGAAACGCCTGAACCGTTTCGTGCAGCCGCTCAGGCCTCATTCTCAGGACGCTGGCGATTTCTTCCAGTTTCGCCGGTCGGCCGAGCTGCTGGCCCAATCGCCTTGTGACGCGGAGAATGCGATGCGAGGCTTCTGTTTGGTGGACCGGAATGCGGATCGTCCGGGACTGATCGGCCAAGGCCCGTGTAATGCCTTGCCTGATCCACCAAGTTGCATAGGTGCTGAACTTGAATCCCTTACGGTATTGATATCGTTCCGCTGCTTTCATCAAACCGATGTTGCCTTCCTGCACCAGATCCAAAAGGGTCAGCCCGCGGCGTGTGTAATGTTTTGCCACATCGACCACCAAGCGAAGGTTGCAACGAACTAATTCGTCTTTGGCTTGTTCGAGGACCGTTCGCGCCTGGCGAATGGTTCCGAGGGCGTCCTTCAGTTGTTTAATGACGGTCGCTGACAGCTTGTGTGGTCCGGAAGCAAGTTTGATCAGACCGCCAAGACTCTGTTCGGCCTGATCCAGCGCCGTCGCCGAAAGTCCGCTGAGCCGGCGGACTGTCTGCAGCGTATGCTGAGCTTCAATGACCGCCTCAGAGCGCTTTACACCAGAGAGAAGTCGACCGGCCTGACGCAGCGTCGTTCGTATCGCGCTTGAGCCCTGATCGATCCGCTTGGCCAGCGCAGTCTCTTCCTCTCTCGTCAAGAGCGCCCGTTCACCAAACGACTGGAAATAGAGAGACTCTAAAAGAAACGGGCCAGCCGCAACAGCCTGACGTTTTGCAGGCTTGGCGGTGTCCTGTGACGGCTCATCTTCAGTAGTGTCACGTCCGATCACATCCAGCAGATCGCTGTCTTCTGAATGGTCGGCATCGGCATCCTTTGTCTCTGGCGATTGTTTATCCGATCCATCGGCAGAGAATAAATCGTTTCTCATGGGATCGTTCCTCCTCTGGCCGCCCTGTTTGGCTCAGTCTCGCCCGCGTTCACTGCGTCGCACCAAGATAGGTCTCATTTCCTGAGAGGCAACCCTTGACGAAAAAGATTCAGTTGGGGCGCCTCTGTACCGCCTTCCGCACAACTATCTACGCAGCAAGTCCTATGCTGGATGGATGATGAGAGCAGGTGATGGCGATCGTGCTGAAAAGGCACGATTATTAAAACCCCTTAATGAAGAATGGAAGGGAACGCTGTGGCTATCCTGCGGCGGATGTGTAGGCCGTGGGATAGAGGCCGTCGCTGATTCGCCACACCAGATGATTGGTACAGTGAAGCGGGGCGACTCGTTCTATGCGGAGATCTCATGGCCATGAGGGCTAAGGAAGAAAAACTCAGAGCGGCAGGCGATCGTGTTGAAAACCTGATGCCGCGCTTCTAGAATGGCCGCTTATGTCACACCTTCGAAACGGCGAACGCATTCATCTGGTCGACAAGAAGGGGCGTCAGTACGCCTTGACGCTCAAGGCCGGCGATACGTACCAGTTGAGTGGCCACAAGATTCTTCATGACGAACTGATCGGTAAACCGGACGGTTCGCTGGTGACGCTCTCAGGGGATAAGACGATGATCGCGCTGCGCCCTACATTTGGCGAATACGTGCTCAAGATGCCGCGTGGCGCGCAAGTGTTATACCCCAAGGATCTTGCCCTCATTCCCATGTGGGCGGATGTCTATCCCGGTGCCCGCGTGTTTGAGGCGGGCACCGGATCCGGCGCGCTCACCATGGCACTCTTGCGCGCGGTTGGCGCACGCGGCCTCGTCGTCACCTATGAAGCGCGCGAAGACTTTGCGCGCACGGCGATGACCAACATTGAACGGTACATGGGAGCGACGCCGAACCTCATTCCGCTCCGCAAGAATGCGTATGAGGGAATCGATTTGCTCGATGACGGCGTTCCATTCGACCGACTTGTTCTCGATCTTCCCGAGCCCTGGCAGGTGGTGCCTCATGCGGCGCAGGTGCTGCGGTCAGGTGGCATGTATCTCAGCTTTGTCCCAACCGTTCCTCAAGTACAGCAAACCGTGGATGCCTTGGAACGCACCGCAGTCTTCGGCATGATCGAAACGTTTGAGACACTCCTGCGAACGTGGTCGATTCGAGGTCGGAGCGTCCGGCCGGACCATCGCATGGTCGCGCATTCCGGGTTTCTGACCGTGGCGAGGAAAGTGGAGCCAGGATTTTGGGCAGCAAGCCAGGCAAGCAGGCCTGAGCCTGAGGACAGCCGTGATCAAGAAACCGGAGGGGATTAGGCACCATGAATCGATTGGAAGGGAAAGTGGCCGTTGTCACCGGGGGAAATGCCGGCATCGGTGAAGCCATTGCGAAGTGCTTTGCCGACGAAGGCGGGTCGGTGGTGGTAACCGGTCGTCGGCAGCAGGAATTGGACCGCGTGGTGAGCGGCATTCGACATCACAAGGGCAAGGCCCTTGCCGTCGCCGGCTCTGTGACCGATGAAGCGCATGCGCAGGAAGTTGTTCGGCGGACGCTCGACAGCTTCGGGCGGATCGACATTCTGGTGAACAATGCGGGTATCGGGGATTTCGGGAAGCGCCTCCATGAGATCGATGATGCCACCTGGGCGACCGTGCTCGACGTGAATTTGACCGGCGTCTTTCGCATGACGCGGGCCATCGTTCCTCAGATGCTCAAACAGGGGCGGGGCGCGATCGTGAACATTTCATCCATCGCCAGCCTGGTCGGGCTCTCAACGCTCTCGGCCTACGCAGCATCCAAAGGCGGGCTCGATGCCCTCACCAGGGCACTCGCCATCGACTACGCCAAAGACGGGATCCGCTGTAACGTGGTGAACCCGGGGTTGATCGATACGCCGATGGCAGCTCCCTTGATGGCGAACCAGGAAATGCTCCAGCCGATCTTGGCGCAATATGCGATCCGTCGCCCCGGAACCTCCGAAGAGGTCGCGAGCATGGTGTTATATTTGGCGTCCGATGAGGCGGCGTGGGTGACGGGCGGGACTTTCACGATTGATGGCGGGATGACGATTTGCAAGGGGTAGAGAGGGCATGACTTCTCCGTTGACAGACATCGACGCATACACTCAGTTTTGCGGAGTCATCGGCAATCCCGTCGAGCATTCGCTCTCGCCGGCCATTCATAATGCCGCGTTCCACAAGCTCGGCCTCAATTTCGTCTATCTAGCTTGGCGGGTGGAAATGATTGGCGATGCTATCAAGGGCCTTCGCGCCTTGGGGAATTTCCGTGGAGCGAGCGTCACGATTCCGCACAAGGTTGCCGCCCTCCCGTTTCTGGACGACGTGGAGTTCACGGCCCGCCATATCGGGGCGATCAATACGATCGTGTCCGATGCCGGGAAGCTGAAAGGGTACAACACGGATGCGACAGGTGCCTTACGTGCGCTGCGCGAAGGCGGTGTGGGATTGAAGGGGCAGCAGGTGGTGATGCTGGGTTCCGGCGGCGCGGCGCGCGCCATCTCATTTGCGCTCGCGGCCGAGGGGGCGATCAATCGTTTGCTGCTTCTCGGGATCGACGATACCGAACGGCATAGACTGGCCGGCGATCTGCGTTCGAAAACCGCGATAGCGGTGGACGACATGCATCTGGATGAAGCTGCGCTGAACAAAGTCTTGCCCGGTGCCCATGTGTTAATTCACTGTACTCCGACCGGCATGTCTCCCAAGGCGCAGGAGACCTGTGTGCCTTCGTCGCTCCTCCATGCTGGACTCGCCGTGATGGATATCGTCTACAACCCCCGGGAAACCCGTTTGCTCAAGGATGCCAAGGCGGCCGGCTGTCGGACCATTCCAGGATTGGAGATGTTTCTCCATCAAGCTGCCGCGCAGTTCGAACTCTGGACGAACCGGTCCGCTCCAACCGACATCATGCGCGCAGTGTTGGAGTCCCGCTTCACATGAATATCGTGCTCATCGGGTATCGTGGAACGGGAAAGAGCGCAGTGGGGAAAACCCTCGCCGCACGTCTAGGTCGCGAGCTTGTCTCCACCGATAAGGAAATCGTGAAACGGGCGGGGCGATCGATTCCCGAGATTGTGGCGCAGCATGGGTGGGAGCATTTTCGCGATTTGGAATCAGAGGTCTGCCGCGATCTTGCCGGTCGTGACAATTTGGTGATCGATACGGGCGGTGGAGCAATCCTTCGACAGCAAAATGTCGAGGTGCTCAAGCGAAACGGTACGCTGTTCTGGCTCACTGCCAGGGTTGAAACGATCGTGAGTCGAATCGGCAGCGATACTCAACGGCCTTCGTTAACGGGGACCAAATCGTTTGTCGAGGAGATTCAAGAGGTGCTGCAAGAGCGCATCCCGAAGTATGAGGCGGCTGCCGATCACAGTATTCCCACCGATGGTCGTTCCATCAATCAGTTGCTCGAGAGCATTCTTGGTTTACTCGAATCTGCTGCTGGTCGGTGAATGCCCCTGTGACTTGTTTCTTGACAGGCTTGTTCGCGAAGTGCTTGAAATAGTCTTGTGCGCCCGTAGCTCAGTTGGATAGAGCGCCGGGCTTCGAACCCGTAGGTCGCAGGTTCAATTCCTGCCGGGCGCACCA
>CAZOUA010000023.1:0-43523 GCA_964582865.1 uncultured Nitrospira sp. | reverse complement strand
TCCGCCTCCGTGACCTCCGCCACCGAAACCTCGCGGCGCAATTTGATAGGGCACGCGCGGAACTTGATGCGGGAGCGGAGGATGGATCTGATTGATGGTCGGAGGGAGTCTCCGTGCACCCGGTGACTGTCCGGTTTGCGTTGTGGCGGTTCCCGGCGGTTGTGAGAACTGCTGGGAATTTCTGGCCGACCGAGAACCGGGCGGCAGGGTTTGCGGCGTCATTGACGGCGGCAGCAACGGATTCAACTGGTGCACGTCGGTCACGGTTCGGGAGTCGGTTGGCGTCGGGGGTTGATTGCCGAGATGTGGAGGCGTAGTCGGGGTCCGGTGCGAGATCTCATTGAGCGTAAGCGGCACCGATCGAGATCCAGGATGCGATTGAACCGGCTGAGTCGTCGAGGTCGGGGGCATCAGAGGCTGTGAAGGCGACGGCGGCTGTCTTGTGACGATGACCTGTTGCGCCACCTGCACGTGGGGGCTGGTCGGATAAAGCCCGCGCGCGACATTGAGCAATGCCTGGGTCTGTGCGATACCGAACCAAGGATAGGGGTAGACAACCGGTGAGACAATCACCCAGTCCGTCCAGGCCTGTGAGACCATGGCGTTCGACTGGGTCCGGTTCAAAATGTCCTGCCGCTGCTGGCTGGCCTGCTGAACCTGTTCTGGTGTGGATGCGAGGGCCAGCGCTTGATTGGCCGACTCCAGCTCTTTCTGAAGGGCGTCGATCTCGTCCTTGAGCAATACGAGTTGCTGCCGGGCGTCTTCGTTTTCGCGCAGGGCGAGGACCGCCTGGGCGACTTCTTCCGAGTCGACCTGGGCTGTCAGGTCGACGGTGATGACGACGATATCGCCGTCCAGCATCATGTTGGTCTGCTGGTCAAGCACGAGGACCAATCCGGCCGTATAGGCACGGATTTCGTCTTTCGTGACGTCAACGCCGTCGACAACCGTAACGCTCTCAAGATACGTCGCGACCTGTTCCAGCGCGTTTCGCTTCGCCGCTTCCGTGGCCAGGCGCACCGCATCTTCTCTCGTGTCGCGGTCGCCCATGCGATGTTCGCCTTGCGACGTGACGATGCGGATTTCCGCCAGGGCCGGTGAAACACGGAGAAGCGTGATGGCGGCCAGGAATGCAATGGAGAGGATAGAACGAACACCCAGGCGGGTCGATCCGGTGGCATGGTCCGTGATCCGTTCGGGCATCGCGTTCACCCTTTCCTAGAGGACTGACGCATCAGCCACCCGTTTGGTTGACAGCTGCCCCTCACGAATCACGCAGGCTCAGCATAACACCCGCAAATCCGTTTCGCCAGCCGCTTGACGGCCCCAAGCCCGGCTTGCCTTCCAGAAAATTCGCATGCTAAGGTACAAATCCCCTATGGTCGCGAAAAGTATGAGAGGGTTTCTTATGGTAAACGGATTCTGGCGCCTTTCTGCGCTTGCCGTCGGTTTGTGCTATGTCCTGCTTGGGCCCTCATCCAGTGCAGCCAACCCGGTTCCCCCGTCCAACGGCGTAGGGCCCTCTTCTCCTCCGACCGAGCACGTCATTTTGTTCGTCCTGGAAGGATTCGGCCAAGAGTCGCTGAAAGGCGGCACGATGCCGACGCTCAATAAGCTGATCAAAGAGGGAGCCGTCACCTGGTCGGCAACCGCCGTGAAACCGGCGCTGCGCCTGCCGACGATGGCTTCGCTGATTACCGGGATGCCGGTTGAAAAACATGGAATCACATGGAATGCCTTCGAATTCAGCCGGGGTTATCCTCGGGCTCCCAGCGTATTCGACTATCTCGATCTCAGCGGCGGGCGCGACAGCGCCATCTTCTTCATGGACGAATCGCTCTATCAATTGGCCAGACCGGAGCCCTATACCGACTATCAGATGTGCGGGCCGTTGAAGCCCGAATGCAGCCCCGATCGGATCGTGTCCTATATCCAGCAATATTTCAAAAAGGCGACGAGCGGCCATGGTTATGGACACGCCATTCTCTCGCTGCCGCATTTTCTCGTCGTGCATCTTCCGGAGGCGGGCCGGGTCGGGGCTTCGCGTGGATGGGCTTCCAAGGAGCACCGAGAGGCGCTGCGCACGGTCGATAAGGCGATGAATTCAGTGCTGGACATCTACAAAACGCAGGGGCTGACGAAGCGGACCACCGTGTTCGTGACGTCCCTGAGCGCCGATGGGAAAGATGCCGGCCAGGAACAGGCGGAGAGCGGCACTCCTGTCGTGCCCTGGATCGCTTCCGGCGTCGGCATCAAACACGGCCATGTGATTCATCAGCCCGTGTCGATCATCGATACCGGCGCGACAGTGATGCGAACGTTGGGACTGCAGACTCATACTGAATGGGAAAGCCGCCCCGTGGAGGAAATCTTCCAGTTCGCCTTCGTTGCCGCCGCGCCGAATTCGAGCCTGCCCCAGTAGGTTCAAAATGATGTTTTCAAGCCTCAACCGCCGAATGCCTATGATGCGCGATTCCCTCTTGAGTCTCGTCGTCGGCGTGCTGCTCATTTCAACGGCTCAGGCCGGGCCGCCTGCCGCCTATACGACAGAGCATGCGATCACCATCGACGCGACGGTGCTGGACCCTCCGTCGTGGTGGTCGGTTCCCGGTGTGACGCCCTCGATCTACAATTCGGACCCTGAATCGATGGATGCATTCAAGACCACGGATAAGCGCACGTTGCCCCTCAAGCCGGGGAAGTACAAGTTCGTCAGCTTCACGTTCGATTTTCCGTTCTCGGTAAATCTCGAGGGACGAGTTGAATTTGCCCCTTCGCTCGATCAATGTGTGGAAGGCCGTGGCACGCAGACCTTGCTCATACGGTGCAAGCGAACGTATCCTCACGGTGGGCAGCCGGACTATAAATACTAGCAGGATGCTGAAAATGTCCGCCAGCGTCGTTCTCGCGTCGCTCAGAGGCTCAACGTGTAGAGAAGATTACTTGAGGCAAAATGCCTCTCCGCTCGCATGGGATCGAAGCGAGCGGCTCACGCGAAGCTTGGTATGTACCTCTCTTCGCTCGCTGCGGCCTTGCTGACGGTCCTTTTGAGCATCCTGCGAGCATCCAGGGAGGGTGCCGTACGCGAGCGGACTACACGGAACCCAAGTTTTCGCGCAACCAGTTAGCGAAGTAAGGGGACGATACCTATGACGCAGGCACTAGAGGATCTGTTGGAGGCGCTCGAAGATGTCGATGATGCGACGCGCGAGGAAGCGGCAAAAGCTCTTGCAGAGATCGGCGACCCGAAGAGCTTGGATGCGCTGGTCAGTGCCTGTGGCGATGAGTTCTGGTCCGTGCGCGCCTATGCCGGCTGTGCGGTGGCCAGGATCGGCGGTCCCAAAGCGATCGAAGCGCTGATCGGATTGTTCAATGACCCCATCATGGAAGTGCGCAACCAGGCGGTGGACGCAGCGGCCAGGATGGGAGCGGTCGTCCTGGACCGCATGATCGCGGTGATGAAGGACGAGCGGTGGCGTGTTCGGGAGCATGCGGCCAAGACCTGCGGCGAGCTCAAGGATCGGAAATCGGTCGATGCGCTTATCGTCGCCTGCCGGGATCGCGACGGAGCCGTCAAAAGCGCGGCAGCGGAAGCACTGGGAAAGATCGGCGACCCCAAAGCCATTCTTGCGTTGATCAAGCTGTTCCGCGACACCTCGAAAATCGTCCGGGAAACCGCGGGCACGGCGCTGGTCTATATCGGGCAGCCCTCGGTCGATCCGTTGATCGACTGTTTCAAGGACAAGGATTTCGTCGTGCGCTGCCATGCGGCGCGGGCTCTCGGCGGCATGACCACCGACTATCAGATCGGACGGACCTGGGTGCGGGAACCGAAAGTCGTCGATGTGTTGATCGCAGCGCTGAAGGATCCGGACCGCGCGGTGCGCGAAGATGCCACCATCGCGCTCGGAATGATCGGCGATCCGCGCGCCATCGATGCCTTGATCGAGGCCATGAAGGACGGAGCGGTCAAGCGGCACGCGATTGCGTCGCTCGGGATGATCGGCGATCCACGCGCGTTGCCTCCCGTGCTCGACGCGTTAAAAGGAAAAGGCATTCGCCAAGAAGGCACGCCAACGCCCGGATGCATCGTCAGCGAGGACGCCTTTATCAAGGAAGCGGCGGCGACGGCGCTCGGCCAATTCCGGGATCCCCGCGTCATTCCGGATTTGATCATGCTGCTCAAGGACGGCGTGCTGCGCGAAAAAGCCAGTGCCGCACTGACGACGATCGGCGATACCGCGATTGAACCGTTGATTGCCTTCTTGTACGACCCCAAAGCCTCGGAGGTGGTGGGGGAAGGAGAACGGGTTCTGTCCTATGCGTCGGTCCGTCTGAGCGCGAAAGATGCGCTACGGCAGCTCGTGATGGAGACTTTGGAAAAGCTTGGTTGGACTCTGCCGCAGGAAGACCTCGAGGTGAACTCCAGTTTGGCCGACAACGCCCGCGTGGATCGCCCCCTGGGCGAAACAGGACGGTTCGGGCCGTCGGGAGATGTGGCGAAATCAAGCTGAACGGTCCAGCAGCTCTTGCTGAGATGCCGGCAGCCTTCAGCCCAAGGCTGAAACATACCCCGCGTGATCCCGACTGTTCCAGCTACTGATTGCTGACGGCCGATCGCTGCTTGCTACTTCCTCACTGCTATGCCGTGCGTGTCAGCAGTTTCTTTTCCATCCTTCATGTTCGTGATGGCGGCCTGGCCCTTGTAATGGCCGACCTTGCCTCCGGCGTCGACGTGAACGACGCCGACGCCGGGGATCGTGCCTTTGGCATTGTTCACGGTCTTGTCGTTCCCGGTTAACGGAGCCGGCCCCCTCAATCCCACGAATACGTACTGTCCATCCGGCGCAACGTCCATCAAGTCCGGAGCCGGATCGTTATTCGCACTGGTCGCGAGGTCCACCGAGCCGACGCTCAAATTACTGAGGGTGTCGATGATTTCGATGGTGTTGCCGGCGCGATCCGCGCTCCAGACGTAACGGCCGACCGATGCCATGCCGTGTGAGTCGGCAAACTTCTCGTCCCGCTGCGAGATGAGCTTGGCCGAGATCGATTTCGGCAAATTCGTCAGGTCGAGGGCATAGACGTCGTAGGATAGCGGGGCGACCGGCCATCCGCCCCCGGAATTGATGTACATCGTGCCGCCGGATTCGACGCCGCCGCAGCCGGCCGGGTGCACTTGGTTGTTGTCGAGCGTGGCCACGACCTTCATCGGCGTGACCGTCACGTCGACGACGAGCAATCCTCCCCCGCGCAGCGTGACAAAGGCATATTTGCTCGATGATTCCGTGATGGGACAGATCGGCGAGGCGTCCGGCCGTTCGCCACCTTCATATGCCGCCAGGTTCATAACATCCTTCTCGGCATCGAAGCTGAACTTATGGGCCGTATAATCGGTCCAGATGCGGATGAATTTCTTTTCCGCGATATTTGCCGCGATGGCCATCTTCTGATCCGGCGTCGGCCAGGCCGCATGGACGTTCTTGCCCATCGACAAGCAGGCATCGGCCTTCTTCGTCACGGCGTCCATGAACAGGACATGTCCGCTCAAGAACGAGATGATGGCATGGTCCTGCTTGGCGTTGAAAAAGAGCATGTGCGGGCGGCGAACCAGCTTCTTGGTCGCGTCTTCGCAGAACTTGCCGATGTCGCCGGAAAAATCGATAGTCTGGGCCGGCTTGGCCGTGGTGGGATTAGCCGCCAGTTGCGCGCCATCGTAAATGTACAAGAAGCCGCCGGTGTCTTTGCCGGTATCCGATTGATCGGTCAGCCAGACTTCATAAGCTGCAGCCGGGGCAACAGTGCCGACAAGTAATAGACCGCTCAGAATCAAGTTCTTGGTGGCCCGTGTGTCGGTCATGAGGGTGTGTCGGTTCATGATGGCCTCCTCTTCGTAGACAGAATCAGCGTCGTTAACCAAAGGGGGACGGTTCACGATGGTACGGGGCGGTCTTCAAGGAGTCAATCGCACCGATACTGCGCGGTTGGCCGCGGAGGTAGGTCGGATCTGGTCGCGTTGACCCTGTGAAAAAGGCTGTGCTAGGCTGCCTAATTCTAGGCAAGAGGAACTCTATGGCCGATGCGGTGGCAGAGCAGATTGCAGCTCTGAGCGATGACGATTGGGCGATTCGCGAAGAGGCCGCAACCACCCTGGGAACGCTCCGCGATCCCCGCGCCGTCGTGCCGCTGGTTTCCGTCCTTCGGGATGCCGACCGGGCTGTTCGGGAGGCGGCAATCGGGGCTCTGACCGCCATCGGCGAACCGTCGGTTCCGGTGTTAGGGTGCTGCCTCTCGGACCCGCAACTGGGGGTGCAGGAAGCGGCTTCGGCGGTGTTGGCGGCTATCGCCGACGAGCGCGTGCTGGCTCCGCTCATTGTATCGCTCAAGAATCGGGATTGGATTGTTCGAATGCATGCAGCCAAGGCGCTGGGTCGCATCAAACATTTCAGCGCGATCGAACCGTTGGTTCCTCTGTTGCAAGACAAGGTCAAGGCGGTGCGTGAGGAGGCGTCGGCGGCGCTGGCTGCGATTGGCGATGCCGCTATCCCTTTTCTGCTTTCGGCGCTGACCCACACGGAATGGCTGGTCCGGCTCCATGCCGTCGAAGCCTTGGGAAAGGCAAGGTCGGCGGCGGCGGTTGAACCCTTGCTCTCGGTGCTGTTTAACGATCATGATGCTGCAATTCGGGAGGATGCCGTTCGCGCACTCGGCCACATCGGCGATGCCCGGGCGTTGGAATTTCTCCAGACCGTCCTTAAGGAACCGGGGTTACGTCCGTTGGTCGTGGAAGCCATGGGGCAGATCGGCGACCGCCGTGCGGTACCGGTCTTGATCAATGTCCTTGAAGGGGTCGATCGGCCTGAGGAGTCCCGTGTGGTGGCTGAGTGCGGCGGCAAGTGGGATGAAGAAATGGTGACGATGGGCGCGGCGGTGCGAGCGTTAGGCATGATCGCCGACGAAGCGGCCATTCCTTCGCTCATGAAGGCGTTGCATCACACGGTGACGCGAGCAGAAGCGGCTACGGCACTCACCAGGTTCGGCTCGAAAGTCGTCCCTCCGCTCTTGACGCTTATGACGCAGGAAGTCGACGAAAATCTCCGTTTTCATGTGAAAGACACATTGGCGAAGGTGGGATGGCGGACTGGACGCATCTGAGCAGAGAAACATTCAGTGCGGAATGTTGAATTGTAAATTGGAAACTCAGCGCTCAGCGCTCGGCATTCAGCACGTGTTGCGTGCCAGGTTGTAGTTCCATGTCAAAGGAAACTATAGAAACGCTGGTCTCCGAACTCGTCCACGAGGAAGATTGGCGGCGGATGCGAGCGACCGCAGCCTGCCTGGCCGGAGGTCCCAAAGCCGTCCAAGCGCTCGTGGAGCTCCTTCGTTCGGGCTCGGCTGACTTGAAGCGTGAGGCGGCGGCGATGCTGGCTCGTATCAAAGATCCTCAAGCGGGGGTGGCACTCGTCGGTCTCCTTGAAGACGAAGCCGAAGCCGTGCGAAAGGCAGGTGCCACCGCGCTGGAACAGATGGCGGGAATATTGGACACGCAGACCGCTTCCGCATTGGTGGCGCTGCTCCCCAAGACTGCGGAAGGGGACACCAAGCAGCTCGTGACACATCTCGTCGGGGCGATTCCAACGGCGGTGACGTCCCTTTGTCAGATGATGAAGCATCCGGATCCGGAGGCTCAGGTCACGGCCGCCATCATGCTCGATCAATTGCTCGACCCGCGCTCAATAGATGCCTTTATCGACGCCATGGGCCAGCCGGCGGTCCGAGACATTGCCGTCGGAACGTTGAAAAAGCTTGGGGCGATTCGCGAGCGGATCGATCACGTGTTTAACGCGTTGCGTGATATTGAAGGGGCGAGCGAGCGGGAAGAGGCGCGGATGGGGGCCGTCATTAATCTCTTGGGCATCGGCCGTCCGAGCGTGGAGATTTTGATGGAGTACTTGGAGGATGACGATTGGCTGGTGCGCGAAGCGGCGGCGGACTTGCTCGGCAAGATCGGCGATGTGCGGGCGGTTGAACCGTTGATGAAGCGATTAGAGCAGGACAAGGATACCGGAGTGAAGGAGCTGGCGATTAAGGCGCTCGGCCTCATCGGTGATGCCCGTCCAACGCAGCTCTATCTCGAAGCGATCCCAATCAGGCCGCTGCGCGTCTATGCCATGGAAGCTCTCGCCAAGATCAAGGATGTGGAAGTGCTGCGCCCGCACAAGGAACTGTTTGATCGTTTGCGAACGGATCGCGACGGCCTGGTTGCCTACAATGCCGGGCTCATTGCCGACAAATTGGAAGCGCTCGATGGTGCTCATGCCGTGCGTCAGGAAGGACATGACGATGAGTGACGAAGGACAGTCGGACAGGATCGAACAATTGATCGGCGCGCTTCGTGATGACAACGAGGCGTTGCGCGATCACGCCATTGCCAGTCTCAGTCAAATGGGCGAAGAAGCGGTGGAGCCGCTGATCGGTCTCATGGCGGACGAAGACGTGTTGATTCGCGAGGCCGCGACGACGGCGGTGGTTCGCATCGGACCTTCCGTGGTCGATCGGTTGATCGAAGCCGTCACGGATGATGAATGGGCGATTCGCGAGCAGGCGGCCTCGGGGTTGGGAAAAGTGAAGGATCCGCGCGGCGTCGAGCCGCTGGTGAAGGCGCTCAAGGACAAAGACGGCGCGGTACGGACGGCGGCCGTGTGGGCGCTCGAGCGGATCGGGGACGCGCGCGCCGTACCGGGACTTGTGGAGGCGTTGACGGACAGCACGGTGCGCGAGGACGTTGCCCGTGTGCTCAAGAAAATCGGCGATGCTCGCGCCGTGGATGCGCTGATTGACGGATTGCTGGGAAATAATTGGATGGTCCGGCGCCATGCCGCAGAGGCGCTGGGGAAGATCGGCGATCTGCGGAGCATCGGTCCGCTGATCGAATCGCTGAAGGACGAAGATTGGCTCGTCCGGCGGAATGCGGCGGAGTCGCTCGCGCGCCTCGGCGCCAAGCAGGCGATCGATCCGTTGCTCCCGCTTCTTGAAGATGAGAATACGATGGTACAGGAAACCGTCGAGGGCGTGCTCGCAAGCCTGGGATGGAAACAGACGGCTCAGTAACCTAATCGCGATGTAAAGGACACACATTATGGCAGAAGAAGCTCCGGTGAAGCTCATTCAGATCGGTCCGAAGGGCGGGATCAAGAAAGACGGATTCAATCTCGTGACCGAGCGCGTCGTCGCCGTCAATCCGGAGGCCAAGCAGGTTGAAGTCGAGTTGCTGGCCTACGACGGCAAGACGGTCGTGCTCGATGTCGACGATGAAGCGCTCGAGGAACTGAAGCAACTCAAGGTCGGGGATGGCGCCACGATTCGCGTAGTGGAAGAAGGGGGAAAGCGGATCGCCAAGGGCTTCAGAATCCGCGCCAAAGATCCCAATGCCGCCAGGGCCGACGCGATGTTGCTGGACCTGAAAGACACGCATTGGCTGAATCGAAAATACGCCGCGGAGGTGCTAGGGGAATTGAAGGAACCCAGGGCGGTTCGGCCCTTGGTCGATGCCTTGACGGATGAGGTCGGTGATGTGAGACAGCGGGCGTACGATTCCTTGATCAAGATCGGCGGGGCGGCTGTGCCTTCATTGGTGCCGCTGCTCGTTTCCGAAGAAGATGAACTTCGGCAATCGGTGACCGAGATCATCCGAAAAATCGGGAAGCCCGCGGTTGAGCCTCTCGCAACAGCCTTAGCGGAAGCCGATGACCGGTTGAAGACCCGCGTGATGAAAGTGCTCGACCGAATGGGCTATAAGCCGAAGGTGAAAGAGGCGTCGAAAACAGAAGCGCCTCGGCTCACCTAGGCGTTTAAGCGTTCTGTTCCGGGTCTCTTGTGGGGCGTCCAACCGAGACGTGGCGAAAGCCGAATTGTGTAACCCGGCTGGATTCGTAGACATTACGGAGATCGATGAGGATCGTTCTGCGCATGAGAGATTTCAACTTGTTGAAGTCGAGGTTTCTGAATTCGTTCCACTCCGTCATCAGCACCAATGCGTCGGCGTCTCTCGCTGTTTCATAGGTGTTTTGGCAGGGGACGATTCCGGTTAACGTTCGAGAAGCTTCCTCGAGTGCTGCAGGATCGTAGGCTCGAACCGTTGCTCCCTGATCGATGAGTTCCTGTGCGATAGAGAGGGCTGGGGCTTCTCGAAGATCGTCGGTATTCGGTTTAAACGACAAGCCCAAGAGACCTATCGTCGTCCCACGCAGTCCTCCGAGAGCTTCTCTGATTTTTCCCACCATGCGGCCACGTTGTTGGGTATTGACGGCCGCAGCCGCCCCGGCGATCTGCATAGGATAGCCAGCACTCTCGCCCATTTGAACGAGCGCGGCGAGATCCTTGGGAAAGCAAGACCCACCGAATCCAGGACCTGCGTGGAGAAACTTTGACCCGATTCGCTGGTCCAGGCCCATCCCCTTCGCGACCATCTGCACATCGGCACCAACCCGCTCGCAGAGTGTGGCGATTTCGTTGATGAACGAAATCTTTGTGGCGAGAAACGCGTTCGATGCGTACTTGATCATTTCCGCGGTAGGAACATCGGTCACGACGAACGGGGTTTCGAGCAGGTACAGCGGACGATAGAGATCTTTCATGAGCGCAATGGCCCGCTCGCTGTCCGAACCGATTACGACACGGTTGGGGCGCATGAAATCTTCGATCGCGGATCCTTCACGAAGAAACTCAGGGTTGGACACGATATCAAATGCAATCTTTTTCTCCTGCGTCGAGGCGATGACTTTTCTTAGTAAGGCTCCGGTGCCGACCGGCACGGTCGACTTCGTCACGATCACTTTGTAGGACGTCATCTTGCGGGCAACGCCGCGGCCGACTTCTTCGACAAACGAGAGGTCGGCGGATCCGTCTTTCTTCGGCGGGGTGCCGACGGCGATAAAAATCACTTCGCCATGATCGACGGCCCTCGTAATTTCAGTCGTGAAACTGAGCCGGCCTTGGCTGATTCCTTTAGCGACAAGTTCGGTGATTCCCGGTTCGTGGAAGGGGACATCCCCTTTCTCCAGGCGCGCGATTCGTTTTTCATCATTGTCCATACAGAGGACATTCACGCCGAATTCTGCGAAGCAAGCTCCCGTCACGAGGCCGACATAGCCGGTGCCAATCACGCTGATCTGCATAAACCTTCTCCCTCCATTGAGAGCTTGTGCGCTCCCGGGGGAGTATACCCTTGAGTCTCTTACTGAGCAACGAAGTTTCAGTCGTTAGCCGGTCCGGTCTTCCCCTCGACGTTCCGTTGACAGCCTCGTGATTGCCTGAGTACTATGGCCGCCTCGCAACGAATCTATGACCACTCATCAGGCTGCTTCCAAGCTGTGTGCCGATCGCCCTTCATGAGCCACGCTCAGATTTCACGGCATCATCCCCGCTGGTTCCTGCTCCTGACGGCGCTCGTCACGGGTGCCGTGGTGATGGCGTTGGAAATTCTTGGCAGCCGGCTATTGGCGCCGGTGTTCGGGAACTCCCTCTTTGTGTGGGGCGCGTTGATCGGAGTGATTCTGGCCGCGATGAGCAGCGGCTATGCTTTTGGCGGATGGATCTCGGACCGCTATCCTGGCGCACAGGTGTTAGCGGGCTTGTTATTGTTGTCCGGTTCCTGGACGTTTCTCATCGCCTGGTTGAGCCAGCCGGTGCTTTTCAAAATGGCCGGAATGATCGACGACCCTCGCTGGGGCCCCTGCGCCGCCGCCGCGGTATTGTTGGCCCCCCCGGCTTTCGGGCTCAGCGGCGTGCTGCCGGCGATGCTGCGATTGGCCGTGTCCGATCTGGACTATCTCGGCCGGCACACCGGCCGCATGATCGCTCTCTCGACGGTTGGAAGTTTGGCCGGAACATGGGGGACCGCCTTCTTTTTTTTGTCGTGGATGGGGACGCAGGCGCTTGTGGCCTGGCTCGGAACCATCCAAGCAGTGTTGGGCTTCTGGTGGCTTCTCAAGGCGATCGGCAAACGCCCGCTGGTGATGGGCGCGCTTGCACTTGTCATCGGCGCACTTGGGGCCGGCGCCTGGTTTCCCGTTCAGATGTTGAAGGCTCCGGTCTATCAGGAAGATAGTCCCTATCAGCAAGTCCGCGTTCGCGACGACGATCTGTTTCGCTACCTCGTGCTGGATCGGACCTTTCATGCCGTCATGTGGAAGGCGGATCCGGTGGCCTTGTTTCTTCCCTACAGCCAGCTGATGGTGGCTTCCCTTGCTTTGGTTCCCGAGCCCAAGCGCGGTCTCATCCTCGGCCATGGAGGGGGTTCATTGGCCAAGTGGCTGGCCGGTCGCTGGCCGGAACTTGAATTGGACGTCGTAGAATTTGATCCGGTCGTCGTGCGAATGGCGGAAGAATACTTTTCCTACCATGCCCCGCCCCAGCATCACGTCTTTGTTCGTGATGCCAGAGTGTTCCTCACCCAGACGAGCCGCTCGTACGATCTGATCTGGGTGGACGCCTTCGCGCGGCACATGATTCCCTTTCATCTGACGACCGCGGAATTTTTTTCCGAGCTGCGGACTCATCTCGCTCCAGGCGGAGTGTTGGCGGTCAATCTCGCGTCATCTGGCGAGGGGGGGGATCTCCTGCGGGCCAATGCGGTGGTGGAAACGATGCGACGGTCGTTTCCCTCTATCGAGACATTTGCGGTGAAGGGACCGTGGAAATCTTCACAAACGCGCGCAGAGAATCTCATATTTTTTGCCGGTGATTCCGTCATCCCGAAAAGCGCGGACGATTTTTTGAGCAAAGTGATACCCCTGGTGGATCAACAGCGGCTTCCGTCTGAAGCCATAACCTTGCTGAGTACGCATCGCCTGCAACCTTGGGCGCCGGGCATGATTCTGACCGATAACTATGCCCCCTACGATCTTTTGATCGGGTCCAACGTGCAAGAGATCCAGCCTTCGGCAGGAGGAATTCAGTAAGGCATTGAATGTGTTGCTGATTATCTGTTGATAGCACGCTGTGTTGCCGTCTGACGTATTGTTGCGGGCAGAGGTGCATGAACCTTCTTGCTTCCGTTTTCAAGGCTGTGCTATAAGGTTGCCTCTCAAAGAAGACTATGGACGTGGAGTTCAATCGAGTGAATCAGTTCAGTGGTTGTCAGAGCGGTCAAGGCTACCTGACTGTAGCGGTAGTTATTTACCAACCTAATCACATCTCTTCTTCTTTTTAAGGAGGTAGGTCATGGGCAAGACGATGTTAGGGGTCTTCTTCGGCCTCGTGATGGTCGTGGCTGGAGCGTCTGCAGCATTTGCGCTACAGGCGGGCGGCGTCGAAATCGGCGATATGGAAACAGGGTCCGTCGTGGGTCAGCCGTTCAAGGAATTGGAAGTGGATGCCCAGTTGTTCGCGATCGAGATCGGGAACATGAAGACCTGGTATCCTCCGACGACTGTGATCGACTTCAAAGTTCGTCCAGGCCGTCCTGTTCTCCTCAAGGTCACGAACAATTCAACCGCGGATCATGGATTTGAGATGACCGATGCGACCAATGCCGGTTCGCCGTTCGTCTTAAAGGCCCAGGTGGTATTGAAGCCTGGCGAGACCAAGGTGATCGGCATCCCGACCAGCGACCTCTTCTATGCGACGCAGGGCAATACGCTGAACTATCGCTGCCATCTCCACGCAGCGCATGTCGGCGGCAAGCTGGTCATGATCAAGTAATCGAGTCTACGACTCGGCGACATGACAAGGCCCCCTCCGCTCTCGCAGCGGAGGGGGCCTTGTTGCGTGAGTCACCAAGCTGATGAGGCTCAGACGTCTTCTTCAGCGCGGCAGTCTGCTCCTGGTTCAAGGGGCACGTTCTGGACCCCTTTGAGTTCCCCTGCCACGATCAACAGCAGAAACCGTGTCAATGTCGGCTCTGTATTCTGCCGCTCTTTCACGATGGTGTGGATGTCCACGATCATCTCGTCGCCGTCCCATTGTGTGTCGCTGATGATCCAGTAATGTGCCGCTGAGTTCGGGAACTGTCGATCCACAAACTTCTCGATGATCGATCCGATGTCTCCGGTGCTGGCCAGTGCCCAGGTTGGGAGCATGAAGAGCCCGAGGAACGTTCCGATAAGGATATTTCGATACCGCATGGTGTGACCTCCACGCGAAGTGAGTAGCGCTGGCGGTTCCACGGCAGAACGCAGGAACCTGAACGGCGAAACGCAGCTACTACCGAATCTTACAGCTGAACCGTTCAGAAAGCTACTGAGAGGGTGAAGTCTGCGTGCGAGGTCGAAATGAAAAGGCCCCGCCTCTTGAAGAGGCAGGGCCTAGAACGAAACCGTGGCGTAGGTGTTAGTTTCGGACGCCGCTCCAAACCTTTGCCGGATCAATCGTTTTGTCCGGATTCAATGTCTTTGCTTTCTCGAGCAGGACGTCCGTCGTTTCCGGATAGGCCGGGTCGGCAATGCAGCAGTTATCGACCGGACAGACAGCGGCACATTGCGGCTCATCGAAATGGCCAACACATTCCGTGCAGCGATCGTGAGTGATCACATAGATGTTATCGCCAACTCCCTGACCATCGCCTACATGATTTCCCTTCGTCTCCGCGTCGCTGCGAGTTTCAAAGATCGCCTCGTTCGGACATTCGGGTAGGCAGGCTCCACAGGAGATACATTCATCGGTAATCAGCAGTGCCATGACCCTCGCCTCCTTCTCACCACAATAGAGACAAACACGGTTGACAAGCCCGCCCCGTCACGACCATATTGCGTGACTCAAGGTGGGTGCCATTCTAGTCCGCCGCTCTTTTCCAAGTCAACAGAACGGCGTTCGCTCAGAAGGCCTAGATCCCCTGTTATAATGGGCCTTTGGGCCCAGATTGCGTCGCGTACGACCAAGAGTTTATGACTTCAATACAGGCCGGCGATCGAGAACAGAAGAAGAAGCGGATCATCATGATGATCCTGCTGGCGATTCTGTTGATGAGCGTGTCGATGTTCCTCGTTCAACGGGACGATTCGAAGACAATTATTGTGACGTTTCCCAACGGGACGGAACTGGAAGCCGAGGTCGCCGATACGCCGGAGAAGTTGCTGTTCGGACTGGCTTTTCAAGAGGCATTGCCCCCGAACGGGGGAATGATCTATATCTTCGAAGCGACGGGGGCCCATCGTGTGACGACCAAGGAGTATCGATTCCCTGTCGACATGATCTGGGTTGACGAGAGCCATCACATTGTTTCGATTGCGGAGGGTGTTCCGCCCTGTCGTCAGGAGGTGTGCCCGTGGCACGGCTCGACGCCCGAAGCGGTGCGATATCTCATCCAGACCGAAGCCGGTTTCGTGAAGCGCCAGGGGCTCACAGTCGGGGGTGAACTGAAATACACGCTGCGTATGTGAGCGAGCACGGTTGACGTCGGACTGCAACGGAAGGGGAAGTAGGAGCGTGGCCATCGAAGGATTTCAGTTAGCCGCCAAAGTTGACGAAGTGCCGCCCGGTCAATCGAAGGTGGTCACGATCAACAATCGCGCCATCGCGTTGTTCAACATCGAGGGAACGTACTTCGCCATCCATAATCTCTGTCCGCACGAGGGCGGTCCGTTGAACGAGGGCAGAGTCAAAGGGTTTGTCGTGGCCTGTCCTTGGCACGATCTGGCGTTCGACATCCGAAACGGACAGGGGACGGATGGGGGCGGGTACTGTATCGGGAGCTACGAGGTTCGAGTAGAGGGCGGAGACATCCTCGTCGGGCCTCGACGGAAGAGTTAGCCGAGCCGAGTCGCGGCCATCAAAGATTTGAGGATGCCGGAATGAGCATGATAGACGGAGGGGCCAGGCCGCACGATCAGGCCAAGGTGATCGACGCGATGCTTGATCAGCCGTTTGAAATTCATTTATGGGAAGACAGGACCAGGGGAGAACTCTGGGTCCCGTCCTATGACGCAACGGGGCTGTCCTTGCTGGGCGACGACTACCTCCGCGTTGCCGGCAACAATGCCGTCGATAATGGGCGTCGCACGTTTGAGTTCAGAGCGGTGAAGCCCGGCAGCCACCAAATCGTGTTCGAGAAGCGCATGGGATGGAAGTTCACGGCGGAAGACCGGCGCGTGTTTCACGTGACGGTTACCGATTCCCTTTCGCCGGGGAGCGCGTAACCGTGCCCGACGTTGCGTTTGTTAACGGGCGGTTCGTCGCGCTGGCCGATGCGACGGTGTCGATTGAGGATCGCGGCTTTCAATTCGGCGACGGCGTCTACGAGGTGATCCGGACATACGGCGGTCGCCCGTTCGAGCTGGAAGCGCATCTTGCCCGCTTAGACCGAAGCGCGCGCGCGATTGATCTTCAACAGCCCTATTCCCATCAACAGTGGAGCCGGCACATTCTGGAAGGGATCGCGCGGGCCGCCCATCCGGAGTCCAAGGTTTATCTTCAGGTAACGCGGGGCGCCGCGCCCCGCGACCATGCCTATGCCGCGGAGCTTGTCCCCACCGTCGTGATAACGGTTCGTGAGCTGCACCCGCTCAGCCGGTCCGTGCAGGCGGCAGGCGTTGAGGTCATGACCCTCGAAGACATTCGATGGGGGCGCTGCGATATTAAGAGCGTCAATTTGTTGGCCAATGTCCTGGCACGTCAACAGGCCAGACAGGCACAGATGTTCGAAACCATTCTGGTGAGAGGCGAAGAGGTCACAGAGGGGGCTGTCAGCAACGTCATGGTGGTGAGAAATGGGGTAGTGATGACGGCGCCCGAGGGGCCCAGGATCTTATCCGGAGTGACGAGAGCCGTGGTGCTTCAGCTTGCTCGACGGGAAGGAATTCCAGTCGAGGAACGTTATGTGACCAGGCAGGTGCTGTACGACGCAGACGAGGTCTTCTTGACCGGCACCACGGTCGAGGTGCTAGGGGTTATCCGAGTCGATGACAAGACGATCGGAGGAGGGAAGCCCGGCCCTCTGACCTTGCGCTTGGCGGAGAAGTTTTTGGCGCAAGTCGGCTAGTCCGCCCCCTTGCTTTGGCAGGGGGGGCATGCTATGGTTCCTCCGCTGAAAGTGGGCTCAGGCCCACTTTTTTGTTTGATCTCGTGGACAACGCAGCCAGAGAAACGGGGCTAGGGGTGTCGGTGAAGGAGTCCCGACCGGTCGTCGACCGTATCAACGAGGCGGTATCGCCCATCCTCTGGACATTAGGCCTGGAACTGGTTGATGTCGTGTGTGTGGGTCAGGGGCCGCGTTCGGTGGTGCGGGTGTTCATTGATAAGTCGGGCGGTGTCACGCTGGATGATTGTGAGCGCGCGCATAAGGCGCTCGGGCCGGCACTCGATGTCGCCGACCCATTCCCCCATCCCTATACGCTTGAAGTTTCCTCGCCAGGTCTGGATCGGCCTTTCAAACGGATTCAGGATTATCGCCGGGCAGTCGGGAAGCGAGTGAGCGTCAAGCTCAGGGAGCCGCTCGCGGGGCAGTGGCGCTTGGTAGGAACATTGACGGATGTAACGGAGCACACGGTTGTGCTGGTCGTGAACGACCCGCCTCCGGTGCGCACGATGACCCTCGAGCATGGAGCCATCGCCGAGGCCAGAATGAAAGTGACGTGGTAAGCGTCGACGGCTCCAGAGTGGAGAGCGAATCATGAATCGAGAATTGATTTCAGTCATCGACGAGATCGGGCGCCAAAAAGGCATCGACAAGAGCAAGGTCATCGGTGCCATCGAGGCCGCTCTTCAAACCGCCGCGAAGAAACGTTTCGGGCAGGCGGAAAATATTCAAGTCGAGATCGACCCCAAGACCGGGGAAATCTCCGTCGTCTCCAAGAAAATCATCGTCGATGCCGTGACCAACCCAAAAGCCGAAATTTCGTTGAAGGAAGCCCGGCAGTACGACAGCGAAGCGGAAGTCGGGGACGAAATCGGCTCCCTCATTGAAATGGACGAGCTGGGCCGCATTGCGGCACAGACCGCCAAGCAAGTGATTTTCCAAAAGGTTCGCGAGGCGGAGTGGGAAGCGGTCCAAAAAGAGTATTCGACCAGGCAAGGAGATTTGGTCAACGGGATTATTCTCGGCATGGAGCGCCGGAATTATCTCGTGGACCTGGGCAAGACCGAAGCGATTCTTCCGATCCAAGAACAGATTCCGCGAGAAACGTATCGCCGCGGCGACCGTGTGAAAGCGATGCTTTTGGAAGTACGCCGGACGCCGAAAGACGTACAAGTCATTCTCACGCGGAGCCATCCGCAATTTGTCGCGAAGTTGTTCGAGTTGGAAGTGCCGGAAGTCATGGAAAAAATCGTCGAGATCAAAGCGGTGGTCCGGGAACCGGGCGATCGCACCAAGATCGCCGTGACGTCCCGCGAAAAAGCGGTCGATCCGGTCGGGGCCTGTGTCGGCATTAAAGGCTCGCGCGTGCAAGCCGTCGTGCGGGAATTGCGCGGAGAGAAGATCGACATCATTACCTGGACGTCGGATCCCCGTGTTTTCATCGCCGAAGCCTTGAATCCTGCGACCATCGAAAAGGTCGGCGTCGATGAAGAGAAGAAGTCGGCTTTGGTCGTCGTGGCGGACTCGCAATTGTCGTTAGCCATCGGCAAGAATGGGCAGAATGTACGGCTTGCGGCTCGATTGACCGGCTGGAAGATCGACATCATCAGCGCCACGGAGTACGAAAAAGAGAAGGCTGAGCGGGACAAGGAAATCAAAGCTGCTCTGGCCGAAGAGGCCGAAGCCCAGCGGCAGCAGGAAGAAGCGCGGCAGCAGGAGAAGGCGCAAGCCGAGTCGGAGGGGTAGCGGACGGTTTCATTGGAGCAGATGTTGAATCGCTATGCGTGTCTATGAATTGGCCAAGCAGCTCGGAATGGAAAACCGCGATCTGATCCCGGAGTTGAAGCGGTTGGGCATCGCCGTTGCGTCTCACAGTAGCGCGTTGGAAGACGACGCGGTTCAAAAGGTGCTTGAAAAGCTGGGTCCCAAGCACAAGGCTACAGGGAAGGCTCTGACAAAAGCAGCGGATGGAGATTCAGAGCGAGCCGAGAAGCACAAAGACCCCGACGCAAGTGCCCATCACACAGTTGCCGCCAAAGCCGCTGGAGCCCATCCGGTTGCGGCAGAAGAGGCCAAGCCCGACAAGCGCCGTATCCTGATCAAGCGAAAGCGAAGCGATGAGTCCCCCTCTGAGGAGCCTGTCGCCCCGCTCGGATCAGAGCCTCTTGCTGCGGATGCGACCGTTGCACCATCCGTCACGCTGCCTCCCCAGCATCAGGTTGAGAGCCCGGCGGTCTCTCACGGAGATGTGCCTCCGCCCGTTGGACTCACGCCGTCTGCCGCCGCACCGGCGACTGAGCCGATACCGGCTGTCAAGCCTGCCGCCGCACCGGCTGTCGAAGTCCCCTCCGGGAAGAAAAAAGTCCTGGAAGAACTTCAAGCGGAAGGCTTGAAAGACAAGCTCAAGAAAGCGAAAAAGCCCGGACGCGCACGTGAAGAAGAGGATGTGCGCGTGCGTGAAGATGCAGCGCGCTGGCAGGATCTCCGCGCGATTCCGGTTCAACAGCGCCGCGACGACCGCAGCAAACACGTGCATCACAGTTTGCCGGGGGAAGTGACCAAGCCGCGCAAGAAGAGTGTGAAGCTCACGCCCGGCATTACGGTGAAGGAATTCGCAGAATTGGTCGGACAGCGTCCCGCCGATATCGTGAGAAAGCTGATGGACATGGGGCAGATGCTCACGTTCAATCAGCCGATGAACGTCGATGCCGCCACCATGATCGCAGATGAAGCGGGTATTAAAATGGATGTGTCGGTGGAGAAGGCCGGCGAAGAGTTATTGGAGGAGTTGATTCAGGCCGAGGGCGACCTCCGTTTGGAACCACGGCCTCCGGTCGTGACGATCATGGGCCATGTCGACCACGGCAAGACCTCGTTGCTCGACGCGATCCGGGAAACCAAAGTGGCGGAAGGGGAGGCGGGAGGCATCACGCAGCATATCGGGGCCTATACGGTTTCGGTGCGCGGCAAGCAGGTCACCTTCCTCGATACCCCGGGCCACGAAGCCTTTACGGCGATGCGTGCCCGCGGTGCGAAAGTGACCGATATCGTCATCCTTGTCGTGGCGGCCGACGATGGGGTCATGCCGCAGACGATCGAAGCTATTCACCACGCCAAGGCTGCCGGCGTGCCGCTCATTGTCGCGATCAACAAGATCGATAAGCCCAGCGCCAATCCGGACCGTGTCAAAAATGCACTGTCCGAGCACGGATTGATTTCCGAATCCTGGGGCGGTGACACGATCATGGTCGAGGTCTCGGCCAAACAAAAGACGGGTTTGGACCAATTGCTGGAAATGATTCTCTTGCAGGCCGAAGTGCTAGAGCTGAAAGCGGATCCGCACCAACTGGCCAAAGGCGCAGTGGTTGAGGCGAAGCTTGAGCGCGGCCGCGGCCCCGTCGCGACGGTGTTGGTGCAGAGTGGAACGTTGCATGTGGGGGATGTGTTCGTTGTCGGATCCTTCAGCGGCAAGGTGCGGGCCTTGATCAGTCACACCGGCGCAAAAGTACAGGAAGCCGGCCCGTCGATTCCGGTCGAAGTCAATGGACTGCCCGGCGTGCCGTCCGCAGGCGACGTCTTTCAAGCGGTGAAGGACGAACGGGTCGCGCGCGAGATTGCAGAAGATCGGGCCCGCAAGCAGCGGGCCGCAGAACTGGCTGGAGCCGGCAAGGTTTCCCTTGACGACCTCTTCGCCAAAATTCAAGAAGGCTCGGTCAAAGAACTGTCGTTGGTCATCAAGGCCGACGTGCAGGGCTCATCGGAAGCCCTGGCTGCGGCGGTCGAGAAGCTTCCGACCGACATGGTCAAGCTCAAGGTCATCCACAACGGCGTCGGCGGAATCACGGAATCCGACGTCCTCCTGGCCGCTGCTTCGAACGCGATCATCATCGGATTCAACATCAGGCCGGAGCCCAAAGCTTCTGCCCTGGCGGAGAGAGAACGCGTCGATGTCAGGCTGTACACCATCATCTACGATGCATTGAACGACATCAAAGCAGCCATGGAGGGCTTGCTGGAACCGACGCTCAAGGAGCGGGTGCTGGGCCGTGCGGAGGTGCGCCAGGTGTTTACCGTGTCGAAAGCCGGTACGATCGCCGGCTCCTATGTGATCGACGGCACTATTACCCGCGCCAGCGCCGGGGTTCGAGTGATTCGCGACAATGTGGTGGTCTATCAGGGCAAGTTGGGATCGCTCCGGCGTTTCAAGGATGACGTCCGAGAAGTCCAGCAGGGGTATGAGTGCGGAATCGGCGTCGAGAATTTCAACGACGTCAAGTCCGGAGACATCATCGAAGCCTACGCGATCGATAAGATCGCGGCGAAACTTTGAGGCCTGAGCCGATCGGATTGTGAGCATCATCGTCGGGCTCTGCACGATCGAATTGTTCATACCGGACAGCCAGTCGTTGAAAGACAGGCGGCAGGTCCTGTTGAGTATCAAGGACCGGCTGCACCAGAAATTCAATCTGTCCGTGGCGGAAGTCGACGGGCAGGATCTGTGGCAGAAAGCGGTGCTTGGGCTGGCCTGCGTCGCGAACGACGGCCGGCACGTGAATCAGGTGTTGGACCAGGCGCTGAACATGATCCGCAGCAACCCGGCGGTGGAGATCGTCCAGTCGCGAGTCGAACTGTTGTGACGGCGAAGGGAAACGGACGATGGCCAAGACGGGGTATAGCCGAGCCGATCGCGTCGCCGATCAAATCCGCATGGAGGTAGCCGACATCCTCATGCGGAAAATCAAAGACCCGCGCGTCCGCTCGGTGACCGTGACCGACGTGGAACTGACTAACGACCTGCGCATCGCCCGGGTCTTTGTCACGGCGTTGGGGACGGATGCGGAAACGAAGGATGTGTTTGCCGGGTTGGCCAAGGCCAGTGGTTTTGTGCGGAGCGAACTGGGCCGTCGGCTGGCGTTACGTTATCTGCCGGAGGTTGTGTTCATGAAAGACACGAGCGGACCTCGCGGTGATCGTGTGTTGCAGTTGTTGGACGAGATTCACGTCAAGACAGACGCCGAGAGCGAAACTCCGGAAGGTCCGGTCAGTTCGTCGTAGCCGAATGAATCGGTGAATGTATGGTGGGGACGATACAAGGGCGCATGGTGATGGACGGCGTCCTGGTGATCAAAAAAGAAGCCGGGTGGACCTCGCATGACGTGGTCGCCAAGATTCGGCGTCTGCTCGGCGGCGTCAAGGTCGGTCATGCGGGAACATTGGATCCGGCTGCAACCGGTGTGCTGCCTGTCCTGATCGGAAAAGGGACGCGCATCGCCGAGTACTTGGTGGAATGGGACAAGGAGTATCGGGCCATCCTTCGCCTGGGGGAGACCACCGATACGCAGGATGCGACCGGAACAGTCCTCGTTCGGCGCGCCACGGACGGCGTGACGCCGGCGGCGATCAATGAAGCGGCCGGGCGTTTCCGGGGCCAATTGGAACAGGTTCCCCCGATGTATTCGGCCGTCAAAGTGGCCGGAGTGCCGTTGTATAAGTCGGCCCGCGCTGGAAAAACCGTCGAGCGGACAGCGAGGCCGATCGTTATCCATGAGCTGGACATTTTAGCCGCTGATGGGCGTGATGTGACCTTGCGCGTCGTCTGTTCCAAGGGTACGTACATCCGCACGCTCTGTGCCGACATCGGCGAAGCCCTGGGAGTCGGCGGACATTTGTTGGCGTTGGAGCGCTGTCGGGTCGGGCCTCTGACCATCGATCAGGCGTTGACGGTGGATGAAGTAGAGGCCCGCCAGGCCCTTGGCCGCTTGGGCGAAAACGTGCAGTCTCTTGATCAGGCCTTGCAAAGGCTGCCGGCGGTGGTGGTGGATGCACAGACAGCCGACCGCGTGCGCCACGGCATGCCGGTTCCCGTTTCCAAAGTCGTACGCTGGGTGCCGGCCGCGAATGTTGAACAGCAGCCGGGTGAGCCGGTACGCATTCACGATGCAGGCGGGTGCTTGCTGGCGATCGGCAGACAGCCGCGGGAATCTCAAGTGTCGTTTGCCATTGAAAAAGTGTTGATCGGTCAGGAATAACTATCGTTCAGTCGGAAGGAAAGGAAAGAAGAGGAGAATCACCCATGGCGTTATTGAAAGAAGCAAAAGCGGAATTGATCAAGCAGTATCGGCAGCACGACGGCGATTCCGGGTCTCCCGAAGTCCAAATCGCGGTGCTGACGAACCGGATCACGTATTTGACGGAGCATTTCAAGCTCCACAAGAAGGACCACCATTCCAGACGCGGCCTGCTCACGCTCGTCGGACGGCGCCGCCGTTTGCTGGATTATCTTCGCGACATTGACGATGCGCGCTACCGGGCGATCATCGACCGGTTGGGCATCAGAAAGTAGTTGTGCACGTCGCTGCCGTGCGGTGGCACGGCAGCGAGCAGAATCTGTCGCACAGGTGAACACTGACATGGTCTCTCGCAAAGTGCTGAGCGACAAGTGCTGAGTCAAGGCCTCGCGTCTCAGTACTCTGACCGAATCAGAGAGACGATATCTGTGGGCATCTGTGGGGCGCAACCAGAGGAGACCCTACATGGTACACACAGTTGAAATAGAAGTTGCCGGGAGGACCCTGCGGCTTGAGACCGGTCGTGTGGCACGACAGGCGGACGGTTCAATTTGGGCTTCGTACGGCGACACCGTGGTCTTGGCGACTGCCGTTGCGTCACAGGTTGCGAAGCCCGGGGTCGATTTTCTTCCCCTCACGGTCGATTATCAGGAAAAATCATTTGCGGCCGGAAAGATTCCCGGCGGATATTTTAAACGGGAAGCGCGTCCCTCGGAAAAAGCAGTGCTGACCAGCCGGTTGATCGATCGGCCACTCCGTCCACTCTTTCCGGATGGGTATTACTTCGAAACCCAAGTCATCGCATCCGTCCTCTCAGCCGACCAGACGGGCTCGTCCGACATTCTGGCCATCATTGCTTCCTCTGCGGCCCTGACCATCTCGAACATTCCCTTCGACAATCCCATTGCCGGCGTGAGAATTGGGCGGCTGGACGGCAAGTTCGTCGTCAACCCGGACCTTGAGACGGTGGCCAAGAGCGAATTGCAGCTTGTGGTGGCGGGGACGGCCGATGCGGTCATGATGGTCGAAGCCGGGGCGAACGAACTGTCCGAAGCCATCATGCTCGAAGCGATCGAGCTCGCCCATGCTGAAATCAAGAAGATCGTAGCCAAGATTCGCGAATTGCAACGCGCCGCCGGCAAGCCCAAGCGGAAGGTGGAGAAAGAGCGGATAGATTCCGCGCTCGCCGGCCAAGTGAAGGCCTTGGTGGCGCAGGGGATCCGCGAAGCCATCATGATTCCGAACAAAGCGGCCAGACAGGAGCGATTGGACGAGATCAAGGGCGCCGCCGTTGAGAAGCTCAAAAGTGCGGAGGATCCGAATCGGGAGCGCCACATCAAATTGGTGTTTCATGATCTGGAATATACGGAAGTTCGGAACATGATTCTGGAAAAAGGGTCGCGAGCGGATGGACGCGGTCCGGCCGACATTCGTCCGATCACGTGCGAAGTAGGTGTGTTGCCGCGGACGCACGGGTCCGCGATCTTTACCAGGGGCGAGACTCAAAGTTTGGCCGTCGTCACTTTGGGGACTACCGACGATGAGCAGCGGATCGATGCGTTGGAAGGTGAGTACATGAGGACGTTCATGCTCCATTACAATTTCCCCCCGTTCAGCGTCGGCGAAGCGCGACCGCTTCGCTCGCCGGGACGACGGGAAGTCGGTCATGGCGCATTGGCGGAACGGGCCTTGACTCCGGTGGTGCCCGGCAAGGAAGCCTTCCCCTACACGCTCCGTATCGTGTCCGACATTCTCGAATCCAACGGGTCGTCATCGATGGCGACGGTCTGCGGCGGAAGCCTGGCCATGATGGATGCGGGTGTGCCGGTCCGAGAGGCCGTGGCCGGGATCGCGATGGGCCTGATCAAGGAAGGGGATCGTGTCATGATCCTTTCCGATATTCTCGGGCTCGAGGATCACCTGGGTGATATGGACTTCAAAGTCTGCGGGACGAAGCAGGGTGTGACGGCGTTACAGATGGACATCAAGATCGGCGGGATCACGCCGGCCCTCATGCACCAGGCGCTGGAGCAGGCCAAGGCCGGCCGGCTGCATATCCTGGGCTGCATGCAGAAGGCGCTGCAAGCGCCCAGGTCGAGCATGTCTGCATTCGCCCCTCGTATTTTTACGATGAAGGTGAAGCAAGACAAGATTCGAGAAGTCATCGGTCCTGGCGGCAAGACCATTCGCGGGATTCAGGCGGATTGCGGCGTGAAGATCAATATCGACGATACAGGAACGGTCACCATTGCTTCGGTCGACGGCGCATCGCTGGAGAAGGCCAAGCAGATGATCGGCCAGATTGTCGAGGAAGTCGAAATCGGCAAGACCTATCTGGGCACCGTCCGGAAGATCATGGATTTCGGCGCCTTTGTCGAAGTGTTGCCAGGGACGGACGGACTGGTTCACATCTCTCAACTCGCGCACCATCGCGTCAAAGCGGTGTCCGACGAAGTGAAAGAAGGGGACCAAATCCTCGTGAAGGTGCTGGAAGTCGACCGGCAGGGCAAGATTCGCCTCAGCCGCAAGGAAACCATGCCGGCTCCGACCGGAGCCGGGACGAAGGATCAATCCTCCGGGTAGCTATCTTGTACCGCAAGCTCGTCCTGGACAACGGCGTGCGGGTGGTGACCGAGCGGATACCGACGCTTAAGTCGGTGACCGTGGGTATCTGGGTCAACACCGGGTCTCGGGACGAGCAGCCTTCCCAGGCGGGATATTCCCACTTCATCGAGCACATGTTCTTCAAGGGGACGCGCTCCCGGTCCGCCACCGAGATTTCGCGCGAAATCGATGCGCTCGGCGGCGAGATGAACGCCTTCACGACGCGCGAAACCACGACTTTCTACGTCAAGGTGTTGGACCAACAGCTGAAGCAGGCGCTCGAGCTGCTTGCCGATCTGTTCCACCATTCCCGTTTCGATTCCAGGGAAGTCGAAAAAGAAAAACAGGTCGTGCTCGAAGAAATCCGGATGGTCCAAGACGACCCGGAAGATCTCGTGCAGGAACTGCATACGGGGCAGGTACTCGGACGCCATCCGCTCGGCCGGTCAATCCTGGGACGCGAAGAGACGATCCGCAGTCTGCGACGCCAGGATCTGATGGGGTATCTCGATGCCCATTACGATCCGACTCAGATTGTCATCGCGCTCGCCGGGAACTTCGACCAGGCGGCCTTGGCGAAGATGGTCGCCCGCCACTTCGGCAAGACGACCTGGGCCAACGGGGCGGCGAAGCCAGCGAGGCGTCCTCCGGAAGTACACGGCGGTCTGGTCATGAAGAAAAAGTCGCTGGAGCAGGTGCATCTCTGTCTCGGGCTCAAGGGCGTAGCGGCCGGTCATCGAGACCGCTATGCGGCATATGCATTGAACAGTGTCCTGGGCGGCAGCATGAGTTCACGACTGTTTCAGGAGGTGCGGGAAAAGCGGGGACTGGTGTACTCGATCTACTCCTTCCTTTCTGGCTATTCGGATGTCGGCACCATGACGGTGTATGCGGCGACCCGGCCGAAGGAAGTGGAGCGTGTTGTCGATCTCGTCTGCCGGGAAATCCGGCGCATCGGCAAGCAGGGGATCGAACAGAAGGAGCTCGACCGCGCGAAGAATCAGATGAAAGGCGGGCTCATGCTCAGTCTCGAAAGTTCCCACAGTCGCATGAGCAAGCTGGCCAAAGACGAGCTCGTCTATGGCGCACGCACTTCGCTCGAAGACATGCTGGCGCATATCGACCAAGTCACCACGGAACAGGTGTATAACGTCGGACGTCAATTATTTGATCTGAATCATCTTGCCGTCACAGGCCTGGGCCCCCTCTCTTCTCGTGCGCTCCAAGCGTTTAGATGAGAATCCTCTAATAGATCGTCATTTTCATCGGCATGATCGCGATGCAATCAAAAATTTTATCGCGTCACAATCCATTGTTTTTATTTGATAAATACAATTTTACCGCGAGTTGTCCACAGGGCAAACATTTTCTTGACACACTTTCGTGATTTCAGTACGATTGCGACGCTTTTCTGGAACCGATTCTTAATTCGAAAGGGACGCGACGCAAGCAGGAACAAAAGGAGGTGGCCGACGAACCTTCGCTTGTTGTGGCAATGCCCGTAAAACTGTTTTCACGCATTCATCGTACTTAAACAGGGTTCATCAGTTTTGTGGTTGTTACTTTTATGAAGGAGGGATTGGGTATGAAAAGGGTCGTACTTCTAGCTGCCGTTGCAGTGGTTGCTGGACTCGGCTTGCTGACGGCCGAATTCGCCGTGGCTGCCGATGCTCCTGCTGGTCCGACAGGTCCGGCCGATCAGATTGTCGGCGGAAAGCCGTTGAAGGGTGAAGTGACCAAGACGTTGAAGGGTCGTGTCTGGTCACAATGGGCGGACAATCCGGACGGCGAATTGCTCTTCGGGATCCAATATTGGAACACCGGTGAGCCAGCCTCAGGGACTCCGTCAGGCCGTTCATCCTCCGATCTGGATGTGAAGCCGCCGGATCCATTGTTCTCCTGCTGCGCCTGGGGTTTTGTGGGCGGGACCGATAGGAACAACCCGTACTCTGGCTGGTACCATGCCGCGACCACCGTTCGTTTGGCGGTGAAGGACAAGGCCCTCATGGACCAGATTATCAAGGCTTCCCAGGAACTCGTCGCAATGGAAGTGAGCCTGGATGGCCGGACGATCACCGGATTCAAGGTCATTAAGTAATCGACTTCGACAAGATTTTATACTTTCATGCTGTTGAAGGAGGATGCGATTATGAAGTTTCAATCGAAAGGCTGGGCCATTATGGCCGCGGTCGCGCTGGTGGTCTCCGTGGCCTCCACCGCGCTGGCGATCGAGTCGTTCCAAGAGCGTTTTGAGTGGGGAGACATGAGCAAGCCGACCACCCTGCAGGGTCGCGTGATCGTTCTTGACCACTATGACGAAGCGGTGTGGATCAATATCTCCGTGTTCGGTGGAGCAGCTGAAAGCGGCCTGTTCTGGCAGAAGATTCATCCGGGCAAGACCCTCAAGTTCTACGCGGACAAGGGCGCCTGGGAAGAGTTGAAGAAGATGGGTCGTCCCCATGCGGGACCGGCTGCCGCCAAGGAAGTGCCTCCCGGCAGCACGACGGACCTGATCGAGTTCACCGCAACGGAAACCGAGCAGAACCATCGTGTGATCTCTTCCGTGAAGAAGCTTCCGGAAGTCGCCGGTGCTCCCGGTAAGACGCTCAGCATCTCGGCGCTCCGTTTGAAGGAGTGCCAGGGCAAGAGCCAAGCCGATGCTGGTTGTGCCGCAGCAGTACAACAGCTCAACACGTCACCAAAGTCTCCAGATGGCGCTGCCATTGGCATGCAGTATGACGTGCTGTTGCCAGGCGGCAAGCCGCTTGCTGGTTTGATTCCTTGGACTGCAAAGTACAACGAAGGCAAGTAAGCGTCGTCAGTGAAAGTTGAAAAGGCGGCAGCTCCTCACGGGGCTGCCGCTTTTTTATTGTCGTGAACTTCTATTGAGAGTCAGCGGCCCGTTTCTGCAGATCTGCGAGGCGGTTGAGCGCATCCAGCGGCGTCATCGAAAAGAGATCGATCTGTCTGACTTCGTCGAGAATCGGGTGCGGCTGGGGAAGGGGAGCCTTTGCCGGATCTTTGTCTGATGGTATAGCAGCCGGCGAAGCCGTTTGGTCGGTTTGCTCCAACTGCGCCAGCACTTCTTGGGCTCTTTCGACGACAGCCGCTGGCAATCCGGCGAGTTTCGCGACGTGGATGCCGTAGCTTCGGTCTGCGCCTCCCGGCACGATCTTCCGTAAGAAGACGACATCCCCATCCCTTTCTTGCACCGCCACACTATAGTTCCTAATGCCGTCGCGCAGGGATTCCAGCTGTGTCATCTCGTGATAATGAGTAGCGAAAAGCGTCCGTGCGCCCAAGTGCTGGCGGTCGTGAATATATTCCGCGATTGCCCATGCGATGCTGAGGCCGTCATAGGTGCTCGTGCCGCGACCGATCTCATCCAACAGAATCAGGCTTCGATTGGTTGCGCAGTTGAGAATATGCGCGCTCTCGGTCATTTCGACCATGAAGGTGCTTTGCCCGGCGGCGAGGTTGTCGGAAGCGCCGACACGGGTAAAAATCCGGTCTACCAGTCCGATGTGGGCCTCGGTCGCCGGGACAAAACTACCGATCTGGGTCAGCAGGACAATGAGCGCGACCTGCCGCAGATAGGTACTCTTGCCGGCCATGTTCGGGCCGGTGAGAATCACGAGGCGGTTGCCGTCTCCATCGAGCAGCGTGTCGTTTGGAACGAAAGTCAGATCCGGGCTCAGTTGCTCCACGACGGGATGGCGGCCTTCTCGAATCAAGAGTCTGCCGGATTCGTCGATCGTCGGTTGGATATAGCGATTCAACGCGGCGGTTTCGGCGAGTCCGGCCAGCACATCGAGCAGCGCGAGGGTGTGGGCCATGGTTTGCAGGCGAGGCACGTCCTTCGCGATCCGCTCGCGCAACTGCACAAAGAGGTCTTCCTCCAGCGCAAGCAGCTTGGCTTCCGCCCCCGTGACCCGTTCCTCGAGCTCTTTCAACTCGGGCGTCATGAAGCGTTCGGCATTCACCAGCGTCTGCTTGCGCAGATAGTCCGCGGGAACTTTTGACAGATTGGTCTTGGTGATTTCGATGTAGTAGCCGAACACCTGGTTGTAGCGGACTTTCAGTGAGTCGATGCCGGTCCGCTCACGTTCCTTGGTTTCCAGTGCCGCGATCCAACCCTTTCCTTCCATGCGCGCTTTTCGCAATTCGTCGACTCCGGGATGACAGCCCGATCGAATCAGGCCTCCGTCTCGGGAAGACAACGGCGCGTCGGGATCGAGCGTCTGTTCGATCATGTCGTACAGATCGCGGCAGTCGTCCCAGGAGTTCATTCGATTGGCGAGGAGCGCCGATCGGAAAGGCGCCAGCTGCGCACGCAGTTCCGGCAGGGCGCTCAGCGACTGTTTCAAGGCCAGCAATTCGCGCGGTCCGGCGACGCCGAGTGTAATGCGGCTGCTGAGGCGAGCCATGTCTTGGACGGCCCGGAGCGTGGTACGGATCGCCACCCGTTGGACAATGCGCTCCTTGAGCTCGGCGACAGCATCGAGCCTGGCTTGGATAGCAGTTCGATCCACGAGCGGCCGCACCAGCCACTCGCGCAAGAGGCGGCCCCCCATTGCTGTGGTGGTGCGGTCCAGTACCGAGAGCAATGTGGGGTGTTGTCGCCCCGTACGGTCCTCGGCCGCACCCATAGGGCGCACCAGCTCGAGGTTACGGATCGTGGCGCTGTCCAAATGCATCGCATCATGGCTCCAGCGCCGTTGGAGGCGACGAATATGGCCCAGTGCAGCCGTCGGCTGTGTCTCGCGGAAATAGCGCCAGACTGCTCCGGCCGCTCCGAGGCCGGCGGTCAGCCCCTGGCAGCCGAATCCGTCGAGTGACTGGACGGCGAAATGCGATCGCAGCAATTTTGCGGCCTCCTGCTGATCGAAGAGCGTCGGAGGTTGTTCACAGAGCCTCGGGCTCTGCATGTAGCGGAGCCGCAACTCGCCGGCAATGGCCGACCCTGCATACAGCAGTTCGCGGGGTTCCAGTCGGGCCAGCTCGTCCAGAAGTTGCTGGTCCATTCCCTGCCCGTGAAATTCCGTGACCCAGAACTCGCCTGTGGAAACGTCCAGGCAGGCGAGGCCCCACAGGGAGTGGTTGGCGGCGGCTGTCCGATCCAAGCGATTAATCGCAGCGAGAAAGTTGGACTCGCCAGGAGAGAGAAATTCGGTGTCGACCAGCGTGCCGGGCGTATAGAGACGGACGACTTCGCGGCGTACGAGTCCTTTCGCCAATTTCGGGTCCTCGACCTGTTCACAGAGAGCGACCGTGCGTCCAGCTTTGAGGAGTTTGGCGATATAGCCCTGGGCGGCGTGGTACGGCACTCCGCACAGCGGCACCGGATCGCTGCTCGATTTGTCCCGCGATGTCAGAGCGATAGAGAGCAGTTTGGAGGCGGTCTGCGCATCCTCATAAAACATTTCGTAAAAATCGCCGACTCGGAAAAAGAGGACGGCTTCAGGATAACCGCGTTTGATCTCCCGATATTGCCGCATGAGCGGCGTGGCGTCGTGGTCACTCATCTGCACGGTCTCGCGATGGGAGCTCACTCGATAGCGAATGAGGGGTGCGTCCGGTGACTTTCTCCAGAGAGTGGCGCAAACGCTCCAAGTCGACCTCGGCTTCTTGGAGGGCTTTGGTCTTTCGTCGTAGCTCGATGCGGCCTTTCACCCAGGGAGGAAATAAGAGAATGCCAGAGACCAAGAGCCCCACGGCAAAGCCGGTCAGGATCGGCTTATAAATCGGCGTCGAAGCCTCGAACAGGCCGAAAAAATATCGGAGGGTGACTTCTTGTTCTTGGTTTTGAAGAAAGAAAGCCAGGCATAAGAGCAGAAGCGTACCGACAAGGATGAGTCGAATCATGTCGAGGCCTTCCTCTTTGGTTTCGGCCGCCGGGAGCCGGCGCGGTTCAATCTGTGGGCGTATCGCCCTCTGGCTTCGGCCAGCAAGGCCGCCGCGCGCTGTCCGGTCGCCGATAGCCGGATTGTTCTACTCCCAACTGCCCGGTGGCGCAACTCGATTTCCAGCCGATCCGGCGGCAGGATCGAGAGGCCCTTGTCGGCCCATTCGATCGCGGCGACCGTCGGACCGGAGAAGTATTCTTGCAGCCCCGTTGATTCGGCTTCACCGGCTGAATTGACACGATAGAGATCGACATGGGCCAGCGGCAGTCGGCCTCGATACTCGTGGATGAGTACAAAAGTCGGACTGCTTACAGCTGCAGGAGATGCGCCCAAGCCGGCAGCGATGCCACGGACCAGCGCAGTTTTCCCCGCCCCCAGCTGACCGAAAAGCGCGAGCGTTTCCCCTCCCTGCAATGACAGACCGATGGCACGACCAAGGCGATCTGTATGGAGAGGCGAGAGAGATGCGAGCTCCCAGACGTGGTTCGAGCGTGGGTTGGGGCGGCGGAGTGCCACGGTCGAGCGGACTCGTCGTGGCGGGCTAGTCGTTGATCGCCTGGAGCGCATGGGGAATATGGTCGATAAGATCGCCGGCGAGCATGCCGGCTTGTCCGAGTTGCCGGGCCGCCAAATCACCGGCCAATCCGTGAAGATAGGTTGCCGCACAGGCGGCTTCCCAGGCCGGGACCGCCTGCGCCAGCAAGCCGACGATCATGCCGGTCAAGGCATCTCCCGTTCCGGCTGTCGCCATGCCGGGGTTGCCGGTCGGACAAATCGCCAAGAGGCCATCAGGACGCGCAATGACGGTTCGCGCTCCTTTGAGCACGACGAAGACGCCCCGCTCGCGGGCGAAACGTCTGGCCGTGCCGAGGCGATCGGCATTCACGCTGTGCGCTGTCGCATCGACTTCAAGCCGTGCCATTTCTCCCGGATGCGGCGTGAGAATGGGAGGAATTTTGCATTCTGTCAGCAGAGAAGCGCGGCTGGCCAACGCGTTCAGTGCGTCCGCGTCGAGCACAGAGGGCCGATCGAGATGTCTCATCAACGATTGAACCAGCTCGACGGTTTCCGGGTGCGTCGACAGTCCAGGACCGATGGCCAGGGCCGTTCTGGCTTGCATGAAGGCAAGCACGCGATCCAGTCCCGAGCGGGCCAGGGTGCGGGCCTTGGTTTCTGGAAGTGGCAGCGTCATCGCTTCGAGGAGCTTGGCTTCCAAGACATCGTTAACGCTGCCGGGCGTCCCTACGGTCACCAGGCCGGCGCCGATTCGCAAGGCAGCCCGTGCCGCCAGCGCCGCCGCACCGGTTTTACCAACAGAGCCGGCGAGAATCCCGGCATGGCCGAACGTCCCCTTGTGCGATGAAGCAGGCCGCCGGGGTAGCGCCTTGGCCACGAACTCTTTCGTAACGACGATGGTCCGGCTGTTCAGGGCATCGACATAGGCAGATGGAATGCCGATATCGACGACATGGATGGTGCCGGCGTGATCGATGCCGGCGCCAAGATAGAGCCCGAGCTTGGGGAGCCCAAACGTGACGGTTGCGGTGGCACGAACGGCCTGGCCGAGGGGCGTTCCGTTATCGGCGTGGATGCCGGACGGCATATCCACAGCAATAACGGGCCGTCCCGCGCCGTTCATGAGCCTGATGGCATCGCGATAGGGACCGGTGACTTCGCTCGACAGGCCGGTGCCAAGCAGCGCATCAACGATGACATTGCTGGAGGCGAGCCGTGCGCTGTCCTGATCGGAAGCACGGAATGGTTTCGTGGAAGATTTTCCCGCGACGCGGAGCCAGCGACGATACATTGCGGCGGCATCGCGGCTCAGCTCGTCCACCGCTGCCAGGAGCAGTACCGTGACCTTGACGCGGCGTTGGCGGAGCAGCCGGGCAACGACAAATCCGTCGCCGCCGTTGTTGCCCTTGCCGCACAGAATCGTGACGGTCTTGCCGCTGAGCGGCGAAAACCGCTCCTGAAGAAACGCGGCGACTCCCGCCCCGGCACGCTCCATCAAGACCAGGCTGGGGACCCGAGCCTCCGTGATCGTCCGGCGGTCCAGGGTCTGCATCTGAGTCCCGGTCACGATATTCATGCGGTGGCTCTTTCAGTCATTGTCGGGCGGTCTCGGACGATCCGCCGCCCGAGGATGAATTGAGCGAATGTCCCGATCAGCTGAGCAACGCCTTCATTTCTCGCACCGCCTGATCGAGACCGACCATGACGGCGCGGGCGATAATGCTGTGACCGATGTTGTATTCCACGATTTCCGGAATGTGGGTGAGACGTTTCACGTTGTGATAATTGAGTCCATGCCCCGCATTGACGCCCATCCCCAGCTTATAGGCCAGCTTGGCTGCCTGCGTGATCGCTTCGAATTCGGCATCGGCTTCTTTCGACCGTTTCGCATTGGCATATTTGCCCGTATGCAGTTCGACAAAATCCGCGGAGATCTTGTGCGCGGCCTTGATCTGGGCCAAGTCCGGCTCGATGAACAGACTGACGGGAATGCCGCCGTCGTGCAACATCGCAACGATTTGCTGGACGCGGTCTTTATGCGTAGCGACATCAAGTCCGCCTTCGGTCGTAAGTTCCTGGCGTTTTTCAGGGACGAGGGTGACCATGTCCGGCTTCACGGTCAGTGCGATTTTGGCCATCGTTTCATCGGCGGCCATTTCCAGATCCAACTTGGTCCGGATCAACTCCCGCAGAAGCTGCAGGTCACGATCTTGAATGTGGCGGCGGTCCTCTCTGAGGTGCACGACGATACCGTCGGCGCCAGCCAGTTCTACCAGCACAGCGGCTGCCAGAGGGTCCGGGTCGTTGCCCCCGCGCGCCTGGCGAAGCGTCGCAACATGGTCGATATTGACACCGAGTCTGGACACGGGGCCTCCACGGGATTCACGCTACGGGCAAAGGAGAGTCGAAGTCAGATGATGAAACGGAGCAGTCGCCGTTGTTGTAACAGAAACCAATGGCACGGGCAAGGACTGGGATGGAGCGGACCGGCCTCTGCCTGGCATCCCACCAGGACCGGTGTCGAGTACGGAACCCCACAGAATCACAAGATAATTTGACTCCGCTGCGCTCGCGCAATTAGAATAGGCTTTCGCGAAACGGGTGGGTGCTATCTCCTCCCGGCACGGATCATTTTGACAGGCTACTGTAATGGGAATGGCTGACAGCTTTTATCGACTCAAGCGGCTTCCGCCGTACGTCTTCGCGCAGGTCCAGAATTTGAAGCTGGAAGCGCGACACCGAGGCGAAGACATTATCGACTTCGGGATGGGAAATCCTGACCAGCCGACGCCGGCTCACATTGTCGACAAGATGATCGAAGCGGCGCGCAAGGGGAAGAACCATCGCTATTCGGCCTCGCGTGGCATCACCAAGCTGCGTCATGCGATTGCCGGATGGTACAAGCGGAATTACGACGTCGATCTCGATCCGGAAACCGAAGCGATCGTCACGATCGGGTCCAAAGAAGGCCTGGCCCACCTATCCCTGGCCATGATCGGGCCGGGCGACGTGGTGCTGACACCGACGCCGACCTATCCGATCCACATGTATAGTTTCATCATTGCAGGCGGAGAAGTCCGGGGGATCGAGTTGCGCCCCGACAGCGATTTCTTCGACGATCTCCAGCGGGTGTATCGCCAGACCTTTCCGCGGCCCAAGATTCTCGTCATCAACTTTCCGCATAACCCCACGACGGCGATCGTCGACCTGGAGTTTTTCAAGAAGATCGTCGCATTTGCCAAAGAGCACAATGTCATCGTCATTCACGATTTGGCCTACGCCGATCTGGTATTCGACGGGTACAAGGCGCCCAGCTTTCTTCAGGTACCCGGCGCCAAAGATGTCGGAGTGGAGTTTTACACGCTATCGAAGGCCTATAACATGCCGGGCTGGCGTGTGGGATTCTGCGTCGGCAACCGGGAAGTCGTCGGAGCTCTGGCCAAGATCAAAAGTTATCTCGACTACGGGATTTTCCAGCCGCTGCAGATTGCGAGCGTCATCGCGCTGAACGGCCCGCAAGATTGTGTCAAGGAAACCGTGCAACGCTACCAGAAGCGCCGCGATGTCCTCGTCGGCGGCCTCAATCGCATCGGTTGGAATGTCAGCAAACCGTTGGCCACCATGTTCGTGTGGGCCAGAATTCCGTTGCCCCATCGGCACATGGGTTCGCTCGAATTCTCCAAGCTCTTGCTGCGGGAGGCGAAAGTCGCCGTGTCGCCGGGGATTGGTTTTGGCGAAGGCGGCGATGAATACGTCCGCTTCGCCTTGGTGGAAAACGAGCACCGAACACGACAAGCCGTTCGCGGAATCAGAAAGGCGCTGAAACTCGAAGGAGGCGAGGAATGATCTCGCGCGTGGGTGTCGGCGTGATTGGCTTCGGCACGGTTGGAACGGGCGTCGCCAGAATTCTCCTGGACAATGCGGCGCTGATCAGCCGGCGAGTCGGAGTGCCGATCGAACTCGTTCGCATCGCCGATCTGGATGTGACGCGAGACCGGGGCATTACCCTGCCTGCCGGCGTGCTGACTAACGATGCCAAGCAGGTGTTGAACGATCCGAACATCCACATCGTCGTGGAGTTGATCGGGGGCTACGACTTTGCCAAGCGCCTGATTCTGGACGCGATCGCGGCGGGGAAAGAAGTCGTCACGGCCAATAAGGCGTTGCTGGCTCTGCACGGGGAAGAGATTTTCGCGGCAGCCTCCCGCAAAGGTGTCGACATCGGATTCGAAGCCAGCGTCGGCGGAGGAATCCCGGTCATTCAAGCGGTCAAGGAAGGACTGGCGGCCAACGCGCTTCAGTCGATCTATGGGATCATCAACGGAACGTCCAATTACATTCTCTCCCGCATGACCAACGAAGGAAAAGGCTTTGACGAGACGCTTGTCGAGGCTCAGCGCGCCGGCTATGCGGAGGCCGATCCGACGTTCGACGTGGCGGGAACCGATTCCGCGCACAAGCTGGCTATCCTGGCCAATCTGGCATTCGGTACGCCGATCAATTTTAAGGACCTGTACACGGAAGGGATCACCCACATCACCAAGCACGACATCGCCTATGCGCATGAATTCGGCTATACGATCAAGCTGCTGGGTATTGCCAAGCTGGCCGAAGGCGAGGTTGAGGCTCGCGTGCACCCCACCATGCTGGCCGCAGACTCTCCGCTGGCGAAGATCGAAGGCGTCTACAACGCCATCCAGCTGGTGGGCGATGCCGTCGGTGATGTGGTGTTGAGCGGCCGTGGAGCCGGCGACCTGGCCGCGGGCAGCGCGGTGGTGGGCGATATCATTGCCAGCGCCCGCAATCTGCTGAAGGGCGGAGCCGGGCGGGTACCCCCGGCGTCGTTCCAGCCGGACGAGCGGCGTCCGCTTCGCATGCGTCCGATGGACGAGATTCGCTCGCTGTATTACCTGCGATTCATGGTCATCGATCGTCCTGGGGTTCTCGCTCAAATCGCCGGAGAACTCGGCCGCTGCGGCATCAGCATTGCTTCGATGTTGCAGAAAGGCCGGAGAGAAGGGCAAACTGTTCCTATCGTCATCAAGACGCATATGGCGAGAGAACGCGACGTCCAATCCGCGCTCCGAGAAATCAACCGCATGGCGTTCATGTCCGAGCCGACCACATTGATCCGCATCGAGGGCAAGGACGAGTGATGTCATGAACCGCTGGCGCGGGCTCATTGAAGAATATCGCAAGTTCCTGCCCGTCACCGAGCGGACACCGGTCGTCACGCTCGGCGAAGGCAACACCCCGCTCATCAGAGCCGCCAGGCTGGCGAAAAAAATTGCCCCCGGCATTGATCTCTATTTGAAGTTTGAGGGCGCCAATCCGACCGGCTCGTTTAAGGACCGGGGAATGACGATGGCGATTTCGAAGGCTGTCGAAGCGGGCGCGCGCGCTGTGATTTGTGCGTCCACCGGTAATACATCGGCCTCTGCTGCAGCGTATGGAGCGCGGGCCGGCCTGGCCGTGTACGTGCTGATTCCGGCAGGGAAGATCGCGATGGGCAAGCTCTCGCAGGCGATGATGCACCAAGCGACCGTGATTCAGATTGACGGGAATTTCGACCAAGCGCTCTCGATCGTGAAGGATCTTTCCGCGACGTATCACATCGAGCTGGTGAATTCTCTCAACCCGTATCGAATCGAAGGGCAAAAGACGGCCGCGATGGAGGTATGCGACCAACTCGGTGACGCACCGGCCGTGCACGTGCTCCCGGTCGGCAATGCCGGAAACATCACGGCCTATTGGAAAGGCTATCAGGAGTATCGAGCGGCCAACCAGACAACGCGATTGCCTCGGATGGTCGGGTACCAGGCGGCCGGCGCGGCGCCGATCGTGCTCGGCCGGATCGTGGAAAACCCGCAAACCGTGGCCACGGCCATTCGAATCGGTAATCCCGCAAGCTGGCAGGCGGCCGTGACGGCGATGAAAGAATCCTCCGGTTCGATCGATGCGGTGACCGACGAGGAGATTCTGCAGGCGTATGCGGCTGTGGCGGCGACGGAAGGAGTGTTTTGCGAACCGGCCTCCGCGGCATCCGTGGCCGGGGTGATGAAGCTCAGCCGGCAGGGCGGGCTGCGGGAAGGCGAAACGGTCGTCTGCACGTTGACCGGCCATGGGTTGAAGGATGCCGACACCGCGATCAGCATTTCAGTAAAACCGAAAACCGTTCAAGCGACCAGGGAGGATGTGGCCCGTCTCCTCAACGTGTAAAGGTATGATGCAAGTGTGCGTGCGATGAAATACGTGATTCTCCATGCCGAGGGAATGGCCGACCATTCTCGGCAGGAACTGGCAGGCAAGACCCCTCTTCAGGCGGCGTCGACTCCTCACCTCGATCGATTGGCTCAAGGCTGCGAACTCGGGCTCCTCACCGTTGCATTGGAAAACGGGCGGCACGGGAGCGGGCTCACCGGCACGTCGATCCTCGGCTACGAACCGAAGAAATATTATCAGGGCCCCGGTCCGTTCGAAGCGGCGAGCCTCGAAGTCACCGTCGGCGAACATGACGTGGTGTACCGCTGCACGATGGTGACGCTCAAAGCCGAACAGCAACCCGGATCCAAAGGCAGCGCAGACCTCAAGAAGCTCGGCCCTCATGTCGTGATGGAGGATGCCACGGCGGGGTTGATTACCAGCGAGGAAGCCCGCGAGTTGATCGACGCTGCAAACGAGCAGCTTGGGTCGGAGATGATTCAGTTCTATCCGGGCTCCGGGCATCGTCATCTGATGGTATGGGTCGACGGCAAATCACGGGCCGTCTGTACGGATCCGCAATCGCTGGTCGGTCGATCGGTCGCGGAGGCGCTGCCGGCCGGAGATGGCGCCGATATGTTGCGAAAGCTCATGGATGCCTCGTTGCTGATCCTGCGCGACCATCCCGTGAACGACGAACGCCGCGAGGCCGGCAACAAACCGGCCAACTGCCTGTGGCTGTGGGGCGAAGGGCGGGCGATTCCGTGGCCCAGCCTGTCCGAGCGGTTTCAGGTTCCCGGCGTGGTGGTCTCTTCGAGCGATGTCCACCGCGGGCTTGGTTTAGTGGCTGGACTGGACGCGGTCGATCCTGCTCGTTTAGCGGGCGCCGACCTTCGAACTCGGGCGGCCGTAGCATTGGACGCATTGAAGAAGAAAGATTTTGCCTATGTGCACCTCGAGTTACCAGACGAGGTCGTCTACGATCCCGACGTCAAGGCCAAGGTGCGTGCCATTGAAGCGATCGATCAGGATTTCGTCGGACCGTTCCTCGAGGGGCTTGCGAAGCTGGGGCCGTATCGCCTGGTGACGATCGGCGATCCCGGCAGCGTGCATCAGGGGAAAATGGCGGAAGGTCAATGGCTGTACGCCTACCAGGATAGCGCGGCAAAGGTCGCTGTCGGTGCCGGTCGCCGGTTTACCGAAGCCGATGCCAAGGCGTCGGCCACGCCTCCTCGCGATGCGACAAAGTTTGTCGTGCGCCTGTTTGCGAAAGGATCCTAACGGCCGTGGCGTTGATCGTCCAAAAATATGGGGGAACCTCCGTCGGCACGATCGATCGTATTCGCCGGGTGGCGGATCGTGTGGAACAGGCGGTCAAAGAAGGCAACCAAGTCGTCGTCGTGCTCTCGGCGATGAGCGGCGAGACCGATCGCCTGATGAAACTCGCGCACGAGATCGCTGCGATTCCCGATGAGCGTGAACTCGACATGCTGCTTTCGACCGGAGAACGGGTCACGATCGCGCTGCTGGCCATGGATTTGCGAGGCCGGGGGCTGGACGCTCGTTCGTTTACGGGCCGCCAGGTCGGGATCATGACCGACAGTGCCCATACCAAGGCCAGGATTACCAGGGTGACTGCGGAGCGGATCCGCGAATCGTTGACCAAAGGCGTCATTCCGGTTGTCGCCGGTTTCCAAGGGATCAACGAACAGTCCGATGTGACGACGTTGGGACGCGGAGGTTCCGATCTGACCGCCGTAGCGTTAGCCGGCGCGTTGAAGGCCGATCGCTGCGTTATTTTCACCGATGTGGACGGCGTCTATACGACCGACCCCAACATCGTGCCGTCGGCCAGGCGGATCGACAAGATTTCCTACGAGGAAATGTTGGAAATGGCGAGTCTTGGAGCCAAGGTGCTGCAGAGCCGGTCGGTCGAATTCGCCGCCAAGTTCAACGTGCCGCTGGAGGTCAATTCCAGCTTCAAAGAAGGAAAGGGAACGCTTGTGACACGTGAAGATGAAGACATGGAAGCCGTTGCGGTGTCGGGCGTCACGGGCGATCGGAATCAAGCGAAGATCACGGTTGTCGGCGTGCCGGACAAGCCGGGAATTGCCGCTGCGCTCCTGGGCTCAGTGGCGAAGGCCAACATCTTGGTCGATATGATCATCCAAAACGTGAGCCATGCGTCCCTGACGGATTTCTCCTTTACCATCCCGCGCGTGGATGTGAAGAGGGCGATGCCGATCATCCAGGATGCGGCGAAAGACATCGGAGCCAAATCAGTTTCAGTGACGGAAGCCATCGCCAAAGTCTCGCTTGTCGGCGTCGGCATGCGTTCCCACTCGGGGGTGGCTGCGAAAATGTTCGAGGTCCTGTCCCGCGAGGGGGTGAACATCATGATGATCAGCACCTCCGAGATCAAGATTTCCTGTGTCATCGACGAGAAATATCTGGAACTGGCCATGCGCGCGCTCCATGCTGCGTTCGGATTGGATCAGGCGGCAGCCGGAGGCCATTCAGCCAAATAGACATGCGGTGATTTGAGCCTCGACAGGCTCGCCCTGCTCCTGTTACCCTCTCTCCCATGGCGAAGAAAGCATCCCGTTCACGCAGTTCCTCACGCAAGCCATCCGTGCGCCCGGCTCCCGCAGCCGCGGTGTCGAAGTCTGCTCAGCTGGAGATCTACGATACGACGTTGCGCGACGGAGCCCAGGCCGAGGACGTCAGTTTTTCCGCCGAAGACAAAATTCGCGTCGCCCAGCAATTGGACGAACTGGGGGTCCAGTTCATTGAAGGCGGCTGGCCCGGCGCGAATCCGAAAGACATCGAGTTCTTCCGGATGATCAAAGAGACGCCGTTGTCGCATGCGACGGTGGTGGCCTTCGGCTCGACGAGGAAGGCCAGCAATCCCGTTCAGAAAGACCCGAACATCCAGGCCCTGCTGGATGCCGAAACCAAAATCATCACGCTGTTCGGAAAGTCCTGGTCCCTCCACGTCACCGATGCGCTGGGGATTGCGCTCGCGACCAATCTCGAGATCATCGGCGATTCCGTGGCGCATCTTCGCTCGAAACATCGCCGCGTGTTTTACGATGCCGAGCATTTTTTCGACGGGTATAAAACGAACCCTGACTATGCGCTCGAGACGATCCGGCGGGCGGTGGCAGCCGGAGCCGAACGCGTGATCCTCTGCGACACTAACGGCGGGACGATGCCTTGGGAAATCAAGGAAATCTGCAAGGTCGTCCAGCAGGAGTGCCCGGTTCCGCTGGGCATCCATGCCCATAACGATTGCGAAATGGCCGTCGCCAACTCGCTGGTGGCGATTGAAATGGGTGTGGTGCAAGTCCAGGGGACGATCAACGGAATCGGTGAACGGTGCGGTAATGCCAATCTCTGCTCGATCATCCCCAATCTCCAATTGAAGATGAAGCGCCCGGCATTGGGTGAACGGTTGACCCATCTCAAGGAGGTGTCGGGCTTCGTTACGGAGATCGCGAATTTGATGCCGAACAAACACCAGCCCTATGTCGGCGATTCGGCGTTCGCGCACAAGGGCGGGGTCCATATCCATGCGGTGCTCAAAAACCCTGCCACATACGAACATATCGTGCCGGCGCGGGTCGGTAACCGCCAGCGCATGTTGGTGTCGGACTCTGCGGGGCGCAGCGGATTGCTGGAGAAAGTCGAGGCGTATGGCATCAAGCTGGATAGGGACCATTCAAAGGTTCAGGAATTGATGGCGACACTCAAGGAACGGGAGAATGAGGGGTATCAGTTCGAAGGCGCGGAAGGCTCCTTCGAGCTGCTGATGCGCAAGGCGATGGGCACTCACAAACCCTCCTTTCAACTCTTGGGCTTCCGGGTGATCGTCGAGAAGAAACAGGACCATGGAGCCTCGATGTCGGAGGCCACCGTGATGGTGAAGGTGGGCGAGGCGGTGGAACATGCCGCGGCCGTAGGAGCCGGGCCGGTCAATGCCCTCGATCACGCGCTTCGGAAAGCCTTGGAAAAGTTCTATCCCCAGCTCCGCGAGGTCAAGCTGCTCGATTATAAGGTCCGCGTGCTGTCGGCCAATCGCGGGACCGAGTCCAAGGTCCGTGTTTTGATCGAGTCGGGCGATCATAAAGACAAATGGGGTACCGTTGGGGTCTCCGAGAACATCATGGAGGCCAGCTGGCAAGCCCTGGCTGATAGTATCGAGTACAAGCTCCTGGCTTCCGATCGATAGGTCCGGAGTCCTCCCCCTAGAATTAATTCTTGACAGGCCCCATAACCTCACGTAACTTATGGCAAAAGTGTCTCTCGTGTCAGATGGAATGACAGATATTCCAGGCGACGCTGTTCGGGTTACGCAAGGGGGGAGAGCATGAGAAAGGCTGATATCGCAAACGAAATTTACAAGCAGGTCGGCATTTCCAAGAATGAAGCAGCCGATATCGTCGAGCTTGTGCTCAACATGCTGAAAGCGGTGTTACAAAAGGGAGATTCTGTCAAGATCGCCGGATTCGGGAATTTTGTCGTCAGGAGCAAGGGCGCACGAAAGGGCCGGAATCCGCGGACCGGCGAAGAAATCGGCATCACGCCCCGTCGTGTGGTCACCTTCCGTCCCAGTCAAGTATTCAAGAAGTACGTCAACTCGTAACAGCGTTCGCTCACCTGTATCAACTCCCGCCACGAGGACCGGTCGATGGGGAATGAGCCCAGGCTGGGTAGCAAAGTCTTCTATAAAATTGGCGAAGTCAGCCAGTTGACGAAGCTTCCTGCGTACGTGCTGAGATTCTGGGAGTCGCAGTTTCCATTTCTCAAGCCGAAGAAAAGTCGTGGGAATCAGCGTCTCTACGTGAGGCGCGATATCGAGACGGTACTGGAAGTCAAACGGATGTTGTACGAGGAAGGGCATACGCTTGAGGGTGTGAAGCGGTATTGGGCGCGTCGCGGCCGGGTATCGGTCCAGCGCCTCAAGCCCAAAGAACTGGCGCAGAAGTTGCGGGGGAATTTACAGGCCATCTTGAAAATTCTTGAGTCTCATCCATGATCTACCGAAGCCGCGGAGTCTCCTTTCCAACCGGTTGCAATTGACCAGCGTTCAAGGCGACAATGCACAAGTTTATAGTACAGGAAACACACGTCGGGGCGTGGCGCAGCCCGGTAGCGTACTCGCTTGGGGTGCGAGTGGTCGGCCGTTCAAATCGGCTCGCCCCGACCAAAACA